>NZ_VIVB01000001.1:0-572579 GCF_007828605.1 Pantoea sp. SJZ147
GTCAGGGCCTGCTGAATAAGCTCAGCGGGAATAAGATCAGAGAGCGAGCGGGCGCGTTCGGGAGAGGTGGTATGAATGATGCCCAGAGCCTGTGAGAGTTCCATAAAAAAGGGTCCATGATGAACATGAACCCTTTTTACACCTGCCACTGGATCGGTCAACCGATCCTTAAATGATCGGCATTAGGCCAAGGCCGGGTTTTTTTATATCAGGTGGTAGCGGGGCGACAGTTCAACCGCGAGGTGTTTAAAAAGATTAAAGACGGCAGTGGTTTTTGCCGTTGGCAGTCCTTGCGCATCCAAAAAATAGGGGCCACGGAAAACGAGGACATCACCCTGTTGACTGACCGCATCGGCTTTGATGTCGGCGAGATAATCATCATGTTGTACAAGCAGCCTATTGGCGATCTCCAGTAGTGCCTGAGATGAAATACCCTGGGTCTGATTGTGCATGTGTCGGCTCCTTTTTGACAGTCTGTTAATTCTTTCTATATTACTTGCGTACCGCGTTGTTCGACAAACCGCCGTGAGGGGTAAAAAAGCGGCTTTACTCACAGCAGATGCTAATTAAGTTGCGTAACAGATTTTATCAGGTACAGTGTGGGCGTTTCAGATTCCAGGGATATTGCACCGGGAAGTGCGATTAAGTCAGGGAGAAAAAGCGATTTTTATCATAACGTTGCATGAGCTGTTTTCACTGACCAGAGATTGAGCCCCACGACCTGAAATGAAAAACAGGCGTAGCAAAAGTGAACCTCATGGGTTTTTGGGCATCCAATCCTCTCCCGTAGAGCAGGACGTATTCATTAGGTAAAGGTAAATATGGGTAAAGCACTCGTTATTGTTGAGTCCCCGGCAAAGGCCAAAACAATCAATAAATACCTCGGCAGTGGCTACGTGGTGAAATCCAGCGTGGGCCATATCCGGGATCTGCCGACCAGTGGTTCAACCGCCAAAAAAAGTGCTGAAACCTCGACAGATAAAAAAGTCAAAAAAGTAAAGAAGGACGAGAAGGCCGCACTGGTCAGTCGTATGGGCGTCGATCCCTATCACGGCTGGGAAGCGGACTATCAGATTCTGCCAAATAAAGAGAAAGTGGTTGCTGAACTAAAGGCTTTAGCCGAGAACGCTGACCACATCTATCTCGCAACGGACCTTGACCGCGAAGGGGAAGCTATTGCCTGGCACCTGCGGGAAGTGATCGGTGGCGATGACAAACGCTTTAGCCGCGTGGTGTTTAATGAGATCACCAAAAACGCGATTCGTCAGGCCTTTGAAACGCCGGGCGAGCTGAATATTGACCGTGTGAATGCGCAACAGGCCCGTCGCTTTATGGACCGTGTTGTGGGTTATATGGTTTCCCCTTTGTTGTGGAAAAAAGTCGCCCGTGGCTTATCGGCCGGTCGCGTTCAGTCGGTTGCCGTGCGATTAGTGGTCGAGCGCGAGCGCGAGATCAAAGCCTTCGTTCCTGAAGAGTACTGGGAACTCAACGCCAACCTGACCACACCGAAGGGCGACGACCTGGCGATGGAGGTCACCCACGCGGGTGATAAACCCTTCCGTCCGGTCAATCACGAACAGACACATGCCGCACTGGCGCTGCTTGAAAAAGCGCGTTTTGAGGTTACCGATCGTGAAGATAAGCCAACCAGCAGCAAGCCTGGTGCACCTTTTATCACCTCCACGCTGCAGCAGGCCGCCAGTACGCGCCTGGGCTTCGGCGTAAAAAAAACCATGATGATGGCACAGCGACTTTATGAAGCGGGCCACATTACCTATATGCGTACTGACTCGACCAACCTGAGTCAGGATGCGGTTTCCATGGTTCGCGGCTATATCGACGGCAATTTCGGTAAAAAATATCTGCCCGACAATGCCAATACCTTTGCCAGTAAAGAGAATTCACAGGAAGCGCACGAAGCGATTCGTCCTTCTGATGTAGAGGTTGTGGCCGATCAACTTAAAGACATGGAAGCGGATGCACAGAAGCTGTATCAGCTCATCTGGCGTCAGTTTGTTGCCTGCCAGATGACGCCTGCACAGTATGATTCGACCACGCTGACGGTAGCCGCGGGCGATTACAAACTGAAAGCGAAAGGGCGTACGCTGCGTTTCGATGGCTGGACCAAAGTTATGCCGGCACTGCGTAAGAACGATGAAGATCGCACATTACCGCCGGTTAACGTGGGTGATGAACTGAGTCTGCAGGCGTTGTTGCCAAGCCAGCACTTTACCAAACCACCGGCGCGCTTCAGTGAAGCTTCCCTGGTGCGTGAACTGGAAAAGCGCGGTATTGGTCGTCCGTCAACCTATGCTGCCATTATCTCCACCATTCAGGATCGCGGCTATGTCAGGTCTGAGAATCGCCGTTTTTATGCTGAGAAAATGGGTGAAATCGTCACCGATCGTCTGGAAGAAAACTTCCGCGAGCTGATGAATTACGATTTTACCGCGCATATGGAAAGCAGCCTCGATGAGGTCGCTAACAATCAGGCGGAATGGAAAGCGGTGCTCGATCGCTTCTTCTCTGACTTCAGTCAGCAGCTGGAACAGGCGGAAAAAGATCCCGAAGAAGGTGGGATGCAGCCTAACCAGATGGTATTAACGACCATCGACTGCCCAACCTGTGGCCGCAAAATGGGCATTCGCACTGCCAGCACCGGGGTTTTCCTTGGTTGCTCAGGTTATGCACTGCCGCCGAAAGAGCGCTGTAAGCAAACCATCAATCTGATTCCTGAAAATGAAGTCCTGAATATTCTGGAAGGCGATGATGCTGAAACCAATGCGTTACGCGCACGTCGCCGTTGCGAGAAATGCGGTACGGCCATGGACAGCTACCTGATTGATAACGGACGCAAACTGCACGTTTGTGGTAACAACCCTGAATGCGATGGCTATGAAATCGAAGAGGGCGAGTTCCGAATCAAAGGTTATGACGGTCCCATTGTTGAGTGTGAAAAGTGTGGTTCTGAAATGCACCTGAAGATGGGGCGTTTTGGTAAATACATGGCTTGTACCAATGATGAGTGCAAAAACACGCGCAAGATATTACGCAATGGTGACGTCGCGCCGCCGAAAGAAGATCCGGTACCCTTGCCTGAACTGCCGTGCGAGAAGTCGGATGCCTATTTCGTGTTGCGTGATGGTGCTGCAGGTGTTTTCCTGGCCGCCAACACGTTTCCAAAATCACGCGAAACCCGGGCACCCTTGGTTGAGGAACTGCAACGTTTCCACGATCGTCTGCCTGAGAAATTGAAATACCTTGCTGAGGCGCCAGCGACCGATCCGGAAGGGAATAAAACCCTGGTCCGTTTTAGCCGCAAAACCAAACAGCAGTATGTTGCTTCCGAAAAAGAAGGCAAAGCCACAGGATGGTCAGCGTTCTATATTGACGGTAAGTGGCAGGAAGCGAAAAAGTAATTCCCCTAAAGGCCAGCGCCCGCTGGCCTTTTTCTTGCCTTATATCAATCCGTTCTACAGTGGTACTTAAAATGCTATAGTGGTTATAGCATTTCCGATCCCTTCTTACTGCTCAGCCATACTTCACCCGCCTGGGCGACAGTACGTCAGCCGGGGATGCGACTCTGTAACCGACCAGGATAAAAACAGATATGAAATTACAGCAGTTGCGCTACATCGTAGAAGTCGTTAACCACAATCTTAATGTCTCGTCGACAGCAGAAGGTCTCTACACCTCGCAGCCTGGGATCAGTAAACAGGTGCGTATGCTGGAAGATGAACTTGGCGTACAAATTTTTGCCCGCAGCGGTAAGCATCTCACCCAGGTGACGCCGGCGGGTGAAGAAATAATTCGTATCGCCCGTGAAGTGCTCTCTAAAGTCGATGCGATTAAGTCCGTGGCCGGTGAACATACCTGGCCCGATAAAGGCTCGCTGTATGTGGCAACCACCCATACGCAGGCACGTTATGCACTGCCCGGCGTGATTAAAGGGTTTATCGAGCGCTATCCGCGCGTCTCACTGCATATGCATCAGGGATCACCGACGCAAATTGCCGAGGCAGTTTCAAAGGGTAATGCCGATTTTGCGATTGCCACAGAAGCGCTGCACCTGTACGACGACTTGATCATGCTGCCGTGCTATCACTGGAACCGGGCTATTGTCGTCACGCCCGATCATCCCCTGGCAGGCAAAGGGCAGGTGACCATTGAGGAGCTGGCCGATTTTCCGCTGGTCACTTACACCTTTGGTTTTACCGGACGCTCAGAGCTGGATACCGCCTTTATGCGCGCGGGCCTGACGCCGCGTATCGTCTTTACCGCGACAGATGCGGACGTGATAAAAACTTACGTCCGGCTGGGATTAGGAGTCGGCGTTATCGCCAGTATGGCAGTGGACCCTGTCGCTGATCCTGATCTGGTCAGAATTGAAGCCTCTGAAATCTTCATCAACAGCACTACCAAGATTGGATTTCGCCGCAGCACCTTCCTGCGTAGCTACATGTATGACTTTATCCAGCGCTTTGCGCCGCATCTGACGCGCGATGTGGTGGATACGGCGGTGGCGCTGCGTTCTAACGACGATATTGAAGCCATGTTTAAGGATATAAAGCTGCCGTTTAAGTAACTGGTAGGTGCAATCCATTAGTCTCAGGCTGCTTAGTGCAGCTTTTTTTTGTTTGAACGTTAGCGCCATGCTTAGGTTGAAAAGTTTTATTATTTTTTTGTTAATGCTGTGTCGATCACATGTTTAAAGTTTGCTGTATCTTAAATGCGAATTACGACACATTTTTGACGTGATATCTTTGCGACTCGCCAGGATAATTCCCATACTCCAGTTAAGCCTTGACGGTAAAGCGTTTATTCAGGGGCTGCAGAAAGAGGAGTTTAGTTATGGCTGGATCTAAAGTTAAATTAACTCAAATTTTTGTGACCGCGATTCAGGTTTATTAATAATAAGTAATTAATCGTTACTTAAGTAATTTTAACCGTTTTGATAAATTGCGTTAATCGTTTTGTGCAATAAAAATTACTGGATTTTTGGCCTTAACGGGTTTAGGATTCTTCCTAAATCTTAATCGATGTTATCAATCGTTTTGTTGAGAGTGATTATCAAAAACTATGACTACGAGACTGACTGTAGACCCGGGTTTCCCGGTTAAAAGCACCAAGGTTAAGCGCTCAGGTAACACTCGTCGCAACGCCTGGTTGACTGTATTCGCTGCCTCAGCGCTGTTCTGGGTTGTTGTAGCATTAATGATTTGGCGCATTTGGGGTTAAGCCATGTGGGCAAACGCACTCTGCCATAAGCACACGACCACCACTCGTCAGCACCGTCTCTCTGGCTACAAAGCAAAAGAGCCGGTTGCAAAGGCGGAAAAAGTGTCTATCCCCGAGAACTGGGATTTAAACGATCATCAACGTAATTTCATCGAGTCTTTTCTGGACCCGAAAGCAAAATAATTAAACATCGCTCTTTTCTTTTAGACACATCTTCTGTCATTCAGGCTGCTTAATTAAGCCCTTTTCACACGCAGTATAAAAGATGACATCCCTTAAAAAGGATGGTTGTACGGCTTTTTATTGCCCATTCGGCGCAGGAGTAATCTTATGAATATGATTAAAATGACCTGGTTCAGTGCCTATGCTTTCTCCTTTACCGTGTGGATGACCGCGTTTTGGGCTGCCCTGTAATATAACGATTCCGGTTTATAAAAAATGCCTCGTAATTTTACGAGGCATTTTTGTTTGCGTCAGATTGTAGCAATTGGTGTTGTAATCAAAACGTTAACAGAAAAGTGGTCTATCTTTATACTAAACCTTGTTGTCTCTGAGGTTTAAAGACCATGATTATAAAGGAGGAGCTATGTCGTTAACACTACGCGAGCAGAGTCAGGAAACACTGCAGGTAGATAATCAAAACTATCACATCTTCAGTCTACCTCGCGCATCACAACATCTGGGCAACATTGACCGCTTGCCCAAGTCCATGAAAGTCCTGCTCGAAAACTTGTTACGTTGGCAGGATGGCGACTCTGTTACGGCAGAGGATATTCAGGCTCTCGTCGACTGGCAGAAAACAGCCCATGCCGATCGTGAGATTGCCTACCGTCCGGCACGTGTATTAATGCAGGACTTCACAGGTGTGCCGGCGGTGGTCGATCTTGCCGCTATGCGCGAAGCGGTTAATCGCCTCGGTGGTGATGTGGCGAAAGTAAATCCACTTTCACCTGTCGATCTGGTTATCGACCACTCGGTAACAGTGGACCATTTTGGCGACGATGAGGCTTTTGAAGAGAACGTGCGCCTGGAAATGGAACGCAACCACGAACGTTACGTTTTTCTGCGCTGGGGCCAAAAGGCCTTTGACCAGTTTCGGGTCGTACCACCAGGTACCGGTATCTGTCACCAGGTGAATCTGGAATACCTGGGTAAAGCTATCTGGCAACAAAAAATTAACGGCGAAAACTATGCCTGGCCCGATACGTTAGTCGGCACCGATTCTCATACCACGATGATTAATGCCCTTGGCGTACTGGGATGGGGCGTGGGCGGGATAGAGGCCGAAGCCGCCATGCTGGGGCAGCCCGTCTCCATGCTGATTCCCGACGTGGTCGGTTTCAAACTCACCGGTAAACTGCGCGCCGGAATTACCGCGACCGACCTGGTGCTGACCGTTACGCAAATGTTGCGTAAACATGGCGTCGTCGGCAAGTTCGTCGAGTTCTATGGCGATGGTCTGGCTGACCTGCCGCTGGCGGACCGCGCGACCATTGCTAACATGGCACCAGAATACGGCGCGACCTGCGGATTCTTCCCGGTTGATGAAGTGACGCTGAGCTATATGACGTTAACCGGCCGCGATGCGGAGCAGGTGGCGTTAGTTGAACACTATGCTAAACGTCAGGGCCTGTGGCGCAACGCTGGCGACGAGCCTATTTTCACCAGCAGCCTTGCGCTGGATATGAATGAGGTAGAGTCAAGCCTTGCCGGTCCTAAGCGCCCACAGGATCGTGTGTCGCTGGGCGATGTGCCTGCCGCTTTTGACGCCAGTAATGAACTTGAAGTCAATCACGCACAAAAACCACATAAGCAGGTTGAGTACACCGACAGCGCAACCGGGCTGACGCATACGCTGACCGATGGCGCGGTAGCTATTGCGGCGATCACCTCCTGTACCAATACCTCTAACCCCAGCGTCCTGATGGCCGCAGGCTTACTGGCGAAAAAAGCGGTAGAGCGTGGTTTAAAACGTCAGCCGTGGGTGAAAGCGTCCCTGGCACCGGGCTCCAAAGTGGTGTCCGACTATCTGGCCGTCGCGCAGCTGACCCCGCACCTTGATAAACTGGGTTTCAACCTGGTGGGCTACGGCTGTACCACCTGTATTGGTAACTCGGGTCCGTTGCCGGATGAAATTGAGTCTGCGATTAAAGAAGGCGACCTGACGGTGGGGGCGGTGCTGTCGGGCAACCGCAACTTTGAAGGGCGAATTCATCCGTTGATTAAAACCAACTGGCTGGCCTCTCCACCGCTGGTGGTCGCCTATGCGCTGGCAGGTAATATGAAGATCAACCTGCAAACCGAACCGCTTGGACAGGATCGTGATGGCAAGCCAGTCTTCCTGAAAGATATCTGGCCGTCACCTGAAGAGATTGCGACCGCCGTACAGCAGGTGACCAGCGATATGTATCATAAGGAGTACGCGGAGGTCTTTGACGGCACGCCAGAGTGGCAGGCAATCAAGGTGAGTGAAGCGGCAACCTATGACTGGGATGAAGGTTCCACCTATATTCGTCTGTCACCTTTCTTTGATGACATGGAGAAGGAACCTAAACCGGTTAAAGATATTCATGGCGCGCGCCTGCTGGCGATCCTTGGCGACTCGGTTACCACCGACCACATTTCGCCTGCCGGTAGCATTAAAGCCGAAAGTCCGGCGGGTCGTTATCTGCTGTCGCATGGCGTTGAGCGCAATGATTTTAACTCCTATGGTTCACGTCGCGGCAACCACGAAGTGATGATGCGCGGTACGTTTGCCAACATCCGTATTCGAAATGAAATGGTGCCCGGCGTTGAAGGCGGCTATACCAAACACTATCCCAGCGGTGAACAACTGGCCATTTACGATGCTGCGATGAAATATCAGGCTGAGGGCGTACCTTTGGCAGTGATTGCGGGGAAAGAGTACGGGTCGGGTTCCAGCCGCGACTGGGCCGCGAAAGGGCCGCGTCTGCAAGGCGTTCGCGTGGTTATCGCCGAATCTTTTGAGCGTATTCACCGTTCCAACCTGATTGGTATGGGCATTTTACCGCTGGAATTTCCACAGGGTGTCACGCGTAAAACCCTGGGTCTGAAGGGGGATGAGTCGGTGGACGTTGAAAATCTGTCTCAGCTTAAGCCGGGATGTACCGTTTCGGTTACGTTAACGCGAGCTGATGGCAGTAAAGAGACGCTGGACACGCGCTGCCGGATTGATACCGGTAATGAGCTAACCTATTACCGCAACGATGGCATCCTGCACTACGTCATTCGCAACATGCTTAACTAATAAGACAGCCGGGGCGACCCGGCTGTTTCATTCAGGACTTAGGCAACAGATGGCCCATTTTTTCTGCTTTTGTATCAAGATAGTGCGCATTTTCAGGATTGCGCCCCACAACCAGCGGCACGCGCTCAACAATGTTAATCCCGGCTTCGCTGAGAATCTCGACTTTGCGCGGATTGTTAGTCAGCAGACGAACTTCATTCACGCCGAGTAACTTGAACATATCCGCGCACAGGGTGAAGTCACGCTCGTCAGCGGCAAAACCCAACTGATGATTGGCTTCAACGGTGTCGTATCCCTTATCCTGTAAAGCATAGGCACGAATTTTATTCAGCAGGCCAATATTGCGACCTTCCTGGCGGTGATAAAGCAGTGCACCACGGCCTTCTTCCGCAATGGCATTCAGCGCAGCTTCAAGTTGGAAGCCACAATCGCAACGCAAACTGAACAGCGCATCGCCAGTCAGACACTCGGAATGGACGCGAGCCAGCACTGGTTGATTATCATTAATATCGCCAAAGACCAGAGCAACGTGGTCATGACCGGTTGCCAGTTCTTCAAAACCTACCATCAGGAAATCTCCCCATGGCGTTGGCAGTTTGGCTTCTGCCACCCGTTTAAGCTGCATGTGACTCTCCAGAACCCTCAAAGGATGCACTATCATCATAATAGTGCACAGGCCGATGCGGCCTGACAAACGAGGAATATTGTGCCACAACCGCGAGGCAGGCTGTTAATCTGTGTAAACGATTGTTGTGATAAAGCACGATTATCTAATCTGAAAAGGTTATGTTATTCTTTTTTAAGCTAAAGTTATGCTTTTGTTATAGGTTTTCACCAGGAGAAAGGAAAAGGGATGGTTAACATCTTTCAACGTACGCTGGCAGGAATGGTGCTGCTGCTCATTATGCCTGTTGCGGTCGGCTTGTCCGGTTGGCAGTGGCAGCCTGGCGAAAGTAATACGTTTCTTAAGATCTTGTTCTGGATGACGGAAACGGTCACGCGGCCCTGGGGCATGCTGACCAGCCTGGTGTTAAGTGCCTGGGTGATGTGGTGCCTGCGTTTCAGGCTTAAACCGGCGCTGCTGCTGCTGCTGCTGTTGATCATGAACGCTACGATTTTAGCTGGCCAGTACACGAAATCCTTTATCAAAGAGCAGGTGCAGGAACCGCGCCCTTATGTTGTCTGGCTGGAGAAAACCCACGGGCTGGATGATAAGACCTTTTACCAGTTGAGCCGCGAGCAACGTGGCCAGCGCGTCACTGAGCTGATCGCGGATGAGTCGCACATTCCCGGCTGGCTGAAAAAACACTGGGCGTTTGAAACGGGTTTTGCTTTCCCATCCGGACATACCATGTTTGCCGCCAGTTGGGCCTTGCTGGTCATCGGTTTGTTATGGCCGCGTCGGCATTATAAAACCATCGTGCTTGTCGGCGTCTGGGCCGTGGCCGTAATGGGCAGTCGCTTGCTGCTGGGCATGCACTGGCCGCGCGATCTGGCTGTTGCCACTTTCATTTCCTGGCTGTTTGTTGTCCTGGCGACCTGGCTCGCCCAACGCTTCTGTGGCCCACTGAGCTTGCCGCCAGAAGAACAGCAAGAGGTCGCTGAACGGGAGCAAGGATTGTAATTGCAACATTCAGCACCATATCTTTATCTTGAGATTGAGCAAAAGCGCGTCATCTGATGCTGCCAGGAGCAGTATTTTTGCCGTAATTTTGGCATAATTCTTTTCGACTACCTCACAACGGGATGCACTGTGAAATATTTGCTGATTTTTTTAGTGGTTTTGGTCATTTTTATCATTTCCGTGACCCTTGGCGCGCACAACGACCAGGTTATCACCTTTAACTATCTGCTGGCGCAGGGCGACTTCCGTATCTCCACCTTACTGGCAACCCTTTTTGGTGTTGGCTTTTTGCTGGGATGGGTTATCTGTGGGCTCTTCTGGTTGCGTATTCGCGTCTCTCTTGCTAATGCGCAACGTAAAATTAAGCGTCTGCAGGCGCAGGTCGATCAGAGCACGCCAGGCACAAGTGGTAAACCGCTGCCGCCGGCTGTGCAGGAATAAGCCTCCATGTTAGAGCTGCTGTTTCTGTTACTTCCTGTCGCCGCTGCCTATGGATGGTACATGGGCAGACGCAGTGCGCAGCAGGACAAGCAACAGGAATCAAACCGCCTGTCGCGTGATTACGTGGCGGGGGTAAACTTCTTACTCTCCAATCAACAAGATAAAGCGGTCGATCTGTTCCTTGATATGCTCAAGGAAGACAGCGGCACCGTTGAAGCCCACCTTACGCTTGGCAATTTGTTCCGTTCCCGGGGCGAGGTCGATCGCGCTATCCGCATCCATCAGTCCTTAATGGAAAGCGCGTCACTGAGCTACGAACAGCGCCTGTTAGCGATTCAGCAACTGGGGCGGGACTACATGGCGGCAGGCCTTTACGACCGTGCCGAAGACATGTTCAAACAGCTGACGGATGAGACGGATTTTCGTATTGGCGCACTGCAACAACTTCTGCTTATCCATCAGGCGACCAGCGACTGGCAGCAGGCTATTGACGTCGCCGAGCGGTTGGTAAAGCTGGGTAAAGACCGGCAGAAAGGTGAGATTGCCCACTTTTATTGTGAACTCGCCCTGCAGGCGATGAGCAGCGACGACCTCGACAGAGCCATGACGCTGCTGAAAAAGGGGGAGTCGGCCGATCGGCAGAGCGCCCGCGTCTCTATTATGATGGGCCGCATCCTGATGGAAAAAGGGGAGTACGCAAAAGCCGTCGAGCATTTGCAGCGCGTTCTGGATCAGGATAAAGAGCTGGTCAGTGAAACGCTTCCAATGCTGGAGACGTGTTTTCAGCGCCTCAACCAGCCTGATGCCTGGGCAGAATTCCTTAAGCGTTGTGTTGACGAGAATACAGGTGCTGCAGCGGAGCTTTATCTTTCAGAGATTCTGGAGCGGCAGCAGGGCGCCGAAGCCGCGCAAAACTACATTAATCATCAGTTACAACGTCACCCCAATATGCGCGTCTTTCATCGCCTGATGGAGTTTCACCTGCACGAGGCAGAAGATGGGCGTGCAAAAGAAAGCCTGATGGTGCTGCGCGATCTGGTTGGCGAACAAATCCGCACCAAGCCACGCTATCGCTGCCACAAATGTGGCTTCACGGCGCATGCGCTTTACTGGCACTGTCCTTCATGCCGGACCTGGTCATCCGTTAAACCGATTCGCGGACTCGATGGACAATAACCCCGAAGCGCTGGCGTCGGTCGCTGCTTTTTAGTTACAACATGCTATCGGCGTTTATTCAAAATAACAGTCCAGCTCCGTGCGCATATCGCTTAGCACAACAACAGGGATTGTGATGCGAAAAGCAGGCAGGTAGAATGCGTGCCGTTTGTCTAACGCGCCAGCAGGTGCCTACTGCAGAGGAAATAGCATGGCCTTATCCCAGACTTCGCCGGTGGTAGTGGCGCTTGATTACCACGATATGAATAGCGCGCTGCACTTTGTCGATCAGATAGAGCCGGGCAGTTGCCGCCTGAAGGTGGGCAAAGAAATGTTCACCTTGTTTGGCCCGCAACTTGTGAAAACCCTGCAGCAGCGTGGATTCGACATCTTTCTCGACCTGAAATTTCACGATATCCCCAATACTACCGCTCGGGCGGTTGCCGCCGCCGCCGATCTCGGTGTCTGGATGGTGAACGTTCACGCGAGCGGCGGGGCACGTATGATGAATGCCGCCCGTGAAGCGCTGCTGCCATTTGGTCAGCAGGCGCCTTTGCTGATTGCCGTTACCGTCCTGACCAGCATGGATGCCGATGACTTATTGGGCCTTGGGATCACCGTGTCACCCGCAGAGCAGGCTGAGCGACTGGCAAAACTGACGCACGAATGCGGACTTGATGGCGTGGTCTGTTCGGCACAGGAAGCCGCGCGGTTCAAACAGGTCATCGGTCATGATTTCACGCTGGTTACGCCAGGAATCAGGCCCCTGGGTAGTGACGCAGGGGATCAACGTCGCGTCATGACGCCGCAACAGGCCCGGCTTGCTGGCGTGGATTATATGGTAATAGGACGTCCTGTTACTCAGTCTGCGGACCCCGCAGCGACGCTTAAGTCGCTACTGCAGGATTTGGAGACGGTAAAATGAGCCGTGATAACCCTTTAGTCTATTCTACGGACGCAGGTCGCCTTACTCAGTCCGAGCCAAAGGCAGAACGTCCTAAAGGCGACGGAATTGTCCGTATCCAGCGCCAAACCAGCGGACGAAAAGGCAAGGGCGTTTGCCTTATTACCGGCGTGGATCTGGATGAATCAGCGTTGAATCAGCTGGCCGCTGAACTGAAGAAAAAATGCGGTTGCGGCGGCGCGGTAAAAGAGGGTGTGATTGAAATTCAGGGCGACAAACGTGATTTATTAAAAAGCCTGCTGGAAGCCAAAGGGATGAAGGTCAAACTGGCGGGTGGATAAAAAAAACCGGGCTACAGAGTAGCCCGGCTTGTTATGTAGATGCGCTGCGTAGCCGTTATTATTTATTGTAATGCGGTTCTTAGTGAACCTGATGACCGATGATACCACCCACTGCTGCACCGCCGACGGTGCCCAGCGCGCTGCCGTTGGTTAATACAGAACCCCCAATTGCACCGGCACCTGCACCGATTGCGGTGTTACGGTCACGCTTAGACCAGTTTGAACAGCCACTTAACGCCATAACCAGCGTGGTTGCTAATACAACAGCGGTCATTTTTTTCATTGTAATTGTCATAAACTTCTCCTTTATTGTGTATGCAGAGGCAACACAGTAAGTATAGCTGTGAAATTTTTTCAGGCCGCCTGTGTCGCATTATTACCGCATCCCTTTTGGTATAAAAACGCCAGACACCATGGACGATCTGTTTGTAGCGGCTGAAAAGCATCATCAACAGATGGACCTGTCGGATGCCTGACAGAATTCTATTCATTTTGAAGAATTTCCGAAGATAGATAATTCTTAATTCGCAGCACAATTTTTCATTCACAGCCATTTTCCGCTGCTTTTTAGCCATTTGCTCCATAACGCTTTTCCTGCCTGCTCAGCAGAATATTAAGACCCTTCTCAGCAGGAGAAAAAAATGCTGGAACATCTTAAACAACAGGTTCTGGAAGCTAACCTGGATCTCCCCAAATATAACCTTGTCACCTTTACATGGGGAAACGTCAGCGCCATTGACCGTGAGCAAGGCCTGTTAGTGATTAAACCTTCCGGCGTCAGCTACGATGTGATGAAAGTTGAAGACATGGTAGTGGTGAGTCTGGCAACCGGTGAGGTGGTTGAAGGTGAGAAACGCCCTTCATCCGACACCGCAACGCATCGGGCGCTATATCTGGCCTGGCCCGAGGTTGGCGGAATTGTCCATACACATTCCCGCCACGCCACCATCTGGGCACAGGCAGGCCGCCCGATTCCTGCCTGGGGCACCACGCACGCGGATGATTTCTACGGTGAAATTCCCTGCACGCGAGCAATGCGTGACGAAGAGATCAAGAACCAGTATGAGTGGAATACAGGTGAGGTGATTATTGAAACCTTCGCACAACGCGGGCTTTCCCCGACCGCCATCCCAGCGGTGCTGGTAAACTCGCATGGTCCTTTTGCCTGGGGCAAAGACGCACATGCGGCGGTGCACAGTGCGGTGGTGCTGGAAGAGGTGGCCTACATGGGATTGTTTAGCCAGCAACTCACTGCCGGTCTTCCGCCTATTCAGCAAACCCTGCTTGATCTGCATTATCTGCGTAAGCACGGTGAAAATGCCTGGTACGGCCAGAAATAATTATGGGGGCGCAGCCTTGTCTGCGTCCCGACCCGTTTATTGCTGACGGCATGTTATGCGGTTTTCAGTCTCATCAATACCCGTTATAGGTTCGCGTCTTTCTGTGATTTAGCCTGACTTTATCAAGAAAGCATACTAATCATTTAAACCGAATGCATCGGGGATCACTCTGGAATTTATGTTGTAAATCAATCTCTCATTTGGTCTGGCCTCACTCTGGATTAGGCTGATGTGGCGCAATTAGCGCATCAAAATAACAGAGGATGAGACAATGACCGTGATTAACCAACCCACATGCAGACTGTTTTCCGAAGCCGGACACACTACGCAGTTAGTTGCCTATTACGAGGAAGGACGTCGCACCATGTGGATGATGTTGCGCGCCCAACCACGCCCCAGTTTTAATCATGAATTGATCGAAGAAATCATGAACCTGAGTTATACCGCTCAGCGTTCGGGCTTACCTATCGATTTCTGGGTAACCGGCTCGTTAGTACCACAAATGTTCAATGCCGGTGGCGATCTGCGCTTTTTTGTGGAATGTATTCGCAACAACCGCCGTGAAGCTTTGCGTGCCTATGCACGGGCTTGTGTTGACTGCATCCACTCGGCCGCCCGCGGATTTGATACCGGCGCGGTTACGCTCGCGATGATTGAAGGCAGCGCCCTTGGCGGCGGTTTTGAAGCCGCGCTGGCGCATCACTTTATCCTGGCCCAGAACAATGCCCGGATGGGCTTTCCTGAAATCGCCTTTAACCTGTTTCCGGGAATGGGGGGCTACTCGTTAGTGGCGCGGCGTTCGGGCATGAAACTGGCTGAAGAGCTGATCATGGAAGGTGAGTCCCACAGTGCTGAATGGTACGAAACGCGCGGCTTAGTGGATAAGGTATTTCAACCGGGCGACAGTTACCGGGCTACCCGCACGTTTATCGATACATTGCGGCCAAAACTCAATGGCGTACGTGCCATGTTAAAGGCGCGCCAGCGGGTATTACAGCTGTCACGCGCTGAATTAATGGATATTACCGAGGACTGGGTAGATTACGCATTTACGCTCGAAGCGAAAGATATTGCCTATATGGAACGTTTAGTACAGTTACAAAACCGCCACAGCGCATCACTGCGTAAAGCGGGTTAGCGATCTATACGCGGGCAGGATGCTGAGCCAGCCAGTGCCCAAACTGTTCTGCGGGCATTGGTTTTGCGTAAAAATAGCCTTGTCGCCCATCGACGCCGCTTTTCACGACAAACTCTTCTTCATCGACAGTTTCAATGCCTTCGGCAATCACCTGCAAATCCAGCGCTTTCGCCACCGCGACAATGGCCCTGACGAGAGACTGCGATACCGGCCGTTTGTTCACATTTCGGATAAAGCTTTGATCCAGCTTAATGGCATTAATGGGCACGCGCGCCAGCTGCGACAGGGAGGAGTAGCCGGTGCCAAAGTCATCAAGGTGAATCTGCGCGCCCAGTTCCTGGAATTTACGCATCAGCTTCAACGCTTCGGCTTCATTCTCTATCAGGCAGCTTTCCGTCAGTTCAATATCTACTGGGGACTCGGTCAAACCCGCATCCGTCAGGGCTTGCTTCAGGTCACTGTAGATCGATTGATCGAGCAACTGACGCGCCGAGACGTTCACCGCGACGCGCAGGTGAATATTCTGCTGCCGCCAGGCAAGAATCTGCTTCAACACATTGAGCATGACCCAGCGACCAAGCGGCACGATCAGGCCGGACTCTTCCGCATAGGGGATAAATTCGCCGGGTGATACCAGCCCGCGCTCTGGCGAATTCCAGCGTACCAGCGCTTCCGCACTGCGTACTTTACCGTCAGAATCGACTTTAGGCTGGTAATGCACTAATAAATGGTCCTGCTCCAGCGCTTTACGCAAATTGGTATCGAGCCAAAGGTATTCAAAAACCCGCCGGTTCATCTCTTCAGCAAAAACACAATATCGACCGCGGTTATTCTCTTTGGCGTGATACATCGCCGTATCGGCGTTACGAATCAGACATTCACGGTCTTCCCCATGCAGCGGGGCAAGGGCGATGCCGACTGAACAGCCGCTGTAAACTTCGATCAGACCAATGCGAAACGGCTGACGCAGGCGATCGAGAATACGCGTGGCCATCGCCTCCAGCGCCGCCTGGCTGGTGTGTTCCGCCAGCACGACAAATTCATCACCGCCCAGCCGTCCGAGTGTCTGGTTTTTGCTCAGACAGCTCAGGATAGCCAGAGAAACGGCCTGTAACAGCTGATCGCCAAACATATGACCGTAGGCATCATTAACTTTCTTAAAGTTATCTAAATCCAGATAGACCACGCCGGTTTCGCTGCCTTCTGCACGCTCCAGCGCCTGGCTAATCTGCTGATGAATCGCATGACGATTGGGCAGGCCAGTAATACCATCGGTATTGGCCATAACGCGCAGTCGTTCCTGCGCGCGGCGTTCTTCCGTGATATCCGTTCCTGAACAGATGAGGAAAATTTCATTTTTACCGCTGCCGCTGTGAACAAACTTATTACGAAACAGAAACAGTCGCTGTCCCTTCATCGTTTTGATCCAGCGTTCGACTTCGTAGGAGTTACCGTCGCGGAAGAAACCCGCAATGTTACGACGTGAGGCGGCGGCTTCCTGTTTGGTCATAAACAGCTGAAAAACATTCCGACCGATCACGTCCTGTTCATACAGGCCGGTGTACTCTTCACTGAGTCGGTTAAAGCGTTGAATGTTGCCGCGCTGGTCTAGGATCACAATGACGGAATTGGCTTCCGAAACGACCTGTTCAGCAAAAGACAGACCCAGCGTCAGGTCGCGAGCCACGGCCGAGGTATCACCCCATGCCGACGCGGTACCGGCCCAGACGGATTTATTGATCCTGCGACCAACAAAATGCATGGCGACCTGCTCGCCGTGTATTGTTAACGTCAGATTTATACTGGAAGTGATAACCGGCATCGCGCGAAGCAAACTGCATTGACCCGGCGTCAGGGGAACAGCCACGCTGGTGTTCGATGATTCATCTAAGGCAAATAGCAGCGCATCACTGTCCGCGTTTAATCGCCAATGAGGGCTGGTTGTACCAAACAAGGTATACAACAATGATTGCCCTTGTTCATCGGTCATGGTCACTCCCTCCAGGAAGTACATTGCTGGCGTTATCTCGTTATTTTAGCAACAGTATTCATCAACTGATGCCAGCACAAGATGAAACTGTATTTATTTTACTTTCCAGAAAAAACGGGCATAAAAAACCCCGCCGAAGCGGGGCTCAGTTTATGTTCAGCACGGACATTTACCCAGCTTTCCGGCCTGACTGGGAAAGCGGGCATCCAGACAATAACGATGAAACTCCCGCTCGCTCATCGGTGTCATTTCAGGATGCCGCCGCCGCATGTGCTGTAGGTATTTTTGATAATCCTGCACGCCAACCATCAAACGAAAACTTTGCTGAAGTCCCTGCCACAGTGCGCGCCAGCGAAAGCCGGTGCGAACAGGAGTGGAAAGTAAATCGCAACGCATAATATGCCAGCTCCCCTGAGGCCGCGCTACGCGATGGATGCTGTCATACATGGCGCACCTCCTTACGTAATTCCACATCTGACTCATGCGTGGTAGGCACGTTGCTGCTTAGCGCACGGCGAATCACAAAGAAGGCGGCAATCAGCATCGTGACGGCGACCAGCATAAAGAATCCGCACAGGGCAGCATTAATCTGGTTACTGAATACGATGGTTTGCATATCGGCCACGGTTTTAGCTGGTGCGATGATAACGCCTTCATCCAGACCTTTTCGGAATTTATTGGCTTGAGCAAGAAAACCAATTGACGGTTTTTCGTGAAAAATCTTCTGCCATCCCGCCGTCATCGAGGTAATAAACAGCCAGATGGTGGGCAGAATCGTCACCCATGCATAGCGCTGCTTCTTCATCTTGAACAGCACCACCGTGCCCAGGATTAGCGCCATAGAGGCCAGCATCTGGTTACCAATCCCAAACAGTGGCCACAAGGTGTTGATACCGCCCAGTGGATCGATAACGCCCTGATAAACGAAGAAACCCCAGCCGGCGACGGCGACGGTGGTCCCTGACATATTGCCCAGCCATGAACGGTTGTTCGCCATAGACGGCACGACCGTGCCAACCAGATCCTGCACCATAAAGCGGCAGGCGCGGGTACCGGCATCCACGGCGGTCAAAATAAACAGGGCTTCAAATAAGATGGCGAAGTGGTACCAGAAGGCCATCATGGCGCGGCTGTTAAACACCTCAGTAATGATGTGTGCCATACCGACTGCAAAAGTCGGCGCACCCCCGGCACGTGACAGGATGGAGGCTTCGCCCACATCCCGGGCGATACCGCTTAACATCTCAGGCGTGACCACAAATCCCCAGCCATTGATGACCTGAGAGGCATTTTCTACCGTAGTACCAATCAGTGCCGCGGGCGAGTTCATCGCAAAGTACACACCCGGGTCCAGTACCGAGGCGCAAATCAGCGCCATGATGGCCACGAACGACTCCATCAGCATGGCACCGTAACCAATAAAGCGAATATGGCTTTCGCGCTCAATCAGCTTAGGTGTGGTTCCGCTGGATACCAGCGCATGGAAGCCGGAGATAGCGCCACAGGCAATGGTGATAAACAGGAACGGGAACAGGGCGCCAGAGAAGACCGGCCCCGAGCCGTCAATAAATCGGGTTACGGCAGGCATTTTCATTTCTGGCATGGCAAAGACGATGCCCACAGCCAGCCCGACAATGACGCCGATTTTCAGAAAGGTGGAAAGGTAATCCCTCGGGGCCAGCAGCAGCCAGACCGGTAGCACCGAGGCGATAAAACCATAGATGACCAGCACCCAGGTCAGCGAGGTGCCTTTCAGCGTGAAGAACGGGCCCCAGTAAGGATGCTGTGCGACATCACCACCGTAAATAATGGCCGCCATCATCAGCACAAAGCCGATCAACGAGACTTCGGCGATTTTTCCCGGGCGCAGAAAGCGCATATAGATGCCCATAAACAGCGCAATCGGAATGGTCGCCGCGATGGTAAACAGTCCCCACGGACTGTTCGCCAGGGCTTTCACCACCACCAGCGCCAGCGCAGAGAGAATAATGATCATCACGCCCAGCGCACCCAGCATAGTAATCACACCGGCAAAAGCGCCCAGCTCCTGACGCGCCATTTCGCCTAACGAACGGCCATCACGTCGCGTAGAGATAAACAGAATCAGGAAATCCTGAACGGCGCCCGCCATCATCACCCCGATCAGGATCCAGATAGTGCCAGGCAGAAAACCCATCTGTGCCGCCAGAATCGGGCCGACCAGCGGGCCAGCACCGGCGATAGCCGCAAAGTGGTGACCAAACAGCACCCACTTATTGGTGGGAACATAGTCAAGACCATCGCTGAGGCGCTCAGCTGGCGTCAGACGGCGGTCGTCCAGTTCAAAAATATTGCGGGCGATAAACAGGCTGTAAAAACGATAAGCGATGCTGTAAAAGGCAACTGCGGCAACCACCAGCCAGACTGCGTTGACGTGCTCGCCGCGGTTAAGCGCCAGCATCGCGAACGCACCCGCGCCAATTAACGCCACTGCTAACCAAAGCACGCCGTTTTTGACGTTCTTCATAACTCACTCCTTGTAGAGACCGAATGGAAGGCGATCGAAGACAACGAGCTAACGTTAATGTAATGGAATGTAAGTGGAAGTTAATAAAGATAAAACTGTGAAGCGCGGAGCAAATTTAGCACGCACATGCAGAGGGAAGGCGAGGTGGAATGTGTCGGCGGGACAGACAAGGCTGTCCCACCGGTTTAGTCTCAGGCTGCGGGGCGTGCAACGACGCTGCGCGTTTCCATGCGGACTTCAGCAATGGTCACGTCAATCACGTCGGATACGCGGTAAACCACATCACCTTTAATCTGTACTGTACCGCTTTCCTGGCTGCAAACCAGTTCGTCACGCACGGCATGCAGGAACGGCGCTGGAATGAACGCCACGGCACCATTTTCCAGCAGGCGGACGCGCATGCCACCACGAGAAACATCGATGATTTCCGCGCTGAACTTACGATCCGTAGCCGCAAAGGGCGACAGGTAACGGGCATAGAGCCAGTCGCCCACGTCACGCTCCGCCATGCGGTTAAGACGACGACGTTCACTCATGGTGACCGTCAGCGCATCATCCGGACGACCGATTTGCTCACCGCGCACGATGGCCTTCAGCAGACGATGGTTGATCATGTCGCCAAACTTACGGATTGGGGAGGTCCAGGTGGCGTAAGCGTCCAGCCCCAGGCCAAAGTGCGGGCCCGGTTCGGTGGTGATCTCCGCATAGGTCTGGAAACGACGAATACGGCTGTCGAGGAACTGAGTAGGCTGTGCATCCAGTTCACGGCGCAGTACGCGGAACCCCTCCAGCGTGGTGATAGCCTGCGGATCGGCGGTAATGCCGTGAGTCGCCAGCACAGCGGCGGCCTGCTCGGCATTCGCCGTATCGAAACCCGCGTGAACGTTGTAGATACCAAAACCCAGCTTTTCGCGCAGCACATTGGCGGCACAGATGTTTGCCAGGATCATGGCTTCCTCAACAATCCGGTTCGCAATACGACGCGGTTCGGCGATGATTTCCAGCACTTCCCCTTTTTCGCCCAGCAGAAAACGGTAGTCAGGACGATCTTTAAACACCAGCGCATGGTTTTGACGCCATTCAGCACGGGACTGACACAAGCGATGCAGCAGGCGGATCTGGTTAGCGATAGCCTCGTTTTGCGGTTGCCATTCGCCACTGTTTTCCAGCCAGTCGGAAACCTCGTCGTAAACCAGTTTGGCTTTTGACTCGATCCAGGCTGCAAAGAACTGAACATCGTCAGCCAGGCTACCATCCTGAGCAACCGTCACGCGGCACGCCAGAACCGGACGACGCACGTCAGGGCGCAGCGAGCAGACATCGTCTGACAGCTCGCGGGGCAGCATCGGGATATTAAAGCCCGGCAGATAGTTCGTGAACGCACGTTGCGCCGCCAGCTTATCCAGCTCGCTACCTTCTGCGACATAGGCAGTGGGATCGGCAATGGCGATGGTCAGACGCAGTGCGCCATCGTCCAGTGCTTCGGCATACAGCGCATCGTCCATATCTTCAGTGCTGGCGCTGTCGATAGTCACGAAATCCAGAGCGGTCAGATCTTCACGCGTCAGGTTCTCGTCCAGCATGTCGCCAAAGCCGATTTCTGGCGCTTCACGCTCCAGATTATGACGTGACAGTGTCACCCACCATGGGGCGAGGTGGTCGTCGGCTTTGACAATGAATTCGGTGAGTTCGGCATAAAAGCCACGGTCGCCTTTCAACGGATGACGACGCATTTCAGCGACGGCCCAGTCGCCATTCTGGAAATCATGGGTCAGTCCGCGCACCGGACGACACTGAATGGCCTCTTTCAGCAGCGGATGATCGGGCACGATAGAAAGACGGTCGTCTTTTTTCTGCACGCGGCCAACAAAGCGGCCCAGAAAAGGCTCAACCAACGTTTCTGGCTCTGCGCTTTCACGATCTTTATCGCTGTGGATGACGGCAACAATGCGGTCGCCATGCATCACTTTTTTCATCTGCGGCGGCGGGATGAAATAACTTTTTTGTGCATCGACTTCCAGAAAGCCGAATCCCTTTTCGGTGCCTTTTACAACGCCTTCTGCACGCGGCGTTTGCGAATGAAGCTTCTCTTTAAGCTGCGCAAGCAGCGGATTATCCTGGAACATGATTTTTACGTTTCGTGGCCTAATAGCGGCTGACAGTTTTACGCGAATCGGGGTCTCGCGGCAAGGCAAAAAGCCGGACGAACCGGCTTTTTGCCTGGAGAAAAGCCTGAATCAGGCGATACGTTGGGTGGTCAACGCCTGCGACAATTCCAGCTTAACCGGCACCGATTTCGAGGTCGGTGTGCCGCTGATATCGCCATAGCTGTTTAACGGGACCAGCGGGTTAGTTTCAGGATAGTAGGCCGCCAGATTGCCACGCGGAATGTTGTAAGGCACCAGTTTGAAGCCGCTCACGCGACGGGTGATGCCATCATTCCACAGGGTTTCAATATCCACATTCTGGCCTTCACTAAACCCTAATTCAGCCATGTCGTCGGGGTTAATAAAGACGACTTCACGCTGGCCGTACACGCCGCGATAACGATCGTCGAGACCGTAAATCGTGGTGTTGTACTGGTCATGTGAGCGCAGGGTTTGCAGCGTGAAAGGCACTTCCTGATCAAGCTTCGGAAACAGCGACTCGGGCAGCGCTGCCGGGTTGAACTCGGCCTTACCGGTCGGCGTATTAAAACGCAGCTCTGCCGCGGCATTGCCAAGGTAGAAGCCACCAGGCTGATCGCATTTGGTATTGAAGTCGGCAAAACCGGGAATGGTTGCCGCAATATGATTGCGAATCAGGTTGTAATCAGCTGCCAGATCTAACCACTTCACCTTGTCATCACCGAGAACCGCATGGGCAATACTGGCAACAATCGACGTTTCAGAACGCTGTGTTTTCGCCAGAGGAATACCGACACCTTCTGACGCATGCACCATGCTGAACGAATCTTCCACGGTAATGAACTGGTTACCTGTCGCCTGCAAATCGCGTTCGGTACGACCCAATGTCGGCAGGATCAACCCTTCATGACCCGGCACCAGGTGGCTACGGTTAAGCTTGGTGCTGATGTGCACGGTCAGACCGCAGCGTGATAAAGCTTCTTCAGTACGCGGAGAATCCGGTGCTGCGGCGGCCAGATTACCGCCCAGGGCGATAAGAACCTTAATTTCATCACGCAGCATCGCGTTCAGGGCTTCAACGGTGTTATGGCCTGCCGCACGCGGAGGCTCAAAGTCAAAGTGCTGACCCAGCGCATCCAGGAAAGGTTTGGACGGCTTTTCATCAATGCCCATGGTGCGGTTACCCTGAACGTTACTGTGACCACGCACAGGACAGAGGCCGGCCCCTTTTTTACCTAACTGACCAAACAGCAGCTGGAGGTTGGTGATTTCACGCACCGTATCAACCGAATGCTTGTGCTGCGTAATGCCCATTGCCCAGGTGCAGATCACCCGATCGGCGTTCTGATAGATCGCTGCCGCTTCACGGATTTGTGCTTCTGTCAGGCCCGACTGCGCCACAATCTGCATCCAGTCTGTGTTATCTACGGCGTCGAAGTACGCCTCAACGCCGTGCGTTTTGGCGTTCAGGAAGGCCTGATCGAACAAGCCGCTTTCGCCCGCTGCAATACGCGCGCGATGGGTTTCCAGCAGGGCTTTCACCATGCCGCGCACGGCCGCCATATCACCGCCAAGATGGGGTTGATAATAGGCAGAACTGATGGTGCCCGCTTTGGAGGTGACAATTTCGAGCGGCTTTTGCGGATCGGCAAAACGCTCCAGACCGCGCTCACGTAGCGTGTTAAAGGTAACGATTTTAGCACCATGGTCGGCCGCGTGACGCAGGCTGTGCAGCATGCGTGGGTGGTTAGTGCCTGGGTTTTGCCCAAAGACAAAAATGGCATCGGCATGATCAAAATCGTCAAGACGAATGGTGCCTTTACCCACGCCGATGCTGCGTTTCAGCCCAGCACCGCTGGCCTCGTGACACATATTGGAGCAGTCCGGGAAGTTATTGGTGCCTGACATGCGGCCAAACAGTTGATAAAGCCAGGAGGCTTCATTACTGGCGCGACCCGAGGTGTAAAGCTCCATCTGATCCGGATTATCCATCGCCTTAATGTGTTTCGCGATGAGCGCATAGGCGTCATCCCAACTGATGGGTTCGTAATGGTCGCTTTCAGCGTTGTAGCGTAACGGATGCGTCAGACGGCCCTGATATTCCAGGAAGTAGTCACTTTGCGCATACAGGGTCGTAACGCTGTGTTTCGCGAAAAAGTCGGTATCGACCACGCGGCGCGTCGCTTCCCAGGTCACGGCTTTCGCCCCGTTTTCGCAAAAGCTAAATGTACTTTTATTGTCATCACCCCAGGCGCAGCCTGGGCAGTCGAAGCCACGAGCTTTGTTCATGCGCATTAAATTGCGCAGATTTTTCAGGGCAGCTTTACTGTCGAAAACAAAACGTGTGGTAGCTTCCAGTGAACCCCAGCCGCCCGCTGCGGCACGGTATGGTTTAATTTGACGCTTAAATTTCATCATAGGTGCAGGCTTATTTTTATGTTGGACGAATGTTGCAAGGATATATCCTGATAGTAAATATTAGTGTGCTATCGACGACAAAGCTTGTCTAATTGATTGGCTTAATGGTGCGATAGCTGGCGTTTATCGTGGTCGCACGCCAACTGTGATGATGTTCATGTTTTACCTTCTCGTAACCTCTCCATAACGGGTGTTATCGGCACATCGCGCTAATACTTGCTGTTTAAAACAGAAAAGGGCGCGACACCATGAAACAACTCACCAGCCAGATCCATGCGTTTGGCAAGGCGTTGATGATGCCAATTTCGGTGATTGCAGCGGCCGGTATCTTTCTGGGGCTGGCGGCGGCAATGCAGAATCCCGCCGTTACCGGCGAAGCTTTCGCACATATGCAGGTTGCCCAGCTCATCATCGGGTTTATTCGTAAAGTGGCCGGCGCGCTGTTTGCTAATCTGCCGCTATTCTTTGCCGTCGCCAGCGCCATTGGACTGGCGAAAGCAGAAAAGCCTACCGCAGCCTTTGCCGCCGTTATCGGTTATATCGCCATGAATGTCGGTATCAATGCCACGCTAGCGGCGAAGGGCATTACCGCAGCCACAACCACGCCGCAGGCGCTGCAACAGGCCGGGCTGGATCAGACCACAGCCATGATGACGTCGGCTGAGTACATTCAGATGCTGGGTATTTTTACCTACAATATGAGCGTACTGGGCGGTGTAATTGCCGGGCTGATCACCGTGATGCTGCATAACCGCTTTTATACGCAGCAGTTACCCACGGCGATCAGTTTCTTTGGCGGGCGTCGCTTTGTGCCGATCGTGACGGTGGTGTTCCTGCCGCTGATCGGCATCTTACTGGCGCTGGTCTGGCCGACCATTGGCGAAGGCATTGCCTGGGTAGGACAGATGATCGGCCGGAGCGGGCAGTACGGGGCATTTCTGTTGGGGGCTTCGGAACGCATTCTGATCCCCACGGGCCTGCATCACATCCTGAACGAAACCGTGCGCTTCACGCCCATTGGCGGCATGGCTATCGTGGACGGACAGACGATAGTCGGTGCGTTAAACATCTTTAATGCCTCGCTCACGCATCCCGGACTTATCCCGGACGCGACGCTTCGCACCGCCACCCAGTTCCTGGCCCAGGGAAAAATACCGGTCATGATGTTTGGTCTGCCTGCTGCTGCCCTGGCGATTTATCACACCGCGCGGCCTGAACATAAACAGCGCGTCAGGGCGCTGGTGATGGCTGGAGCACTGACGTCATTCACTACTGGCATCACCGAACCGCTGGAGTTCTGCTTTATCTTCGTTTCGCCAGTGCTCTACCTGCTGCATGCATTTTTAACCGGCCTGTCATTTATGCTGATGTCGATGCTGCATTTGATGATTGGAAATGTGCAGGGCGGTGTGATCGATCTGGTGGTCTTTGGCATGCTTGGCGGCAGTAAAACCCACTGGTGGTGGACGCTGGCGCTTGGGGTGATTTACGCCCCGGTTTATTACTATTCTTTCCGCTTTATTATTACGCGTATGCATGTCGAAACGCCGGGACGTGAAACGGATGATGAAAAACCACAGCTGGTTGAAGGCAGCGAGCGCACCAACGTGATCATCAGTGGTCTGGGTGGTGCAGCCAATATAGAGGATGTCGATTGCTGCTTCACACGTTTGCGGGTTCGGGTCAAAGACATGAAAGAAGTGGTGGATCAGACGCTAATGAGCACCGGTGCCAATGGCATCAACCGCGTTAGTGAACATGATGTGCAGGTGATTTACGGCCCACAGGTAGAGAAAATCGCACAAGAGGTGAAAGCGGCCC
Organism: Pantoea sp. SJZ147; assembly: GCF_007828605.1. Lineage (NCBI taxonomy): Bacteria > Pseudomonadati > Pseudomonadota > Gammaproteobacteria > Enterobacterales > Erwiniaceae > Pantoea > Pantoea sp. SJZ147. The sequence continues at coordinate 26,311 of NZ_VIVB01000001.1, forward strand.
TGGGCGTCGGGTAAACCTCTTCACACTTGCGAAGGTGCGAGTGATGCGCCTTCGCCGTTTCTGCATCGTTATAGCGCCTTGCGCCTGAAGAAAAAATCCCCGTTGAATCCGCTTCCTGCAACTGGCTTTCCCCTGTCTGCGATAAATCCATTAAATAGATAAGAAATACTTTATGTTTCATTTTGTGATCAGGACTTGTACTTTACCGGTAACACTCTAAGGTAAGAGGTGAATGTCAAATACACGCAATGAGCAGGGGGTTATTTATGGCTAAACACAGTCTGATTAAAATATTTGAAATATCAGCAATTGTTATCTTCGCTTTGGTGGTGATCTACTTATTGGTCACGGGCGTCCTCTCTTCCACCGGCATTGATCACGCCTGGCCTTATCCGCACAAGTAAGCACCTGCAACACCAGGGAAACACCAATAAAAATTACAAATTAACGCGTTTATAAGATCATCAACACCGGTATTCACCTGTGAATGCTGACAACGCCCCCCCGATTATCTGACCTGCCATTGTGACAGCCATCTTCATAACCTTATTGCGCCCTGAATATGTTGCGTCCGTTTAAGGCCTTCGCGGTATTGGTTACAGCACTATCTCTGACTGGCATTCTGTTAATCCATCGGCACATAATAGGTATTCATAAAAACGGTGTTACGGCGGGTAAAGAAAATCGACATCAAACAGCTCATCTACCTTTGCAATCTCGAACGCGAGCGCCATTTTGGTCGTGCCGCCGAAGCCAGCTTTGTCAGCCAGCCTACCTTATCGATGCGGTTAAAAAACCTGGAGCGTGAGCTGGGTCTGTCGCTGATCAACCGCAGCAACAATTTTGCGGGTTTTACGCCGGAAGGCGACAGGGTACTGGCCTGGGCGCGGGAAATCGTTTCGGTTTATCAGGGACTCAAGCTGGAGGTCGAGTCGTTAAAACACGGGGTGAACGGTACGCTTCGTCTTGGTGTTGTCCCGCAGTGCAGCGTTTCGCTGGCGCAGTTGTTAAAAGCGGTGCAGGCGCGCTATCCACAACTGGATTACCGTATTGCCGTATTAAGCGCCGATCAACTGCTGGAAGCGCTGAACAGCCACACGGTCGATGTGGGCATTGGCTTTTTTGAAATGGCGACGTTACGGGAACTGCATTTTCAGGCATCCCTGCTGCCGGATAGCGGCGTGGAAGCCGTTTTTCATCCCGACCATTTTCAGCACTTATGCGCGCATGAAACGCTTGACCTGCCAACGCTGGCACAGCAGCCGCTGTGTCTGGCGGAGCCAACCCGCTATTTTCGCCGCTATCTGGATATGACGTTTCGCGACGTCGCGCTGGTGCCGCGCGTGGTGGTCGAAAGCGCGTCCATCATGCAGCTGTTACAGTGCACCCAGGTCGGTCTTGGCGTGCTGATCTCACCACGAGGACATTTACTGCCCGCCTCATTACATGGACTGGAAAAACGGACCATTGCAATGCCTAAAATGGCGCGCCAGGCGGCGCTGGTCGTCGCCGAACCTGGCCGGGCGACGCCGCTGGCGCAACATTTTTACGATGAAGCGCGCAGTCATCTCGATAGCTAGCGGGCTTCACCGCAGGCATAAAATAAACGACTGTTCCAGTTGGCCAGCGCGATGGACTGAATCACGCTGAACCGCGCGGCATGTGACCAGCCTGCGTCAGCCAGCGGCTGAAGATCGCGCGCGTTAAAGCGCTCCGGCTGGCGGGTCAACTGCGCGGCCAGGTTCATAATGACTTGCTGTTCACTCGGCAACTGCGCCGCATCCACTTCATCCAGCAAATTTTTAGCGTCTGCAGCCTGCTGACAGAGCCAGCGGCTGCCCAGAATCCTTGCCGCAGTGGCCTCTACAGATGAGGTCAGCGTATTTTCAAGCTGATGACGCAGGGCAAACCAGCTCTGCAATAACCCGGCAGCGTGCGCCAGCAGCCAGACCGCATCCTGAAGTGCGGGCGAGCCCTGACACTGCGTGACCGCAGCATGTTGCTCCTCGCTGGCATAACGCGGCTCCAGCGGCGTCAGGACCGGCTGCCACTGCCAGGGCTGATCAAACGTCGCTGCCTCGGCATCCGGGGCAGGTGACATCCCCGGCATCCAGCGTACCGGCAATTCCAGCAGAGCATGAATACCGGCAATGACACGCGCCTGATAGCAGACAAAGCCCACTAAATGGTTAAGGGTGACGATATCGGCTTCGCTCAGCCCGGCCGCATGCAGCGCACGAATACTTTCAGCCGTGATTAGCGCAGGCTGCATCGCCAGCAAGCGCGCATATTGCGTAATTTGTGTCAGGCGATTGTTACTTTCACGGGAGGAATCTGGACCCGGCAGGGGATTCAGTCGGGCGGAATAGTGATTACACAGGCGCTGAATGCCTGTCACCTGGGCGACGGTCAGCGCGGTACTTAACCGATCATACAGCGTGAGCGTATGCGTCAGCGTGGTATTCACCTGGTCAGGAAACAGCTGGAGAACGACGTTGTGGGCGATCTGTATCGCGGGCTGGTCTGTCTGGAGTAAAGGCTGAATAACGGAGGCTTCCTGTGCTAACCCCAGTAAAAACCGGTCATCGACATGGGCGGCTTCAGGAAAAAGTGGGGCAGCCTGTACGGTCCGCGGGCGGGTCTGACTTTCGTAAAACCAGTGATCCTGGCCGGGATAGCGGCGTTGTTGCATCATCCGTCCTTTTGCAAAATCTGATGCGGCGCAGGCGGTGATTTAGTCGCAGGCCGCAGGGCTGACTTATCGTCGCCCACGGGCAGGTCAGGGCAAAAGACCAATCGGTGATAAATAATAGCGATAAGGAATAACGAGGCAATCGGGCGGGTACAGCACAGGGCGAGCAAGGCTCGCCCGTGAGGAAACTTATTTCAGTTCCAGTTCGTTCATGGCGGCGATGCTGAAGCCACCGTCAACGTGAACGATTTCACCGGTGATACCACCCGCCAGATCGGAACACAGGAAGGCAGCGGAGTTACCCACGTCTTCGATAGTTACCGTACGGCGAATAGGGGTTACCGCTTCACAATGGGCCAGCATCTTACGGAAATCTTTGATGCCTGACGCTGCCAGCGTACGAATCGGACCCGCAGAAACGGCATTAACACGCACGCCTTCTGGACCCATCGCGTTAGCCATGTAACGCACGTTAGCTTCCAGAGACGCTTTTGCCAGGCCCATAACGTTGTAGTTAGGGATAGCGCGTTCTGCACCCAGGTAAGACAGGGTCAGCAGAGCAGCGTTCGGGTTCAGCATGGCACGGCACTCTTTAGCCATTGCAACAAAGCTGTAGGCGCTGATGTCGTGCGCGATTTTGAAACCTTCGCGGGTTACGGCATTAACGTAATCGCCATCCAACTGGTCGCCAGGCGCGAAACCGATGGAGTGCACGAAACCGTCAAATTTTGGCCAGGTCTTTGCCAGCTCAGTGAACAGGGATTGGATGCTTTCATCTTCTGCAACATCACAGGGCAGCACGATGTCGGAACCCAAATCTTTGGCAAACTCTTCCACACGACCTTTCAGTTTGTCGTTTTGGTAGGTGAAAGCCAGTTCTGCGCCCTGTTTGCGCATCGCCTGTGCAATACCGTAGGCGATGGAAAGTTTACTGGCAACACCAGTAATCAGAATGCGCTTACCGGAAAGAAAACCCATAGCTGTAATCCTTATGGTCATGGTAGTTGGCGGTCGTGTTGTTTAAATAATAGACGACCGACGTTAATCGACGTGCGGATTCTAGCACGTCTGCTTGAAATCAGGAAAAACGCGCAGCGTTTTCCACTATATGCCGCAAAATCAACGCTCCCGCCGCCAGGCTTCAGCCGTTAAGGCCTCACCAAAATGGCTGTTGATCAGACGTTTTGTCATCTCATGCAGTGGCGACGCAAGCACGTCTGCTGTGCCGCCGCGCTCCACCACTTCGCCGTGATGCATGACCAGCACTTTATCGCTGATATGCTTCATCATACCAAGATGCTGGGTCACATAAATGTAAGCGATACCGTGCTTTTCTTGTAGCTCCAGCATCAGATTGACCAATTGTGAACGCATAGTCATATCCAGCGAGGCAAGAGCCTCATCGGCCACAATCACTTTGGGTTGCAGGATTAACGCACGGGCCAGGCCAAGACGCTGCTTTTGGCCCGGAGCCAACATATGCGGATAGTAACCGGCGTGATCGCGCAGCAATCCCACCTGGCGCAGGGTGGTAATAATGCGCTTTTCCCGCGCCTCAGCGTCCAGATCGGTATTCAGGCGCAGCGGCAGGTCCAGAATCTGGCTCACGCGCTGGCGTGGATTCAGCGAGGTTGATGGGTCCTGGAAGATCATACGAATGCGCTGGCTGCGATAGCCGTAATCGCCAAAGCTCAGCGGGTGATCGTCGATAATAATCTGGCCGTCGCTGGGAGCAACGGTGCCGCTGAGCATTTTTGCCAGCGTGGATTTGCCTGAACCGTTTTCGCCAATAATCGCCAGAGTCTGCTTTTCACGCAGCGTAAAGCTGACGGATTTCACCGCCTCAACATGCTGACGACGAAACAGGCCGGTGCGGTAACGAAAGGTTTTGCTGAGATTGCGGACTTCCAGCAACGTTTCCATCTTATTGGCCCTCAACGTTGAGCGGGAAGTGGCAGGCATACAGGTGCGATCGCGTGCCGGTGAGCCGTGGCGCTTCTACACATTTGCGTTGTGCGTAGGGGCAGCGCGGCCCCAGACGGCAACCGATAGGCAGGCTTTCCAGCGATGGAATCGCACCGGATAAGGTATTGAGACGGCTCTTATGCGGAAGCGGACGACCAAAGTCAGGCATGGCACGAATCAACGCCTGCGTGTAAGGATGATGCGGTGTGCTCATCAGGTCTTCGCTTTGCGCCGTTTCTACGGTCTGACCGCAGTACATCACGTTAATGCGGTTTGCCCACTGGCTCATGGTTCGCAGGTCATGGCTAATCAGCAAAATGGTGGTGTTATTGTTCTGGTTAAGCCGGCTCAGCAGGCGGAATATCTGCGCCTGTGTGGTCGGCTCCATCGCGTTAGTCGGCTCGTCAGCAATCAGCAGGCGGGGTTGATTCGCCAGGGCGATGGCGATCATCACTTTTTGGCATTCGCCCTCGGTTAACTCGTAAGGAAAACTGCGCATAATGTCGGTGTGATCTTTAATGCCCACCCGGTGCAGCAACTCAATAGCCCGGCTTTTACGCCAGAACCAAAAGCGCTTCATCCACGCGCCTTTATAGGTCCAGCGCGGAATCGCCTGCATCAGTTGACGTCCGACACTTTCCGACGGATCGAGACAGGATTGCGGCTCCTGAAAAATCATCGAAACGTTATGACCCACGATGCGACGTCTCTCGCGCGGGGACAGGCGCAGCAGATCGACGTCATCAAATACCATACGGTCTGCGGTAACACGCCAGTTATCGTTGGTCACGCCACAGATGGCTTTAGCGACCAGACTTTTGCCCGAACCGGACTCACCGACCAGACCGCGGATTTCCCCTTCACTGAGCGACAGGTTAATGCGGTCCACCGCTTTAACCGGGCCATCAGCGGTCATGAACTCAATCGTCAGATTACGAATATCCAGTAACGGCATTATTCTACTCCCGCCTCAACGGCCCGACGAATGCCATCACCGAGCAGGTTAACGACTAATACGCTGACCATCAGGGCGGCACCGGGCAACATCACCGTCCAGGGAGCCACATAAACCAGTTCCAGCGAATCACCCAGCATCGCCCCCCATTCCGGCGAGGGCAACTGAGCACCAAGGTCAAGAAAACCCAGAGCGGCAATATCAAGAATAGCCATAGAGAGCGCGCGCGTAATCTCACTGATCAACATCGGTAATACATTAGGCAAAATCGCGTGCCACATAATATTGATGCTGGTCGCGCCGTCGAGACGGGCCGCCACCACATACTCTTTTTCCAGTTCGTCGTGGACGGCGCTGTAAATTTCGCGCACCAGCCGTGGCATCAGCGCCAGCCAGACCGCCAGCAGCGCATGTTCAAGGCGCGGGCCGAGAAAGGCCACCACAATGATGGCCAGCAGCAGAGAAGGTATCGACAGTAACGTGTCCAGCACGTGGTTCAGCACCGCAGAGCGCACGCCGTGCGTCATACCCGCCACAATGCCCAGCACCAGCGCCCAAAAGGTGGCAAACAGCGTCACCAGAATGGCAGAACCTACCGTCGGGGCAACGCCATTGAGTAAGCGGCTCAGTAAATCACGCCCCAGGTCGTCAGTGCCGAGAAAGAATGAGACTTCACCGTAGCGCGACCAGGAGGGCGGCAGCAGCTGATAACCCAGAAATTGCTGGTCGATGGGATAGGGTGCCAGGAAATGCCCAAACAGGCAGAGCAGCAGCAGTGCGCCAAAGCCGTACAGGCCAATCATCGCCGGCATATCGCCATAAAAATGGTGCCAGCTTTGACGAAACGCGCTGGGCAGGCGCTTTTCGGCGTAGATGTTATCGTACGGCATACCATTCCTTATGTTTCAGCGGATTCAGCGCCGCACCGACAATGTCAGAGAGGACGTTCACCACGATCACTACGCCACCGGTCACCATCACACCGGCGGATATTGCCGCATAGTCCTGCTGGCGAATCGCGTTAATCAGCCAGCGCCCCAATCCGGGCCAGTTAAACACCATTTCCGTAATCATCGCCAGGGTTAACATGCTGGAAAACTGTAAGCCAAGACGCGGAATCACAGGGGGAAGCGCGTTGTGTAACACGTGGCGGCGAATCACGGTAAAGCGGGATAATCCGCGGGTGGCGGCCGCCTTCACATAGTTCTTATCAACGACGTCGCTGGTGCTGATGCGCAGCAAACGCACGATCTCGGTGGTGGGGGCCATCGCCAGAACGGTAACCGGTAAAATCAGATGCATCAGTACGCTAATCATCATCTCATGTCGCCATGGCGAGTGACTGAGCCAGGCATCAATCAACGCAAATCCGGTAATGTTTTGAACAGGATACAGCAGGTCATAGCGCCCGGATACGGGCAACCAGCCCAGCGTCAGTGAGAAGAACAGGGTAAACAGCAGCGCGAGCCAGAACACCGGAATAGAAAATCCCAGCAGGGCCAGCGCGCTGATCACCTTATCCTGCCATTTATGCCGCATGGCACCGGCACAAATTCCCAACGGAATGCCGACGATCAGAGCCAGGGTGAACGCCATCAGGCACAGCTCCATGGTGGCGGGGAAGACTTCGCGCAGCTGTACGCCAATCTCCTGACCATTGGTGCTGGACACGCCAAAATCCAGCTGCAGCATGCCTTTAAACCAGAACCACCAGGCGTCAAACAGCGATGCGCCTTCCAGCGGTGCATTCGGCGTGAAATAGCTCAGGCTGAAACTCACCAGGGAAAGAAAAAACAGGGTAATGACCAGCAACACCAGGCGACGCAGAATATAGATGATCACTTAACGATCCTCTCGCTCATCACGATAAACGCCGGCAAACGAAGCGTTACCAAACGGACTTAATACCAGACCTTTAATATCATGCCGATAGGCTTGCAGGCGCAGGGATGAAGCCAGCGGCAGCACGGGCAGCTCGCGCGCCAGAATCTGCTGCGCCTTATCGTAGTTGTCAATGCGGCCAGACAGCTGCTGTGACAGCAAGGCATTTTTTAACGTGTCGTCAAACGCGGGCGAACACCAGTGAGCATAGTTGGTCTGGGAACTGATGGCCGCACAGCTCAGCAGGGGGCGAAAGAAGCTGTCAGGATCGTTACTGTCGGTTGCCCAGCCTGCCAGCGTCAGATCGTGGTTCATCGCCATCAACTGCGCCTCCTGAAAACGGCCTTCAACCGGAACGATAGTGACGCGCACGCCAATTTGCGCAAGGTCAGCCTGAATAAGTTCGGCTGTTTTAAGCGGCGCAGGGTTCCAGGACTGCGAGGCGGAAGGCACAACCAGACGCAGATGAAGATCTTTTACTCCCGCCGCCTCAAGCGCTTCTCTGGCTTTTTTGGGATCGAAACCCGTAATGCTGGCATCGGTATCATAAGCCCAGGACGCGCGAGGTAAAATCGAGGCGGCCGTCTCGGCGGTGCCGTAGTAGATGGATTCCATCAGGCGCTCATTATTGATCGCCAGCGCCAGCGCGTGACGAACGTCCGGCCGGTCGAGCGGCGGCTTGCGGGTGTTAAATGCCAGATAAGCGATGTTCATGCCGGGGCGCAGGGTCATGCGCAGCCGGGGATCGTCGCGCAGAATCGAGATTTGGCTGGCGGCGGGATAGGCGAGAACGTCGCATTCGCCCGTGAGCAACTTCGATAACCGTCCTGTTCCCCCGGCACCAAGATCGATAACCACCTGCTGCAGGCGCGGCACGCCTTTCCAGTAATGCGGGTTCCGCGCCAGACGAATATATTGCCCGCTGCGGTATTCGCTCAGCTGGAACGGGCCTGTTCCCACCGGTAGCCGGTCCAGCTCTTCCTGATGGCCCACTTTATCCAGACTGTCGGCGTACTCTTTCGACAGAACGGGCGCGTAATGTGTCGCCAGATGCCAGAGAAACGAGGCGTCCGGGCTGTTAAGGCGGAACTCGACGGTGTCGTTATCGATTTTTTTAATGCTCTGAACCGAATCGGCAAACTGCAGGCTGTCGAAATAGGGGTAATAGCCGCCGTTAACATTATGCCAGGGATGTTTGCGATCAAACATGCGGGCAAAGCTGAAAACGACGTCATCGGCATTCATCGCGCGCGTGGGTGCAAAGTTTGAGGTGTGCTGAAACTGTACCCCGTGGCGCAGGTGAAAACGGTAGGTCGCGCCGTTATCACGCACTTCCCAACTGGCGGCCAGATCGGACTGCAAACGGTAGGTGTAAGGATCGACATCCAACAGGCGGTCATATAACTGGGCAGCCAGCGTATCCACCGTTAAGCCACTGCTGGCCATCTGCGGATTAAACGTGTTCAGCGTGCCATTAACGCAATAGACGAATCCGCTTTGACGAATATCTCCAGCCGGTGTTGGCGCAGACCAGACAGGCGCGCTTAACACGCTGAGACTCAGTAACAGCGAAGGAATTAGTTTTAACATAGAACTCAACGATTCTCAGGCATTAGGCAGAGTGTATCGCAAAGCGGGCGCGGCCCCAAATACGCATCGTCGATTGCCGGTTTTTCGCGCACCTGAGCGTAGAAAGAAGCGGCTAATGCTTCCTGGCCCGATTCCGATGGGGTTGTACCCGGGCGGGTTCGGCCAGGTTGGCGGCGCGAAAGGCATCACCGTCGTCACCTTGTTGAATGCAATGCAATGTGAAGCGCGACCAGCCCGTTGCAGCAGGGTAAAGGCGACGGGTGCGTGGTAATAAAGGCGCAGCATTGGTGTGGAAATGAGAAAAATTCTCAACAACCCCTTTACAGATGCGAACAGGAATGATTATTATTCAGTTGCGCTTCGACGGTGGCTCTACCGAAGAAGAGCACGACATTGCTCACATTGCTTCCAGTTGCCCGCTTCGGCGGGCCCTTTTTTCCCGCACCCATCCTTTTGACTCCACCCGCCCGGTCTCAGCCGTACAATGATCATTGTTTACGACAGCAACAACTCAGCGTTTATCTGCAATTTAATCCGGTCGATCGTCCGTTATGCCTGGACGTCCCGAGCCTGGATACCGTGCTTTTTCATGATGGCTCTGAGCTGGTGGTAGGTGACGCCAAGTAAGCTGGCAGCGCGGCGTTGATTATACTTCGCCTGTTGCAGACTGATTTCCACCACATCGCGCTCCTGCTGGTTTTGCCACTGGCGCAGGTCGAGCGGCAGAGACGGCAGGGCAGCGGGTGCATCTGGCGTGCTGGCAGGAAGCGGAGCTTCTTCAGGGGCCGTACGACGCGCAAACGGGTTGATGATAATCTCATCCAGCGGTTCATCGCTGGTGTTGTGGCGGTACACCGACCGCTCAACGACGTTTTTAAGTTCACGCACATTACCCGGCCAGTGATGATCAAGTAAGGTGTTTTGCGCCTGCTGTGTAAAGCCTGGAAACAGGGGCAGCCCCAGTTCACGACACATCTGGATGGCGAAATGATCGGCCATGACCAAAATATCGCTACGGCGCTCGCGTAACGGCGGCAGTTGAACGACATCAAACGCCAGGCGGTCCAGCAGGTCTGCGCGAAACTGCCCTGCGGCCGCGAGCGCCGGTAAGTCTTCATTGGTGGCGCAGATCAGGCGCACATTGACCTGAAAGACGTGGTTGCCGCCGACGCGCTCCAGCTGACCATATTCAATGACCCTCAGGAGTTTTTCCTGTACCAGCATTGGCGCGGTAGCCAGCTCATCTAGAAACAGCGTGCCACCGTCTGCACGCTCAAAACGGCCCAGATGACGCTTTTGCGCACCGGTAAATGCCCCGGCTTCGTGGCCAAAAAGCTCAGAATCCAGCAAGTTTTCATTCAGCGCAGCACAGTTGAGTGAGATGAAAGGGCCCTGCCAGCGGTCTGAAAGATAGTGCAGACGGCTGGCGATCAGCTCTTTACCTGTACCGCGTTCGCCCACTACCAACACGGGTTTTTCCAGCGGAGCGAGTTTCGACACCTGTTCCAGTACTTCCAGAAAGTTGTTCGATTCCCCTAGCAGGTTGTCGTTATTAACGGACATGATGAATTTCGCCACGGATTAATCAATTTAACTATCTTAGAACAGTTTAAAAAAACTGCAAAGCCACCAATGCAAATAAAATCAATAAGATAAAAGTTGGCACGCATCTTGAATCAGGTATCACCAGCAAGATGAAACCATGACAAATAAGAGGAACATCATTATGGGTATTTTTTCTCGTTTCACTGACATCGTTAATGCCAACATTAATTCACTGCTTGAGCGTGCAGAAGATCCGCAGAAGCTTGTGCGCCTGATGATTCAGGAAATGGAAGACACGCTTGTTGAAGTCCGTTCCACCTCTGCCCGCGCCCTGGCTGAAAAGAAACAGCTGTCACGCCGCATCGAACAGGCCGAGATTCAGCAGGTGGAATGGCAGGACAAAGCCGAACTGGCCCTGCGTAAAGATAAAGAGGATCTGGCCCGTTCAGCGTTAATCGAAAAACAGAAACTGACCGATCTGATTGCCTCGCTGAAGCAGGAAGTTGCGCAGGTAGAAGAGACGCTGGCGCGTATGAAAGGTGAAATCACTGAGCTGGAGAAAAAGCTGAGCGAAACCCGTGCACGTCAGCAGGCCCTTACGCTGCGTCATCAGGCCGCGTCTTCTTCACGTGATGTGCGTCGCCAACTGGACAGCGGTAAAATTGATGAGGCGATGGCGCGCTTCGAATCATTTGAACGTCGCATCGACCACATGGAAGCGGAAGCAGAGAGCCACGGTTTTGGTAAACCTAAAACGCTGGATCAGCAGTTCACCGACCTGAAAGCGGATGATGAAATCAGTCAACAACTCAACGCGCTGAAAGCCAAAATGAACCGCAGCGAATAATAAGCCGCTTTCTGCTGGAAAGGATTAAGGAGAGTCAATGAGCGCACTATTTTTAGCCATACCTTTAACAATATTTGTGCTGTTTGTGGCACCTGTCTGGCTATGGCTACATTACAGTAACAAGCGCAACGGCGGGGCAGATCTGTCGCAAAGCCAGATGCAGCGCCTGCAACAGGTGACCAAAGATGCACAGCGCATGCGGGATCGTATTGATGCACTTGAAGCCATCCTTGATGCTGAACATCCTAACTGGAGGCAACCATGATGAAAGGCCGCACGCTATGGCGCAAGCCTGACGACGGGAAACTGATGGGGGTTTGTGCCGGCTTAGCCGAATACCTTGATGTGCCGGTGCGACTGCTTCGTGTCATTGTCGTATTGTCGCTGTTCTTTGGTCTGTTCGTGTTTACGGTGATTGCCTATTTCGTGTTGGGTTTTGTCCTGGACGTCAAACCGGCAGGCGCAGACAACGGGGAACATCAACCCAGCCCCGGCGAATTGCTGGACCAACTGGAAACTGCACTGCAGCAGGACGAACGTAATGTCCGGGACATCGAACGTTACGTCACCTCTGAAACCTTTAGCGTGCGCAGTCGTTTCCGTCAGATTTAACCGTTGTCCTGCGGCGGGCCAGACTGGCCCTCTGCGGACCGTCAGGAGGAAGTGATGACTGTTTCACGCACTGCGGCTTTTCGTCATCGTGCAACACCTGCATTGAAGTCAGCCGCCAAATTTATCATTATCAATGCGGTAACCTATGGTCCTGCTGGCGTGACCGGCTGGGCCGTAAAATCGGTGGCGCGCCGTCCACTTCGTCTTCTGTTAGGACTGGCGCTTGAGCCGCTGCTGAAACGCGTGATGAGCCGGGTTGCATCACGCTTCATCAAGGAAAAAGATGAAAAGACTGCAAACTGAGTTGCTGGCATTGATGAACCGCGGCGTCGATCGACATCTTCGTCTGGCGGTGACGGGACTGAGCCGCAGTGGTAAAACGGCCTTCATTACCTCGCTGGTTAACCAGCTCCTTTCTGTACACAGCGGCGCACGACTGCCGCTGTTTTCTGTGGTGCGCGATGAGCGCCTGTTGGGCGTGAAACGTGTGCCGCAACGGGATATGGGCACCGCCCGTTTCACCTATGATGAAGGGCTGGCGCAGCTGTACAGTACGCCGCCCGCCTGGCCCACGCCCACGCGAGGCGTCAGTGAAATGCGCCTCGCGCTCCGTTACCGTCCCAATGATTCACTGCTCCGCCATCTCAAAGATACCGCCACGCTCTATCTTGAAATTGTTGACTACCCAGGTGAGTGGCTGCTCGATCTGCCTATGCTGGCACAGGATTACCTGACCTGGTCGCGACAGATGAACGGCTTAATGCAGGGCGATCGCGCAGACTGGGCTGCACCCTGGCGCGAACATTGTCAAAAACTCGATCCGCTTGCCCCCGCCGATGAAAACCGCCTGGCCGGGATCGCCGCAGCCTGGACTGATTACCTGCATCGGTGTAAAGCGGAAGGACTGCACTTTATTCAGCCGGGGCGTTTTGTGCTGCCCGGCGAGATGGCGGGCGCGCCAGCGCTGCAGTTTTTTCCGTGGCCGACAGCTGATGAAGCCCAGGCTGCTAAGCTGGCGCAGGCGGACAAAGGCAGTAACTTTGCCATGCTGCAGCAGCGATTTAATTACTACTGCCAGCACGTGGTGAAAGGGTTCTATAAAAATCATTTTCTGCGCTTTGACCGCCAGATCGTACTGGTGGATTGTCTGCAGCCGCTCAACAGCGGGCCGCAGGCGTTTAACGATATGCGCCTGGCGCTAACCCAGTTGATGCAGAGCTTTCATTACGGACAGCGAACGCTGTTCCGGCGGCTGTTTTCACCCGTGATTGATAAGCTGTTATTTGCCGCCACGAAAGCCGATCACATCACCAGCGATCAGCATGGCAATATGGTCTCGCTGTTGCAGCAGCTGGTGCAGGATGCCTGGCAAAACGCGGCGTTCGAAGGCATCAGCATGGACTGCATCGGCCTGGCCTCGGTTCAGGCCACGCAAAGCGGGCTGGTCGATCATCGTGGCGAAAAAATTCCGGCACTACGAGGTCATCGCCTGCAGGACGGCGAGGCATTAACCGTTTATCCGGGTGAGGTTCCGCCGCGGCTGCCAGGCAGCGCGTTCTGGCAGCAGCAAGGCTTTCAGTTTGAGCAGTTTCGCCCGCAGCAGCTGGATATCGATCGCCCCGTACCGCATATCCGCATGGATGCGGCACTGGAATTTTTACTGGGAGATAAATTGCGATGAGCGATCCGTTGAAACCGCGCATTGATTTTGCCCGGCCTCTGGACGATAAGCCCGACGCGGTGTTGCGTCCGGCTCAGACGTTTGAAGCCGATTCACAGGCCGCCTTTTTAGCCGTGCAGGATAACGAGGCGGCGGTTGAAGAAGAAAGTGCAGGCGAGCGGGCGGTCGAGGCGGCCTTAAAACCCAAACGCAGCCTGTGGCGTAAAATGGTGGGCGCTGGCCTGGCGCTGTTTGGCGTCAGCGTGGTGGCGCAGGGCGTGCAATGGAGCCACAATGCCTGGCTGGCTCAGGACTGGTTTGCGCTGGGCAGCGGCATGGCGGGCGGGCTGATTGTGCTTGCTGGCGTCGGCGCGCTGACCAGCGAGTGGCGTCGTTTGTATCAGCTCCGTCAGCGGGCCGAAGAGCGCGATCTGGGCCGGGAACTGCTCAACAGTCACGGCATTGGGAAAGGACGTGCCTTTTGTGAAAAGCTGGCGCGCCAGGCCGAACTCGATCAAGCGCATCCTGCCTTGCAGCGCTGGCATGCTGCGCGCCATGAAACCCACAATGACGGGGAAACGGTCCGGCTTTATGCCCAGATGGTGCAGCCTGTTCTTGACCGCCAGGCGCGGCGGGAAATCAGCCGTCATGCGGCCGAATCCGCGCTGATGATCGCGGTTAGTCCCCTGGCACTGGTCGATATGGCGTTTATCGCCTGGCGTAACTTACGACTGGTCAACCGGATTGCCGCCATCTATGGCATTGAGCTGGGGTATTTTAGTCGGCTGCGTTTGTTCCGACTGGTACTGCTGAACATGGCCTTTGCAGGGGCTTCCGAGCTGGTGCGTGAAGTTGGGATGGACTGGATGTCGCAGGACATCGCCGCCAGGCTTTCGACGCGTGCTGCGCAGGGCATCGGCGCGGGATTGCTGACGGCGCGTCTGGGCATTAAAGCGATGGAGTTATGCCGCCCCTTACCCTGGCTCGAAAACGATAAACCGCGCCTGGGTGATTACCGTCGTGAGCTGTTGGGGCAGTTAAAAGACGCGCTACAAAAGGGCGGCGAGAAACGCCAGTAAATGAAACAGGATGACGAGCGCTGTGGCCCAACGGCGCGGTCATGTCATTCTGCAGTACGTGAAAGAAGGCGCATCAGCCGTATTGTGCCATGCCTGCCGGTGCGTGTTTATTTCTGACCCACTCAGCACGCGTAAGGCCGTCATCCTGGCTGACGCCGTTTACGCGTTTAAAAAAATGCGCGTGCGTCACCGCTGTCAACTTTTCCTGACAGCCCTCTTTCTGCGGGCGGGTTATTTAGCGTATTATCGCCAAATATCAAACGGATTAAGGCCTACGCAATGCGTTTAGAAGTGTTTTGTCAGGACCGTAT
The DNA here is from genome assembly GCF_007828605.1 of Pantoea sp. SJZ147. Lineage (NCBI taxonomy): Bacteria > Pseudomonadati > Pseudomonadota > Gammaproteobacteria > Enterobacterales > Erwiniaceae > Pantoea > Pantoea sp. SJZ147. Next base: position 41,448 of record NZ_VIVB01000001.1, read on the forward strand.
CGGGCTGGCGCGCGAATTGCTCGACCTGCTGGTAGCGCGCAGCATCGATCTTCGCGGCATTGAAGTCGCCGCCTCAGGCCGCATCTATCTTAATTTCTCTACGCTGGAATTCGAACAGTTCAGTAATCTTATGGCGGAAATCCGCCGTACGGCGGGCGTGACTGATGTCCGCACTGTGCCCTATATGCCTTCCGAACGTGAGCACCGGGTTCTGAGCGCCTTACTGGTGGCCATGCCGGAGCCGGTGTTTTCGGTGGACCTGAGAAGTAAGGTTGAGCTGGCGAACCCGGCGGCACAAAACCTGTTTAATCTTGATGAAAACAAGATCCGCAACGTGACGGCCGATCATCTGATCAACGGCTTCAACTTTATGCGCTGGCTGGAAAGCGACCGCGTTCAGGCTCAGGCACAACATGTGGTGATAGAAGGGCGCGATTTCCTGATGGAAGCGCATCCGATCTACCTGTCAGAAGAAAATGACCAGGCAGAACAGCTTGTCGGTGCGATGGTGATGCTGAAGTCCACCGCTCGCATGGGCCGCCAGTTGCAGAGTCTGGTCGTCACCGACGAAACCGAGTTCGATCATATCGTTGCGGTCACGCCCAAAATGCGTCAGGTCGTGGAACAGGCGCGCAAGCTGGCGATGCATGATGCGCCGCTCCTGATCATCGGTGACACCGGTACGGGCAAAGATATGCTGGCGCGGGCCTGCCACTTACGCAGCGCTCGCGGGAAAATGCCTTTTCTGGCACTCAACTGCGCATCTCTGCCGGATGATGTGGCGGAAAGTGAGCTTTTTGGTCATGCGGCGGGTGCCTATCCTAATGCGCTTGAGGGAAAAAAAGGCTTTTTCGAGCAGGCCAACGGCGGGTCGGTACTGCTGGACGAGATTGGTGAGATGTCGCCGACCATGCAGACCAAACTGCTGCGCTTTCTTAACGACGGCACGTTCCGGCGCGTGGGTGAAGAGCACGAAGTTCACGTCAATGTCCGCGTGATTTGCGCGACCCAGAAGAATCTGTTTGAGCTGGTGCAACGTGGCGAATTCAGGGAAGACCTTTTTTACCGGCTCAACGTGCTGACGCTAAACCTGCCGCCCCTGCGCGAGCGGGTTCAGGACATTATGCCGTTAACGGACATGTTTGTGGCGCGCTTCGCCGATGAACAGGGCATTCCGCGTCCACGGTTGTCCTCACAGCTGAATGCTTTTCTGATGCGCTATAACTGGCCCGGAAACGTGCGTCAGCTCAAAAACGCGCTCTATCGTGCCTTAACGCAACTGGAAGGCCACGAATTACGGCCTCAGCATATCGTTTTACCTAAACAGGCACTGGATGTGTCACTCGGGGAAGAGGCGATGGAAGGGACGCTGGACCAGATCACCAGCCGCTTTGAGCGGTCAATTCTGACGCGTTTATACCTTTCTTATCCCAGCACGCGCAAACTGGCAAAACGCCTGGGTGTTTCCCATACGGCCATTGCCAATAAATTGCGAGAGTACGGTTTGGGGCAAAAACGCGGCGACAGCGAATAAAACAAACGCAGCGGATAAGTCTGGCTTATCCGCTGTGGTCATTATTTCAGCGCAGCGAGTGCGGAGTCATAATCGGGTTCAGTGGTGATTTCATTCACCAACTGACTGTAAAGCACTTTGTCATGCTCATCCAGAACGATCACTGCACGTGCGGTCAGGCCTTGCAGGGCGCCATCGGCAATTTCCACACCAAAATCACGTTTGAATTCACCCCCGCGCAGCGTGGAGAGCGTAACCACATTGTTCAGGTTGTCCGCGCCACAAAAACGCGACTGGGCAAAGGGCAGATCAGCGGAAATACATAACACCACGGTATTACTCAGTTCACCCGCCAGCTGGTTAAACTTACGTACCGAAGAGGCGCACACGCCGGTATCGACGCTGGGAAAAATATTCAGAATCTTGCGTTTTCCTGCATACTCAGAGAGTGAGACGTTAGCCAGGTTTTTAGCCACCAGAGTAAACGATTTAACGCTGTCGCCCGGCTGCGGGAACTGACCTGCAACCGCGACCGGGTTGCCCTGAAAGTGAACAGTCTGAGACATAAGCATTCCTTCTAATGATGTGATCTGACAAAAATAACGCGTCAGTACAGGTATAGCCATTGTTTATGACATAAATTTTAAGGGTTTACGAGAGCATTTGTTGCCTAAAGTTAAATGACAGTGATGAATCACCGACAATAAGGAGAGGTAATGAGAACGGTAAAATGTTATCCCGAAGCATGGCCGCTGCACACGCCGTTTGTCATTGCTCGAGGCACTCGCACCGAAGCTAAAGTCGTCGTCGTGGAAATTGAAGAAGATGGCGTGAAAGGCATTGGTGAGGCCACACCTTACACGCGCTATGGCGAAAGCGAAGCGCTGGTGCTGGAGCAAATTGCTACCGTTATGCCACAACTGCAGCAGGGGTTGTCACGGGATGCCTTACAGAACCTGTTGCCGGCAGGCGCGGCAAGAAATGCCATCGACAGCGCGCTCTGGGATCTTGCTGCACGCCAGCAGCATCGGAGTCTGGAGCAGTTAGTTGGCGTCGAACCGACCCGTTCTGTGATCACTGCCCACACGGTGAGCATTGATACACCGGAGGCGATGGCCAGCAGCGCGCAGGCTTTATGGCAACATGGCGCCACCCTGCTCAAAATCAAAATGGATAATAACTTTATTACCGAGCGGCTGATGGCGATTCGTGCCGCCGTACCAGAGGCGACATTACTCATCGATGCTAATGAATCCTGGCACGCTGAGGGCCTGGCCGCGCGTTGCCAGCTATTAGCCGATCTTGAGGTTGCTATGCTCGAACAGCCCTTACCGGCAGGGGAAGACGAGGCGCTGGCGAACTTTATTCATCCTCTCCCCATTTGTGCCGACGAGAGCTGTCACACGCGTGAAAGCCTGCCTGCACTGCGTGGGCGCTATGAGATGGTGAATATTAAACTCGATAAAGCGGGCGGACTGACCGAAGCACTAGCCCTGGCGCATGCTGCGCGACAGCAGGGCTTTACGCTCATGGCGGGCTGTATGATCTGCACATCAAGGGCGATTCGCGCCGCACTGCCGCTGGTGCCGCTGGTGCGTTTTGCCGATTTAGACGGTGCAACCTGGCTGGCTGTCGATGCCGAACCGGCCCTTAAGGTGCAGGACGGTGCGTTGATTACGGCTGCCAGCGCAGCAGAGTGAGCATCGTCTCCAGATAGGTTTCAGTGGCTTCATCCACGGAAATGACAGGCATCTCGGCGGTCACGCACGGCAAACTCAGGTCGTGACACCAACTGCCAAAGGAACCCGGCGTGGCGTAGCCCACGCTGCTGACGCGAGGTAAACCGGTCTGTGCCGCCAGCCAGGCGCCGATTTCCGTCTGATCGGGATCATCGATGCAGGCCAGCGGTTCGTGCCAGGAAACCACCCAGGCCGGTTTAAGCTGATGAATCAGCGCACACAGCGCCTGGGTTTCTGGCTCGGATGCCGGATGTGTGCCCGTCGACAGCGTTACGTCCCGTTCGTCTGCTGCGCTATTCCAGCGATAAACCGTATCCCCTGACTGCCAGTTGGCGGCTGGAAAATTGCGGTTCAGATCGACACCTTTCGCATTGGCTCGCAAACCCAGCTGACAGCCGTCAGGATTCATCGCCAGCACCACATGATGGCGACGCTGCGCCTCCGGCAACGTCCGCAGCGCAGCGGAAAGGGCCGCTATTGCTGCGTTTTCATCGCCGTGCGTACCGGCCAGAATCAGGCCACTGTCGCTGTCTGCCTGCACGGCCGGAAACCAGAGCAGTGGGGCGCCCAGAACCGATCGGCCATACTGCTGCCAGGAAATAGCCAGTTTGCCGCGTAGCGGTCGCGGGTGAAGGGATGACATAGTGACTTTCTCCTGAGGGTTTATGTCAAAGTAGCGGAAAAGCGGGTCAGGGAAAATAGCTATTTATCAATCAGCGATTTGCGCTAAAGTGACCGTTAACAGGCTGAGTCAGTAATATGCTGATTCAGCGCTTCTTTATTATAAAGGGGTGATAATGGTAATCCGCTTTTCGTTGACGCTAACGGCCCTGAGCCTGCTTAGCGCGTCCATGCCGATCTTCGCAGCCGATGTTCCCGCCGGTGCCCAACTTGCCGCTAAACAAGAAATTGTCCGCCATATTAAAGATGAGCCCGCCTCGCTCGATCCCGCTAAAGCCGTAGGTCTGCCTGAAATACAGGTAATGCGCGATCTGTATGAAGGGCTGACCAGCCAGGATGCGCACGGCAAAATTGTGCCTGGCGTGGCACAGAGCTGGAGCAGCAGTGACAACAAAGTCTGGATCGTTACCCTGCGAAATAATGCCCGCTGGTCTGATGGCGAACCGGTGACGGCGCAGGACTTTGTCTACAGTTGGCAGCGCGTCGTCGATCCTAAAACCTCTTCTTCTCAGGCGTCCTTTATTGCGCTGAGCGGCCTGAGCAATGCGGCAGCAATCACCAAAGGTGACATGCCACCGGATAAGCTGGGTGTGACTGCGCTGGATAAAAATCGCCTCAGGATTACGCTGACGCGTCCGGTTCCCTGGTTTCCTGCCATGCTCTCCAACGTTGCTTTTTATCCTGTGCCGCAAGCTGTGGTTGAAAAAGAGGGTGCGCAGTGGACGTTGCCGGGCAAACTGGTGGGCAACGGCGCTTACCAACTCAGCCAACGGGTTGTGAATGAAAAAATTGTCCTGGAGCGTAATCCGCATTACTGGGACAACGCCCACTCCGTCTTAACCAAAGTGACCTTTGTGCCCATCAATGAAGAGTCCAGTGCCACCAAGCGCTATCGTGCCGATGATGTGGATATTACGGAGTCTTTCCCTAAGAACATGTATGCGTTGTTGAAAAAGACGCTGCCGGGCCAGGTCTTTACGCCCGATCAGCTGGGAACGTACTATTACGCCTTTAATACCCAGAAAGGACCAACCGCCGATGTTCGTGTCCGCAAAGCGCTGTCGTGGAGTATCGATCGCGCCGTCATCGCCGAAAAAGTCTTAGGCACGGGGGAAAAACCGGCATGGCATTTCACGCCGGATGTAACGGCAGGCTTTAAACCGCTGCCCACGCTGCAGCAACAGCACAACCAAAAAGAAATGGATGCCCAGGCCAGAGCGTTGCTGGCTGCCGCCGGTTACGGCCCCGGGAAGCCGCTCAAGCTGACGTTGTTGTACAACACCTCTGAAAGCCACCAGAAAATAGCGATTGCGGTGGCCTCAATGTGGAAGAAGAATCTCGGCGTGGACGTGAAGCTGCAAAACCAGGAGTGGAAAACCTACATAGACAGCCGTAACAGTGGCAACTTTGACGTTATTCGCGCCTCCTGGGTAGGGGATTACAATGAACCCTCGACCTTCCTGAATCTGCTGACCTCAGGCAACAGCAGCAATATTCCGCGTTTCAGCAATGCCGAATATGATGCGGTACTTGCAAAAGCGAGCATGGAAACCAGTGAGCAGGCACGTAACGCTGACTACAACCGGGCAGAACAAATCATCGCTGATCAGGCACCCATCGCGCCACTTTATCAGTATACCAATGGTCGTCTGATTAAGCCGTGGGTGAAGGGTTATCCGATTACCAATCCCGAAGACGTTGCCTATAGCCGCGAGCTGTGGATAGAGAAGCATTAAGAGATAGCGGCCAACATGCGGCCGCCTTTTGACATCTTTGTATACAGGCTGAAGATTGCAACTCAATCCCGTCACGCTAGACTGTATCGTATTGATTTTGATAGTGGGGTGACGTTGTGGATGTGATTCAAGGAAAAGCGCTGAAGGTGACCGATGCCATCATTTCCTGCCAGTTGGATGGCAAGGGCGGCATGGTGCCGATTGACGAAACGCAGTTGCTGCACGACGAGCATCCGTGCTGGTTACACCTCAACTATACGCATCCGCGTAGCGCAGAATGGTTGCAGTCAACGCCCCAGATTCCGGATGCCGTGCGCGATGCGCTTGCCGGTGAAAGCATGCGCCCGCGGGTTAACCGCCTGGGCGATGGTTTTATGATCGTTCTGCGCAGCGTGAACCACAACAGTGACGCACGTCCCGACCAGCTCGTGGCGATGCGGGTTTTTATCAACGATCAGCTGATTGTATCTACCCGCCGCCGCAAAGTGTTTGCCGTGGACGAAGTACTGACCGATCTACAAAACGGCAACGGGCCGGTTAACTGTGGCAGCTGGCTGGTGGAGGTTTGCGATGCCTTAACCGGTCACACCAGCGAATTTATCGAAGATTTACATGACAAAATCATTGAGCTGGAAGATGCCTTACTGGACCAGCGTATTCCACCGCGCGGTGAGCTGGGCCTGTTACGCAAGCAGCTGATTGTGATGCGACGTTATATGGCACCGCAGCGCGATGTCTTCTCCCGTCTGGCAAGTGAAAAACTGCCCTGGATGGACGACAGCGAACGCCGTCGTATGCAGGAAATTGCCGACAGGCTGGGACGCGGCCTGGACGATCTTGATGCTGGCGTAGCCAGAACCGCCGTACTGGCAGATGAAGTCGCCTCGGTAATGGCAGAATCCATGAACCGCCGAACCTATACTATGTCGCTGATGGCGATGATCTTTCTGCCTGCTACCTTTTTGACCGGCCTGTTTGGTGTCAACCTGGGCGGCATTCCCGGCGGAGCATGGCGCTATGGCTTTAGTGTCTTTTGTCTTTTACTCGTGCTGCTGGCGTTGGGTGTAGCAGGCTATCTGCGTAAGCGACGCTGGCTATAAGGCCGTGGGAAGAGGTGCAGGGGGCGTTGCGCAGGAAAATCACATTAACAGGGCTAAAGCTGATCGACATCAATATCTGCGATGCGCAAAGCGCGCAAAATCTCTCCCGCAGGTGAATGCAACGTCAAGCGATGGGCGTTGCGCTCCATATTGTCTTACTTCCTTTTTTAGAATTATTGCATAGCATTTTTAATTCGAAATACGCCGGCTAACTCGCCGGCTTTTTTTTGTCCGCTGGCTGAGATGTCAATTCTTTCCTAAGCTTAAAATCCATTCGCTACAGAGGAGAACGGCATTATGGCGATACACAGCAGCGAGCCAATTCCGACCGATCCGCCGCCCATTCCGCAGCCGCAACCCGATCCGCCACCGGATCCTGAGTTTCCGCCGGTAATGGACCCGCCCCCTCACCGCAACGTATAAAAAAAGGGCACGCGACATGACGCGTGCCCTTTGCTTTTAACCAATAGATAAACGTTACTTAATTTCCAGCACGTTAAGACGTTCGCTGACAGCCGGGTTTTCTTCTTCGTCGGCACGCCAGCCAACCGGGTTGACCGGTAGCGTTTCACGATCAAATGCCAGATCGCCACCGTCGACTACCGCGTCACCGTGTTGAATGCCTTTGAAATCAAACAGGTTGATATCGGCAAGGTGAGAGGGCACGACGTTTTGCATGGCGCTGAACATCGTTTCAATACGGCCAGGATAGCGCTTGTCCCAGTCGCGCAGCATATCAGCGATAACCTGGCGTTGCAGATTAGGCTGTGAACCGCAAAGGTTGCACGGGATAATCGGGAACTGACGGGCTTCTGAGAAACGAATGATATCTTTCTCACGGCAGTAAGCCAGAGGGCGGATCACGATGTGCTTACCGTCGTCGCTCATCAGTTTCGGCGGCATACCTTTCATCTTGCCACCGTAAAACATGTTCAAAAACAGCGTTTGCAGAATGTCATCACGATGGTGACCTAGAGCAATTTTGGTACAACCCAGTTCCGTGGCGGTGCGATACAAAATTCCACGGCGCAGACGTGAGCATAGAGAGCAGGTCGTTTTACCCTCGGGAATTTTATCTTTAACGATAGAGTAGGTGTCTTCTTCAACGATCTTGTACTCAACACCTTGCGCTTCAAGATACTCGGGCAGGATATGACCTGGAAATCCTGGCTGTTTCTGATCCAGATTAACCGCCACCAGGCTGAATTTCACCGGCGCACTTTTTTGCAGGTTACGCAGGATTTCCAGCATGGTGTAGCTGTCTTTGCCGCCCGACAGGCACACCATGATGCGATCGCCTTCCTCAATCATATTAAAATCAGCAATAGCCTCGCCGACGTTACGACGCAAACGCTTCTGAAGTTTGTTGAGGTTGTACTGCTCTTTCTTATTAATTTCCTGATCTTGTTGCATTTTATTCAATCTCTAAAACCAAAAGGGGCATGCAGGGGGCAACGTTTTTAAAGGGCAAGCTGACTGTTGAGCATCTGCACCTGATCGGCGTCCAGTTCATGTATCCACGAAGTATCGACTTCATAAACCCTTAGCGCGTTTTCATGCCCCAGATGACTCGTAATAAATGATGGATTTGCGCTAGCGGCAGTAAACAGCCAGCAGGCAAAAGTATGCCGCGTATGGTACGGATTCCGGCGACGAATGCCAGCACGTTTTACTGCTGCGTTCCAAAGATGAGCGATGCGTGTTACGCCATAAGTGCGGATGGTCTGAAACAGGAATCGGTTAACGATGACAGGGAAATGACTGCCTACAGCACTGAAACAGCTGAGGCAGTTCAGACAGACTACATCGTGCCTGTTCGCGATGGCTGGACTCTCCTCAGCCCTGGAACAGACTTTGATAAAGGGAATGGGGCACGTGGGAACGGATAATGAAGCGCAAAAGAAATCGGCCACTTTATGCTGCTTTTTGAAAAACTCAGTAAACACTTAACACAGCCACAACTGCCGCCGACAGACTTACCAACTAAAGCGCTCATGCATAACATTACCATTTTAAATATTTTACAAATATAAACATGATGAATATAGCAAATATACCAACAGGCCATAGAGGCCCATCAGGGAATACCTGAAAAAAAGCAACTGCAAATATTAAAACGCAAATTGGTGGCGCATATAGCGAAAATAGCTGTTGAAACAGCCACAAAAAAGCTTTCTTAATAAATGACATCATGGCTACCTAATCATTCTTTCAATGATTTTAGCAATATCTGCATCTGATGCCCATTGAGCCCGGAACGCGTCGGCACGAATAAATATGGGCTCAACCAGGAAATAAAGCATTTCAAGTTCATTAGCATATAGCGTTGAAAAGAATGCTGGATAGCTAGTTCGAAGACGATCAGCGCTATCTGCGGCCTTCTGCACAATGCCATACATTCCCGCATATGCAACTGCTACTCTCGCTGTACGACCAGCAATAGAACCCATATTAAGGCTAAGATTCAAGCCGATTGAAACACATGTTGCCGTTGCCAAAGCAAACCCGGATTTAGTTAAAGCGTTTGCAGCAATGTAAATATTAACAGCCATCAGGTTTTTTTTAATGCATTCTAATTGATCTGATGTTTTTTTCTTGAATATTTCTTCAAAATAAATATGCAATATCTCATAAACAATATCTTTGCGCTGTAAGAAATGGTAGAGACCTTTAGTAAATCTTACATCTTCATTCAGCTGTTTTTTACACACGTCTTGGTATTCTTGAGTAAAGCACGATGTATAATAAATTGCACGTTTTGCACCTGCACTAATCGTATCTATCTGGTCTGAAACTAAATCCATGACACCTGTTAACGCACGATCTAATTTAGAAGCCAATATGTTATTGGTTTGCAAATAATTTATTATTTCATCCCTGTAATACATTTTCTTATCCTTTTCGTTGTCCTTAATGTTCGTGCTATCGATCCGCCGTTACTAAATGAAAGCCATAGTAATGAGAAAAATTTAACCATGTATAATTTATGGTTATTGAGTTTTTAAGTAAACAGTAAAATTGCTCATAGAAGAGTATTCACGCTAAAAATTATTGGAATTCATAGGCTCCACAAATCTCTCAACCGTAAAGCTTGATCAAAATCATGAATTGATATTGCAGTATTTATATACAGATAAAATTGGAGCGCAAAAAAATGCACCGTGACTACGAAATCATGATTGCTTTTCGCCAGGCTATTAAGCGCGACTGCAAAGGGCGCTCCACACTCAGCACGATTGATTTTGTTCGGGAACTTGATCGCCTAAACTGGACTTACACGCTACACGCTACACGCTACACGCTGCAAACAAATGGATTGAAACGCACACTACAACCTTTCGCGATATTTCAACGTTAGCGGGTGAGGAAAGGGTGTTCCAGGTTTTCAACCCTAATGGTGGCGACTGTGGTTCGCCCTGGTTGACGTTAATTCGTTTTATGCCAGCTGTCAGACAGTATCTAGACCAGACCTGCGCAGAAAACCCATAGCTGTACTGAGTCATAACGATGAGTGTGTAATTGCCCGTTCTGCAGAAGCAAAGGCGGTAAAAATCTCAATGAGTGCACCATATTTCAAGCTTGAGAACGAATTGTTAGGGAGTTGCGCGGCAAACCCTGTTTAGAGCTTGAGGAATTCGCACCAACCAAACAGCAGATTATGGGTTCACGGTCAGTTACTGAATCAGCTTTGCCGGTTGCGGATAATAAAAAGCCCGGTATTACGGGCTGATAGTCATTTGATTTAGTCGTAGCCGCCTTCCTGATATTGCGGACTATCGCCTGGTCGATCCTTTAACCAAAATACAATCCCTACAGCTATAAGAATGGCCAGAATTATAATTATATAAGTCATCATACATTCCCTCGTGTCAGCAACCATTCAATCTTATAGGCGTACAGTTTGTGTGTGTAATCGTATGTGCAGATCAATTATGCAAAAACGATCGGTAAAAACGATCAATCACAGATGCTTTAACCAAAAAAAATCACTTATACATCATAGAGATTACAATTCTCACAATTGATGTGTATTGATTAATACAGATGATGGCTGATGCTGGGTGTCAGTAGAGAAAGAAAGGGATACAGGAAAATGCTCCGTGACTACAAAACGATGATTACCTTTCGTCAGATCTTGAACGCGACAGCGGGGCAATACACCGTCAGTTTTCATTAAAGTAAAAAACCACAAATCAAAAGTTAATATAAGCGAAGATTTTTAACCAAGGTAATGTGAGCGTTAACAGTATCCAGTATTTTTGTTGGAGCCAATCTTAATTTCTGTCAAGTAATTAATTCTTTTCAGGGTGCTGTGATTAATTATTGAGTTTAGTTTTTTTTGCTTTATCTTTCTTCGCTGTAATATACATATGAAGTTGATTAGCTTCCTTGTTGCAACGAACTGAAAACAAATATGGCAAATAGAATAACAGATAAGCAGCATATAAAACTTACTTACATAACACATTTTTATTGCAATCAAGATAATATTGATTCTGTAATAAGCCTTCTCAGGAAATACGAAAAGATGCCTGAAGAAGTATTGCAGGTCACAGAGTTTGTAATAGTAGACGACTGCTCTCCTTTAAAGTATGAAGTACCTGAGTTTAGACTGAATCTGACCTGGCTGTGTATAGACAGTGATATTAAGTGGAATCAGGGTGGCGCAAGAAATTTAGGGGTCACTTATGCCAAATCAGACAAAGTATTAATAACTGATCTTGATCATGAGTTACCGGAAAAAACGTTCCGTTATCTCATCAATCATAAAAGTCCAGATCGAAATTTTTACAAGATTTATCGAAAAAATCAGCGAGGTTTTTACAAAGGCCACAGTAATTTGTTCTTTATTTCTCGCGCAAGATTTATGCGTTTTTGGGGTTATGATGAAGAGTTTTCAGGACACTATGGCGCTGAGGATTACAGGTTTGTAAAATTTCATAAATATCATGGTTCACGTCAGCGTTACCTTCCGAAGGCTTATTTTTGTCTTGAGCGGAACCTCGACAGGAATGATTCATATCATTCACTTATCAGGGATTTAAGCACTAACACACCTGTAGACAGCAAGAAACATTACGAGGTTTGCACATATGGCTATGAGCACGGCCACAGTAGATGTTTTCTTAACTTCACATGGCACATTGTAAAATCGACATCAATTCCTGCTCCAGCTTTTAAAAGAGATGTTGTCTGGCAAAAATTGTGGTGGTTTCGTTTCTTATTTAAAGCGCTAGCGAGATAACATTTTATAACTAAGGAAAGCCCGGCAAGCGGGCAATGGCTCAACAGCATCTGCCTAAGTTGCACTCGGGGGAGTACGATTAAACTCTGGTCATACTCCCCCGTTTTGGCTTACGTCATTGGAGTTTTTATCATCTTTTGAAGACAGCGATGAGCTTTCTACAAGCGGCATAGAGTATGAATGAATAAACGAGAAGGACCGCGACCAACGTTGCAAAAGTAATCGGATCTGATCCGCTTTCATAAGTATCTGTTATAAGACCATGAAGGTGCGAATATGACCAGCCGACTATTGTCTGGGTTAACGCGTTCAGAGGCATTTTGTATGCTGAAAGCCAGAAGGCTAATAAGAAGCACACGATAAACAGCGCAGTGTTTTTAATGAATCTGGCATTTTTCAAAATCATATTTCCCTAATACAACTATGCTTCCATATACAGACAGTGGCAGACGTCGACGATGAATAGTGGTTTTGCGTCCGCCCAGCAGAGAGCGCACATATTGAACCTCATGAGTACTTTCAGAGTCTATCAATCTATGCGACACCTGAGCAAAGTTATCCCGTCAATGTGGCTGGGTCACTCAACGTTGTTTGCACAGGTGTCAAGGGTAATGATCTGATGCCAGCCTACACTGATTACATCATTTCCAGCGACTGCACGCCTTTAACTTCCATAATTTTGTCATACAGATGCGCATCGCTGGATTTGCGGGACAAGGTCACCTGCACGCTTAATTCACACTGGCCACTTTCTTCATCCCGGTTAATAACCGAAATATTACCGTAGCGAATGCCTTCGCGTTGCATCACCAGCAGGACCAATGGCACGCTCTTGGCCTTAAGATAAACAATCAGCGTGTGATGTTTGCCAATCAATAAATGGCTCAGGCGGCGGAACACCTCCAGCACCACCAGGGCCAGCACCGTACCGTAAATGCCAATCTCATACATGCCGCTCCCGATTACCAGTCCGATAGCGGCGGTAACCCACAGTCCGGCCGCCGTGGTCAGGCCTTTTACCACCTGTTTTTGAATCAGGATGGTGCCTGCGCCAAGAAAGCCCATACCGCTCACCACCTGTGCCGCGACGCGGCTGGGATCGAGGGCGACATGATCTTTTATCAACATATCCGCAAAGCCATATTTGGACACCAGCATAAACATGGCGCTGCCGATACCGACCAGGATGTGGGTCCGCAATCCGGCTTCTTTGGCGCGCATCTGGCGTTCCAGGCCAATCAGACCGCCCAGAATCCCAGCCAAAGCGATACGAATCAGCATATCCATTAACATTGTTTTTCTCCGGTAATCATCATGCTTAGATAAGTGCAGTTACGTGACAGTGTGATAACAGGATAATTCTGCTTGCAATTAGCCGTCATATTTTTTGTAAAAAGCTGTTTCTTCTATCGACCCCGCGTCGGGCCTGACATATTCTTGCTTAGCCTTTAACTCACCTTCCCGGAGTCTGATTGATGAAAGCCGCTACTTTTCTGCTGGCTGGTGCCGCGTTGCTACTGTCTGCCTGTAGCAGTAACAGCGACGACAACGAGCCACCACAGCAAGCTACTGCCGCCCATGTTCAGCCACACGTGGTGATGTCGTCTATGGCAGAGGCAAACTGTGCCAATGCAGGAGGTACCCTGGCGTTTTCAAGTCAACTGGACGGTTCGCGCATCGGGATGTGCCAGTTAGTTAACGGCCGTCGCTGCAGCGAGCAGGCGTTGATCGGTGGCAACTGCGCACGCTAAATGAAGCAGGCCGGATGGTGCCGGCCCACCGCGTCAGGCGGTAACTTGATTTTGACAGGATTCTCCCCGGTTGAGCTGACTGATATTTTCCAGCGTGGTTTCTGAAATCGCGGTCAGGGCTTCGGCTGTCAGAAAAGCCTGATGGCCGGTAAACAGCACATTGTGACAGGCTGACAGACGGCGGAAAACATCATCCTGAATCACATCATTCGATTTATCTTCAAAAAACAGGTCCCGCTCATTTTCATAAACGTCCATGCCGAGCGCACCAATTTTTTGCTGTTTCAGCGCGTCAATTGCGGCCTGAGAATCAATTAATCCTCCCCGGCTGGTATTGATGATCATCACGCCATCGCGCATCTGTGAAAAAGCCTGCGCATTCAGTAAATGGTGATTTTCCGGCGTGAGTGGACAGTGCAGCGTTATCACGTGCGACTGTGCAAACAGGGTTTTCAGATCGACATACTCCGCGCCGAGCGCTAAAGCCTGCTCGCTCGGATAGGGATCGAAAGCCAGCAAACGCATGCCGAACCCTTTTAATATGCGCAGAGTGGCAATGCCAATTTTGCCGGTGCCGATGATTCCGGCGGTTTTGTTATGCATATTAAAACCGGTCAGGCCATCCAGGGAAAAATTGGCATCGCGGGTGCGTTGGTAAGCGCGATGAATCCGGCGGTTTAGCGTCATCATCAGTCCCACCGCATGTTCGGCGACGGCTTCCGGGGAATAAGCCGGTACACGCACGACCTGCAGTCCCAGCGCCGCAGCGGCATCAAGGTCGACGTTATTAAATCCCGCACAGCGCAGTGCAATGTATTTGACGCCAAGCGCGGCCAGCTCTTCCAGTACCGGACGGCTACCGTCATCATTCACAAAGATACAAACCGCATCACAGTCTACAGCCGTCTTCGCTGTGGTTTCGCTGAGTAAAAAATCAAAGAAGACCAATTCGAAACCATACTGTTGGTTGACCTGTTCAAGATACTTCTGGTCATAGTGTTTAGTGCTGTATACGGCGATTTTCATCGTTGTGCTCCTGAAAAGGGGATGCAACAAGAATAACGTTTTCTGTTACTTTTTGCTGATACCTGTTTACCTTAGGGGGTGAAACCTTCACCTTCCCGGCGTTACGTGCCATCATTATTCTCAGGATATTGAGAAAAAAAGGATTCTTGTTTTCATGCCGCGGATTTTCCGTCGACGTCTCGCCGCTGTGCTGGCGCTGATTGTGTTGCTGCTGGGATTATTGCTGACCATTACACAGTGGCTGCCGCGTCTGGTTGGCATTTGGCTGCCTGTCGGCACGCGCGTCGAACTGGAAGGCGCGCCGCGCTGGCGCAACGGACAGGTTGTGTTTCCCCAAATCCATTACCAGGTGGGGGACTGTCGTCTGGCAAGTGTCAACCACGCTGCCCTTGGCTGGCAGCACTCGCGTTGGCAACTTAATGCGGAGCTGGTGACGCTACAGAGCGAATGTCTTCAACAGCTTCCTGAAACGGAAAACGCGACGGACGCGCCCAAAACGCTGGCCCAGTGGCAGGCAATGTTACCGGGCGCTGACATCCATATTGGCAAACTCACGCTCTCTCCCTGGCAGGATTATGCCGGGGGGCTGGATCTGACGCTGGATTCATCCCGCCAACAGTTGCACTACCGCGGCACCAACTTGCAGCTCGATGCCACCTTACAGGGCCAGCAGTTGAATATTAGCCAACTGACCTTGACGCATCCGGCATTACCCGAACCGCTGAGCCTTAATGGTCACTTCGAACTGCCTGAATATGCCAACGGCTTACCCGTTAACGGCGAGATTACCGGCATGCTGGCGCTGGCGGCTTTTCCACAGCCGGTGCAAGCCGCATTAAGCTGGCAGCATCAGCGTGGTGTGCTCAATATTACTACGGCGGGAACTGACCAGCCCTTGCTCCATCTTCCCTGGCAGGCCAGCCGCGAGCGCATAACGATTGAACGCGGGGAATATTACTGGCCACTTGCGGCGCAACCGCTGTCTGGCTTTGTGAATCTGACGCTGAACAACTGGCAGGCCGGCCTGGATGCCACCGAGATCAGTGGGCGTCTTAATATGTTAACCCAGGGACGCGGCGGCAAAGGTAATGTGGTACTGGGAATAGGGCCGGGTCATCTCAGCCTCACGCAAAGCCAACTGCCTTTACAGCTGACGGGTGAAAGCAAATTCTCTGCGATGCAGCTTTTTGGCACTATTCCTGGCGAGCTGAACGGCTCATTACTCAACCCGCAACTGACGGTTAAACCCAAAGCGCTTTTACGCCTGCGCGGGCGTTTACTCTCCACGCTGGAAGTCGATGAAGCGCGCTGGCCGCTGGCAGGTATACGTTTATCCTCACAAGGGATCTCCGGACGCCTGCAGGCAATTCTGCGTGCCCACGATCCCAGCTTTGGCCGGTTTACTCTGCATCTTGATGGTGGCGCGCATAACTTTTGGCCCGATTCGGGTGTGTGGAACTGGCGCTATTGGGGTGAGGGCGAAATGCGCCCCTTGCAGGCGAAGTGGGATGTGAACGGCACCGGCGGCTGGCGCGATACGCTGATTCATCTTGATCGCTTGTCTACAGGGTTTAACCAACTTGAATACGGTGGCGTTCGGGTTGAAAAGCCCCGCTTAACGCTGACGGCACCGGTCAACTGGCAGCGTGATGAGCGCCATCCATCATTTAACGGTAAGTTCCAGATGCAGGCAGGGGAAACGCGCTTTAGCTACGGCGGCTGGCTGGCAGATTCCACCCTCGACTTTGCGGCGACAGGCCGCGATCCAGGTCATTTCGTCTGGGGCGGACAGCTGAAAGCGGGCAAGGTCGGACCGGTGCGTGTTAACGGTCGCTGGGACGGCGAGCGTTTACGTGGACAGGCCTGGTGGCCAACCCAGTCGCTGACGGTATTTCAGCCGCTGCTCAGTCCTGAACTGAAAATGAAGATTCAGTCAGGTGAGTTGCGCGCCCAGGTGGCATTTTCTGCCGCGGCTAAGCAGGGCTTTCAGGCTGGCGGACACTGGACTGTGAAAAACGGCAGCGTCTGGACACCCGACAGCCAGGTCAACGGTATCGATTTTTCCCTGCCTTTCCGTCTACAACATCAGCAGTGGCATTTTGGACGTCGCGGGCCGGTTTCATTACGTATCGCTGAAGTCAAAAACCAGTTTGCCATGCAGAATATTCGGGTCGATTTACAAGGTGCTTATCCTTGGCGTGAAAGCGATCCGCTATGGTTACAGGATGTCAGCATGGATCTGCTGGACGGCCAGATCACGATGCCGTCATTACGGCTGCCGCAGCACAGCCCGGCGCGCGTTTCGCTGCGAAACATCAGCCTGAGCAAGCTTGTCAGTGCTATTGATCCCAAACAGTTTGCCATGTCAGGAAGCGTGAACGGCGAATTACCGCTGTGGATCAACAATCCTCGCTGGATCGTTGAAAACGGCTGGATAGCCAACAGCGGGCCACTAACCTTCCGCCTGGATAAAGACATGGCCGATGCCATTACCCGGAATAATATTGCCGCTGGCGCGGCGATGGACTGGCTGCGCTATATGGAGATTTCGCGTTCGTGGGCCACCCTTAATCTGGATAATCTCGGGGAGCTAACCATGGAGTCGCAAGTGAAAGGCACCAGCCGTTTCAGTAATCGTACTCAGACCGTGAATTTAAACTATCGTCATCAGGAAAACCTGTTCCAGCTGTGGCGCAGCCTGCGTTTTGGCGATAATTTGCAATCCTGGGTGGAGCAAAACGCCACCTTGCCGTCGAAAAAGGATCAATCACCATGAGCCTCAGGGCTGTACTGCTGATGGTAGCCTGGCTACCGCTAACGGGTTGCGTGCCGCGCATTGAAGTGACCGCACCGAAAGAGCCCATCACCATTAATATGAATGTGAAAATTGAGCATGAGATCCACATTAAAGTGGACAAGGATGTCGAAGCCTTACTGAAAAATCAGAGCGGCCTGTTCTGAGGAGAGCCAGCATGAAACGCATCGGTATTGCACTTTTACTGGCGACGACGATGAGCCAGCCCGCCTGGGCTTTAACGCTTGATGAGGCGCGTCAGTCAGGTCGGGTGGGCGAAACCCTGTCGGGCTATATTGCGCCGCGATCAGACGACAGTGAAACGCTGGCGCTGGTTAAACGCATTAATGACGGACGAAACGTCGAGTACCAACGTCTTGCCGAGCAGAACAACCTGAAAACAGACGACGTGGCCCGAATTGCGGGACAAAAGCTGGTCACGCGTGCGGCTGCGGGTGAATACGTGCGCGGCATTAACGGTCAATGGCTAAAGAAATAACCTGGCCGGGCGATACATTTCAGGCATAAAAAAACCGGGCGGGTGCCCGGTTCTGGATCAAAACAGCATAATTACGCCGTGACGATCTGCTTAATCGCGTCTTTGGCTTCGCTGGTTGCTTTGGTGGCGACTTCAGGGCCGTAAGCGATGCCTTCAGCAAACACGAACTCGACATCGGTGATACCGATAAAGCCCAGGAACAGCTTAACGTAAGGGGTCAGCAGGTCAGATGCAGTGTCTTTGTGAATACCGCCACGGCTGGACAGAATCACAGCACGCTTACCTTTCACCAGGCCTTCAGGGCCCGCTTCGGTATAACGGAACGTAACGCCAGCACGGGCGATCAGATCGAAATAGTTTTTCAGCTGGGTAGGAATGTTGAAGTTGTACATCGGGGCTGCAATCACTACGACGTCGTGCGCCTGCAGTTCTGCAATCAGTTCATCAGACAGCGCCAGTGCATCCTGCTGGCGGGGTGACAGTGGGGCATCAGAAGGGCGTAACGCACCGACTAACTCACCGTCGAGTACCGGAACCGGGTTTGCTGCCAGATCGCGAACGGTGATCTGGTCGCCTTTAGCCTGAGCCTGCTCAATGTAGAAGTCAGCCAGCTGGCTTGACTGAGAATAACCCGCAAGAATGCTTGATTTCAGAACTAATACTTTGCTCATGGTAGTTTCCTGTCTGTTATGCGGAAGGCTTTCCGCTCAATGATTTACACTCTACAAACATCAGGCCGAGGGTGAAAGCGCAATATTTCGAGAGCTATATTCGAATTAATTGAACAAGCTGGTTTTGCCGACGGCCACGACGCGAAAGGGAATGTGCTATGCTAGGCGCAATTATTATCGTTAATCAGCCGGTTATCTTAGCGCCGTGCGCTGAGTCCACCCCGTCTGAGTAGGGTACGTCATCACTATGTCTTCTCCGGTTTCATCGCCATTAACGCCGCTCTGGTCGCGGCTTGATGGGTTAATGCTGCGCGACCGTCAACGCTTACAGCGTCGGCTACACGGCGCTAAAAAAATCAAAAATCCTGAGGCACAGCAAAGTCTTGCTGCCGAGCTAGAGCAGGATATCATCGCTGCAGAACAGCGTGTGACACATCGTGTTGCGGCGACGCCGCGTATTACGTTTCCGGAAAACCTGCCGGTCAGCCAGAAGCAGCAGGCCATCGCTGACGCGATTCGTGACCATCAGGTGGTCATCGTGGCGGGTGAAACCGGCTCGGGTAAAACCACCCAGTTACCGAAAATTTGCCTGACGCTGGGGCGCGGTATTACCGGTTTAATCGGTCATACCCAACCGCGTCGGCTGGCGGCACGAACCGTTGCCAACCGCATCGCCGACGAGCTCGAAACGTCGCTCGGTGGCTGTGTGGGTTACAAGGTGCGTTTTAACGACCAGGTCAGCGAAACCACCCAGATTAAACTCATGACAGACGGCATCCTGCTGGCGGAGATCCAGCAGGACCGGTTGCTGATGCAATATGACACCATCATCATTGATGAAGCCCATGAACGCAGCCTGAATATCGACTTCCTGCTGGGCTATTTGCGTGAACTGTTGCCCCGTCGTCCCGATCTCAAAGTTATCATCACCTCAGCGACCATCGATCCACAGCGCTTCTCGCGGCATTTTAATAACGCGCCGGTGATTGAGGTGTCGGGCCGCACCTATCCGGTAGAAGTGCGTTATCGCCCGGTAGTAGAAGAGGCTGAAGATGTTGACCGCGATCAGCTTCAGGCTATCTTCGATGCGGTGGATGAGCTTGGGCGTGAAAGCCGGGGTGACATCCTGATTTTTATGAGCGGGGAGCGTGAAATCCGTGATACCGCCGACGCGCTGATGAAGCGCGATCTGCCCCATACCGAAGTGCTGCCGCTGTATGCCCGTCTTTCTAACAGCGAGCAGAACCGGGTGTTTCAGTCGCACAGCGGACGGCGTATTGTGCTGGCGACCAATGTCGCCGAAACCTCGCTCACCGTACCGGGAATTAAATACGTTATCGATCCCGGCACCGCGCGTATTAGCCGCTACAGCTACCGGACAAAAGTCCAGCGCTTGCCGATAGAGCCGATTTCTCAGGCATCGGCTAATCAGCGTAAAGGACGGTGCGGGCGCGTATCCGAAGGGATCTGTATCCGGCTTTACGCCGAAGATGATTTTCTCAGCCGCCCGGCATTTACCGATCCTGAAATTCTGCGCACCAATCTGGCGTCCGTTATTTTGCAGATGACGGCGCTGGGGCTGGGTGATATCGCCGCTTTCCCGTTTGTGGAAGCGCCGGATAAACGTCACATCCAGGACGGCGTAAGGCTGCTGGAGGAACTGGGGGCATTAACCCTCAGTGACGACGGGCAGTATAAGCTTACCGGATCGGGCCGCCAGCTGGCGCAGTTGCCCGTGGACCCGCGCCTGGCACGCATGGTGCTGGCCGCGCAGCAGTATGGCTGCGTCCGGGAAGTGATGATTATCGTCGCTGGTTTATCCATTCAGGACCCCCGCGAACGTCCCGCAGACAAGAAGCAGGCCTCGGATGAAAAACACCGTCGCTTTGCGGATAAAGAGTCGGATTTTGTCGGGTTTGTGAATCTGTGGAACTACCTCGGCGAGCAGCAAAAAGCGCTGTCCGGTAACGTATTCCGTCGCCAGTGCAAAACAGACTTTTTGAACTATCTGCGGGTACGGGAATGGCAGGATATTTATACCCAGCTTCGCCAGGTCGTGCGTGAACTGGGCATTCCCGTTAACAGCGAGCCAGCGGAGTACAGAGAGATTCACTGTGCCTTGCTGACCGGATTGCTGTCACACATCGGTCAGAAAGATGCCGATAAACAGGAGTTTACGGGCGCGCGCAATGCTCGCTTTGCCATCTTCCCAGGGTCCGGTCTGTTTAAAAAGCCGCCTAAGTGGACAATGGTGGCAGAACTGGTTGAAACCAGCCGCCTCTGGGGCCGCATCGCGGCGCGTATCGATCCCGAGTGGATTGAGCCGCTGGCTCAGCACCTGATTAAACGCAGCTACAGTGAACCTCACTGGGAGAAATCGCAGGGCGCCGTTATGGCCAGCGAAAAGGTTACCCTGTACGGTTTGCCGATTGTGGCCGCGCGCAAGGTGAACTACGGCACCATCGATCCGACCCTCAGCCGCGAGCTGTTTATTCGCCATGCGTTGGTTGAAGGCGACTGGCAAACGCGCCACGCATTCTTCCGTGCCAATCAGAAACTACGCAGTGAAGTCGAGGATCTGGAACATAAATCCCGTCGCCGCGATATCCTGGTGGATGACGAAACTCTGTTTGCGTTCTACGACCAGCGCATTGGCAAAGACGTTGTTTCAGCCCGCCATTTTGATAGCTGGTGGAAACAGGCCAGTAAAACCAATCCTGAGCTGCTGAATTTTGACAAGCAGATGCTGATCAAAGAGGGCGCAGATAAGGTTAGTCAGCTCGATTATCCCAACGTCTGGCATCAGGGAAACCTCAAACTTAAACTGAGTTACCAGTTTGAGCCGGGCGCGGATGCTGATGGCGTCACGGTTCATATTCCGTTACCGCTGCTTAACCAGGTGGATGAAGCCGGTTTTGAGTGGCAGATCCCCGGCGTGCGGCGTGAGCTTATCATCGCACTGATCAAATCCTTACCTAAGCCGCTGCGGCGCAACCTGGTGCCTGCACCTAACTATGCTGAAGCCTTCTTAGGCCGGGTTACTGCAATGGAGATGCCATTGCTCGATGCGCTGTCGCGGGAATTCCGCCGGATGACCGGCGTGACGCTGGAACGGGACAACTGGCAATGGGAACAGGTGCCCGATCATCTGAAAATGACGTTTCGTATTGTCGATGAACACAACCGCAAACTGCAGGAAGGTAAAGATCTGGCCGCGCTGAAAGTGCTGTTAAAAGGCAAGGTACAGGAAACGCTGTCCCAGGTGGCGGACGATGGCCTGGAGCAGAGCGGTTTACATCTCTGGAGCTTCGGCGATTTACCCCGGAGTTACGAGCAAAAACGCGGCAACTATCAGGTTAAAGCCTGGCCAGCCCTGGTGGACGAGAAGGACAGCGTCGGCATCCGTTTGTTTGACAGTGAGCATGAGCAGCAGAAAATGATGTGGCGCGGTCAGCGTCGTTTACTGTTACTGAATATCCCGTCACCAGTGAAGTATCTGCACGAAAAATTACCCAACAAAGCCAAATTGGGGCTGTATTTTAACCCTTACGGCAAGGTGATGGAGTTGATCGATGACTGCATCGCCTGCGGCGTGGATAAGTTAATCGCAGAGGCCGGTGGTCCGGCATGGGAACAAACGCAGTTTGAAGCGCTGCGTGAGAAAGTGCGCGCCGAGCTGAATGACACCGTGGTCGCGATTGCGAAGCAGGTTGAGCAGATTCTGACAGCGGTATTTAACATCAATAAGCGTCTTAAAGGACGCGTTGATATGACGCTGGCACTGGCGCTGTCGGATATTAAAGCGCAGATGAATGGCCTGGTTTACCGGGGGTTTGTCACCCAGAACGGCTGGCAGCATCTGGCAGATACGTTACGTTATTTACAGGGCATTGAGCGTCGGCTGGAGAAGGTGCCGGTCGATCCTCACAGCGATCGTGCCCGTATGCTCAAAGTGCAGGCCATTGAGCAAGCATGGCAGGCCTGGCGTAACAAACTGCCGCCACAGCGTCAGGATGATGAAGACGTGCAGCATATCCGTTGGATGATAGAAGAGTTACGTATCAGCCAGTTTGCTCAGCAGCTTGGCACGCCTTATCCGATCTCGGATAAACGTATCTTACAGGCGATGGAGCAAATTGCAGGGTAGCCATTGATGCCTGATGTGATGAGCGAAAAAAAGCCCGCACCTTGATGGATGCGGGCTTTTTATGCGTTCAGAGCGTGTAAACCCTCAGGCAAGCTACTGGGCCAGCGCTTCAAGCCGGTCTTTAAACGAGGTCACGGCAATGGCCCGGTTGTCGGCAAGATAGCGGTCTTTTGCTGCCGGTGCCGAACTCTGTACGGCAATGAGCTGCCAGCCTTTATCGCCTTTCAACAGTAAAGGCGAACCACTGTCGCCAGGCAAGGTATCACACTGGTGCGATAATACGGCGCGTTGCGCCCAACCTGTTATCAGGCAGTCGCTGTGCGAATACAAGGTGTCCAGATGATCGGCCGGATAGCCAGCCTGCGTGACTTTACGTCCAGCGTCTTTCAGCGCTTCCGTTAAATCACTGCGTGAACCGTCAAACAGGGGAATAGGGGTGATGGCTGAAGGCGGATTACGCAGAATAACCAGACCGTAGTCGAACGGTGCCGCGCTGCTGGGCACGATCCATCCCTCGCCATCGGCCTTCAGTTTGTTAACCAAAGAGGGTTCAACGCGGGCATCAATATCATGAATTTCGTAGCGCCACCCTTTTTTGGTGGACATAAAACGCAGCGCAACCGGCTTATCAAACTTGCCCGGTGGCGTCAGTAAACAGTGACCCGCCGTCAGGGCCAGATGGGGAGAGATCAGCGTGGCGGTGCACAGGTTACCGCTTTCGGTTTCCAGTTGGCCTATCGCATCCCAGGGCGCGGAACTGACGTCGGTAATTGCCTGACGGTGATCTTTACCGAAAAACAGCATTTTTATTTCGGCAGGCGTCGGCGAGTCATCATCATCATCGGCATGAACACAAGCGGTGAAACTGAAAAGTCCAACGATTAACAGGGTAGCCAGGCGCATAGAACTCTCAATAGCGAGAAAAAGAAAACGTTTTTGTTATAGCTGAAGTGACATAACTATAGTCAGTGAGCGGTAAAAAAGGGAGTTTTTTCAGTTAATCAGTACGCTACAGCGACTAAATAAAAAAACTGGCCGCGATAACGCCACATAAGATCATCACAATCAGAATAATTTCGAAGCGATAGCGACGGACCATATTAGCCACTCCAGTAAAGAAACACCCGGCAGAACCGGGTGTTTTTAATGATTAACGCTTACTCGGAACCCGAAGGGGTAGCCTTATTTTTTAGCGGCTTTTTTGTGGTGTTTTTTAGCAGCCTGGGCTTTCTGAGCTGGTTTAGCTTTGTGGTGTTTTTTAGCGGCCTGAGCTTTCTGGGCTGCTTTAGCTTTGTGGTGTTTTTTAGCAGCCTGAGCTTTCTGGGCTGGTTTAGCTTTGTGGTGCTTTTTAGCAGCCTGGGCTTTCTGAGCTGGTTTAGCTTTATGGTGTTTTTTAGCAGCCTGCGCTTTCTGAGCGGTATCTTTCTTAGCTACTTTCTTTTTAGCAGCCTGAGCTTTCTGCGCGGTGTCTTTCTTAACGGCTTTCTTCTTAGCAGCCTGTGCTTTCTGTGCAGCTTTGTGATGCTTCTTGTGAGCAGCAGCTTTGTGTTCAGTTTTAGCAGGTGCAGCGGTAGTAGTAGTGGTTGCAGCAGCTGCTGGAGCAGCAGTTGTCTCGGCAGCGAAAGCAACTGAAGACAGACCCATAGCAGCGGCGATTACCAGTGCAAATAATTTTTTCATTGCAAAACCCTCGGACTATTTTTTCATGTGTAGCCCACTGCGGGGCCGGTGAAATGACTATATGAGAAAATAAGCAGCGCGTCCGTGGGTCATTGGTATCGCCGTGTAACCGATTGTACAACATGTGGAAGGGGACAGAGAAAGGCGACCCTCAGGTCGCCTGCTACCTTAACTGTTCAGGTAACGCTGCTCAAGATGTTTGCGGAAATAGTGCGGATTAAGCGCTTCGCCCGTGGCGTTAAGCATCAACTGCTCGGTAGAGAACCGGCTACCGTGTTGCCAGATATTCTGTTGCAGCCAGTTAAAGATGGGCTGTAACTCGCCATGTTGAATCAGCTCGGCCGACTGCGGAATGGCTTTTTGCATGGCCTGAAACAGCTGTGCGGCGTACATCGCGCCTAACGTGTAGGTCGGGAAATAGCCAAATGCACCGTCAGTCCAGTGAATATCCTGCATACAGCCATTGCGATAGTTTCCGCGCGTATCAATACCAAGGGACTGTTGCATCTTCTCATCCCACAGGGCGGGAATATCCTCAACCTCAATATCGCCTTCGATCAAAGCACGTTCGATTTCATAACGCAGAATAACGTGCGCGGGGTAGCTGAGTTCGTCAGCATCAACGCGTATTAAACCGGGTTTAACCTGCTGAGTCAGGCGCACGAAGTTATCGGCCTGCAGTGCCGGCTGGTCACCCATTTTGCTGATAACCTGCGGCAGGATGCGCTGCAGGAACTGGCTGCTGCGGCCCAGCTGCATTTCCATAAACAGGCTCTGCGACTCGTGGATCGCCGTGGATCGCGCCAGCGCGACCGGCTGGCCACACCACTGTTTTGGCAGGTTTTGCTCGTAACGGGCATGACCTGTTTCATGAATCACACCCATCATCGCGCTCAGGAACTCATCCTGATTGTAACGCGTAGTAATGCGCACATCTTCCGGTACACCGCCGCAGAACGGATGTGCGCTGATATCGAGCCGACCATGGTTAAAATCGAATCCCAGCTCCGCCATAATGCTAAGCCCCAGCTCGCGCTGCGCATCAATAGCGAACGGTCCCTGAGGTTTTACCACCGGCTGCTGCGCCTGTTTTTCCACGACCTGTTGTAACAGCTGGGGCAACCAGGTTTTTAACTGCCCAAAGGTTTCATCCAGCCGGGCGCTGGTCATCCCCGGCTCAAACACGTCAAGCAGGGCATCATAACGGGAACAGCCATTGGCCTGCGCGCGTAGCTGCGCTTCTTCACGGCTTAAGCGCACCACCTCTTTTAAATTCGGGGCAAAACCCTGCCAGTCATTCGCCGGACGCTGGCTGCGCCAGGCATGTTCGCAACGGGAACCGGCGATGGATTTTGCCTCGACCAGTTCAGCGGGCAGCAAGGTGGCCTGCGTCCAGGCGCGACGCATCTCAAACAGGTTGGCGCGCTCTACATCATTCAGCGGTTGCTGCTCGGCCTGTTCCAGCCACTCGCCCAGACGTTTGTCCGTCAGAATCTGGTGTTGCAAAACACTCATCTCTGCCAGCGCTTCGCCACGTGCGGCGCTGCCACCGGCGGGCATCATGGTTTGCATATCCCATCCGGCGATGGCGCTGACGTGACTGAAGCGCGACAGGCGCTGAAAAGTGGCACAAAGTTGTTGATAAGCTGAAGTCACACAAAGCTCCTGAATGCGTTAATGTCGTGGGAGTTCCCGAAAGGGAAGATCCAGGGGCCAGCAGAGACGGACGCTGGCCCCGCCAAGCGGGCTGGTTTCAATGGAAACCCTGCCGCTGAGCGCGTGGGCGATAGAGTGAACGATGGCAAGGCCAGGTCCACAGCCGCCGGTTGCGCGATCACGGCTCGGGTCGAGCCGTACAAAAGGTTCGAATACGCGTTCACTTTCGTCAAGGGGAATGCCTGGGCCGTCATCCTCAACCTGCAGATTTCCCTGGGCACCATCAAACCACAGGCTGACACGTAACCGCTGACTGGCATAGCGCAGGGCGTTATTCACCAGATTATCCAGTACACGCTCCATGAGCAAGGTATCTGAAATGGTTGCCGGCTACCTTAACCCTCAGTAAATTATCTGACAACAGCGGAATGTGCAGTATGCTGGCGAAATGGAAGAGGAAGGTCAACAAAGCCACATAACGTAATGACTATTGCATTTAATATTGGGGCAGAGTAATAGAGGTTCGTAAGTAACGCTCACGATTTCTTGATTATTATCACCACTTGTCCTTTTTCTCTTAACAGCCTCCCAAATATCCTGTGATATCTAAGGATATGTCAGCATTATGACTGATGAGCCGTAAAATGAACCCGTTTTTCCCGGGTTTGTGATTTTTGCTGTTAATTTTACCAGCTCACGACCTTTTGACGGTACATTATGAGTTGATGAGCCATCCAGGCCTTTTGAATTGTCAGTAACGGCTACTGAACCACCGTTTGAGAGCGCTATAATGCCTCTGTTGGCTTCACTTAAACTGACTTTAGTCGCATCGGTACAGTATATAGAGATATTTTCGCTAAGGGAGGCATTAGCCGATTCGGCTTTAATTACATTGCCAAAATCAAATTTTACCGTAGCGGTTTCTATATGACAACTCGTTGCAGCGGGGGGTATTTGAGAACAAATTGGTTGCACATTCAGGATTGCTCCGGCTGTTACTGATGACCAGGCATCCTGAATTGTCGAACCAGTGGCTGAGTGTAAAACTCCATTCGATAAGACAATCCCCTGACATTTGTCTACTTCGCCGGAACTACCCCATGAGAGAACGAGACTTCCAGACATTAACCCCGCATTATAAAGACGCTCAACATAGTCTCTGAACGTCTCCCCATTATTCGCTAAGGGAAAAACAGAATATACCCCGTCCCAATTGTCGTCCGACGGCATAACTCCACGATAAGGCTTTCCTATTGTATCAACATACCCTATTCTCAAACCATCTCGCTTTGTCAATTGCTGATTGGCAATACTCTCATCTATATTCATCAATTGAGGCGAATAAGTCGTTTTAGTACTGAGTGACGTTGGCCATATGAGTGATGTAATCACCGGGAGATGGACAACTGCTGCAATGCATCCAGATGAGCATAATAAAAACAACAAGCTAATAAACTGAAAGTTTAGCGTTTTAATTCTCATTTGATGTACCTGAATATTGTTTAGGGAATTGTTTAGCACTACCCATTGAGAAATAGTACAAGTTTATAGCTGACAACCTCTCAGGCAGGAGTTGCGATTTTATATTAATAACCAGATCAATTACACCTAAATATAGAAGCAAAGCATTGTACGATATAATCACCTGTCAAATTTTATTTAACGATAAATAATGCGGGTGATAAATAAGCCTGGGGCAGGAAGGTGTTTAACTAATGTTAAAGCCCATAGTTTATCAGTTCTAAGGGATGGATATTACCCGGAAGCTGGTTGATCTAATATTTGACTCTTTTTTTGAGAAAAATTAATTTGGTCAGTGGAACCGATAATCGGACACACCAGATCCTTTTACATGTCCATCGATTGAATTATCTGAAGTTATTCATGGCGAAAGTTTGTCAAGGTAACTAATTAATTTACTGGAATTTTTTCTAATATCTAATAGCAGTACGGCTTGTATTTGCGGGACGCTAATAAGAATTACTTCTTATGTAAAAAGAGATGCCATGATGGCGTTTTTTTGATTAATTATCAATCGATTATGTTATTGGAAATTGTTAAGAGAAAAAGTTCGGGCAATAATAATCAAGAAATAGCTTCGCACCGTGCGGCGCTGCCACCGGCGGGCATCATGGTTTGCATATCCCATCCGGAGATAGCGCTGACGTGACTGAAAAGCGACAGGCGCTGGAAGGTCTTCCAAAGGTGTTCACAGGCTTAAGTCATACTAAGCTCCTGAATGCGTTACTGTCGTGGGAGTTCCCGAAAGGGAAGATCCAGTGGCCAGCAGAGACGGACGCTGGCCCCGCCAAGCGGGCTGGTTTCAATGGAAACCCTGCCGCTTAGCGCGTGGGCGATAGAGTGAACGATGGCAAGGCCAAGTCCACAGCCGCCGGTTGCGCGATCACGGCTCGGGTCGAGCCGCACAAAAGGTTCGAATACGCGTTCACGTTCGTCAAGGGGAATGCCTGGGCCGTCATCCTCAACCTGCAGATTTCCCTGGGCACCATCAAACCACAGGCTGACCCGTAACCGCTGACTGGCATAGCGCAGGGCGTTGTTCACCAGATTATCCAGCACGCGCTCCATCAGCCGGGTGTCCGAGATGCCGTAGTTTTCACGCTGGGGCAAATCCAGGTCAATTTGCGTCTCCGGGTTGATTGCCCGGAAGTCTTCCATGCGTTCACGTAACCAGTTCGCCAGATCAAGCGATTGCAAATTAAGATCGACGCGCGGCCGGTCAAGGCGAGCATAGGTCAGCAGCTCTTCAATCAGGCTCTCTAACTGACTGACGTCGCGGTTTAATGCCGCCGACTCCGCTTCCGTCAGGTTATCGCTCATCTCCAGGCGATAACGCAGGCGCACCAGCGGGGTACGTAATTCGTGGGCGATACCGTCAATCAGCTGCTTTTTACTGGCGACCAGTGTATTGATGTTCTCTGCCATTTGGTTAAACGCCACCCCAACCCTGAACAGGCTGGAGGTGCTGTCAAAGTGGGTTCGGACATCCAACTGCCCCTGGCCGAAACGCTGGGCGGCGTGTTCCAGTCGTAGCATCTCTTTCCAGTGCGGGCGCAGCCAGATAAAGACCGGCAGCCCCAGCGACATGCCGATAAACACCACCAGCGCCATATCCAGCAGTCGCATCTGATGCAGGTAGAAGAGATAAGGGATTGGCCCCACGGTCAGAACGTAGTGACTGCGCGGAATGTGCTGCAGGAAGGTGTACTTATCATCCAGTGCGACGATTTCGCCTGCGCGCAGCCGACGAAGTTCGTTTTCATCCAGTTCAAATTTACTCATTGGCTCGATATGCAGCTCAAACGACAAGCCGAGATCCAGACTTTTAATGGTCTTGTTCCAGTCGCGCGGGGGGATTTCACGCAGCTCACTGCGGATCAGATAGAGCGAACTGGCCATTAAGTCGTTCATCGACTGGCGACCGGCGCGCTCGGCGGTAAATTTGTATACCAGCCCGACCATCAGCGACATCACCAGGAAACAGACAAACAGCAGCAGGTAGAACTGAATAAAAAGTTTTTTCATACCGAACGCGTGTCCCAGGCCTGCGGCGCAAACAGATAGCCTTTGTTACGGATGGTTTTAATACGAAAGGGTTCAGTGGCGCTGTCGTGTAGCTTTTTACGCAGGCGCGAAATCGCCACGTCAATACTGCGATCCATCCCGTCATAGCTGACACCGCGCAGGGTTTTCAGCAGGGCGTCACGATTCAGAATTTGCCCGGCATGACTTGCCAGTACCCAAAGCAAATCGAAATCCGCCGTAGAGAGGGCAATGTTTTCATCAAACAGCACGACCTGGCGATTGAGCGCATCAATCGTCAGTGAACCAAAGCGCAACATGCGGTTGTTTTTCGCCGGCGCAGGGGCTTCTTCACTCTGCCCCTGTTGGGACTGCCGCAGATGCAGCCGCAGCCGAGCCAGCAACACCGCTGGGGGAGCCGTTTTGAGGATATAATCCTGCGCGCCCATCTCCAGCGCCAGAATATGGTTCATGTCGCTGTCGAGAGAGGTCAGTAGCACAATCGGCCCCTGCCATTCTGCGCGTAAATCACGACAGATGGACATGCCATCCTTACCGGGCAGCATAATATCCAGCATGACCAGGTCGGGTTGCTGTTCGGCAATGGTCGCTTCCGCCCGATCGCCGCGCGTCTCCACAATCACTTCAATATCATGCCGTCCAAGATAAGCGGCAATCAACGAACCGACTTCGGGTTCATCTTCTACGTAAACGATTTTGTGCATGATTCTTTCTAACGTAAAAAGGAGGAGTAAAGCATAACTTTTCCTGGCGCAGAGCTCTATGCAATCACACGAAATATCCTTGAGTAACTGGGATATATTCCGCAAAATATGCAATCATTAACCCTGCGTTTAACGTGAGTTCCGGATTCATTGTGATCACCTTGAGGAGCCAAAGTGTTTGATAAAGAGCTGGCATCAGCGGTATACCGCGATCGCATCTGCTTTAATTACAGTGATTTCCTGTCGGCATCCTGTAAAAAACGATGGAGCTTTGTGGATGCGATCTACGGCGTACTGCCTATATTCGGCATGGTGACACGCAAATCTGCGCACAGCTTGCAGGCGAGTGAAGATCAGCTTAAAGAATTAGCATTACAAATCATTTCAACCCAGGTCAGCGATGAAATTAACATCGCCCGTCTGATTACGCTCGCTGAGCAGCAACAGATTTGCCGCTTCGATATCCAACTGCCGTATCCGTTGTCGGATAAACAGCTGGAGGCGATTCATGAAGAATACCGCAAGCCTGTTGCGCTGACACAGCAGGATGACCTGCTGTGTGTGGTTCTGGGGCAGTCTCACTAAGCCAGCAATTCCCACATCGCAGGAAGGGTTGCCGCTACGATTACCATCATGGCAACCCGTTCTACCGGCTTCAACGCCACCTCATGTCCGCCACGTCGCGCAAAAATAAACAGTAAAATACCTGGAGCATACAGCACCACCGACATAAACAGATGCAGTGGGCCTGATGCATACAACAGCCAGATACCATACAGGCTGGCACCGACACCCACGGCCAGTGCCCAGGGCTTTTGCTGTCCTTTAACGACCTTAATCAAATACAGGCCGACCAGCAGATAGGGCACCAGAATCATTTCAGACGCAATGGTTAACAGGGTGTTGTAATCCGCACCGGTCAGGGCGATAAGGATCAGGCAAACCTGAATGCTGCCGTTGGTCAGCCACAATGAGGCGGCAGGCGCGTTACGTGCGTTCTGGCGGGCAATGCTGCGTGGAAACGCACCTTGCTGTGCGGCGATCAGGGGCACTTCAGCCGCCATAATGGTCCAGCTCAGATAGGCACCACAAACAGAAATAATCAGGCCCACCACGATAATGGCGTTGCCCCAGCTCCCCGTCAGCCGCGTCATTAAGCCTGCCATGGAGGGATTGCGCATTTCCGCCAGCTCAGCGCGGGGAACCACACCCAGTGACAGCAGGGTAACCAGTAAATAGACCAGCAGGGCAGCCAGCACGGCCAGCAGCGTGGCGCGTCCGACATCTTTTTTATGACGGGCGCGTGATGACACAACCACCGCACCTTCAACGCCGATAAACACCCACAGGGTAATCAGCATTGTCTGTTTAACCTGTTCCCACAACGGTACGCCCAGACTGAGCCCGGAAAAATCAAACCGGAAGCGGTCATAATTAAAGGCGATCACGGCCAGCACAATAAACAGCAGCAACGGGACCAGTTTGCCCAGGGTCGCCAGCAGATTAATGCTGGCTGCGGTTTGCACGCCGCGCAGCACCAGCCAGTGCACCAGCCACAGCAATACCGATGCGCCCAGCATGGCCTGCCAGGTATTACCATTGCCAAAGAGGATTCTGTCAGGCGTGTCGGTGAAGAAACTCAGCGCAGAAAAAACAATGACTAAATACGAAACGTTAGCGATAACCGCGCACAGCCAATAACCCCAGGCGGAACAAAAACCAGTGAGTTCGCCAAATCCGGCGCGGGCATAGGTAAAAATGCCACCGTCCAGTTCGGGTTTCAGTCGCGTCAGTAACAGCATGGCCAGCGACAGGAAAATAATGCCCGCGCCGGTGATTAGCCAGCCGATTAACAGGGCCGCCGGACCTGCAACTGCCGCCATGTTTTGCGGCAGGCTGAAAACACCGGCTCCCAGCATTGAGCTGAGTACCAGCGCTGTCAGGGCACTGAGGCCTAATTTTTTCTCCAAAACGTTCTTCCTGCTAGTATAAGTGGCTGGATAACCAGCATAAACACAACGTTATATCGTGATTGTGTTACGTATAACGCGTTTAATACTCTGAAAAACAGGCGGAGGATTTTACGGAGTGCGGTGCGGGATGGCAATGCGTGGTTATGCAAAATCGAGCAGGAATTATGCAAACAGACAGCAGGGCGGCGATCGCCGCCCTGGCGCGTGTTACTTAAACAGGTCAGCCGTTACGGTCAGGTTACCACCGCTCTGGTTCTGCCACTGACGCGTCACATGGTAGAATTTAGCGCCTTTCGCGCCTGCGCGCTTGGCGGTTTCCTGTGAGACTTCAGTCGGCGAACCGAAATGCCCACTGAAGGTCACGGTATCAAACGGCTGCATCTGCGCCGCGGTCACCGCATTCACTTCCTGAATTTCCTTGCCGTCCGGCAAAGTCACCGAATAACGCTTACCGGTTGAGCTTTGGGTCTCAAAGAAACGGCCCACGGCGTTGCTTGGGGTTTCGGATGAAGCCACGCCCGGAATTTCAACTTTCTTCGCTTCGGCTCCGCCTGCGGCCAGAGCCGCTTTACCTGCCTGAGAGTCGGCCGGGATGGTGTCCGGGCTCTGTACCACACGTTGCTTGGCATCGGCCTTATAGATGTAGGCCGTCACAAACTGATTGCCGCCAGTATTGGCATCAACCTGACGCACAATAAAGAAGGAGGCTGCGCCTTTTTCTTTCGCGGCTTTGGAAATGGCTTCATTTACCTCAGGCTGACTTGGGAAAAAGCCGCTGACGGTAACGGTATCGAAAGGCTCCAGACGATAAGCTTCCGCCTTCGGCAGCTCTTTCAGGCCATTGAACATCCGATAGTCGGTTTCCTGGCTGGCTTTAGGGGCATTAGCCTTGTACAGATCGGCGGTCACACGCCAGTTACCGCTGTTACCGTTGCTGTCGTTAATGCCTTGAATGTAATAGGAATCTGCATTCATTTCATCAGCACGCTTTGATACAGCATCAGCCGCATCGCCAATTGCATTAAAACGACCGGTGATATTAATACGTTCGAATGGCTTCAACGCGGCCGCTTGTTCTGGCGTCAGCTCTTTAGCCGCAAACGCATTTGCTGCCAGCAGAGATAACAGGGTAGATGCCAGAATAGTGTTCTTCAGCTTCATAAAAATGATCCTTCGCCTTACGCAAAATGAGTACGAAAACGTGCTGGACTCTTGATGTATAACAGATTAGCCGCTGATTATTACATGTTATAAACACGCTGTCGCAGCCATTTTTTGCGATATCTCTCTTGTTGTGAACCAGATTATTTAATCACAGCGTCACGCTACGCTATTTTGCCTTACGCTTACGACAATAAGATGAATTGACCAGTAAATGTATCGATTAAGTGGTTAATACATTGTTAATTTTGGCTTTTTCCAAAAGGAATATCAGGGCGGAACAGGTGATATTTAGCAGATTATCTGCTGCGAGAGTCTTCGTGCAGTGCGGACAGGCGGAATTGCCGTGCTTCAACTGGATATTACGGCAAATGTGACAGATGTGGGTCTGTGTAGTAGATCGTCCGTAACAATTTCAGTAGGTTTAGATACGATTAGGTTATTGCATTTCATTCACAACGCCTGAAAGCGGGTGTCGTCACGGCATTGTGTACCACAAGGATCATCCTCCTTTAATCGATGAAAGGGAAAACTATGTTAATTGGAATACCCAAAGAGCGATTGGCTAACGAGTCGCGCGTGGCAGCCACGCCCAAGACCGTTGAACAGCTCATCAAGCTGGGTTTCAGCGTGACCATTGAACATGATGCAGGCAAGCGCGCCAGCTTTGATGATGACAGCTACAGGGCCGCTGGCGCTGCGGTGAGTGACAGCCAGCAGGTCTGGCAGGCCGATATCGTGCTAAAGGTCAATGCACCGGATGACGAAGAGATCGCGCTCACCCGCGAGGGCAGTACCCTGGTAAGCTTTATCTGGCCCGCCCAACATCCTGAGCTGCTTGAAAAGCTGGCTGCGCGTCATGTCACCGTCATGGCCATGGATGCGGTGCCGCGTATTTCTCGCGCCCAGTCACTCGACGCGCTCAGTTCCATGGCAAATATTGCCGGTTATCGCGCCATCGTCGAGGCCGCTCATGAGTTTGGCCGCTTCTTTACCGGGCAAATCACGGCGGCGGGGAAAGTCCCACCGGCTAAAGTCATGGTGATTGGTGCAGGCGTTGCCGGCCTGGCGGCGATTGGTGCGGCAGGCAGCCTTGGTGCCATCGTGCGTGCCTTTGATACGCGCCCTGAAGTCAAAGAACAGGTCCAGAGTATGGGGGCGGAATTTCTCGAACTGGATTTTGCAGAGGAGGCCGGCAGCGGCGATGGCTACGCCAAAGTAATGTCCGATGCCTTTATTAAAGCTGAAATGGCGCTGTTTGCGCAGCAGGCTCAAGAGGTGGATATCATCGTCACCACGGCGCTGATTCCAGGTAAGCCGGCGCCAACGCTGATTACCGAAGAGATGGTTGCCAGCATGAAGCCGGGCAGCGTTATTGTTGACCTTGCGGCGCAAACCGGCGGCAACTGCGCACTCACCGTTGCCGATCGGGTGACGGTCACAGAGAACGGCGTGAAAATTATTGGCTACACCGATTTGCCCAGCCGTTTGCCGACCCAGTCCTCACAGCTTTACGGTACCAACCTCGTCAATTTGATGAAGCTGCTGTGTAAAGAGAAAAACGGTGAGATCGATATTGATTTCGATGATGTGGTCATTCGTGGCGTAACGGTCGTGCGTGAAGGCGATGTCACCTGGCCTGCACCGCCAATTCAGGTGTCAGCCGCTCCGAAAGCCACCACCACCGCTGCACCTGTGCAGAAAAAGAGCGAGCCTGCGGCCGTATCGCCACGGCGTAAGTATCTGCTGCTGGCCGTGTTCATCGTGCTGTTTGGTTGCCTGGCCAATGTGGCACCCAGTGAATTTCTCTCGCATTTTACGGTGTTCGCGCTCGCCTGCGTGGTGGGTTACTACGTGGTGTGGAACGTGAGCCATGCGTTACATACACCGTTGATGTCAGTCACCAATGCCATTTCCGGCATTATCGTGGTGGGGGCCGTACTGCAAATGGGTCATGGCGGCTGGGTCAGTTTCCTTTCTTTTATTGCCGTATTGATCGCCAGTATCAATATCTTCGGTGGCTTCACCGTCACGCAGCGTATGCTGAAAATGTTTCGTAAGGGGTAACCGATGTCTGGCGGATTAGTGACTGCAGCATACATTGTTGCCGCAATACTTTTTATTATGAGCCTTGCGGGTCTTTCAAAACATGAAAGCTCAAGACAAGGGAATATCTTTGGCATCAGCGGCATGGCAATTGCCTTGTTCGCCTCCATC
Organism: Pantoea sp. SJZ147; assembly: GCF_007828605.1. Lineage (NCBI taxonomy): Bacteria > Pseudomonadati > Pseudomonadota > Gammaproteobacteria > Enterobacterales > Erwiniaceae > Pantoea > Pantoea sp. SJZ147. The sequence goes on from NZ_VIVB01000001.1 coordinate 77,305, forward strand.
TTCGGCCCGGACAGCAGCAATGTCGTCTGGATTTTGCTGGCAATGATCATCGGCGGCGCCATCGGCATCCGGCTGGCAAAACGGGTTGAAATGACTGAAATGCCCGAACTGGTCGCAATACTGCACAGTTTTGTCGGCCTGGCCGCGGTGCTGGTGGGGATTAACAGTTATATCGATCATGCGCCCGGTCTGCCTGCGGTGATGGAAAACATCCACCTCAGTGAAGTGTTTATCGGCATTTTTATTGGCGCGGTCACCTTTACCGGATCCCTGGTCGCCTTCGGTAAGCTGTGTGGCAAACTGTCGTCGCGGCCGCTGATGCTGCCACACCGCCATAAGCTGAATCTGCTGGCGTTGGTGGTGTCGTTCCTGCTGTTGGTCTGGTTCGTTAACACTGACAGTCCCGGCGCGCAGGGATTTGCCCTGTTTGTCATGATGGTGATCGCACTGGCGTTTGGCTGGCATCTGGTCGCTTCCATCGGCGGGGCAGATATGCCAGTGGTGGTGTCCATGCTGAACTCCTATTCCGGGTGGGCGGCGGCGGCGGCTGGTTTTATGCTCAGCAACGATCTGTTGATCGTGACAGGCGCGCTGGTGGGGTCGTCGGGGGCGATTCTCTCTTACATTATGTGTAAGGCCATGAACCGGTCGTTTATTAGCGTGATTGCAGGCGGTTTCGGCAGCGACAGCAGCGCGGTAGCGGACAGTGAAGAGGCTGGAGAGCACCGTGAAATCAGCGCGGAAGACACGGCTGAAATGCTTAAAGCGTCCAGTAGCGTCATTATCACGCCCGGCTACGGCATGGCGGTGGCGCAGGCGCAATATCCGGTGGCGGAGATCACGGAAAAGCTGCGTGCCCGTGGCATAAAAGTACGATTTGGTATTCATCCGGTCGCCGGGCGTTTACCCGGTCATATGAATGTGCTGCTGGCAGAGGCAAAAGTGCCTTATGACGTGGTACTGGAGATGGACGAAATCAATGATGATTTCAGCGACACGGATACGGTGCTGGTCATCGGGGCCAACGACACAGTCAATCCCGCCGCTCAGGACGATCCCGGTAGCCCGATTGCCGGTATGCCGGTGCTTGAAGTCTGGAAGGCGCAGAATGTGATTGTGTTTAAGCGCTCGATGAATACCGGCTATGCCGGCGTCCAGAATCCCCTGTTCTTTAAAGAAAACACCCATATGCTGTTTGGTGATGCCAAAGCCAGCGTGGAAAATATCCTGAAAGCGCTGTAATAAAAAAGGGCGACTCACCGGGTCGCCCTTTTTGCAGTAAGACGGATCAGTCGTTCTCGTCTTCGTCATCCAGCGTAATCGGTGAAACAAAATCATCCGGTTTTATCGCCAGCAGGTCACAGCGCAGATGATCGATGACCTGTTCAGCCGTGTTACCCAGAAACGCCGCAGACAACCCGGTACGGCCGATAGTGCCCAGGACAACAATTCCCGCGTCCAGATGTAACGATAATTCGGGGATCACTTCTTCCGGTAAGCCTTTTTCAACATGCGTAAATTCTTCACTGATGGAGAATTTCTGCCGCAAGGCTTTCATCGCCACCAGGTGTTGACCGCGGATGGCGTCGTTGTACACGCTGGGATCAAAGTCGGGCAGCTCAATGGCGATATTGATAGGCGTAATGGGATAGGCACCGACCAGGTGAACTTCGGTATGGTTAACGCTTTCTGCCAGTTTGACGGTTTCGCGGATTAATTTCTGATTCAGTGCATCATGGTGAGGTTCTTCACTGGCAAGGTTAACCGCCACCAGTGCTTTGCCGCCTTCGGGCCAGGGCTGATCTTTGACCATCCACACTGGGCAAGGGCACTTGCGTAACAAATGCCAGTCCGTGGGGGTAAAAATTACCGCCTCCAGCCGATCGTGTTGATGTGCCATCTTAAGCACTAAATCATGCTGGTGCGCCAACACTTCCTGGATAATGGCCTCATAAGGGCGATTGTGCCAGATCACTTTGATATCGATATCCACGCCAGCATCCAGATAGGCTTTGGCCTGTTCACGTATCCACTCTGAGCGCTGGCTGATCACGCCCTGACGCATGGAGGTACGCTCATCCGGTGAGAGCAGGGTGGTCATTTCATATGAGAAGTCGTAGATAGGCAGAAAAGCTTTGATTTTGCCGCCGATAAGCTGGTTGAGATATACCGCACGTCGCAGCGCGGGCTGGTCATCCTGTTGCGGATCGATGGCGACCAGAATATTTTGATACTGGGACATAGGCTACTCTCCTTAAACCAAAGCGACTGGATTAAAGATAGCCTATGTTAAGTGCACTAAGAAAGTGAAAAAGATGTAGCCGGATCAATAAAATAAGATTTATTAACCCGGCTTATCTGTCAGGCGGCCTGGTGACTTTGACCCGCCAGACCTTCCAGCATGGCGTGGTTCTCAATGGTGATATATTTGCCTTTCACGGCCAGCATGCCGGATTTCTGAAAGCGGCCCAGTAAACGGCTAATGGTTTCAACGGTTAAACCCAGATAGTTGCCGATATCGCCACGCGTCATGGTCAGACGGAACTCACGCTGGGAGAAACCACGCTGGCCGTAACGGCGGGATAAATTCCAGATAAAGGCCGCCAGGCGCTCCTCTGCGTTTTTCTTCGACAGCAACAGGATCATGTCCTGATCGCCTTTGATTTCGCCACTCATCAAACGCATCATCTGCTGACGCAGAGCAGGCATTTTGCCCGACAAATCATCCAGCGTATCAAAGGGGATTTCACAGACCATCGCCGTTTCCAGCGCCTGGGCAAAGCTGGGATGGCTGGCATTCATAATGGCATCAAAGCCGACCAGATCGCCGGCGAGGTGGAAGCCGGTAATTTGCTCATCGCCCTGTTCGGTAATGGTATAGCTTTTAATGGTGCCGGAACGAATAGCATAAAGCGATCGTAGGTCGTCACCCGCTTTGAACAGCGTATGGCCTTTTTGAATGGGTTTCTTTCGCTCAATAATATTATCAAGCTGGTCCAGCTCATGTTCGTTAAGTGTGAAAGGGATGCATAACTGGCTGATGCTGCAATCCTGGCAGTGAATCGCACAACCGCCTGACTGTATACGTTTTTCAGGGAACATAATGGTTTGCTCGACGATAATTGACTGCGGTCAATTTTACCATTTTTTGGTCGTAAAGGAACTCATCCGAGCAGTTTTTAGGCCTACAGAAAGTGTGGTTTGTTAACGGCGGCTAAAGGCTGTTCTGACGGGCTTTTTTGATGTCAAAGTGTAACATCCGTAAATAAATGTTTACGCTTTTTTGATCTCAAACAGAATCCATCTTCACTGTCATGCCTGGCGAAAACGTTAAAAACGGGATTAGCGCAGACTTTCCCGATTTTGCTACTATTCGGGTTATATACAATTTTGCGTCATATCATTTAACAGGGGCGAGCCATGAACCTTGACGATGACAATCTGTTCCGTGACACGATGAATGACGTTACGCCACTGAAGGATGCGGATAATACGCTGTGGAATAATCTCTCCGCCAGCAAGAAAACCCGCCAGCCGCCACCAGAACAGGAAGATGAAAATTTTTTAACCCGCGGCTATCTGGACATTATCCCGCTGGATCAGCCGCTGGAATACAAAGCTGAGGGTATTCAGCAGGGTGTGCTAGATAAATTACGCAAAGGCCAGTATGCGCTGGACGCCAGCCTTAATTTACTGCGCCAACCCGTGGAAGCCTGTCGACAGAACCTGTTTATGTTTATTCGGGACGTGCGACAAGCCGGGTTTCGCAACCTGCTAATCATTCATGGTAAAGGGCGCGACAGCGAATCCCACGCCAATATCGTGCGCAGTTATCTTGATCGCTGGCTGCGCGAACTGGATGAGGTACAGACGTTTTGTGTGGCGCAAAAGCAGCATGGCGGGGCGGGCGCGCTTTACGTCGGATTGCGTAAGACCGAAAAAGCGCGCCAGGAAAACTGGGAGCGACATGCAAAACGCAGTCGCTAGCTGTGAAACTTACGAATGGTGCTCATAAGCACTTCAGCGCTCAGGCTTAAAGTATCGCCAGTGCGGGTGATTATACCGACCGGTTCGCCAGGCCCTGGAGAGGTAATCGGCAGCGAGAACAGGGCATTGTGGCTGAGATCTTCCTTAATGGCACCTGAAGGCACAAACCAGATGTAGTCATAGCGCAGCGCCAGCTGGCGTGCCAGTGAGGTTGAGGATGTCTCAACGCAGTGCGGCGGCAAACAACAGCCTTGTTCATCCAGCATCTGCTGCGCAAGACGGCGCGGTGCAGTTCCTTCGGGAGAGATGACCACCGGCCACTGCATCGCGCGCGACAACGTGACATTGTCACTTAACAGAGGATGTTCGGGTCTGACGACCAGCTTTAACGACTCCAGAAACAGAAGCTCATACGTTAAGCCGGTCATCATCTCTTTGTCGGCCATGCGACCAATACCAATGTCAAATTCACCAGCTCTTAGCCCGGCCAGCAACACATTGTTATGTAAGGTGGCAACCTGAATGGTGGTATTGGGGCGCAGCTGATGAAAGCGATCGAGAATCTGTGGCAGCATGCCCATGGCGGCCGTGGTCAGCGCGCCAAGGCGGATAATCACCGGACGCTCATTAATCTGTTCGTTAAAGCTCTGACCGGCATGGTTCAGTGCATCCAGCACTTTTACCGCATGGGTCAGAAACTGCTCCCCCATGGTGGTGAGTTGTGCGCCCAGTCGGCCACGTTCAAACAGCCTGACGCCTGTCAGTTCCTCTAATTCGTTAAGGGTTTTAGAGAGTGCAGGCTGGCTGAGACTCAATGTCTCGGCTGCACGCCCCAGCGTTCCCTGCTGCGCAACGGCAACAAAGGCATGTAAATGACGCAAGCGAATGCGCTGATTGAAAAGGATATTTTTTTCCATTTCCCAAACTTAATGACATTGCCAGGTGACTGGCAACTATTTAAACCGGATTTTGTTAACTTTGCTGCAAATATTTATTAACAAAGTGTACTTTTTAACGGTAATCCCTGTAAGTTATTGATAATAAATACCTGCGCTACGATTCCTTTCGTCATGGCCTGCGCGCAGTCGCTGTAAAATCATCGACTTAATTATTCGCTTGTTGAATGATTATTATTTGCATGCAAAATTCTGCGTTTTATCATTAACGATCGGCTATCATAAGCGCCGTTTTTTCTACCAAAACTGATGGTTTATTTCGTTAAGGAGAGGTTGCCCGTGAGCAGCGTTGAGGCGGTAGATGTTCGCCGGTTAATCAATCAGGGTAGCCTGAGCGGTGGCCAGATTCGATTGATTGTCCTCTGTTTTATCGTGGTCGCCCTCGATGGCATGGATATCGCCATTATGGGATTCATCGCCCCCTCGCTGAAAACGGCCTGGAACGTGACCAATTCGCAGTTGGGCGTGGTGATCAGCGCGGCACTCATCGGCCTGGCGCTGGGCGCAATGGTTGCCGGGCCGCTGGCCGACCGCTTTGGCCGTCGCTTAATGATTATTTTCAGCGTGCTTTTTTTCGGCCTGTGGACGCTGGCCACCGCGTTTTCCCATTCCATTGAACAGATGGTACTGTTCCGCTTTTTGACCGGGCTGGGGCTGGGCGCAGCCATGCCGAACGTCAGCACGCTGGTTGCCGAATATGCCCCTGAACGCCGACGCTCGTTTATTATCACCGTGGTGTTCTGCGGCTTCACCTTTGGTGCAGCCAGTGGCGGATTTGCCGCGTCCTGGCTGTTGCCGCGCTACAACTGGCATTCCGTCCTGTTATTAGGCGGCATTCTGCCGCTGTTGGTGCTGCCGGTATTAGTAAAGCAGCTTCCTGAATCCGTGCGTTTCCTCATTAGCCGGGGTGCGCCAGCAGAACGCATCCGAACCATTCTGGAACGTATTATCCCCGGCAGCACCCACTCGCATAGCCAGTTTCACGCCTCTGAAGCGGACGCTGCGCAGCCTGAAAAGAATGCCATCGCGACGGTGATTTCCCCCCGTTATCGCACCGGCAGCCTGATGCTGTGGGGCGGCTATTTTATGGGGCTGTTTCTGGTCTATCTGATAGGCAGCTGGCTGCCTTCTTTGGTGAGTAAGCAGGGGATGACCGTTACCCAGGCCGCGATTATTACTGCGATGTATCAAGCGGGCGGCACGCTGGGTTCCTTATTTGCCGGATGGTTGATGGACCGGTTCAATGCCAACCTGGCGTTGGCCGTCATCTACTTTTGCGGTGGCATTGCCATTGTGGCGTTAGGGTTCTCACCGGCACAGGTCACCATAATGAGCAGCATTGCCTTTTTTAGCGGCTTCTGTTTTAACGGGGCCAACACCGGCATGAATGCCTTATCAGCCAGCTATTATCCCACTCATGCCCGCGCGACCGGCTCCAGCTGGATGCACGGTGTTGGACGACTTGGTGCCATCCTGAGCGCGTTTGTGGGAGCCGAAATGCTGACGCTGGGCTGGTCTTTCAACCTGATCTTTTTACTGCTGGCGATTCCAGCCGTGCTCACGACGATAATGCTGGTGATTAAAAACCGTTATGGTTTTAAGCCGATCACAAATTCATGATATTTTCCGCTGGCGACAACGCGTTGGATTACAGTAGCTGCAACGCTCACGCTGTCAGGTGGTTATTATGGATAATTTTTTAAGTGCGGATGCCATCCGTACCGGCTTTTCAAGGGCAATGTCGGACATGTATCAGCAAGAGGTGCCGCTCTACGGCACGCTGATGCAGTTAGTCAAAGAGGTTAATCAGGATACGCTGGCGGCAGATAGTGCATTGCAGCAACGCTTAACCCAGGCTGATGAGATGAGCCGTTTAAACCTGGAACGTCACGGCGCGATTCGCGTCGGCAGTGCTGAAGAGCTGGCCATGTTGCGCCAGATGTTCGCTGTGATGGGCATGTTCCCGGTAGGCTATTACGACCTTTCTCAGGCGGGCGTGCCGGTTCACTCAACCGCTTTTCGTCCCATTGATGACGAGGCACTGCGGCGCAATCCCTTCCGTATCTTCACCTCATTACTGCGACTGGAACTCATCGAGGATCAGGCGCTGCGCGACGACGCCACAACTATTCTGGCTTCGCGGGATATTTTCACCGCAGGCTGCCGCGCGTTGATTAAACAGCATCAGCAGCAGGGCGGACTGACCGAGGCGCAGGCGCAGCAGTTTATCGACGAGGCGTTAGAAACCTTTCGCTGGCACTCACACAGCCTCGTTGAGAGTAAAACCTATCAGGCGCTCAATCAGCAACACCGGTTGATTGCCGACGTGGTGTGTTTCCCTGCCTGTCATATCAACCATCTTACGCCACGCACGCTGGACATTGACCGCGTCCAGGCGTTAATGCCGGCACGCGGTATCGATCCCAAAGCGGTTATTGAAGGCCCACCACGGCGCAGCGTCCCCATTTTACTGCGTCAGACCAGTTTTAAAGCGCTGGAAGAACCTGTGGTTTTCAAAGATGGCTATCAGGGCACCCACACTGCACGTTTTGGTGAGATTGAACAGCGCGGAGCCGCCTTAACGCCGCAAGGGCGCGCGCTTTACGATCGGCTGCTGAATGAGGCCGGTAGCGGGGCTGACAATCAACAGCATCAGCAGCAGTTGACCGCCGTATTTCAGGCTTTCCCGGATAACGAAATGCAACTGCGCCAGGCGGGACTCGCCTGGTTTCATTATCGCCTCAGTGACAAGGGGCAGGCGGAACCGCCCCGGCACGGTGAATCACTGGATAGCCTGATCGACCAGGGCCGGGTGCTGGCCGATCCCATTATTTATGAGGATTTTCTGCCGGTGAGTGCGGCAGGTATTTTTCAGTCTAACCTTGGGGATAAAACGCAGGCGCGTTCTGCGGGTCAGGCAAGCCGCAGCAGCTTTGAAACCGCACTGGGCTGTGCCGTACTGGACGAAATGGCGCTGTACGCCGCACGACAACAAGCCTCACTACAGCGGTGTGGCATACAGGCATAACAACATCGGGGCGGCTATCGCCCCGATTTACTCAGCTACTGCAACCGGGAATCGCGTATCAGCGTATATTTCCCCGGGCCCAGCAACATAATGATAAAGGCTCCCAGCAGGAATAGCGCTTCGGTTTCCAGCGCCCAGGCTCCCACGTCCGTGCGGTGCCAGACCGCCCCGGTTTTTACCAGCAGCGTCGCCACCACCATATTTACCGCAATGATAAACGCCGCAGGCCGCGTCATGAATCCCACAATCAGCATGAGCGGAGCAACTATTTCACCCAGCCATGCGCCCCAGGCAAGAAAGCCCGGCAGGCCGTGCTGTCGCAGCAGGTGAGCAATCCAGCCCACGCCGTGTACCAGCTTGAACTCACCGTGAAACAGCAGTAATCCACCCAACGTCAAACGTAACAACAGCTTGCCAAAATCAGGATGATCGGTCATTCGAACAAAAAGTTGATTGATGCCACTGAACATTTTCCGTTCCTCTAACGGGTTAAACGATACGCTGTACTAAACACACGTTCGCGGGTAGCGGTCAACGATGGCGTGCGTAACCGGTGCGTTTTAGGCGTATTTACCGTTCCCCTTTCTGGACAACGGCAAATAGCCTGAAATAATGACAGCGGACGCAGACAAGGAACAACGCATGAAAAATGAAAAGGGCCTGAAGATCACCCTTGCTGACGGAGAGCTGCAGGGCGGCATTGATGAGGGCATCTTCGTGTTTAAAGGCATTCCCTACGCTGCACCGCCAGTGGGGGAACAACGCTGGCGTGCGCCCCAGCCGGTGCTACCCTGGCAGGGCGTACGACGCGCGCTGCACTTTTCTGCCGCAAGCTGGCAGAACCGCGACTATTGTCTTGCCATGGGCGGGGGCGATCCCGGTGATTTCAGCGAGGACTGTCTTTACCTGAATGTCTGGACGCCAGAGCTGCGACCAGAAAAACCCTTGCCGGTGATGGTGTGGCTGCACGGTGGCGGTTTCACGATCGGTTCGGGTGGTCTGGCACCCTATAATGGCAAACCGCTGGCCTCACGCGGGGCGGTGATCGTCACGATTAACTACCGACTGGGCCATCTGGGCTTTTTTGCGCATCCGGCGATGGAAAAGGAGCAGGCGGCGAGCGGCACACTTCATAATTTTGCCCTGCTGGATCAGATCGCGGCATTAAAATGGGTACAGCAGCACATTCACGCCTTTGGCGGCGATGCCAGTAACGTTACGCTATTCGGTGAATCCTCGGGTGCACGTAGCGTGTTATCACTCTGCTGCTCACCGCTGGCGGCTGGTCTTTTCCACAAAGGGATAGTGCAAAGTGCCTACAGCCTGCCTGACGTTCCCCGCGCTGCGGCGCTTAAGAAAGGGGTGAAGGTCGCCACCGGTTTGGGTTTACCCGCTGATGCCAGCATGGAACAGCTCCGCGCGCTGCCTGCCGATGCCTTTTGGGCCCTGGACAGCCGCTATGGACTTGGCCCGGTTGCTATCGCGGGCGATGCGGTTCTGCCTGCCCCTGTGCTGGAGACCTTTATGGCCGGACGCCAGCATCCTCTGCCGCTGATGGCAGGGAGCAACAGCGACGAGGCCAGCGTGCTGGAGTATTTCGGCGTCGATGCCGCCACCGTGGTAGATCGGATTCGCCGCCAAAACCGGTTGAGCTATCGTGTGCTGAAGTGGATTTACCGTGTTGAGCAGGATGCGCTGCTCGGGCGTGCCGCAGCACGCGATATGACCTTTACGCTTCTTCCCTGGCTGGTGATGCGGGCACAGCAAAAAGTCGCTATGCCGGGCTGGCGTTACTGGTTTGATTACGTCTCTGAAAATGCCCGGGATCTCTATCCGCACGGTACCTGGCACGGTAATGAAATCCCCTATGTGATGAATACCCTTGAGAACATGCCCGTAATCAGTGAAGACCGCTGCTTCACGGCTGCAGACCGCGCCTTTGCGCAGCAGGTTAGCGACTACTGGTTCCGCTTCGCCCGCGACGTTAACAGTAAGACGACGCAGCTTGAAGGAGAACGCTCATGGCCCATCTGGCGCGCTGACAATGACGTGACAATGTCACTTGGCGGCGAAGGTAAGGCGTCATTCAGGCTGCTGCGGGGTTTTATGCGTCGCCGCCTGTCTCTGTTTCGCCTGATGATGTCGCGAATGGTGCGGCTGTAGGGCCAGATTCGTCAGTGCCGGATGCACTTGCGGCCACCGCCGGGCCTGATTTTCACTGCAGGCTATGATTTCTTGCCACGCAGCCGTGACCGCATAAAAAAGTATAACAATACCGTTACATTTTCGGCTTTTCTGCCGATATATCCCATACGCCCGGTTTTACGGGTTAACGTTTAAGGGATTTCAGTATGGGTATGCTTAAAAATTTCACTATTCGCGCGGTAATGCTGACGATACTCGGGTTGTTTTGCCTGCTGTGGAGCGGTATCGGTCTGTTCAGCATTCATTCACTTACGTCATTAAGTGACGGCAATGATGTCGACCGCCATATCGTTGAGCAGATGACCGCGTTGAGTAAAGGTAACGATCAGTATTTTCGTATGATCACGCGTTTGTCGCGCGTAATGGAGAAAAAAACGGCCGGTGTGGCGCAAAACGATGAGGCTTTTGCGCCCGTACAACAGGCATTAGACAGCATGTCTCAGCAGTTGACCCTGTTTAAACAGCTTTCTCCTGGCCCGATGGACCCTGCCGTTGCCAATGACGTGATTGATAAATGGCAAAAATTGCTCGACCAAGGCGTTACTGTCCAGCTTCAGCGTGCCCGTCAGGATTCGCTGGATGTCTATCGCCAACAGGCGAATGACGTCACGCCCGCGCTGAGCCGTGCCTTCGGTGCCAGTACTGAAAACTTCAATAAAGTGGCCAGCGTAAAACTGGGGCAAACGCGCGTCGAAGTCGATCGTCTGACCGCGATGACGAAAACAATGATTTCAGTCACGGTGGTGATTGGCTTGCTGATTCTGCTGTTTACCGACCGTTATCTGGTCAAAATGCTGGTCAAGCCGCTGGAAAAAATTCGCGAGCATTTTTCAGTGATTGCCAAAGGTGACCTGAGCAAACCCGTCGAGGATATGGGCCGTAACTGCGTCGGTAAACTGGTGCCGCTGTTGAGCGCCATGCAGGACAGTCTGCGCGAAGCCGTCAGTGCTATTCGCAGCGGTACGGAAAATATTTCACGCGGTGCCGCCGAGATTTCCATTGGTAATAACGATCTGTCATCCCGCACCGAAGAGCAGGCCGCCGCGCTGGAGCAAACCGCTGCCAGTATGGAACAACTGACGGCGACCGTGAAATTCAATGCGGAAAATGCACGTCAGGCCAGCACGCTGACCGAAGCGGCCACGGTAACGGCGAAACAGGGCGGCAGCCTGGTGGGTGAAGTGGTGACCACCATGAACGGCATCTCTGACAGTTCGAAGAAAATTGCAGAGATCACCAACGTCATCAACAGCATTGCTTTCCAGACCAATATTCTGGCGCTCAACGCCGCAGTGGAAGCTGCCCGCGCCGGCGAACAGGGCCGTGGCTTTGCCGTAGTGGCCAGTGAAGTCAGAAACCTGGCGCAACGCAGCGCCGGTGCAGCGAAAGAGATCGCCAGCCTGATTGCCGATTCGGTTGAGCGCGTGGAAAAGGGCGCCCAGTTGGTCAGCACCACCGGCGGCACCATGAGCGGTATCCTGAAGTCGGTTCAGGATGTTGATGCGATCATGAAGCAAATCGCCGAGGCCTCAGAAGAACAAAGCAAAGGCATTTCGCAGGTCGGCACGGCGGTGACCGAAATGGACAGCGTGACGCAGCAAAACGCCGCGCTGGTCGAAGAAGTGTCTGCCGCTGCCAGTGCGCTGGCCCTGCAAACGGAAGCCCTGCAGGCTTCGGTGGCGCAGTTCCGTTTATCCAGTGATGCGCCAGCGGCACTCGTGACCAGCCGAAAACCACCATCAACACCGGCCAGCCCATCGGCACCTCTTCAGCCGAAAACCGCCACCGCGGATAACGGCGACTGGGTAACCTTCTAAGCGAAACCTGTGCACCGCCTTCATCGCGAAGGCGGTGTTTTACAACGGCTTTCCTGATGAACTATTCCGCTGCCAGATAGCACAGCTTCTCTGCCACCTGATAGGACTTCACAAACGAGGTGACGGGCAGAAACTCGAAGCGTGAATGAAAGTTATGCGCGCCCGTAAAGAAGTTCGGTGTTAATAATCCTTTGGCAGAAAGCGCTGCACCATCGGTACCGCCACGCATAGGGATCACTTTGGGCGCAATATCCAGTTCGCGCAGGGCAGCAAAAATCAGATCAACGGCCCGACGATCGTCACCAATAGCGTTGCTAATGTTGCTGTAAATATCGCGAACGGTCATCTCTACCTTGCCCGTGGGATAGCGTGCGGCGATAAGCTCGACAACCTGTTGAAGCTGCTGTTTTCGTGCCGCGAAACTTGTCAGATCGAAATCGCGAATCGATGCGTTAAGCGTTGCAACACTGGCGTTGGCCTGCATTTCGTTAAACCAGATATAGCCTTCACGGCCCTCTGTATGTTCCGGCGTCGCCTGTCTGTCGAAGTGGCTGATAAAATCGTGGGCCATCAGCAAGGGGTTAACCAGCACGCCTTTCCCCGACATCGGATGCGCCGGTACGCCGGTAAAGCGGATTTCCGCTGCGGCCGCGTTGAAGTTCTCATACACCACTTCGCCCAGTTCACAGCAGTCAATCGTCCAGGCAAAATCCACGTTAAAGCGGGCTTCAAGATCCAGCGCTTTAGCCCCGCGCAGGCCAATCTCCTCGTCGGGGACGAACGCCACCACCACATCGCCATGTTTGCCCTGTAAATTCTCCATCAGCGTCATGACGACGCTCACCGCCGCTTTATTATCCGCCCCTAATACGCTGGTGCCGTCGCTGAAAATGATCGGCTGACCGGTGTAGGGCGCGATCTCCGGATGCGCATCCCGACGCAGCCAGATGTCCTGTTGCGGGTTCAGGCAGAGATCCTCTCCTTGCCAGGTCAGGATCTGTGGATGAATGTCAGGGGACAGCCCGACGTCAACCGTATCGATGTGCGTAATAAACCCAATGCGAGGCGCGCCGGGGCAGTTGCCCGGTTTTACCGCGGTCACAGTGGCATGTTCATCAATCACAACCTGCTCAAGGCCCAGCTCGCGCAATTCGTCCGCCAGCAGCTTCGCCATCGCGTGCTGGCTCGGGGTACTCGGCAATGTGCTGGACCTGGCATCACTTTGACTGCTTACCGCCAGGTAACGAAAAAAACGCGTGATCAGTTGCGTCTGAAGTTTGTCGGTCATCACTAATCCTTATTAGTTGACGTACTGCGGGGTTCGCTATGGTGGGGATTCATGCTATCTATCAAACATCTAAATAATTCATTTAGATATTCTGACTAACGGAAGTCAACAGAAAGCGAGGACAATAATGAGAAACAGGCTAACGACCCTGGCACTGCTTACTGCGGGTATTGCTCTGGCGAGCGGCGTCAATGCGAAAACGTTGGTGTACTGCTCAGAAGGCTCCCCGGAGAACTTTAATCCGCAACTTTACACCTCGGGAACCAGCGTGGATGCCAGCGCAGTGCCGGTATTCAACCGCCTGGTAGATTTTAAGCCTGGCACAACGGAACTGATTCCGAGCCTGGCAGAGCGGTGGGACATCAGTCCCGACGGTAAGGTTTATACCTTCCATCTGCGTCATAACGTCAAATTCCAGAGTAATAAGCTGTTTACGCCCAGCCGCGCGTTTAACGCGGATGATGTGATCTTCTCTTTTATGCGCCAGATGGACAGTAAAAATCCCTATCATGCGGTATCGGGTGGCAACTATTCCAACTTCGACAGCCTGGAGTTGGCGACGCTCATCACCCACATCGATCGCGTAGATGACCATACCGTGCGTTTTACGCTGGCTCATCCTGAAGCCCCTTTTCTTGCCGATCTGGCCTGGTATTTTGCCTCCATCCACTCTGCTGAATACGCTGACAAAATGCTGAAGGCGGGCACGCCCGAGAAGGTCGATATGGACCCGATCGGTACCGGGCCTTTCCAGTTGGTTCAGTATCAAAAAGACTCACGCATTCTGTACAAGGCGTTTCCTGACTACTGGCAGGGAAAAGCCAAACTTGATCGGCTGATTTTCAGCATCACGCCTGATGCGGCGGTCCGTTATGCCAAGCTGGAAAAAAATGAGTGTCAGGTGATGCCGTTCCCGAATCCGGCCGATCTCGAAAAAATGCGGCAGAACAAGGACATCACCCTGAAGCAGGCGGCAGGATTGAACACGGGGTTCCTGGCGTTTAATACCACCAAAGCGCCGACAGATAATGTGAAAGTCCGCCAGGCGCTGGCTATGGCGATAAACAAGCCGGCCATTATTGAGGCGATTTTTAAAGGCACAGGTACGGTTGCTAAAAACATCCTTCCGCCGGGTGTATGGAGCGCGGACAAGGATCTTAAGGATTATGACTACGATCCAGAAAAGGCAAAAGCACTGCTGGCAGAGGCTGGCGTGAAGCCGGGTACGGAAATCGCGCTGTGGGCAATGCCGGTTCAGCGCCCTTACAATCCCAACGCGCGCAGGATGGCGGAGATGATTCAGGCTGACTGGGCCAAAGTTGGCATTAAAGCCAATATCGTCAGTTATGAATGGGGCGAATACCTTAAACGCGTGCGCAGCGGCGAACATCAGGCCGCGCTGATGGGCTGGACCACTGCGACGGGCGATCCTGATAACTTCTTCGGGCCGCTCTACAGCTGTACCTCGGCGAAAGGCGGTTCAAACTCTTCAAAATGGTGCTATCAGCCGTTTGAAACGCTGATCACCCAGGCGCGGGCCGAACCGGATCAAAGTAAAAGGACCAGCATGTACCTGCAGGCACAGCAGATGATGCATGATCAAATGCCTGCCGTCATGATTGCGCACTCGACCATTTACGAGCCAGTCCGCAATACGGTCAGCGGCTATGAGGTCGATCCTTTTGGCAAACACATCTTTTATCAGGTCGATATTAAACAGTAACCCATGCTGAGCAGGCTCACAGGGACGTGCGCCGTTTTGCCTGCAAAATATCAGATATGTTGTACATTTAAGAGGTGTTTGATACGAAGTAAGGAAATGGCAATGGCAAACGGTTGGGCTTCAGAAGGGGCGGTACAGGAACAGATCGACAGTACGGTCAACGACGGTATTGAACGCGTACGTCAGTCGCTTGGCCAGGGAGAAAGCGCGACAGAGTGTGAACTTTGCGGTGAGCCGATTCCGGCTGCGCGTCGTCAGGCACTGAAAGGCGTGCGCTACTGTGTCGCCTGTCAGGAAAAAATCGATAAGCAACAAAAAGACAGCAGTCTGTATAACCGTCGCGGCAGTAAAGACAGTCAGCTACGTTAAGCTCAGGAGCCCGGCATGGCCAGGCCACTGCCAATAAACCAGGCGAGAAAACCGATACCGGCCACGATGATAGCGATGGGGAACAACAGACCAATTCTCATGTTTATCCTGTCAGGGTTGTTAGGGATGAATATTCAGGGACACTGTTATTCCGGGGCTACGCCAGCCGTAGCACGGCGCGATGGTTCTTCAGCAACGTAAACAGCTCAAACTGGGTCGCTTCATTAACCGAACGCTGCAGCTCGCCTTTGGTGTACATCATCGTGTGGATATGGCCCAGTTGACGCCACACGACAACGGCAGAGGCGATGAGTGCGCATGAATCCTCGGCCTGAACACATTCTACTGTGGCATGGTGTGTGTCGTCTAAGTCATTAACAAAAATTTTCAACCCATCCGCGGGTAAAATTGCCCGAAAGTCTTCCAGCATCACCTGGCTGACGTTGCGCGATAAATAGAGCGTTAACCATTTTCTCGTCATCATGACACCTGACGTTAATTATTTTCTCTGTTATACGGGGTAAACAGATGTAATGGAAGTGTTGAGATTATTGATGTGATATTAAGTTCTGCGTAGTAACCGACGGGCTTTATAACCCGCAGGTTAAATTCTATTGGCCTAAATCAATGCGCGATACGTTCCTTGATCAATGAGCGATGCATTTTAATTAAGCATTTAATACAACACGTTTAAACCTGTTGATCCTGCACCGCTGGGCGTAACGACCATAAAAAGGGCTAAGAATATAAGCTTAAGGATTGCAGGTATTTTCAGGGGGCATTTTATCGTCGATGGGCGGGTAAACAGGGCCGGGGACTTACTTCCGCCAGACCGATGTCCGGTACGTCAGGCTGGACGGTGCATGACTGTTCAGCAATCTGACCGTTTTCGGTGAGGCGGAACGCAGCGCTATTTCTCAGAATGTCAGAGTGATTCACCCTGATAAGCGGCTATTTAGCAGGGCATAGAAGGGTGCCGGGGTTTTACGTCGCACGGTCTGTGATCTTATTTGAGACGAGCGTGACGGGGAGCAGTAAATAACATCAGGCTCCAGATAAAATCTGAAGCCTGTTATTATCAGCCATTAGAACGTAACTGTGGATAACGTTTGAAAATATAGACACACCATAATAGTGCGGCCAGACCAATCATCGCCCCCACATTACCCACATCAGACAGACTCATATAAGCGCTAACCTGACTGCCTAACAGCGCACCCGCGCCGATGCCGATATTATAAATACCGGACATTAATGACATCGCCACATCCGTGGCATCAGGGGCCAGAGACAGCACGCGGATTTGCATCCCCAGGCCGATCATCATCATGGCCATTCCCCAAATCACGCACAGGGTAATGATAGCCCCAGGGCGGACAGCCGCGAAGATTAACAGCCCCATGCACAGGGTCACCAGGGCGATAGCGGCAATCAGCAGTGCAGAGGGGAATTTTTTACCCAGCGAGCTGAACAACAGGCTGCCGACAATGCCCGCCGAACCAAACAGCAGCAGCAGTAACGTCGTGAACCCCTCGCTGGCGTTGGCGACAAGCTGCATAAAGGGCTCAATGTAGCTGTAGGCGGTGTAGTGCGCGGTCACCACCAACGTCACCAGCAGATACATCCCCACCAGCGCCGGACGGCGGAACAGCAGGGGAACGCTGCTGAGCGATCCCGTGTGCTCGCTGGGCAATCGGGGCAATATGCGGACCAGCATAATCATCAGCACCAATCCAGACAGTCCGATCACGCCGAATGTGGTACGCCAGCCCAGTGCCTGGCCCACAATGCGGCCGATAGGCACGCCCAGCACCATCGCCAGCGCAGTCCCGGTCGCCAGCATGCTCAGCGCCTGGGTCTTTTTACCTGCAGGCGCAACGCGAATGGCCAGCGAAGCCGTAATGGACCAGAACACGGCGTGGGATAGCGCAATGCCAATGCGTGACACGATCAGGGAGCTAAAGCTCCATGCAAACGTCGAGAGCACATGGCTGGCAATAAAGACGCTAAACAGCACTGTTAACAGTAACCGGCGCTCAAAATTTCGCGTCAACAGCATCAAAGGCAGTGACAACAAGGCCACCACCCAGGCATAGATCGTCAGCATAATGCCCACTTCCGATGTTTTCATCGAAAAGCCTGCAGCAATATCTGAAAGCAATCCCACCGGCACGAACTCGGTAGTATTAAAAACAAAAGCGGCGATGGCCAGCAGCACCACGCGTAGCCAGGCCGTTTTACGGGAAACAGTTGTTGATGGCATGAGAAGTTAAATCAGTCTGTGCGTCAAAAATGGATGAGAGTGCTCACCCCATGAGAGTGACCTGCGTCACAATTTAGCGGTTATTGTGGAGGAATTAAGCGCCGGGTGGAACCACCAGGCGCCGATTAAGATGAAATTTTTTAGCCTGACGCCTGCAGGTGGTGTTTATGGCTGGCGATTACGCTGTCCGGGCATCATGCGCCGCAACGTATTATCTTTCAGGGCATAGTGATGAAACAGCGCCGCTGCCACATGCAAGCCAATCAGCCAGTAGCCTAAGGGGGCGAGCGTCTCGTGCCAGTCGGTCAGTGTGTCCGCCAGATCAAAGTCAGGCTCACCGGCCATCGGCATCGGAATGCCAAATAACCACCACTCACGTCCTTTCAGATAACGCGATGCCAGACCCAGCACCGGAAGGGTAATGAAAAGCGCATAAATCAGTGTGTGCGTCAGGTGGGCCAGGCCGGTTTGCCAGCGCGGCACCGGGGGAATAATTGCAGGACTGCGATGACGGATTTTCAGCAACAACCGCGACAACATCACCACCAGAATGGTCGCCCCGGCGCTGAAGTGCGTCACCATCATGGCAAAGCGCTGCCAGGAGCCGCGTTCGACATAGCCGCGCAGCTCCATCGTGGCATAGGCGACGATGAGCAGCAAAACGGTAAGCCAGTGAAGCGCAATTTGAGATGCGGCAAATTTATCACGCATGGTAAATCCCTGTCAGAAAGTAAGGGCTCTAAGATAACGGAAAAAAGCGAAAAAGCTTAACGAATTGACCACTTCTGTCTGGGATGACGAAAGGATGATTGGCCGCGTCAGGCAGCAGAGAGGGGCGATATAAAGGGCAACACGGGAGTGGTTGAGGATGGCGGCCAGGAACCGCCATCGTTACGTCAAACGGGCGCGCGTAATCAGAAATCGACGCCGTGCTTAAGCGCCACACTGTCCTGGGCAGGCTGAGGTTTAGCCGCGGTCACCGGGCAACATTCCTCACAGCCTAAAGAGCCGGGATAATATTTGCGCGCCTGCTGAATGGCGGCGGTCGCCGAATAAAACGTGCCAAGAAACAGCCGACCTTCCAGGTCCGGAAGGTATTTACAGCCATTTGCATGCACAACATGATTATTGTTGTAGCCTGATTGTTTGTTGACGTAATAGTAACGCGCCATTAGGTCTCCCCTTTGCTGTGAATTCAAAGATTACATTAATCTTTGGGATCAAAACGAGTATAGCGGGGAAACGCGTGAAATCAGCAATCACGCTGATAATACGGACAATTCTTGTACAGGAGATATTCCGGGCAGCAAACCACCCGGAATATTTATTAAGATTTGCTAGAGTTTGCGCCTGTGCAACTGCCAGGCAACCCACAGTGCCACCAGCAGTAAAGCGGAGATGAACAGCGTAATACCGCCCCAGCCAAACTGATGCCAGAAAAAGCCGCCTGCCGTGCCAGCCACGCTGGAGCCCACGTAATAGCTGAACAAATACAGCGAAGAGGCCTGACCTTTTGCCCGGCGGGCGCGAGGACCAATCCAGCCGCTGGCAACAGCGTGGGCGGCGAAAAAACCGGCGGTAAACAGCATCATACCGACAAACACCAGCACAAGGGCGTTAAAGGCAGTCAGGAGTAAGCCTGTCAGCATAATCAGGGTAGAACCCAACATCACCGGACCGCGACCAAACTTGTTGGTTAATGCCCCGGCCTTCGGCGAACTCCATGAACCCGTCAGATAGACAACCGACAACAATCCCACCACGGCCTGACTTAAATGCCAGGGCGCGCCCAGCAGGCGATAGCCAATGTAGTTGAACAGCGTCACAAAGGCCCCCATCAATAACAAGCCCTCTGCGAACAGCAGCGGTAATCCCGCATCCCGCCAGTGCAGTCGAAAATTGATCGCCAGATGGCGTGGGCGCAGAGAGGCCGGACGGAAATGACGGGATTCCGGTAAGATTTTCCAGAACATCAGGGCGGCGGCCAGGGCAAAGCAGCCAATTGCCGCGATGGCCACGCGCCATGAAAAAAAGTCGGTTAACACGCCACTGATTAAACGGCCGCTCATACCGCCAATCGAGTTTCCGCTGATATACAGCCCCATGGAAAAGGCGATCACGCTGGGATGAATCTCTTCACTCAGGTAGGTCATCCCTACGGCGGCCACACCGCTCAGCGACAGGCCGATTAACGCCCGCATCAGCAAAATGCCGTGCCAGCTGGTCATGGTGGCCGACAGCAGGGTGCAGATTGACGCCAGCATTAATGCCGTCACCATCACGGACTTACGTCCAATCGCGTCCGACAGCGGGCCAGTAACCAGCAGCCCCAGGGCCATCATTGCGGTTGAAATGGACAAAGAAATGCTGCTCGCGGCGGGTGAAACGCCAAACTGTGTGGAGAGCACCGGCAGAATAGGCTGTACGCAATAGAGCAAGGCAAAGGTCGCCAGCCCGGCAGAGAACAAGGCGAGCGTAACGCGCATAAACGGGCGTGTGCCGCGCACGATGCCGTCAGACGCAGGAACGTCAGACTGTTCCGGCACGTTTCTGTCCAGCGGCAGCGCAGGTGAGGAGCGATTCACAATGGGTCCTTATGAGTAAAAACATAGCGTTACTCTAGAAAAGGCAGATTAGGTTGTCTAATATATTAATAATCTCAAATAAGATGTTTAACATATGAATATAGAGCTGCGTCATCTGCGTTATTTCATCGCCGTTGCGGAAGAACTTCATTTTGGCCGCGCAGCCCAACGCTTACACATCTCGCAACCGCCGCTGAGTCAGCAAATTATGCAGCTTGAGGCGGAAACAGGCGCGCAGCTCTTTAACCGCACCAATCGCAGCGTGCAGCTCACGCCCGCCGGACAGCAGTTTTTGCAGGACGCGCGGGCCATCCTGCTGCAGGTTGATCAGGCAACGCAGCGCGCAGCGCGTTTGCATCGCGGTGAAGAGGGGGAGCTGCGCATTGGCTTTACCTCTTCTGCTGCTTTTATCGGCGTGATGTCGGATGCGCTTTATCGGTTTCGTCAGCGCTGGCCTGAGGTGCATGTTCAGATGCAGGAAATTAATACCCGCCAGCAATTGGCTCCGCTGCATGAAGGGAAACTGGATCTTGGGGTGATGCGTAACACGCCGCTTCCTGCGGATCTGCATCATCAGCTTTTGCTGCGTGAGCCGCTGTGTGCCGTGGTGCATAAAGCGCACCCGCTGGCCGCAGCAGGGCAGATTTCGCTACAGGCACTGGCCAGCGAACCTTTTGTGTTTTTTGATCCCCAGGTGGGAACAGCGCTTTATAGCGAAATTCTTGATCTCCTGCAGCGTTATCAGATCCGGCCCTATATCACTCAGGAAGTCGGTGAAGCGATGACCATATTAGGACTGGTGGCGACCGGGCTGGGCGTTTCCATCCTGCCTTTGTCATTTAGCCACGCGCGCCTCGCGAATGTGGTATGGCTGCCGCTTAAGGAACCGGATGCGCGCTCGGAGATGTGGCTGGTGTGGTCGGGTGAAAGAGAGATGAGCGCGCAGATGACGCATATGATGGCTTTGCTGCGTCGCTAAAGGGCAGCGATCCCACAATGTCAGAAAAATTATGTGTGATAAATCACATATCTAAGCAAATCTTTGCCGTAACAAGCCAATCTGCCGCACCATAGCGGATATTTATTTAGAAGCGCGAAAATAACCGGAGCAGGGTGTGAGTTCGGACAGTCAACCTGGCCATATTGACCAAATCAAACAAATTAATGCGGGGGTCGTTTACCGGTTAATCGATCAGCATGGGCCCATTTCGCGTATTGAACTGTCAAAACGGGCCCAACTGGCCCCTGCCAGCATCACAAAAATCGTGCGGGAAATGCTTGATGCCCACCTGGTTCAGGAAACCGAGTTTCAGGAGCCGGGTGCCCGTGGACGTCCGGCGATTGGCCTTATCCTTGATACGGATGCCTGGCACTATCTGGCTATCCGTTTGCATCGTGGCATATTGACGCTCACCTTACGCGATCTGAGCAGCAGGGCGCGGGTTGAGGATCATCTGCCTTTGCCCGATGACCCAACACAGCCGTTGCTGACGACCCTGACCGACCATGTCGATGCGTTTTTTATTCGGCATCAGAAGCAGTTAGAAAGGCTCACCGCGATTGCCATCACCTTGCCGGGCTTGATTAATGCCGCCTCCGGCGTCGTGCACCGTTTACCGGGTTACCGTTGTCATGACATGCCTCTGGGCAGCACCCTGGCGGCACGCACCGGTCTGCCGGTATTTATCCAGCATGATATCTCAGCCTGGACGCTGGCTGAGTCGTTGTTTGGTGCGTCTCGTGGCGCACAGGACGTGATACAGATTGTGATCGATGAAACCGTCGGCGCGGGTGTGATCACGGGCGGTCAACTGCTGCACAAAAGCGGACGGGCGCTGGTCGAAGTGGGCCATACTCAGGTCGATCCTTACGGTCAGCAGTGCTACTGCGGCAATCACGGCTGCCTGGAGACGGTTGCCAGCACCGGCAGCCTGCTGGCGCTGGTCGCCCAACGGCTGCCAGGCCAGCCTGACAGCCTGTTACATCATCAGGCGTTAACGCTTTCCGCTCTCTGCGAGGCAGCGCAGGCCGGCGATCGGCTCGCCCGGGATGCGATCGCGACGGTGGGACATCACGTTGGCAGAATCCTGGGCATGATGGTCAACATCTTTAATCCTCAACAAATTCTTATAGGTTCGCCGCTAAATCAGGCGGCAGATATTTTATTTCCCGCCGTACAGAACACGATTCATCAGCAATCTTTACCTGCTTACAGCGCTGAAATTCAGCTAGCACCGACTGAATTTACTGAGCCTGGCACACTTGGCGCCGCCGCCTTGATCAAGGATTCACTCTACAGTGGTTACCTGTTAGTTAAGTTACTGCAAGGTTAAGCATCACTAACCTTGCGCTAACGCAATCTGCCCGGCCTTTTCCTTCCTTAGAATGTTAATTCGCACGAAAGCCTAATCGTCGATTAGCCCATACCGCTTGTGAAGGAGAAGTCGAGTGAAAACGCTATTTATTACTGGAACCGATACCGAAGTGGGAAAAACCGTGGTCTCACGCGCGCTGCTACAAAGTTTTAGCCAGGCGAACGAGCGGGCAGCGGGTTACAAACCTGTTGCCCGCTGCGGGGTCAGGACAGAAGAGGGCCTGAGAAACAAGGACGGTTTATTTTTGCAAAACGCCTCTTCCCTTGCGCTGCCGTATCATGCCGTCAATCCGGTGATTTTTGAGAAAGAGGAAATTTGCGGCTATCCGCCTGAAAAGGTGGACTATGCGCAAATCACCCAAGGGCTGCAGCACCTCAATCAGCTTGTCGACCGCGTGGTGGTCGAAGGCACCGGTGGCTGGCGCAGCCTGATGAACGATACGCAACCGCTTTCGACCTGGGTGGTCGAGCAGCAACTGCCGGTGATCTTAGTCGTCGGTATTAAGTTAGGCTGCATCAGCCATGCGCTGCTGACGGCCGAGGCGATTCTGGCAGACGGTTTACCGCTTGTGGGTTGGGTCGCAAATCGTATTAATCCCGGACTGGCGCACTATGCCGATATCATTGCTGTCCTGCGTGAACAGATTTCCGCGCCCCTTCTGGGTGAGTTGCCTTATTTACCGCGCGCAGAGCAACGCGACCTGTCGCCATATCTTGATATCTCGCGGCTTAATGCGGATAACCTGCATTTTGCCCGTGCAAAAATAGCCTGATATAAACCGCAATATCAGGGTAGTCCGCTAATCAGAACGCTTTATTTTTTCAGACGTGATGTGTCTGAGAGCACCAACAGACAGTGATATGGGATGAGAAGCAAGGTCAATCATAAAAGGGCCGCAATGCGATTGCGGCCCTGATTCGTTACGGGTTCAGACGACGACGTGTTCGCCCTGAGCTGAGATAGTCAGCAATATAATCCTGAGAAATTTCCCCGCTGTAGCGTCCATCCTCATCCACAATTGGCATCCATACAGTGTTGTGCTCATAGAGTTTTGACAGCACCACACGCAGGTTTTCCTCGGCTTTGCCGGTGACTTTAAAGGTATGCAGCATCTCTTCGCAGCGACCGCTGGCATTTCGTGCTTCGCGACGTTTCACAAAACCTAATGGCTTACCGTCGTCGTCCACCACGGTAATGGAACGCATGTCGTTGTCGTCCATGGTGCCAAAGGCCTCCGTTAACGGCGTTGAGCGTTTCACCGTGATCGTTGGCTGCTGGTCGGTGACATCGCCGGCCTGAACTAACAGCAGACGCTTCAGGGTACGGTCCTGACCGACGAACGAGCCAACAAACTCGTTTGCTGGCGTTGCCAGCAACTCATCCGGGCTGGCGCACTGGACAATTTTGCCCTGACCGAAGACCGCGATACGATCGCCAAGCTTTAACGCTTCATCAATATCGTGGCTGACCAGCATCACCGTTTTCTTTAACTGGCGCTGCATATCCAGAAACTCGTTCTGAATCACTTCCCGGTTTATCGGGTCTACCGCGCCGAAAGGCTCATCCATCAGCAGCACCGGTGGATCCGCCGCCAGCGCGCGGATCACCCCGATACGTTGCTGCTGGCCCCCGGACATTTCGCGCGGATAGCGGTGCAGGAACTTGTGCGGATCAAGCGCCACCATGCTCATCAACTCCGTTGCCCGCTCGCGGCACTGCTTCTTATCCCAGCCCAGCATGCGTGGCACGACGGTAATGTTCTCTTCAATCGTCATATTGGGGAACAGGCCGATTTGCTGGATCACGTAACCGATATTGCGGCGCAGGGTGGTGGTGTCCTGCGTACTGGTATCTTCGCCGTTAATTAAAATCCGGCCGCTGGTGGCGGGAATCAACCGGTTAATCATTTTCAGCGTGGTGGTTTTACCACAGCCGGAAGGGCCCAGGAGCACACACATTTCTCCGGCGGGAACTTCCAGACTCACATTGTCCACCGCTTTCATCAGCGTGCCATTTTTCTGGCTGAAGGTTTTCGTCAGATTTTCAAGTTTTATCATTATCGAATTCCCTTAGGAGTCAGCGCCAGCTGCAAACGGTGCAGCAGCCAGTCAAGAACAATAGCCAACAGACAAATCATCAGCGCCCCGGCGATCAGCATACGAATATCACTGCCGCTAATACCATCCAGCAACAGCATGCCCAGGCCGCCCGCGCCGATTACTGCAGCGATAGCCATCACGCCGACGTTCATGACCACAGCGGTACGGATACCACCGAAGATCACCGGGAGCGCCATGGGAATCTCCACCCAACGCAGGCGCTGCCAGAACGTCATGCCAATGCCGCGACCGGCTTCACGCAGGCCATCTGGCAGATTCTCCAGCGCGGTGTGGGTATTACGCACAATAGGCAGTAATGAGTAGAGGAACACCGCTGTGATAGCGGGCAAGGCACCGATTCCCTTACCAATAAGGGAGAACAGCGGAATCATCAGGCCAAACAGGGCAATGGTTGGGATGGTCAGTACAATCGTGGCAACCCCAAGCACCGGCGTTGCCAGCCATTTGAACCGCACGATCAAAATGCCAAGCGGCACGCCAATCACAATGGCGCATCCCACCGCGACCAGCACCAGCCAGGTATGTTGCCAGGTGAGCGTGAGCAGGTTATTCCAGTTATCAATGATGTAATGAAGGGTATCCATGATGCCTCCTTACAGCATGTTTTTGGATTGAAGGAAATCGCGCGCCACCTGTTCAGGTGACTGGTGGTCGATGTCCACCCGCTTGTTCATCTCGGTGATGGCCTCGTCGGTAATCAGCGGGGAAAGCTGATTCAGCGCCGCCTCAAGACCGGGATGGCTCTCCAGGACGTCTTTACGCACCACCGGCGTCACGTTGTAGCTGGGGAAGAAGTGTTTATCGTCTTCCAGCACCTTAAGATCGAACCCTTTCACGCGCCCGTCCGTGGTGTAAATCAGCCCGGCATCAACAAAACCATCGCGTACAGCGTTGTAGACCAGGCCCGGGTCCATCTGGCGAATCTGTGGCCTGTCGAGCGTCAGGTTATAGGCCTTCTGCAGGGGCTTCATCCCATCGGAACGGCCATAAAATTCCAGGTCCAGACCAAGACGCCAGTTATGTTTTGGGTCCGTTTTTCGCACCTGTTCCATTTTTGCAACCAGTTGCGACAGAGTAGAAATGCCTTCTTTTTCAGCCCGGGCGCGCTGCATAGCAAAGGCATAGGTGTTGTTCATCGGGGCCGGTTTGAGCCAGATAAGGCCCAGTTTGGCATCCAGATTTTTAACGGTGTTGTAAGCCTCCTCAGAGGACATCGGTTTGTTGATATGGTTGAAGATAATCAGCGAGGTACCCGTGTATTCCCAGGTCATGTCGATCTGCTTGTTGATCATGGCATTACGACTGATGGTGGTCGCGATGTTGCGTTTCGGGACAACGTCAAAGCCTTTCTTTTGCAGCCACATCACCGTCATGGCAGACAGAATGTGTTGCTCGGTAAAGCTTTTTGTCGCGAGCACCAGTGGTGTGGCGGCTTGTACGGTCTGGCTGAGTGCCAGCGTGGTCATCAATGCCAGAGTACAGCTCTTAATCCAGCGCGTTAGCATTACAAACCCCTTATTGTTATGCCGCAGCGTGCGGACTGAGATAGCGCCCTAATGACGCCAGTAGCATATCCAGCACCAGTGCAACCAGCGCGGTTGCAACCGCACCCAGAATAAGCACAGGGAAGTCGTTAAGATAAATGCCGGGGAAAATCAGCTCGCCGAAACTGCTGGCGCCAATCAGGAACGCCAGCGGGGCGGTGCCTACGTTAATGGCCGTGGCGATGCGCACGCCAGCCAGAATTACCGGTAAGGCGTTAGGGATTTCAACCTGACGCAGGCGTTGCCACTTTGTCATACCGATGCCGTTTGCCGCCTCGAGCAGGGAAGGCGGCACTGCGCTGAGTCCGGAATAGGTGTTACGGACAATCGGCAGTAAGGAGGCCAGAAACAGCGCGATCAGGGCAGGCTTGTCACCGATGCCGATGACCACCATGGCCAGCGCCAGTACGGCCAGCGGCGGCAGCGTATTGCCGACGTTAAAGATTTGCATCACATATTCTGCCCAGCGACGTGCAAAAGGGCGGCTGAGCAGGATACCGCTGGGAATACCGACTAGCAGCGCGAACAGCATTGACCAAAACACCAAAAACAGGTGCTGCTGTCCAAGGTAAATCAGATCGACTCTGCGGGCGACCAGTGTATCCCAGCCAAGCCCCCAGACCAGTGCGCCCAACACTGCTACAACAGCAAGCAGCGCAAGACCGGCACGTTTGGCCAGTGAAGCGTTATGCATATGGATTCTCCCTGTTAACAGATCTGTTGTTATACATACCCAAAACAGCATGACAAAAGCGGCTAAATTGATTGCAGCTTCCAAAACCATGACTGTCGCTAAAGATCGAAAACCGCTGCCATTTTCTGCGTAATTTCAGCAACTGCAGAAAATACAGCTTTATTCCTATAGCAGCGCCAAGCGAAGCGCGCCAGTTTTTATCGGAAAAATCAGGAAGATAGGAATAGCCCAAAAGCGCCTCAGCCCTTATAGCAACTGGTTTAAGGGCGAAACTACCTAAAAACGCATCTATTAGGTGACGGTGTCACATATTGAGTTGAAGTGATTCCTGTCGCGCTAAATTTGCGCTAGCCTTAGAGGACTCAAAAAGGGAGCATCATGACCAACAGCACCTCCGCACCATCGCGCCGTCACTGGATTCTTTTTGCCTGTATGCTGGCGATGTTTATGGCGGCCATTGAAGTCACTATTGTGGCGACCGCGATGCCCACCATTGTGGCTGACCTGGGCGGCTTTTCGCAGTTCGGCTGGGTTTTCTCGGTCTATCTCCTGACGCAGGCGGTAAGCGTGCCGCTCTATGGACGGCTGGCCGACCTGTGGGGACGAAAAAAGATGCTGTTCCTTGGCATCACCCTCTTTCTAATGGGGTCCGTGCTCTGCGGCTTTGCCCAAAGTATGCTTTGGCTGATTATTTTCCGCGCGTTCCAGGGACTGGGTGCCGGTGCCATCATGCCGCTGAGTTCCACCATCGTGGCCGACGTCTATTCCCCGCGTGAACGGGCCAGCGTGCAGGGCTGGTTGTCCAGCGTGTGGGGCGTCGCCGCCATTATCGGCCCGTTGTCTGGCGCATGGCTGGTTCAGCACTTTAGCTGGTCAGTGATTTTCTGGGTCAACGTACCGATTGGCATGATCAGTATGCTGATGCTGGCGGCGCTGTTGCCCGCTCACCCGCAGAAAGCTCAGCCGTCTCAGTCCCTGAATCTGACCGGCAGCGGCTGGCTGACGTTATGTATCAGCGCCGTACTGATTGCGCTGTTGCAGGCGGAGCAGTTGGGATACTGGCTGTTGCTGTTTTTACTCATTGGCCTGGTGGCGGGTTGGCAGTTAACCCGCCATGAGCAGCGCACCCGGTCGCCATTGTTTCCGTTAGTCATCTGGAAGAGCCGGCTTATCATCGCAGGAAACTTAGGCAATCTGGTGATTGGTGCGACCATGATGGGCGTCAGCGCTTTTCTGCCGACCTGGATTCAGGGCGTGACGGGAGGATCGCCGCTTCAGGCGGGGACCGCGCTGGCGATGATGTCGATAGGCTGGCCGCTGGCAAGCACCCTGAGTGGCCGGTTGATGCTGGTGACATCCTACCGCTTTACCGCGCTGTTGGGCGCGCTGTTGCTGATTAGCGGCAGCGCCTTGCTGCTGCTGTTACACCGAGAAAGCTCGCTGTTTCAGGCCGGATTTACGGCGTTTGTCATCGGCACCGGCATGGGAATGACCAGCACGACCTTTCTGGTGTCCGTGCAGAATCATGCTGATTATGACGTGCGCGGTATTTGTACCGCGTCGGTCATGTTTAGCCGCATGATCGGTTCGGCGTTGGGTACGGCGGTGATGGGTGCCGTGCTGAATCTGAATCTGCAGTGGCGACTGCCGCAGGCGCAGGACCCGGTTCAGCAAATCATGTCACAGGAAACCCGTGATCGGCTGGCCCCCGATGTCCTGCAACATATGCTGCAGGCCATTGCCGCATCGCTGCATTCGGTATTTATCGTGGCGTTGGTGATTGCGTTACTGACGATGTGGGTAGCATGGAAAATGCCGCGCCAACAGCCACAGCAGGCTGAATAAGGCGGGAGCAGCAGTAACGCGTTGCGTGACAGGCGGTCAGAGGGATAGCGCGAAAAGAAAGGGCGACAGTTATCGTCGCCCTGAACGTTATTGTGTTGAGGTATCTTGCGAGCTGCCTGCGCTGTCCGGTACAGATGCACCTTCATCGCGGCCCAGCTTTTTATAGACAATTTTCTGGCTGTCGTTGTCGCAATGACCGACCACCTGACCGCCCGCCTGATCAACCTGATCGTTGGCGACCACGTCAAGGCTAAAGCCAGATTCGGGCACACCGTTTTGAATGATTTTCTGGCTGATATCCGCTTTTACAGATTCGCAGGATGCCTGAGCCAGCAAGGGGAATGCCAAAAACGTCGCGGTCAGTAATGCAGTCTTGATCTTCATAACCCTTTCCTTTTGTCATGCGTCAGTCATTACTATAGCTGAAATTTACGGCAGTACCGGGCGGCCTGTGCGGCGATCTAAACAGCGCAGCGTGTTCGGTTCCCAGTAAGCATTCAGGTTAGCACTTTGTTCGCACTTATCCCGTGTGTCGAAGGCGCGATCGGCCTTATCGAACTCTTTTTCCACCCGATTGTTCACTTTATTACGCAGCATATGCGTATCATTCCACTGCTCTTTACTCTGGCGTGCCGCTTCGTTATTCAGCGCGCTGCTGCCGTTTTCAATAATCAGGTGATCGGTAGCTGCACTCACAGACAGGGCGGTCGCAGAAAGCAGGGCCACCATCAGAACCGGAACCAATTTTTTCATCGTAATATCCTTCGATTAACTCTGCTTTTACCTATGGGTAAAACTATTGCATCAAATGAGGATAGTATACCATTGACGATTACTTGCTCACCAGTTGTGTGCATGTTGTTTACCTGTCAGAGAGATTATCGTGCTGCTCAAAACCACCTTCCTGTTTTTTATAACCGCACTGGCGGAAATTATTGGCTGTTTTCTGCCGTGGCTCTGGTTGAAGAAGGGCGCCTCTGTCTGGTTGTTATTTCCTGCTGCATTAAGCCTGGCGCTGTTTGTCTGGTTGCTCACCTTACATCCTGCCGCCAGCGGACGTGTTTATGCGGCTTACGGCGGCGTTTATGTGCTGACGGCGTTGCTGTGGCTGCGCGTAGTCGACGGGGTCAGGCTGAGCGTATGGGACTGGAGTGGCGCACTCATTGCTCTGAGCGGCATGGTAATTATCGTGGTGGGTTGGGGCAAAGCGTAAACGCCAGCCCGGGCGGCTGGCGCTGCGATCAGGGTTTGTGGACTTTCAGTCCCGCCAGGGTCTGACTGACAGGCATCATTTCCAGAGTGTTAATGTTGACGTGCTTCGGCAGTGTCGCCACCCAGTAAACGGCTTCGGTGACATCTTCCGGCGTCAGGGCTGTCGCGCCTTCGTAAACCCGATCGGCCTTGTCATCGTCGCCTTTAAAGCGCACGTTGGAAAACTCGGTACCGCCGACCAGGCCCGGCTCAATATCGGTCACGCGCAGTGCCGTGCCGTGCAAGTCGGTACGTAAGTTAAGGCTGAACTGGCGCACAAATGCCTTGGTTGCCCCATAGACATTGCCCCCGGCATAAGGCCAACTCCCGGCAATGGAACCAATATTAATAATGTGGCCGACGTTACGCTCTACCATGGCAGGCAAGACGGCGCGCGTCATATAGACCAGCCCTTTGGTATTGGTGTCGATCATATTTTCCCAGTCATTCACATCTGCCCGGTGCGCCGGTTCGATGCCCAGCGCCAGGCCCGCGTTATTCACCAGAACATCAATATGACGCCACGCATCAGGCAACTGCGTGATGGCTTCTTCAATGGATGCCCGGTTACGCACATCTAACTGAACGGTATACAGATTGTCGCCCAATTCCGCTTTTAGCGCCTTCAGGCGTTCTGCACGACGTCCACTGGCGATGACCTTATGACCGG
Organism: Pantoea sp. SJZ147; assembly: GCF_007828605.1. Classification (NCBI taxonomy): domain Bacteria; kingdom Pseudomonadati; phylum Pseudomonadota; class Gammaproteobacteria; order Enterobacterales; family Erwiniaceae; genus Pantoea; species Pantoea sp. SJZ147. The sequence goes on from NZ_VIVB01000001.1 coordinate 108,025, forward strand.
TTTCGATGAACCGGCGGGTAATGCTTTGGCCAAATCCTGCGGTGGCCCCCGTAACAAATATAATCATCTCGCTTTTCCCTTATCCCGTTTCGTGGTGTTTGCATCACCTTAGCATGTCAGTTTTGCGTATGCCCGTTGAATTCTGAGGCAATGATGACCGCGACGTTGCGCTGTTTTAGCGCAGGCCGCACTGAAATCGTGCAGTGCCCGACGCTGCTGGGGAAGCATTCAGGCGGCAGATGGCTTAGCAACCGATTGCCTTGGATGAGCAATCGGTTGCGTGGTGAATTTGTCAGCGTAAATGTTGCGCAACAAATAAATCCATCTATCTTTATGAAAATAAAGGATTTTAATTAAACTGCTGCTGGCACGACTCTTGCAACGTGATTACCTATAGAGAGTGTTAAAGGAACAGGACGACGAGATGACGCGTCCGGTAAGAGGAAACCCTATGTTTACAAGCTCGGACACAGCGATTCGCGCCAGCTTTTTCGATTTCGTCGACGTGGCAAAAGATCCTGAGGCTATTTTAGCCCAGGCGCGTTATATCGACGATGGCCTGCTCATTTTACGTGAGGGCCGCGTCGTGGCGCTGCATGACTGGCATGAGGTGAGCGACAGCCTTCGTCCAGACGCCGTCATCGATTTGCGCGGTAAGTTGATCATGCCGGGTTTTGTCGACTGCCATATCCACTATCCCCAAACGGAAATGATCGGTGCCTTTGGTGAACAGCTTCTCGAATGGCTGAATCAGTATACGTTCCCGGTAGAAGGCCAGTACCGCTGCCCGGAACATGCCGCGCAAATGTCGGCGTTTTTTCTTCACCAGTTGCTGGCCAACGGCACCACCAGCGCGTTGATCTTTGGCACGGTTCATCCTCAGTCGGTAGAGGCTTTATTCAGCGCGGCTGAAGCGCTGAATATGCGCATCATTGCCGGAAAAGTGATGATGGATCGCAACGCCCCCGATTACCTCGTCGAAACGCCGGAAGAAAGCTATCAGCAAACCCGTGCGCTGATTGAACGCTGGCACCAGCGGGGCCGCCTGGGCTATGCCCTGACGCCGCGTTTTGCGCCCACGTCTTCGCCCGCCTTGCTGGAAAAAGTGCAGACGCTTCGTACGGCCTATCCTGATGTCTGGCTCCATACGCACCTCAGCGAAAACCCGCAGGAGGTGGCCTGGGTGAGAGCGCTGTTCCCCGATCACAATGGCTATCTCGACGTTTACCACCAATACCAGCTGACCGGTCGTCGCAGCGTGTTTGCACACTGCCTGCATCTGGAAAATCATGAATGGCAGTGCCTGCATGATACCGATTCCGCCATTGCCTTTTGCCCGACCTCAAACCTGTTTCTGGGAAGCGGCCTGTTTAATATCAAACGCAGCTGGCAGCAGGGCATCAACGTCGGCATGGGCACCGATGTGGGGGCGGGAACCACCTTTAATATGTTGCAAACGCTGGGGGAAGCCTACAAGGTCGGCCAGTTGCAACAATACAGGCTGAGTGCGGCAGAAGCCTTTTATCATGCCACGCTGGGCGGTGCTCATGCGCTGGATCTTGACCAGCACATTGGTAATTTTTTACCAGGTAAAGAAGCCGATTTTGTCGTGTTGGATATGGCCGTTTCCCCGTTGCAAAAGCTGCGCATGAATAACTGCAAGGATATCTGGGAGAAACTCTTTGTGCTGATGACCCTGGGCGATGACAGAAACATCGTTCAGACCTGGGTTAACGGTCAGCCAGTCTGGCAATCCGCCACAAGGGAGAATGCCGCATGATTCAGTTCCTGCTTAACGATTTACCGATCACCGAAGAACAGATCGATCCTAATCTGACGGTGCTGTCTTATCTGCGCACCCACAAGCGCCGCTGTGGAACCAAAGAAGGCTGTGCTTCTGGTGATTGTGGTGCCTGCAGCGTGACGCTGGGCAGTGTGGTAGACGGAAAATTACAGTATCAGACCGTTAACAGCTGCCTGATGCTGGTGAGTGGATTACAGGGCAAACAGCTTATTACGGTTGAAGATTTACGTCAGGGCAAAACTCTGCATCCCGCTCAGCAGGCCATGGTGGACTGCCACGGTTCACAGTGTGGCTTCTGCACACCGGGTTTTGTGATGTCGTTGTTCAGTTTGCAGAAAAACAATCATGGCTGGGATCGTCAGCAGGCAGAGCACGCGCTGGCCGGCAACCTGTGCCGCTGCACCGGCTATCGTTCCATCATGGCCGCCGCCGAGCAGGTGGTGACGCAGCCGCAGCCTGACCGCTTTGATCGGCAGGAAGAGAAGGTGGTTGAGCGCCTGACCGCGCTGGACAGCCAGGAAGTCCAGGTGGTACAGGACAAAGGCCGCTACTGCTATATCCCCAAAACCGTTGAACAGCTCGCCACGCTTTACGCGGCGCAGCCCGACGCCGCGTTGCTGGCAGGGGGCACCGATCTCAGCCTGCTGATCACCCAGCGTTATCAGAGCATTCCGTTGATGATTGCGCTAGGACAGGTTGATGCGCTGAAAGTGTGCCATGAGGATGACGCGTATTATCGGCTGGGAGCCGCGGCCTCGCTGGAAAAAATCGCCGATTTTATGGCGACGCGCATACCGGGTTTGACCGAGATGCTGACGCGTTTTGCCTCACTGCAAATTCGTCAGCTCGGCACCCTGGGCGGTAATCTTGCGAATGCGTCCCCGATTGGCGATGCTTCACCTACGCTACTGGCGTTAAATGCTTCCTTGCTTCTGCACAAAGGCAACACGCAACGTACCTTGTCACTCGACGACTTTTTTACCGATTACCGCCAAACCGTGCTGGAGGCAGGGGAATTTATTCATAGCATCTTCATTCCAAAAGTGACGGTGTCACCTGATTTTGTGGCCTGGAAGGTGTCAAAACGTCTGGATGATGATATTTCGGCCGTGTTTGCCGCCTTTAACATCCAGACCGAGAACGGCATTGTCACCGCGGCGCGCATCGCCTTTGGCGGTATGGCAGCAACGCCAGTGCGCGCGGCGGGCTGTGAGCAGGCCATCGTCGGATTACCCTTAACCGCAGAAACGATGGCAAAGGCCTGCCAGGCGCTGGCAGAAACCTTCCAGCCGCTCAGCGACTTCCGCGCCAGTGCCGATTACCGCCTGCAGGTGGCGGGCAACCTGCTGCGCCGTTATTTCTACCGTCTGAATGGATTATCCATTACCGAGGTAAGCCGCTATGTCTCATAACCGTCCGGCGTTGCCCGATTCCGCCTTACCCATTGCCCATGCGCGTGACATCAGCAGCGGCGTGGGGCGCAGCAATAAACATGAAAGCGCCGATAAACATGTGTCTGGCGAAGCGATGTATATCAATGATAAAGCGGAGCAGCCCGGCCTGCTGCATCTCTGTCCTCGCCTGAGTGAACATGCACATGCCCGCATCACGCAGGTTGACGTGCAGCCGTGCTATGCCATTCCCGGCGTGGTGCGCGTCCTGACCTGGCAAGAGGTGCCCGGGGTAAACGACGTCGGGCCGCTGCAGCCCGGCGATCCGCTGCTGGCGCAGGAAAAAGTTGAATACGTTGGGCAGATCATTCTTGCCGTCCTGGCCGAAACGCCAGACGCGGCCAGGCAGGGCGCGATGGCGGCCATCATCGAGTATGAGGTTCTGCCCGCATTACTGGACGTGGAACAGGCGCTGCGACAGGGCAGCTTTGTCCAGGAACCCCACATCCACCAGCGCGGTGACGTCGAGGCGGCGCTGGCGCGTGCTCCGCACCGCGTTCAGGGCGCATTTCATATCGGCGGACAAGAGCACTTTTATCTGGAAACCCAGACGGCAATGGTCATCCCCGGTGAAGACGATGCGCTGCAGGTCTTTTGCTCCACGCAAAATCCAACGGAAATTCAAAAGCTGGTGGCAGAGGTCATGGGCATCAGCATGAACAAAGTGACGATTGATATGCGGCGCATGGGCGGGGGATTTGGCGGCAAAGAAACCCAGGCGGCGAGCGTTGCCTGCCTGTGTGCGGTTGCGGCGAACCTGACCGGGCGCGCGGTTAAAATGCGCCTGGCCCGACGCGATGACATGCGTATTACCGGCAAACGGCATCCTTTTTATGTGCGTTACGATGTGGGCGTGGACGACGACGGACGGCTGTGCGGTGTAAAAATCGATCTTGCCGGGAACTGCGGCTACTCGCTCGATCTGAGCGGATCGATAGTGGATCGGGCCATGTTTCATGCGGATAACGCCTATTACCTTGGGGATGCGTTGATCACGGGCTACCGTTGTCGCACTAATACCGCATCCAATACGGCTTTTCGCGGCTTCGGCGGTCCGCAGGGCATGGTCGCCATCGAGCAAATCATGGACCACATCGCCCGTGAGCGGGGGCTGGACCCGCTCACGCTGCGCAAACGCAACTATTACGGCAAGCATGAGCGCAATATCACCCATTACCACCAGCAGGTGAAAGGCAATCTGCTGGATGAGATCACGGCGCAGCTGGAAACCAGCAGTGACTATTATGCCCGGCGCGAAGCCATCGCAGCGTTTAACGCGACGCATCCCGTGCTGAAACGCGGACTGGCGCTGACGCCGGTTAAATTCGGTATTTCCTTTACCTCCAGTTTCCTCAATCAGGCCGGAGCGCTGATTCTGATCTATACCGACGGTACGGTGCAGCTCAACCATGGCGGGACAGAAATGGGCCAGGGACTCAACACCAAAGTGGCGCAGATTGTCGCCCAGGTGCTGCAAATTGAGGTCGATCGCATTCAAATCACCGCCACCGATACGGGGAAAGTACCCAACACCTCGCCGACGGCGGCGTCCAGTGGCACAGATCTTAACGGCAAAGCGGCACAGAACGCCGCCGAAATCCTGCGTGAGCGCATGACGAACATGTTGTGCACGCTGCACGCGTGTGCGCCAGATGCGGTGAATTTCAGCAACGGCATCGTTCGGGCGGCGGATCACTATTACACCTTTGCTCAGGTCGCCCAGCTTGCCTGGCTGAACCAGGTGCCGCTTTCGGCTACCGGCTATTATCGCGTGCCCGGCATTCATTACGATCGCCAGGCCGGTCGCGGCGAACCTTTTTACTACTTCGCCTACGGTGCGGCCTGCTGTGAGGTGATTATTGATACGCTGACGGGTGAATACCGGCTGCTACGGGCGGATATTCTGCACGATGTGGGCGCGTCGCTGAATCCGGCTATCGACATCGGACAGGTTGAAGGCGGATTTGTACAGGGGCTGGGCTGGCTGACCTGTGAAGAACTGGTCTGGAATGACCAGGGCCAGTTGATGACTGACGGCCCCGCGAGCTACAAAATTCCTGCCATCAGTGATGTACCGGCCGACATGCGCGTCACCCTGGTGGAAAACCGCAAGAATCCGCAGGACACGGTTTTTCATTCGAAAGCCGTGGGCGAACCGCCTTTCATGCTGGGGATTGCCGCCTGGTGTGCATTGCAGGATGCAGTGGCCAGCGTGGCCGGTTATCGCCTGCATCCCGGGCTGGATGCGCCCGCCACGCCGGAGCGGGTATTCTGGGGTGTACAGCGCATGACCGGAGGCGCGGATGATTTATCATGACTGGATTGCCATTCTGCACGACCTGCGCCAGAAGCGGCAACACTGCGTACTGATCACCGTGCTGAAAGACCGAGGCTCAGTACCGCGTGACGGCGGTGCCAAGATGGTGGTGACGGACAGTGAAACCTTTCTCACCATCGGTGGCGGTCACCTGGAGTTTCAGTGCATCGCTCAGGCACGGGCGCTGTTAGAAGGTGGAGAGCGGCGCCCCCATACCGAAGAGTTCAGCCTGGGCGCGCGACTGGGGCAGTGCTGCGGCGGAATGACCACGATTCTGTTTGAACCGCTCATGCAGGCGCAGCCAGAAATCCTGGTGTTTGGTGCCGGTCACGTCGGTCAGGCACTGGTTAGCCTGCTGGCTACGTTACCCTGTCACGTTAACTGGATTGACAGTCGGGATAACCAGTTTGTGTCGGTGCCGCCTGGCGTCAACGTCCAGCAGCCCGACGATCCCCTGGACTGCGTGGCCGGGGCGGCCCCCGGAAGCTATTATATCGTTATGACCCACCATCATCCGCTGGATCTTGCCCTGTGCGAGGCTATCCTGCGGCGGGGTGATTTTCGCTATGCCGGCGTCATCGGTTCGCAAAGCAAAAGTCAGCGCTTTCGCTACCGGCTGGAAGGCAAAGGGATTGGCGAAGACCGGCTGGCGCGCCTGCGCTGTCCCATGGGCTTACCCGATGTCAAAGGGAAGCTGCCCGCCGAAATCGCCGTCGCGATTGCGGGGGAAATTATCGCGGTGTATCAACAACCACGCGGGTAGGTTGTTCTGTCAAAGGCAACCTGCCACTATGAGACTCTGTGTTGTTCTCCAGGAGCGCCTATGAACGCCCGTCAAAATCCTTTTTTTAGCGTCAGCAGTTTGCCTTATCACACGCCACCCTTTGATCAGATTCAGGAAACCGACTTTCTCCCTGCGCTGCAGGCCGGTATTGAAGAAAAGCGCCAGGAAGTGCAGGCCATCGCCACCGATCCTGATGCGCCGACCTTTATTAACACCTGCGAGGCGCTGGAGAAAAGCGGCCAACTGCTGACCCGCGTAAGCCTGGTGTTCAACGCGATGACCTCCGCCCATACCAGCCCCTATCTTCAGCAGATTGACGAGGACATCGCGCCACAGCTCACCGCACTAAACGATGAGATCATGCTGAACCGGCCGCTGTTCTCACGCATCGATCAGGTCTATTTGCAGCGCAACCAACTTGATGCCGAATCGAAACGCCTGGTCGACGTGCTATGGCAGCGCTTTCAGCTGGCGGGGGCGAACCTGCCGGAAGCGCAAAAGCAGCAGTTAAAGGCGCTGAACCAGGAAGCGGCCCGGCTCAGCACGCAGTTTACCAACAAGCTGCTGGCTGCCACCAAGGCGGGCGGGTTGATGGTGAATGATGTCCAGCAACTCGCGGGGCTGAGCCCGTCCGATCTGGCCGTCGCCCAGGCGGCTGCCCGCGCGCGTGGCCTGGAGAATGCCTGGTGGCTGGTGCTGCAAAATACCACGCAACAGCCTGCGCTTCAGTCTCTGGAAGATCGCGCGACGCGGCAGGCCTTGTTCCATGCCGCCATGACGCGCAGTGAGAAAGGCGATGACAACGACACGCGAGCGCTGGTGTTGCGTCTGGCACAGGTGCGCGCTGAGCAGGCGAAGCTACTGGGATTTGCCAGCTTTGCCGCCTGGCAGTTACAGGATCAGATGGCAAAAACCCCGGATGCAGCCTTCGCCTTTATGCGTAATATCGTTCCCGCCGCCCGAGCCCGTGCGGAGCGGGAAGCCTCGGCCATTCAGCAAACCATCGACAGCCAGCAGGGCAACTTCACGCTCAGCGCGTGGGACTGGAATTTTTATGCAGAACAGGTGCGGCGGGCACAGTACGATCTGGATGAAAGCCAGATCAAACCCTATTTTGAACTCAACACGGTGCTCGAAAATGGCGTGTTTTGGGCTGCGACCCAGCTCTATGGTATTCAGTTTGCCCCGCGTCTCGATCTGCCGGTTTACCATCCAGACGTACAGGTATATGAAATCTTTGATGTTGACGGCAGTGGGATGGCGCTGTTTTATACCGATTTCTTCAAGCGTGACAGTAAAGGCGGCGGCGCATGGATGAGCAACTTTGTTAACCAGTCCACGCTGCTCGACGCCAAACCGGTGATCTACAACGTCTGTAACTACACCAAACCCGCCGACGGTGAGCCCGCACTCCTGAGCTGGGATGAGGTTATTACCCTGTTCCATGAGTTCGGTCATACGTTGCATGGCCTGTTTGCCAGTCAGCGTTATCCCAGCCTGTCAGGAACGGAAACGCCGCGTGATTTCGTCGAGTTCCCCTCGCAGATTAACGAGCACTGGGCAAGTGAGCCGCAGGTGTTTCGCCATTTCGCCCGGCATTACCAGACCGGCGAACCCATGCCGGTGGCGCTGCATGAAAAAATCATCAGGGCAGGTAAATTCAACAAAGGTTATGAGATGACCGAGCTGCTGGCTGCCGCGCTACTGGACCTTCACTGGCACAGCCTTGACGGTCGAACGCCGGTGCAGTCCGTTGACGGATTCGAGCAGCAGGCGTTACGCAGCGACGATATTGATTTGGCTGCCGTTCCCCCACGCTATCGCTCCAGCTATTTTCAGCATATCTGGGGCGGCGGCTATTCTGCGGGTTATTATGCTTATATCTGGACTCAGATGCTGGCCGACGACGGCTACCAGTGGTTTGTCGAACAGGGCGGCTTGACGCGGGAAAATGGCGATATCTTTCGACAAAAGATTTTGTCACGCGGTAACAGCAGCGATCTTAAAGCGTTGTATGAAGCCTGGCGCGGCGGTGAGCCGCAGCTCGAACCTATGTTGAAAAACCGCGGCTTAGCGGAATAAGCAAGAAGCGAAAGGGCGGCGATGCCGCCCTGTTTTATTAACCCAACGGACCGCCTTCAATGGTTTCGCACAACCCAGCCAGTACCCGTTCGCCGGTTTCCGTCTTCAGCGACTGATACCACGCCGAGGTCATCTGGGGATCTTTAGCATGGGTGATGTCACAGCGTTTACGCGCTTTCAACACCAAATCCTTAACGCGCTCGACACGGCGCATCTGGTAACGCAGTAGCGCATCCTCGATGCCAAGCGAATGCGCAGACAGCGCGGACGCCAGCACAATGGCATCTTCCATGGCAGCACAACCGCCCTGGCCGATATCGGGCGTGGTGCTGTGTGCCGCGTCGCCAAGCAATACCACCCGGCCTTTAACAAAACGCTGAAAAGGTTCAATGTCGTGAATTTCGACCCGGTTGGTGGTGTCCACGTCAATTGCCGAAATAAGCTTTTGCACGGGTTCAGACCAGTCGCTGAAGTAGTGGCGCAAATCGTCCCGCATCGTTGAACGATCCTGCTCCAGACCGGCGGGCAGCGGGACATCGAAGAAGAAGTAAAAACGATTACCGCTTACCGGCATCAGTGAAACGCGCTTGCCATCGCCCACAAAGGTTGTCCATTGGTCGGCGGGCGCGATGGACTCATCAATCCTGACCAGACCGTTCCAGTTCACATAGCCCGCGTAGCGGCGTGGCAATTTTTCATCCAGTACATAATCGCGGATCACCGAATGCGTCCCGTCAGCCGCGACCAGAAAGTCGCCTTGCGCCTGGCTGTTATCGTCAAAGGTGGCGATAACGCCGCTGGCGTACTGCTCCACCTGGACGATACGTTTGCCAAAATTCACCCGACTGCGGCCATAAGCATCCAGCAGCATCGCCTGAAGCTCCGCGCGGGCGATGGGGTAGGGAAATTCGCCCACCTGTTGCACCAGCGGTGCCAGGCTAAAGCGGGTCAGCGTGTCACCCGAAAACGCGTCTTGATAGGCCATAAACGCCATGTTACCGCCCAGAGCGCGGACTTTTTCTTTCAGTCCCAGTGCATTAAGGCACTTCACGCCGTTTGGCCAGACAGAAATCGCCGCGCCAACAGGCCGTATCGTTTTGACCGCCTCATAAACTTCAGTTTCGAAACCGGCCTGTTCCAGAGCCAGTGCGGCGGTCATCCCACCCATTCCGCCACCAATGACGATCGCTTTCATATGTTATCTCCTGTGTACATATCAGTAATTTGCAACTTTTGTACCAGAAGCGAAAAGGGCCGGATGCCTGAATCTGTCGGGATAACACAACAGACAACCTCAGTCGATGCACGGTAGCTGTGCAACGATCTGCACCTGGCCGGTGCAGAGAAATCTGTAAACCACAGTAACCCTGCGTTTTTAAGATGTTACCTATAATCCGTTTCATATTTAGCGTGATATAGATCACGTTCGCCCTCACAATGACTTCGGAATCCTCCATGAAAATCGGAATAAGTAACAATCACTATCCGGAGCAGCGCAATATTTTGGTCAATCCGGAAAACGACTATATCAACCTGAAAAAACGTAACGTTTTCTATTTCCTCAATCCGCTGCGTACCCGTTTATTGAAAAAAAATAAAAGCTTTGTCTTTTTACCTGTGCCATTTGCAATGGGGCAGAAGCCCGATATTTTGCATCTGTTTAATGAAGTGGCGATCACCCAGATGAACTGGGTGGCGACATTTGAAACAGAACTGCCGCGCGTGCTGCCGGTGGCGGGGGTTGCCAAACAGGACAACCCAGAATTAAAGCGCCTGATTCCGTATTTACTGAAAGACAACTGTTTCGGCCTGATTGCCATTTCAGAGGCCACGCTTCATATTCAGATGAAGCTGTTTAAACCCGATGTCGCCGCAAAAATTCGTGCCAAAACCCTGGTGATGCATCCGCCGCAAACGTTGTTTACCCCAGAAAAAACTGCACGCCAGAGTGACAACATCCGTCTGGTGTTTGTCGGCAACGAGTTTTATCGCAAAGGCGGCGCAGAAATTGTGCTGGCGCTGAGCGAACTGGTTGAAGCCGGCCAGATTGATGCGTCGCAGCTAGACGTTCAGCTTATTGGTGACCTGAATAAGCGGCATAATGTGGCACACCGTCAGTTCCAGGACGATGACGCCTTTTATCGCACTATCCAGGATCGCATTTCCCGCCTCAGCTTTATTACCCATCACTCTCAGATGGCGAATCCGGAACTGTTGAAACTGTTTCAGCGCAGCGATGTTGGCTTATTACCCACCTGGCAGGAAACCTACGGCTTTTCGGTACTGGAAATGCAGGCGAGCGGTTGCCCGGTATTAACCAGTAATGTGCGCGCGCTGCCGGAAATTAATCCTGCCAGTGCAGGCTGGACGATCGGCGGTACGCTGAATGACGATCGCGAATATCAGGTCAACAGCGAAGCCGATAAACACCGTCTGCGCCGGGCGTTAATTGACGGCCTGAAATCAACACTGCTGGATATCCTGGCGCATCCACAGGTATTAACGGAAAAGGCTGAAGGATCGATTTTACGCATTAAACAGCAGCACGATCCGCGCCAGTATTGCGCGCGCCTTAACGAAATTTATCGTCGTGGCGTCGTCGATGTTGTTGAACATCCACCCGCGATCTCAATTTAGTAAGATTTATCAGACGTTACGCGCCAGAGTCACCATACTTAACTGACGCGTTTCTCTGGAGATCGGTTATGAAATATCTGCTTGCTTTGCTGCTGTCCGGCCTGATGGTCAGCAGCGCATTGTCACAACCCGCACCCACGTTTCCCCCACGCGCGCCGTTACCTCAGTTGACGCTCGCCGCTGCAAAATGTGATCTCTCCAGCTGTCAGACGCGTTGTTATGTTGAGCAATCGCATTGTAATACGCGTAATTCCGGTGCCTGCAGTACCCAGGCACAGCTTTGCGTGCAATCATGCGCGGCTCAATGTAAATAACCTGCCACCTGAATGAGTGCTGATGAAACGATACCTTACTGCATTACTTGTCGCCCTTAGCGCCAGCAGCAGCGCTGCAGATTTATCCTCGCAGGACATTGCCTCGCGGGTGAAGAACATCATTACGCCGCTGATGGAGCAGGAGGGCATACCAGGCATGTCGGTCGCAGTGCTGTATAAAGGCCGCCCGCAATACCTGAACTTTGGTGTAGCCGATACCGCATCCGATCGACGCGTAACCGAAAACACGTTGTTTGAACTGGGTTCTGTGAGCAAAACGTTTACCGGCGTACTGGCGGGCGTGATGATGCGTAACAGCCAACTTCATCTCAACGACCCGGTACAAAAGTACTGGCCCGCCCTGAAAGGCCCCCAGTGGCAGGCGATTAAAATGGTGCACCTTGCCACCTACAGTGCTGGCGGCATGCCATTACAGCTTCCCGCCAGCGTGACCGACCAGGATACGTTGCTGACTTACCTGCAACAGTGGCAGCCTGACGCCGCACCCGGCACGCAGCGCCGCTATTCCAATGTCAGCCTGGGGTTGCTGGGATATTTGATGATAAAAGGCGAGTTTGAAGAGGCGATGCAGAAGAACGTCTTTACGCCATTGCGGCTGACGCGCACCTTTTACAGGGTTCCGGCTTCCATGATGTTTGACTATGCGTGGGGATATAAAGACGGACAGCCGGTGCGCGTCTCGCCCGGTATGCTGTCAGCAGAAACCTATGGCGTGAAGTCTACCGCACGCGACATGATGACCTTTATGCAGGCCAATGCGAATCCGAACGGATTATCGTCCGGTAATACCGTTTTGCGAAATGGTATGATCACGGCACAGTCGCGCTACTTAACGGCAGGCAAGCTGTCTCAGGGGCTGGGTTGGGAAAGCTATCCCTGGCCGATGGCTACCCAAACGATCGTTGACGCCAGCGACAACAACATGGCGCGACAGGCACAACCGGCAACGCTGTTGAACCCGCCCAAACCGGCGGATCGTGCCAGCTGGATTCATAAGACCGGCTCCACAAACGGATTTGGTGCCTACATTGCCTTTATCCCACAGTTGAACAGCGGCGTTGTGATGCTGGCGAATAAAAACTACCCCAACCCGGCGCGGATAAAAGCGGCTGCCGCCATCCTGGAGGCCATTCAGTAACGCCGAGACTAAAAAAATGGCCGCTGTGCGCGGCCATTAGGGGATCAATGCGGATTAGAGCGTACCGGTACCGCCGTCAGAGCACCATACCTGTCCAGATGCAAAGCTGCATTCATCTGAAGCCAGGGTAACGTAGAGCGGGGCGATCTCAACCGGCTGGCCTGGACGGCCTAGCGGTGCATCGGCACCAAACTGCTCCACTTTCTCCTGTGGCTGACCGCCGCTCGGCTGCAGAGGCGTCCAGTAAGGGCCTGGGGCGACCGCGTTAACGCGAATCCCTTCCGGGCCGAGCTGTTTGGCCAGTGCCTTAGTGAAGGCCACGTTACAGGCTTTAGTCTGGGCATAATCCAGCAGGATATCGCTGGGCTTAAAGGCCTGAACAGAAGAGGTGTTAATAATCGATGCACCGCGCGGCAGATAAGCCAGTGCCGCTTTCGTTACCCAGAATGGCGCATAGACATTGGTTTTGAAGGTGGCATCAAAGTCTTCTGTGCTCAGCGTCCGAATGGATTCATTAAACTGCTGACGTCCGGCGTTGTTAACCAGAATATCCAGCCCGCCCAGTTTCTCAGCCGCTTCTTTAACCAGCTTCTGACAAAAAGCTTCGGAACGCAGATCGCCGGGAATCGCCACCGCTTTACGGCCTTCGGCCTCGATCAGTTTAACCACTTCCACCGCATCTGACTCTTCTTCCGGCAGATAGTTAATGGCTACGTCCGCCCCTTCACGTGCATAGGCAATGGCGACGGCGCGACCAATACCTGAATCGCCGCCGGTAATCAGCGCTTTACGTCCGGCAAGACGACCGTGGCCACGATAGCTTTTTTCACCATGATCGGGAGCAGGGTCCATTTCACTGGCCAGTCCGGGTGCCTGTTGCGGCTGCTGCCTGAATGGCGGCTTCGGAAAGCGATCTGGGTCGAGAATTGATTTATTTGACGTCGTCATAGTGAGCTCCTTGAACTGTTGTCAGGAACTTAAGCCTGGCACAGATGTGATGTTTGTCACATTCAACTGCTTATTTAATACACGAAGCCAGTTAAAAAAGGACTTTATCAGACAAATTCCCCGACGTAATGTCCGCTAAGCGCAGCGGTAATAGCAGAATATATCGATCATGTATTTTGGCGACAGGCGCAGGCACGAAACGGAGGAGAAAAGCAGCGACGAATAATCGCGGGTTGCTTACGCTAAGCTATTGAGAACAGGGCAGTTATGACGAGTATGAATAAGCGATTGTATTAAAGGAGATTAAGGAGGAGAATAAAGCAATGCGCAGTGATGTTAAATGTTTGTACAAATGTTTCTAAGATGTTACTATGAGTGTCCCGGCCAGCACCACTTTATAGTTTGTGACGTCTGGCCGGAAAGTTTTTCCCTGGTGTTGGCTGTTTTAGCGACCTGGCCTTGCAGGTCAGGTTTTTTTTTACCGCTAAACAACTTGAAGCCATTGTAACCTCTGGATGAATCATTGTAAGTTATTCTTAAGTATCATCTTACCTGTACTAAAGTGCAGGTTATGTCATCATTAAGTAAAAGAAGCAGCATGGAGCCTGAATGTTTTCTTTTTTTCTTGAAAATCAAACAATAATGGATACGCTTCAGACTTACATACAGAGAAAGTTATCTCCGCTTGGCAGTCCTGAGTACGCTTACACGGTTGTGAGCAAAAAAAATCCTTCAAATGTTCTGATTATTTCCAGTTATCCTGACGAATGGGTCAGGTTATACCGTGCCAACAATTTTCAGTTAACCGATCCGGTCATCCTCACCGCCTTCAAACGGACCTCGCCGTTTGCCTGGGATGAAAACATTACCCTGATGTCCGATCTGCGGTTTACCAAAATTTTCTCATTATCAAAGCAGTACAACATCGTTAATGGCTTTACCTACGTGCTCCATGACCATATGAACAACCTCGCGTTGCTCTCCGTCATTATTAAGGGCAACGATCAGGCAGCCCTCGAGCAGCGCCTTGCGTCTGAGCAGGGCACCATGCAGATGCTGTTGATTGATTTTAATGAGCAGATGTATCGACTGGCCGGGACAGAAGCCGAAAGAGCACCGACGGTGAATCAGAACGCCGACAAAACGATTTTTTCGTCGCGTGAAAATGAAGTGTTGTACTGGGCGAGCATGGGTAAAACCTATTCTGAAATTGCCGCCATTACCGGTATTTCCGTCAGCACCGTGAAGTTCCACATCAAAAACGTCGTGGTTAAATTGGGCGTCAGTAACGCCCGACAGGCTATAAGACTGGGTGTGGAGTTAGACCTTATCAGACCGGCAGCGTCAGCGGCCAGGTAGTTACCGCGACGGGCGCACAGCCCGTACGTGAGACAATATCGCCACCCAGTTGTTGTTTATCCTCTTCTCCGGCTGGCAGAGTCAGCAGATAAATCCGTTCCTTTTCAGTCAGAAAAGCCTCTTTGACGACGCTGATTTGCCATCCGGACCGTTTCAAAATTTTCAGCATTGCCCGGCTGACTATCGTATAGATATGGTTGTACGCGTTATCCTGCGCCCAGTTCACCATCGCTAAAAACAATACCTGACTAATAGGATAGTGTTCACCCAGCAGTTCGCGTGCGCGTGCTTTATCGACGAAAAAGCGGCTTGACTCCGTGCCACAGGCGGGCAGGGGGACGTCGTTAAAACAGTGCTGGAAGGTGTGAGTGATCATATTGGGCCGATCCAGACGGGTAAAGCGCACGCTGCACACTAATTGCCCTTCACAGATCCCCAGAATATAGCGCGTCCCTGGCCCATCAAACTCATCCGACTCCATGCCCTGGCTGCATACCACTTCCCATCCCAGGCGGTCGCTAAAAGTTTTTTTTCTGAGCTTATAAAGTTCTTCTGAACGTGTGGTTTGCAGCTCTTCGTAACTGACGTCAAACAGTTCAAGCATTCCATTTCCTCTAAAAAGTTACTGCGGCCCTCACGGCTATCCTGTACTGATTTTACTAACTTTTCGCGCTGACGTTCAGCTAAATAACACTTTATTCGACTGAAATAGGGATTCTCTGTCTGTCAGTGGGCAGGATAACGCATCTCAAGCGGTAAAATTCTCCCTGAGGGGATATTATTTGCCATAACGCAACAGAAAACAATACAAATAGTCACCGCCCTGTACTATTTCAATAGTGCATATTCCCGTGTCATACCAATTTTATATGGGACGCCTGCCGGTTTTTAACAAAGTAACCCCGCCGAATGTCATAAATATGTCGCTCAACATTAATTGATTTATTGGTTATCTATATGGCCTGCATCACAAAGCGGTAAAAAAACCAAATATCATAAATTGGCTGTTAATTTCTGGAATTGTTGGCACAGGGCCGTATTACTAATACTTGAGCCGGACCTGCCTGTCCATACAGGCCGTGGATAGCTGACTGATCAAGGTGTTTACCTAATTATAAGGCTCATAACAATGACTATATCCTCTGTGCTTAAAACAAAAGATAAAATTGGTTACGGCATCGGTGATGCCGCCAGTTCCATGGTATGGCAAACCGCTACCTTGTTTCTGGCCTACTTCTATACAGATGTATTTGGTTTACCCGCCGCGATTATGGGGACGATGTTTTTGATGGTTCGCCTGGCGGATGCCTTTGTCGATCCCTGTATCGGGGCGTTAGTTGACCGCACCCGAACCCGACATGGACGTTTTCGGCCCTGGCTAATGTGGTTTGCGATTCCGTTTGGCGTGAGTTGCCTGATAACCTTCTATGTACCTGATGTGGGTCCGACCGCGAAAATTGTCTATGCCTGTGTCACCTATACCATCCTCAGCTTCATATACTCTGCAGTAAATGTCCCTTATTGCGCCATGCCCGGTGCGCTGACGCTCGATCCACGGGAACGCCATTCTCTGCAATCCTGGCGTTTTGCCTGTGCCTTTATCGGCGGACTGGTGGTCACGGTCATCGGGCTACCGCTGGTGGATCTGTTAGGTCAGGGCGACAAGGCGAAAGGGTACCTGTTTGCCATGGGGTTCATGGGTTTTTTAGGGGTGATTTTAATCTACTGTTGCTTCTTTATGACCCGGGAACGTTATTTACCGCGCGGCGATAGTGCAAGCTCGATGTGGTCCGACCTGAAGCTGTTAAGTAAAAACAGCCAGTGGCTCATCATTGTTATTTTCAACATCCTGTTGCTGACTGCGGTAGTAACGCGTGGCTCGTCCACAATATATTACATGAACTATGTTTTATTGCGGCCTGACCTGGTATTCACCTTTATTATTACCGGCATGATAGCGGCATTGTGCGGTGCATTTTTTTCAGAGCGGTTATTGGGGAAATTTGATCGCGTGCGTGCTTATCAGATTTGCCTGGTCAGTTTTGTTTTTTTCGTCACGACCATTTATTTTATTCCGCCTTCACAGGTTTGGCTGATCATCGGCATAAATATCGTTTTTGGCTTTGTTCAAAATCTGACCACACCCATTCAGTGGAATATGTTCTCCGATGTCGTGGATTTCGAAGAACACCGCAGCGGGAGAAGGCTGGACGGCCTGGTCTTCTCCACCGCCTTGTTTGCCATCAAATTTGGCCTCGCTATGGGCGGTGCCGTCGTGGGCTGGATTCTGGGGCTGGTGCACTACCAGCCTGGCGTGGCGGCACAAACGCCTCACGTAATTACCACTATCAATCTGATGCACAACATTATTCCCGGCGTTTTATTTATTGCCATGCTGCTGCTGCTTTGCCTCTACAAGCTTAACAGCACCCGCGTCAATGCGATTGCCCTTGAGCTGGCCGCAAAGCGTGCCGCTGAAGAGAAAATGGACGCCCAAAACGCTATCTGAAATCAGTACGAAGGAGTGAAACATGACCGTAATCTACAAGGACCCTCAGCGTTCTGTTAGTGAACGTGTTGCCGACCTGCTGCCACGCATGACGGCAGAGGAAAAGTTCGCGCAGATGCATGCTTACTGGCTTATCCTGGATGAAAAGGGCAACCATCTGGAACGGACAGATTTAAGCGACACCTTTACCGGTGTGAGTGCCCAGAATGCCCTTAAAGAGAGATTAACCCGCGGCATCGGCCAGATTACCCGCCCGTTGGGAACACATATTGTTGACGCCGCAACCGGCGTACGGGCGGCGAATCGCCTGCAACGTGATGTGATGGAAGGATCGCGCCTGGGGATTCCAGCGCTGTTTCACGAAGAGTGCCTGGTTGGCCTGCTGTGCAAAGGGGCAACGCTTTTTCCCTCATCGCTGAATTACGGATCAACCTGGGCGCCTGAACTGATCAGGCGGGCGGCTCAGCACATTGGCGACGAAGCCCGCTCAATTGGCTGCAAACAGGGACTGGCCCCCGTGCTGGATGTTTCCCGCGATGTCCGCTGGGGCCGGACAGAAGAAACCTTTGGCGAAGATCCCTGGCTGGTGGGGGTGATGGCAACCGCCTATGTCGAAGGCCTGCAAGGCGATAAGCGCGATCTGCTGGCCACGCTTAAGCATTACGTCGGTCACTCATTCAGCGAGGGCGCACGAAATCACGCGCCCGTTCACCTCGGCTTCAGCGAATTAAACGATATCTTTCTGCTGCCGTTTGAAATGGCGGTAAAGCTGGCGAACGCGGGATCGGTGATGCCGGCCTACCATGACATTGATAATCAACCCGGCCACAGCGATCGCTTTTTGCTGACCGAGGTGTTGCGCAAACAGTGGGGATTTGACGGCATCATCGTGGCTGATTATGGCGGTGTCAGTCTGCTTCACCAGCATCATGGCGTGGCGCAGGATGCGGCAACGTCGGCTGCGCTGGCGTTTAATGCCGGGCTGGACGTGGAGTTGCCGAAGGATGACTGCGCTCGCCATCTGGCCGACGCCGTGTCGCGTAATCTGCTGTCGATGGATAAGGTTGACGAGATCGTGGCACGCATCCTGACCGAGAAGTTCCGCCTGGGCTTATTTGAGCATCCTTATATCAATGAAGCGGCAATTTCTCTGCAGGACGATGCCACCCGTCAGGTTGCACGTGATGTAGCAACCCAGTCGATCACCTTACTGGAAAACAACGGTATTCTGCCGCTGAAAACCGGCGGACGCGTTGCGGTAGTGGGGCCCTGTGCGGACGATCCGCTTGCGCTACTGAGCGGTTACAGCTTTCCCGTTCACCTAATTATCAGCGATATGCTGGAGGAAACGTCGCAGGTCACCACGCCGCTCGCCGCGCTGCAGCATTACCTGGGGCAGGAAAATGTCGGCTATGCCAAAGGCTGTCATATTATTGAGAAACGCACTGCAGGTGCCCCTGTGTTCCCCGGCGACAGTGCGGCGAAACCCATGCAGCAATCGCCTGTGTCACAGGATACCCACCTGATCGCCGATGCCGTTCGCGTGGCGCAAGACAGCGATGTGGTGATTGCCTGCGTGGGCGATCTGGCAGGCCTGTTCCAGAGCGGCACCGTGGGTGAAGGTTCTGACACCGACAGCCTGAATTTGCCCGGCGTACAACAAGCATTGCTGGAGGCCCTTGCCGCAACCGGAAAACCCTTGATCGTCGTGATGACCGGGGGACGGCCTTATAGCCTGCAAGGTCTGGAAGACAAGGTTGCCGCCTTTATGCTGGCCTGGGCACCGGGGCAGGAGGGCGGCTGGGCGATAGCGGATATTCTGACCGGCCGCGCGGAACCCCAGGGCCGCCTGGTGGTGAGCGTACCGAAAAACGTCGGTGCGATGCCGTTTTATTACAATCACAAACTGAAAAGCGGCGGTACGCCGATCGCCTTCCATTTTGGCGCGCGCTATCCGTTTGGGTTTGGCCGCGGCTGGACGACCTTTGACTGGGGCCAGCCGCAGCCAGAACAGGACAACGTGGCGATTGACGGGGAGATTCGACTCCGGGTCACGCTCACCAACACCGGCGAACGGCAGGGCAGTGAAGTGGTGCAGCTTTATGTCCGGGACAAGGTGGCCAGCATGGTGCGACCGCTTCAGGAGCTTAAAGCTTTCCAGCGTGTCACGCTCCAGCCGGGTAAAACCGCCGAACTGTGCTTTAGGCTTCCGGTGGATATGCTCAACTTTACGCGCCGCGATGGTCAGCGCATCGTAGAACCCGGCGAGTTTGAGCTGCAGGTCGGTTCTTCCTGTCGCGATATCCACGGCGTCAGTACAGTAACGGTGACGGGTGAAACACGTGTTCTGCCTTGTCACTGGCGCATGTTAAGCGACTGCACGATAAACATTTCCTGACCTTTAACCCTGCCCATCATGGAATGGGCAGGGCATCATCCTTGTGCCTTTTATGGCTAATATAGTCTGCTCACCTTGTTTAACGCGCGCGTCAGATAATGAAGCAGTATGCCGACATCGGGAAAATCCGCCAGTGACATCTGCAATACATAAGCAGAAGGGCAACGCCTGAAAACTGAAGCTATCTGGCAGGGCACCAGGACCATCCGCCGCGATAGCTGTTCTGCTGCCTTAACCCGGCGTTGATCCAGGCCTGAACCGCCCAGGGATTCGCTGCCCAGCGTAACGCAATACACCGCCTGTTTCCTTTTTGGCTGCCAGTCAGCCCGACCCGTAATTTCCCCTGTTTATCCCGGCAACATCCCGCCAGCGGGTCATATGGCGCGGTATCGTCGAGGTATTGAGGGTAAGCGCACCATCCTGCCTGTCCTGCTCTGTAGTGGAATACGTTACCCTCAGGGAGAAATGCGTGCGGAGAAAGCGGGGCGATGTTTTCTCTGAAATATCCGCTACAGAGGATATTTTTGCTTTTCGGGTTATTTTGCAGTTAGTCTGATAATATCCTCTGGCGGGGATAAAACTCACTTATTACGGAGCGTGCCACATGATCTACAGCCCCAGGCAGTTGGCGAACCAGGTAAAGCTATTGCGTCAACAAGATGGCTTGACGCAGGCTGAACTGGCGAAGACCGTGGGCCTTAAACAGGCAACCTTGTCCCACTTCGAAAACAACCCGGAGACGACGTCGCTGGCTACCCTGTTCAAAATCTTGCAGGCGCTGAATCTTGCCGTCGTGCTTCAGGGGAATCCACCCGCGTCAGCCTCATCGGAGGATGCCTGGTAATGGCGAAGCTGATTGCCTGGATGAACGGGGCGCGGACGGGCACGCTGACGCTGCATCACAGCGGCGCACTCCGTTTCCAGTATGACGAGGAGTGGCTCAGGCACCCGCTTGCCAGGCCGCTGTCGCTTTCATTGCCCTTGCAGCATGCTGCGATACATTCTGCGAAGGTGGCTTATTTTTTTGAAAACCTTCTCTCACCCAGCACGTTGATTAAAAGCGATATTTACGCTGATCACCCGATAAAATCCTGCGATGTCTTTGCACTGTTGCAAAAAGTGGGACACCAACTGCCCGGCGCGATCACGCTGCTGCCGGTGAAGCAGCAACCCCTTGCGCCGGATAACGCGACCTACCGCGTGGTCAGCGCTGCAGACGAGGCACAGCAGTCTGATATCGACAATGCCTATCTGTGTATGGCCCTTGCCCGCGAGCTAAGGCTCCCGGTAGCGGATGCCAGGCTGTTTCATGAGGATGGCCGCCGGAAATTACGCATCGAAAGCTACGATCGCCGCTGGAGCCGCGACGGAAAACATCTTTATTATCTTCCTGAAGAGGATGTGTGCCAGGCGCTGGGATTACCGGCGTCAAGCCGTTATGAACAGCAGGGTGGACCGGGGCTTCAGGATGTGATGGCCTTGCTGATGGGGTCGAGCTGCGCCATGAAAGACCGTGAGGAGATGATGCGCTATCTGGTTTTTCAGTGGCTGATTGGGGCTACCGGCGGGCACGCCAAACAGATCCGGATACTCATCGCCCGTGGCGGCAGTTTCCGACTGGCCCCCTTTAGCCCGATCCTGTCTGCCTGTCCCGGGCTTTCACAGCGCAGGACAGACAGGCAAGATTTTCAGCTGGCGATGGGCGTGCCCGGCCCTGAGGGGAAACGGCATCACATTGACGCGATCTGGCCAGCGCATTTTGTCGCCAGCGCGGGCAGCGTCGGATTGAGCCAGGTGAAGATGCAGCAGATCCTCACGGCCTTTATTGCGGGCTTACCGGCTGCGATCGTTAAGCTGCGCGACAGCCTGCCTGACGATTACCCTCTGGCGATTGCCGACGCGGTGTTCAGCCATGCGATGATCATGCTGGAAAGGGTACGCCAGCCTGACTGGCTTTGACGGACTGACCGTCAGGGCTTTTCTGCCACATAGTGGAGATAACCGGCCACACCGCCTTTACCGCCATCTTTGGGATGATGATTACCATCTGTCACAGGAACGGAGGCAAAATCGAAAGGAGAAACCCCCGCCAGACAGGCGGCATTCACGCCGTACTGTTCAGGGTTGGAACGGCTCTGGTGAAAGGTGTAAATGCCGCAGACAGAGCAAAAGTAATGAACCGCCTCACCCGTATTAAACCGATACTCGCTTAGCTTATCCTTACCTTTGACCACCTCAAGCCCGGAGACGGGGGCAAATACCACGACCGCACCGCGCATACGACAAAACGAACAGTTACAGCGCCGGGCGGTTTTCAGGCCATCCAGCAGTTCAACGTTGAACGCAACAGCGCCGCAGTGGCACTGACCCGATGTAGCATCAGACATGGCTTGCTCCTTTTTTCATCCTGCAACCTTGCGTCGCGCGACAGGCATGAAGTGCTAGTGGCATCAACAAAACAGGGGGAACCGATAAGGTTATTGTGAAGGGTTAACGTCAAAGACACCAGCATGTCACCCGAAGTGTGCAGCGATTTTCTTTAGCATGACGTGCCCGTCAGGGTGAAAGGCGTCAGCATGCCGATGACTCATGAGCCGCTTGTGCCGTCCCCAAACAGGATGCTCGCCGTGTGTCAGTCCGGCCTGATGGGCAATAACCCACGGCTTCCCGAAGACAAGAAACAGAGACGGCTGCACGGCATTATGGCGCAGCGCTAAAACAGGCGAACTCAGCAGAAAGTGAACGCCAGAGCAACGAAAGGTTTTTTAGCCACGAGAAGAGCAAACCTGTCCCTGGGCCGACGTCGCACAGCCTGCGCTGACCTGTCTGACGCAGTTTCAGCCTGCGAGTTTGAAAAAAGCCTGACGAGGCGCAGCGAAGGATTGTGGGCTGGCAACAGAAGGTTGAACGCGGTGCGCTGGCAGTTAAGGTTCATCACGCAAGCGGAAAAAGCGGCAAAGCCCCTCAGGGACTCTGCCGCAATCCCTTATCAGAACTCTTTTTGCCCACCCAGTTCAATCACCCGATTGGCCGGTATCCTGAACTGTTCATGCGCGCGTAATGCATTACGCTGGAAGAAGTGGAATATCGCCCCTTTAGCATGGGCCAGGCCGCGACGTTTTTTCATTACCAGCGTGTCGTGAGAAGTAAAAAACGACGCTTCATTCAAGGTGCAGCCAAATCCTTCCAGCCCGCAAAGGTGCAACACATCTTTCATTGACGGGCGTTCATGCCAGCCGTACGCGGCGGTAACCTGCCAGAACGAAGGCGACAGCTGGCGCAGCGCGATGCGTTTCTGATTGTGCACGCGGGGCAGATCGACCGTTTTGATGTGCAGTAACACGGTACGCTCGTGCAGCACCCGGTTGTGTTTCAGGTTATGCAGCAGGGCCTGCGGAATTTCATACTCTTTGCGCGTCAGGAAGATGGCTGTTCCCCCCACGCGCATGGGCGGAGAGGCTTCCAGAGAGCTGATTAACGCTTTCAGCCTGACTGGATCGTCGGTGAGACGGCGGATAAGCCGGGAGCGTTCACTGCTCCAGATAAGCATCAGCACCAGCATCGTCATCGCCAGCAGCACCGGCACCCAACCTCCCGACAGCAGCTTCATCAGGTTTGCCGCAAACAGCGGTACATCGATTAACAACATGCAGAGCAGGAAAAACAGCGCAACAGGTAATGGCCACTTCCAGTTTTTAAAGGCAACAATACCGGCCAGGCAGGCCGTCAGCACCATGGTTCCCGTCACCACAATACCGTAAGCAGAAGAGAGCGCCGAAGACTGACGGAAAGCCAGGATTACCACGGTAACAGCCGCAAACAGAAGCCAGTTTACGACCGGAATATAAATCTGCCCCGATTCTGTAGCAGACGTAAATATCACGCGCATCGGCGGCAGAAAGCCCTGGCGGATAGCCTGATGCGTCAGCGTATACACGCCGCTGATAATCGACTGGGCAGCGATAACCGTGGCCAGCGTTGACAGCACAATCAGGGGAATCTGCGCCCAGACCGGGGCCAGGATATAAAACGGATTTTTGACTGCGCTGGGGTCGGCCAGCACCAGCGCACCCTGACCAAAATAGTTCAGCACCAGTGCGGGCAGGGCAATGATCAGCCAGGCGAGGCGGATAGGGGTTTTGCCTAAATGTCCCATATCCGCATACAGGGCTTCAGCCCCGGTAACGGCCAGCACCACCATCCCTAAGGCAGCAAAGGACAGGGCTTCATGATTGAGTAAAAAGGTCAGGGCAAACGCCGGATTAAGCGCATGTAAAACGTGGGGATTCATAATAATGCCGCGTACCCCAAGGACTGCCAGGGTAATAAACCACACCAGCATGATTGGCCCAAAGATGCGGCTGACGCGTTCAGTACCGTGCTTTTGAATCACAAACAGCAACGTCAGGATCACCACGGACAGCGGAACGATATAACGATCCAGGGCCGGGGCCACCACTTCAATCCCCTCAACGGCGGAAAGCACAGAAATAGCGGGAGTAATAATGCCGTCACCGTAAAAAAAGGCCCCGCCCGTCAGGCCAGCAAGGACGATAATGCGACTGAGCCGTGCGCCAACATTTTGTCGGGCCAGCGACATTAACGTCAGTATTCCGCCTTCGCCATCGTGGTCTGCGCGCATGATAAAGATGACGTATTTAACCGTCACAATCAGCGTCAGCCCCCAGAATATCAGGGACAGAAAACCCATCACGGCTTCTTCTGTCACCACCCCAGAGGGAAGAATAGAAAGACACTCTTTTAAGGTATAGAGCGGGCTGGTACCGATATCACCAAATACGATCCCCGCTGCCGCCAACATACCTGCAGGCAGGGACTGCTTTTCAGACTGCGCCATTTAATATCCTGTTTTGCTTCGCGTAATCACCAACGTCCGCCGGGTCATTATCCCGGTCAGAGGTGAGGATGAGATTACGCGGTTTAGCGTGAGTTAGGGAGTAGGTGGTGAAGTTATGAACTACATTTTTACAGGTTTGTGCCTTTTTTTTACGGCATTTTTACACGGTTGTCGATTAACTCATCACTTCTTTTGCGCCCGTGACCGGGTTATTCCGTTACAGCCTAAAACGGCCTGTAAAATAATGATGCACTAAGGCAAATTCCCGACGGCTTCACCACATCAAGGCCGCGCAATGCGCGAGATGAAGCAAGCCAGATAAGTTGCCAAACGGCACTACCGGGCTGACGCAGAACAGCGTCATCCTGACTGACACCCACTGTCTGCATGTAAGCAATATCACAGAAGCAGATAACCGGTTTTTTGGAAGACGTGACACAAAAAATGAAAATATTTTAAAAATAGTCCTTACTAATGATTAATTCGCTCGTCATTTTATGCGGTTAATTTATTTCAAAGATGTTGGCAAAGATATCGCCCTTCTGCACGCCGTCAGGAACGATATTTAACTACCCTTAACCGAACTTTCATGCATTAACGTCACATGCTTTTTTTAAAAAGCGTATTCCGCCATCAACAATGATAAATTCCACTTTGCTCTATCCATTAATCATTTTTATTGTTTTTAGATAAGATCAGGTTGTCAATTTCTTTATCCATTCAACACACTAATACTTTTTATCCCGATTATACCCACTATCTCCGTTATTCCCCGCAATGATCATTGGGCGCATTAATGCTTATTCCCGCTCTGTCGATACCTGAATAGCGAATGTCATTCAGTACGGTGTACAGACTGGCGAACCTATTATTTTGGGAAATTTACATGACTATTACTCAGCGGCTTTTCCTGACGTTTTCATTACTCTCAGCATCAATGATTGCTATGGTTGTGATCGTCATCATGGTATTAGGCGGCTTTCAGTCGCGCTTCCAGTACGTGCAAACCAACACACTGCCCTCGATTGTTGACCTGGATAAAATGGTTAACGGCAGTAACCGACTTAACGTAGCGCTCTATCGGCATCAAAGTGCAAAAGCCCTTGATAAACAGGCTGAATTTGAAAAGGAAATTTCCACGCGTATTGAAGCGCTTAAAGCACTGACTGAATTTTATCTCAAGAACGAAACCACTAACGATCAGGATACGAAGCTCAGTGAAAATGCCTTAGCGCTGATTAAACAAATGGAAGCGCGCCTGCCGGCTTTTCTGACAAATTCGCGGACACATAATGATACCGCCCTGGTGGATTTGCAGGGAAATAGCGGCGTCGGTCAGACTATTCGTGATTTAATTGAAAGTTATCAGAAACAACTCCAGCTCAATGTAGAGGTCGGCGCGGCATTTGAAAAAGAGAATAACCGGGTTTACCGGCAAACACTCTGGTCGTTAATTGCCGGTTCAGTCGCGATTATCCTGTTGCTCGGGGCTTTTTCCATCAGGACGATTCTGGGCATCCGTAAAAACCTTAACGGTATGCGAGCGGCTATGGAACGCGCCAGTGAGCGGCTTGATCTTACGCTGCGTGCCGATGATTCGCGCAAGGATGAAATTGGTCTGACGGCTAAAGCCTTTAATCATCTTATCGGGAATGTCGCGAACTCGCTTTCATCGGTTGAACGGTCGGCCCATTCGGTCAGTTCAGCCTCTTCGCAAATTTCTGCGGGCAATGAAGATCTCTCTTCCCGCACCGAGCAGCAGGCGGCTTCGCTGGAACAAACGGCCGCCAGCATGTCAGAGCTGAGTGAAACCGTCCGTCAGACGGCAGAAAACACCCGACTTGCCAGTCAACTGTCGAAAAACGCCCGTGAAATTTCCGATGACAGCTCCACGAAAGTCCATACGATGCTCGGCACCATGACCGACATTAAACAGAGTTCTGAAAAGATCACCGCCATAATCACCCTGATAGAAGGCGTGGCTTTCCAGACGAATATTCTGGCGCTCAATGCCGCCGTAGAAGCCGCGCGGGCAGGTGAGCAGGGTCGGGGATTCGCGGTCGTAGCCGGGGAAGTTCGCAATCTGGCGCAGCGTTCTTCGGCTTCGGCGCGCGAAATTAAAGAGCTTATCGAATCCTCCATGCGTTATGTGGAAACCGGTGTGAATCAGGCGGAGCAGGTGGGTGAGAACATGGGGCGCATGAATGAGGCGATTCGTCAGGTGACCGATCTTGTGGATGAAATTGCCGTCGCATCTCAGGAGCAGTCACTCGGTATTGGTCAGGTACATCAGGCGGTCAATCAAATGGATGATGTGACACAGCAGAATGCGGCGCTGGTGGAGGAAGCCTCGTCGGCCTCTCGCTCACTGATGGATCAGGCTACGGCCCTGAACGAGCTTGTCGCGGCATTTGTGCTGGCGGAGCATGCGCCGGTTGTCCAGGCCAGTCCTGTCGCCGTTTCTCCGGCCTTTATTCAGGCTCGTGCGGCCTATGCTAAGCAGGAAGATAACTGGCAACGTTTTTAGTGGATGTCGCCCAGGGTGGTCGCGCTGATAGTGACCACCCTGGGGGCGCTATAAGGCTCGAAAGGGGTTTTTTTCACTCGAATATGCCCAGGGTCTGCATCACGTGTCGTATCGCATTTCGATATTATATTTTGCCACTGTAGAGCACCGGACCGGTGGGCTGACCTGTTGGTGAACCGCCCTCCGGTTCAAGGCTAATCGCGATAACCCCGTTTTTTACCGCATCACGTCCCGCGAGTTTAAGCTCGGTAGTGTCCCGCGCGTGGAGCAGTCCCAGAGAAACCGGCTGATGGCCGGCAGGAATCAGCCACAGTTGCAGACTGTTGTTGGCGGCTACCGTCGCGGGCTGCAACGGCGTGACGCGCAATTGTGTCAGCGTCTTGTCTGCACTGACGACCCATTGCCCCTGGTGCTGGGCGTCATTCATCACGGTAAGCGGCGTAAATTCTGGGGCCTTGATGGCCTGATAAGACACCAGCGTCAGGGCGGCAAGGGCGGCGGCAACCATCCAGCCAATATAGGCGCGAGCAGCGCGGGGCCTTTTCCTGGCCGGCAGACTTAACGCAATTTTCTTCCAGACATACGCCGGTGGCACCTGCGGCATGACGTGAAGATCCAGCCCGGACAGCAGGTTTTGCCAGTTGGCGACCTGTTCAGCGAGTCCAGGCTCGGTCTGCAGGCGCTTCTGAAAACGTAATCGCGCGCCACCGCGTAGCGTACCAAGCGCATATTCAGCAGAGAGTGCATCGTCACGTTGGTGTTGTTTATTCATAGTCCGACACACTCCCGAAGGTGCGCCATCGCCCGGCGGATCCAGCTTTTTACCGATCCGACCGGCTGCTGGAGCCAGTGAGCAATATCGCTGTGAGACATGCCCTGATAGTAGGCAAGGGTAATGCTCTGACGCTGCTCACTGCTGAGGTTTCCCAGACAGCGCTGTAAGCGAGCGGCTTGTGCATCATCCTGTCTGTTATGCAGTTCGTCATGTTCAGCAACCAGAAGCGCATCATTATGCGCCTCTTCCGAACTGGCCATACGCGCCTGTCCGCTGCGTAGCCAGTCAATACAGCGATTACGGACAATATGGGTCATCCAGGTCAACGGGGAGCTCAGCTCGGCATTATAGGTTTCCGCCTTGCTCCAGATGGTGATATAGCAATCATGCAGCACCTCCTCTGCCCAGGGGCGGTGCTGCAACATGCGCAACGCGATGGCAAACAGGTGTGGCGATGTCAGCCGGTAAAGGTGTTCAAATGCCCGGCGATCGCCGTCGACGACTGCCTTCATTAGTTTTACCTGCTCCACTGCCTGCACCTTGTCCATAAGCGTCCCGGATGATCTGTTTCCGTTCGAGTATAAATAATTACTTCGGCATTAATACGGTATCAATCACATCTATCACGCCATTTTTTTGGTTGACGTCATAGGTGCTGATATTGGCTACGTTGCCCTGACCGTCTTTCAGCTGGATGTTATGGGGGCCATTATTCATGATCCACAACGGCTGACCGTTAACGGTTTTCAACTCAGCATGACCGCCGCCTTGTTTAATTTTGGCTTCCAGCGCCTTCATATCATACTTACCTGCAACCACGTGATAGGTCAGTACGCTGGTCAGCATGGCCTTATTTTCTGGCTTCAACAGATTGTCCACGGTGCCAGCTGGCAGCTTAGCAAACGCCGCGTTGGTGGGGGCAAACACGGTAAAAGGGCCTTTACCTTCTAAGGTATCAACCAAACCGGCCGCTTTAACCGCCGCCACTAAGGTGGTGTGATCTTTGGAATTGACCGCGTTCTCAACAATATTTTTCTGAGGGAACATAGCCGCGCCGCCCACCATAACAGAATCCGAGGTCATAGCGGCCATGGATGCGGTGGTAAACAGCAATGCACTTGATACAACGGTAACAGCAATTAGCTTTTTCATCGTAAATCCTCATTAGAGCGTGGAGTAAGTGGCTTTCAATGAGATATACGAGAGCGGGATACAAACTGGATGCAGAAAAAAAATAAATTTTTTCAACGTGGCGCGTTGTTATCACACTCAGTCGCAAAGCTTGGCCTTTTCAACCGGCGTTCTCCTGCCCGCATGGGCGCGACAGGTCGGGTGGGGGGCGACAGAAGACCTCCTACCATCCGTTCTTCACGTTCCCGTATTGCATGGCTCAGCGCCAAGGGGGAAGACGCAGTATTGCAGCGGTACGCATGAAACTTTTTTGCTGTCACCAGGCTAAAAGCAATACGGACTTGATGGCCGCGATGTCGCATAAGGGCTTGCTGAGCCGCCGCCAGCGAAAAAAGGGTATTGAACGGACACATACGCTGGGTAAAGACCGGGTAAAGCAGGCCGATCAGGAGCGTCATCAGAAAGCCCTGTACTATCGGCAGATCAAGAAACTGAGTATCTGGGAAACAGCGGATGCAACAAGATATAGCCCCTCCCAGATATGCCGCATTCAGGCACTTACCGGCACTCAGAAGTGAGTGATTTAGGTTAAGTTACGAATGTTGTATGATGCCGGTGGGTATAACCACATATATATTGAGGGATTAATATAGATGACAAGTCAGAACGCGCCAGCCGACAATGCAACGTCCACCCGCCTGAAACTTCGCTCCACGGGGGTCACAGCCTACTGCACCTTTGGACCTGCACTCTATTTTCATCCTGACAGTGAAACCCTAATTGCTGTTGATGCCTGCGATAATGATGCCATTGAACGAGAGCATGGCCGACTGGAAAAGCTGCTGGCAACCCGTATAGATGCCCTGTTACGTATTGACGACCTGACAAAGCAGATGACCAGTCTGGACTGGCATCAGATCGCTGAACGAAACCGCCTCGAATCACAGCTAAAACAGGAATATCAAAAGCTTGACAGTGCCATCGGTGCATTGCGAAACGAGCTTCAGGATCTGACGCCGGCCAGTCAGCTTCCAAAGTCCACACTGCTGGACGATAAGGCGAAAAAAAGCGCCATCGGCATCATGGAGATGATTGAAATCCGGGGAGGTGGATACCGGGGAGGCCGCTACACCTACGTCCGTTCCGATAAAATCTGCAGTCACTGGCGGCGCTATCGCCTGAATGACGGCGAAAAACAGCCGGCAACAAAGAGTTTTATCAAAACCGTCAGCTATACCAGCGAAGATGGCGTCACGCGAACGCGGCAGGAAATTGATACGGATAAGCTGAAATCACAGCTGGCAAAAGTAAAGCCGTTCATGTCCGTCTGGGAGCAAAAGTTGATTGATGACCATGGGGACGTCCTGACGGACTGGGCCAGAGAACTGAACGACAGCCTGAAAAAACATACTGAATCGGAAAGCGGCAACATCGTCTTTGACGGACATGCCCAACTGATGCGCTGGACCTACGGCGCTGGCCTTAAAGGCACCCTGAATCCGTTTGAATATGACATCCGTACCGGCGAGGAAAAACCGCTCGCCACCACCAGCGGTAAACTGAGCGCCTACGCCAGTCTGGCACTGGCCGAAGCGAAAAGCAGCGCAAAAGTCTGCTGGCCTGACCATGCAGGAACCCGTATTTGCTACCCGCTGGACCCGGCCCGCATCCCCGGCGGCGGCATGGGGCTACTCGGCGTTCTGCGCTTTGATTTCGAGCTGGCCCTATCCGGCAGTATCGGGGCCAGTCTGGGTATTGAAGCCGGTATCAGCTTCTCCGGAGACGTGGTGAAAGGCCTCCCCGTCAAAGCGACGCCAACAGGCACCCCCGGACTGTGGCGCAATGTTGATATTTCAAAAGCGGCAGAAGAAGTGAAACCCGGTGCAGAACTGAGCATTTTTGCCGGTGCGGAAGCTGGGGCCAATCTCGCCGGAAAAATGGTCTGGCTCAATCCGGATAAGGAAGGCAAGGGAAGAGAAAAATTCACCTCACTGGCGAAAGTGTCCATTGGCGTGACCGGACAGGCGGGTCTGGGTATGAGCGGCAGCATGGAATTCAGTTGGAAAGACGGAAAGGTCAGAATTCTGGTTAAAGGCGGTGTCTGCTCCGGCCTGGGCGCCAAAGGCTCAGTAGCCCTTGATGTGGATGGAAAGGCTATCATGAAAGAGTTTATGCCCTGCCTCGCCTATATGCTGCGCAATGCCGACTATACACGCCTGATGAGTATCATGGTGGAAGACGATTACCGTTACTTCTGCGCCATCCCTTTACTCGCCGGAATGTACAATCTGAACAGAGTCATTGATGCCGGTGATGAAATCATTGATTCATTAAAAATGGGATGGGAAGATAAAGAAGCCCGTGTAAGACTTATGAAAAAAATACTCAGCAATGATGAGTACCTGAAATACGCCCCGCCTGAAAGCAAAGGTGCAGCCATCGCCTCCCTGATAGAGAGAAATTTTTGGGATGAGGTTGCCAGTCCGGCCAGCCACCAGGGGGAGGCCTGCGAGGCAGGCACCACTTTTGCCAGCCGCAAACGCGCCATTCTCGCCGTCCTGCGCTGGGTGCAGTCAAAGCGTGAGTACGAGAATATCATGCAGCACCTGTCCAAAATCATCGGTGAAAAAGGCGACTGGAAAGCCAACGAGTCCCGCGTTATAGCGTTTCTTGCTCAAGGTGAGCAACCGCGCGAGTACGGATACGATGCCAGCTTCATTCCGTGTGCACAGAAGATCACCATCACTCCCAGCCACTATGCGGAAAATCTGCAAGCCATTTACACTCATTTGCCGGATGCACCCGCCGTTTCACCGGGTCACCCGAACGAATTCATGCTGCCCCTCACGCCTGTGTCACCGTCATTCCTGCACAGCTGCACCACCTACATCACCACCCAACACGGACGATAAACCATGACCGGAGAGACTCTTTCACGCTTAACCGTGACAGCACTGGTACTGGTCGCTATCACCGGCTGCCGCGATGAGCAAAAAATAAAAGCCGACCAGGATGCGCTGGTTCGTACCTCGCTGGATAATCTAGTGACGGTGAAAGGCGGCAGCTTTCAGATGGGGGATTTTGGTCCTCTGGTTGCAGAAAAACTGCCCTATAACTTCGACCAGGACACCTACCTCCACTCGGTTACGCTATCTGACTTCCGTATCGGAAAATACCGTGTTACCTGGGGAGAGTTTAATCACTGGCTCACTATTCAGGGGCGGGATCAGAACGCTATCTATCAGACTATTTCGCAGGGAAAATATTTCAGTAAAGAGGACAAGGCTGCGCTGGGTGAAACATATCCTGCCACAGCTAGTTGGCAGGATGCCCGCGACTACTGTCAGTGGCTCGGACAAGCAAGTAACCGTAGTATAGACCTACCCACTGAGGCTCAGTGGGAGTACGCAGCTCGCAGTAGAGGAAAGTATTTGATTTACGGTAACAGCACTAATCGCTGGTACTACGACAACGACAGAGCCCGTAACTTTACATCTAGCATGCACAAAAAACAGGTCGGATCTTTCCCACCTAATCCTCTTGGCCTCTATGACATGATGGGGAACGGTGCCGACTGGGTAAAAGACTGGTATACGAAAGACTACTACAGCCATTCACCTGAAAACGATCCCCAAGGACCTACATCTGGCGAGAAAAAAGTACGCAGGGGCCTTATTGCCGGCTCTGACTCCTATACGATAACTCGCAGCAGTAAAAAGCCAGATAGTGAGTGGGGTTCGGAGTTCCGCTGCGTGGAGAACAGCCCGTTAAAGTGATTAAGTTATTTCCTGCTCGCGACGTGCAGCCCGGCGAAAAACGACGAATTTGGCATAAAAAAATCCTGAGATGTGTGTGTTAACCATAGAGCGCTTAGGCTGAGTACTTACAATATCAGCGTGGTTAAAATTGGGTCTTAACGTACAATATTTTCCGTTTCCCAAACGGAGCCCTGGATACCGGAAGACTTCCGTCACTGGCACGGGGCGACTGCCAACACCGCTATGACACATATTGCGATTGCCGAATCCCTTAACGGCAGTCCGGTGACCTGGCTTGAGAAAGTCACAGAGGCAGAATTTTTATCCTGAGCCACCGCTGGCGGCAGGGGGATGAGAGAAAACCTACCCGGCTTCCCACTGCGGCGAGCTGAAGGTTTTTTTCATTAATTCGATAAAGCCCTGGGTGCGGGGAAGCCGTTTTTTCTCCTGCAGGCTGGTCAGGGCGACGATATCCGCCGCCGGCAGGGTGAACGCGGGCAGCAGGGGGATAAGCAACCCCTGACGAATCTCACTGCGGATATCCCAGGCCGAACGCACCATGATCCCTTTCCCGCCCAGCGCCCATTTTTTAATGATGCGGCCATCGTTGCTGGCCAGGCGCGGCGTAATTCTGACGATGGTTTCGTCACCGTTATGGGTAAATATCCAGCGCGTGACATCCTCGGCATTCTCCCTGATCACCAGACAGTGATGGCGATGAAGCGCATCAGGATGTGTCGGTGTGCCATAGTGTTGCAGGTAAGCGGGCGAGGCGCAGAGAATACGCGGATTGGCGGCGAGCCACGTGCTGTAAAGCGTTGAGTCACGCAGATGACCAATATAGATCACCACATCCCACTTATCGGCCTGCATCCAGTCGGGGTTATCGGAGAGCGTCAGATCGATACTGAGATCCTCGTGGCTGTCCGCGTAATCGGCCAGCAAGGGCGCAATATATTCAGAGCCAAAGCCCAGCGGGGCCAGCACTCTCAGCGTACCGCTGATACGGTTTCGCGTCTGGTCAATCACGTCCTGCAACTGGTCTATCTCATGCAAAATCACGCGCGCCCGCTCAAGCAAGGCTTCGCCTTCATCGGTCAGGATGATGCGTTTTGCCGGGCGCAGAATCAGCTTAACCCCAATTTTATTTTCAATGCTTTGCAGACGCTGCGTCACCGAGGGCGGGGTGATGTCCAGATAGCGTGCGGCAGCGGCAAGGGTTTGATGTGAGGCGATGACCTGAAAAAAACGTAAATCTTCACTGTTGATCATTAGGTTCAAACCTAATCATTAATTGGGCATGACCGCATTTTAAACAGATTTAAACGATGAGAGCATCAACTAAACCTCTACAGGAATGCCGACGATGCTCAATCATTTAACCCTGACGACACCTTATCTCCTGTTAGATAAAGTTAAGTTCGAACGCAATATCAATCGGTTATACCAGCGGATTGAAGGACAGCACTGTCAGATTCGCCCGCATCTCAAAACACTTCGTACCCTCCAGGCGGCCCCCTGTTTGCTGCAGGATCTGTCTTCGCCTGCCACCGTTTCTACCCTGGCCGAAGCCGAGGCCTTTACCGCCGCCGGCTATAGCAATGTGCTTTACGCGGTGGGCATTGCGCCCGGTAAGTTACCCCGCGTTGCCGCCCTGCGCCGCAACGGGAAACAGGTGCATGTGTTGCTGGACAGCATGGCGCAGGCGCAGGCCGTCAGCGACTACGGCTTACAACATCAGGTGATCTTTTCTGTATTTATCGAGATTGACTGCGACGGCCATCGCGGGGGAATTCAACCTGCTGACGCGGCGCTGACGGCAATTGCCCGTCATTTGCACCAGGCCGGGATGGTGGTGGAAGGTGTGATGACGCACGCCGGTGAGTCTTACCACTGCCGGTCGCAGGAGGAGATTATCCTTGCCGCACAGGAAGAGTGTCAGGCTGCTGTCACGGCAGCAAATCATATTCGTGCCGCCGGGATTACGTGCCCGGTGGTCAGCGTAGGCTCCACACCGACGGCGCATGCGGCCCATGACCTGCAGGGCGTGACCGAAGTCAGAGCCGGGGTATTTTCCACCTTTGATCTGTTTATGCACAACCTGGGCGTTTGCACCCGCGACGATATCGCGCTTTCCGTCGTCACCACGGTGATCGGGCACAATCACGACAAAGGCTGGATCTTCGTCGATGCAGGCTGGATGGCCATGTCACGCGATCGCGGCACCGCCGCTCAGCACACCGATTACGGATATGGGCTGGTGTGCGACGACGAAGGTTGCCCGTTGGGGCTGCTCCTGACGACCACGAATCAGGAACACGGGATTATTGCGCTGCCACATTACGGTGATTATTCGACGGCAGATTTCCCGCTCGGCACCGTGCTGCGCGTGCTGCCCAATCATGCCTGTGCGACCGCCGCGATGCATACGCATTACCAGGTGATCGACACCCGGAACGGCGAACATGAAGTCTGGCAACGGGTTGTCGGCTGGTAGCCGGGCGTTTTTTCATTCATTGTGCGAGGACATCATGTCAGATTTTGATCCAGATAAGGTCCGTCTTTCTACCGGCCACTTTATCAACGGCCAGTTCGTTTCTGCATCCGGTCGCACGCTGGGCATCAAACGTCCCTCTGATGGTCAGCATTATGCCGACATCAACGAGGCGGACGCCGCTACAGTGGCTGATGCGGTGACTATTGCGGATGAAAAGCGCATCAGCAGCGGCTGGTCAAGCTGTTCACCACGGGAACGGGGGGCGGCGATTTCCCGCTGGGCAGATTTAATCGACGGCGACAAAGATTACCTGGCGCAACTCGAAGCGGTCGGTTCCACGCGTCCGATCACGGACACCCGCAATATTGAAGTTCCGTTTACTGCGGCGGCCCTGCGCTTCTATGCAGAATGCGCAGATAAATACAGTGGCGATGTTTTTCCCACCCAGAGCAGCAGCCTGGGAATGCTGGTGCCGGAACCCTATGGGGTGATCGGTGCGATTACGCCGTGGAATTTCCCGCTGTCGATGGCCTCATGGAAGTGCGGGCCGGCCCTGGCGGCAGGCAATGCGGTGGTGCTGAAACCTTCTGAGCTGACGCCGTTTTCTACCGCGCGCCTGGCTGAACTGGCGGTGCAGGCGGGCATTCCGGCAGGCGTGCTCAACGTGATTCAGGGCGGCGGGCAGGTCACGGGCAATGCGCTGGTCACGCATCCGCAGGTAAGAAAAGTGTCTTTTACGGGGTCCACTGCGACCGGCGCAGCAATCATGAGCCAGGCCGCGCTGCACGGCACCAAACCGGTGACGCTGGAGCTGGGTGGAAAAAGTCCCCAACTGGTGTTTGATGATGCAGGCGATGCCAACGAGATAGCCGAGCGTCTGTTTCTGGGCTTCACAGTGAATGCTGGCCAGGCCTGCGTCTCAGGCACGCGCCTGATCATCCAGAAAGGCATAGCAGAAGCGGTCATCGAAAAGCTGATTGCCTTGTGCAAGAAACCTGTGCCCGGTATGACCTGGCAGGCTTCCACCCGTTACTGCCCGCTTATCGAACAGCGTCAGGGCGAAAAAGTGGCGGCGATTATCGCGCAGTCCGTCGCGCAGGGTGCGAACATTCTGGCGGGCGGTCAACGCTACGAAAACACCGCGCAGGGCTGGTTCTGGCAACCGACGCTGTTATCCGGTGTCAGTCAGGATAACGTCGCGAATCAGCAGGAGATCTTCGGACCGGTGCTGACCATTCAGACGTTTAGCGATGAAGAAGAGGCCCTTGCACTGGCGCAGCACAATGTCTTTGGCCTGTGTGCTGGCGTGCATACTCTGAACATGCCGCGTGCAATGCGGCTGATGAAAGCGCTGGATAGCGGCACGGTCTGGATCAATCGTTATCGTCGGACCTGGGACTTTATCATCCCGACCGGGGGCTTCCAGGGGTCCGGTTTTGGCAAGGATCTTGGCAGGCAGGCCTTTGAGTCCTGCCAGCGCTACAAAAGTGTATTAATCGATTTTTAATCAGCTAACACCTTCGCTGGAGAGCACAGACTATGCCCGCACCGCTCAGACTTGTTCAGGACAGTATCCATTTCCCCGATTCGGTGGATGTGGTGATTATCGGTGCAGGAATTGCAGGGGCAGCCACCTGTTGGGAACTGACGCAAAAAGGCTATCGGGTTGCCGTGATCGAAAAGGGCCTGGTCGGGGCAGAGCAGTCAAGCCGTAACTGGGGCTGGTGCCGTCAGCTTAACCGCGATGAGCGGGAAATTCCGCTCATTATGCATGCCCTGCAACGCTGGCATGCGCTGAGTGACGAAATTGGCATGGACGTGGGGTTTCGTGCCAGCGGGCTGGTCTATGCCACGCGGACGGAAAAAGATATCCGCAACTGGGATAACTGGGGAAAAATGGCGAAGCAGTACGGTATTCGCAGTCGGATGCTCAGTGCCGCCGAGGCCAAAGCCATGACGCCGGGCAGTACCACTGCCTGGAATGGCGGGGTACATTCACCTGATGATGGTCACGCCGATCCAGCGTTAGCCGCGCCGGGGTTGATGGAAGCCGCCGTGAAAAAGGGCGCACTCCTGTTTCAGCGCTGTGCGGTGCGCGGTCTGGATATTTCGGCAGGGCGCGTCAGTGGGGTGATCACAGAACGCGGGCTGATAAAAACCGCCAGCGTAGTGTGCGCCGCCGGTGCCTGGACATCGCTGTTTTGTCGGCGTCACGGCATCGATCTACCGGCTGGTAACGTGATTGGCAGTGCGTTTCGTACCTGTCCCGTAGAGCAACTCATCACCATGCCTTTTTACACGGATGCTTTTGCCTGTCGTCCACGACTGGACGGCGGATATACCATTGCGCTGTCGGGAACCGGACGACTGGAACCGGGCTTTCAGGGATTACGCTATGCCCGCGAGTTTTTCCCGTTATATAAAGCTCGCCGCTTAAATCTTCAAACCAAAATCCGGCTGGCGTCCTTCTTAACGGGGCCAGAGTCGCGGGCGAGCTGGCCCATGGAGGGCATTTCACCCTTCGAGAAAACCCGTGTACTGGACCCGCAGGTCTCTGACGGCGTCGTCGAAAAGGGGCTGGCGGCCATCGGCAACGAGTTTCCGGCGCTGGCGTCGCTTCGTGTCAGCCAGGCCTGGGGCGGCGTGATTGACTGTATGCCAGACGACATTCCGGTCATCTCAACCGTGCCGCAGCTTCCGGGACTTATCCTCTCGTCCGGCTACAGCGGTCATGGATTTGGCATTGGCCCCGGTGCGGGACGTTTGACGGCGGACCTGGTGACCGGAGACGCACCGATTGTCGATCCTGCCGCGTTCCGCTATTCCCGTTTCCGTGACGGGAGCAGCATGAAAAAGCCGGGCATGATGTAAGGAGTAAAGATGCAACCAGTGATACACGCGCGCGATATCCACGACAAACCGCATCCGGGCCACTATTCACATTATGCTCTGGCGTCGGGGATGATGTTTATCTCCGGCCTGTTGCCGGTTACGTCAGCGGGCGAAATGCTCAGCACCGCGTCGTTTGCCGAACAGGCTTTGCAGGTAATGGCTAACCTGGAGGCCTGCCTGCAGCAGGAAAGCCTGGACAAGCATCATCTGGTAATGGTGAGAGTCTATCTGGTCGATGTCGAACGTTGGGCGGAATTTAATGCGTTGTATGCACAATGGCTTGGCGCGTGGAAACCCGCCAGAGCCATCGTGCCCGTTCCTGAACTTCACTACGGTGTGTTACTGGAGGTCGAAGCAACCGCGGCGACAGGCCGATAACGGGTTCGTGCTGAACCTTAACGGCACCCGCTGTTTGCAGGCGGGAAATAAAACCGTCGCCGGTACGCCAGCGACGGGTGAGCTTACGCCGTGCCCTGGCTGTTTTCGGCGAGTTCCTGTGCCTTCAGCGCCTGCACGGTCTGGTGACGATGCCAGTAATAGTTGAGTGTGTACTTAACGTTCTCAATCTCTTTTTTCAGACCCGGTAA
Source organism: Pantoea sp. SJZ147 (assembly GCF_007828605.1). NCBI lineage: Bacteria > Pseudomonadati > Pseudomonadota > Gammaproteobacteria > Enterobacterales > Erwiniaceae > Pantoea > Pantoea sp. SJZ147. The sequence goes on from NZ_VIVB01000001.1 coordinate 146,812, forward strand.
GCGGATTTTGCTGCGCTTTTTGCCCTGCGCATTGGGCTGGACATGCTGCACATACAAAATATCTCTGCCGAACTGACGGAGGACGTTGATGTTTTTGACATTATCCCATTCCAGCAGCCCGGTGGACTGTGGCTGCACAATGCCCTGCCAGGTAATGGTCAACTGCGAGCCATCTTTAAGCGTAAAGGGCACATCCGGGAAGTACTTTAAGACCAGCGCCGTTTCTTCTTCACCGGTTGGCTGATAACGCCAGGCCAGGCTCTCTTCATGTTGCGACGTAAAGTCACGCTCATATTTCTGCCAGAGCTGTTGTTCAATCTGATCGGCTACGGGGATCAGATCGACCCAACTGTCTGCCGGTGAGGTCGCGGCGATAGCGGCATAATCTGCATCTTCCACAGAATAGTTAACGTTGCGCATCCTTTCAGACAGCGGGGGATGCGAATCAAACGGATGCGGTATGTTTTGTTCGCGCATCGCGCTGACAAAATCGGAAGAACTAACATGGTGAGGCAGACCGGCTGCGATCGCCTGACTGATGCCAGGTTCATTCTCATACAGCGTTTTATTCTCAAAAAGCTTACGCTCCACCTCATAGCGATAGCTGGCATAGGCTGAGATTTTGATCAGCGATTCGATAATCGCCGACGAGGAAACCAGCGTTGCCGCATTTCGGTCCGCGACAAATTCGCGTTCACGACTGTTGCGCTGCCAGGCCAGTTCAAAAAACAGCCGGTACAGATAGAGCGGATAGAAAACGATAAGCGTTGCCAGATTCTCACTCATCAAATGCGTGTACATATCAAACCGGTGCAGCTTCGGCCCCAGTAGTGCACCCGACGCGGTATCGCCTTCATGCAGGTGCGTCAGTTCATGCACCATCACGCCATCCGCTTGTGCGGTACTGAGCTGACGCAGCAGGGGAATACTGACATACAGTTTTCGGCCCTGCAGCGGCTGATCATTTACGCTCAGCGGGGCTTCTGTCACGTAGAAGTTGGTATCGATTCCGGCAATGATGTGATCCGGTGACGTGGTGCCGACCTTCGCGGCCAGCGCATCAACGCGCGCCCAGAGCGCAGGGGCGGCTTCACGGGTCACCACGTCTCCTTCAATGCTGTCCTCCGGCGGCAGCTTTTTAAAGATGCCTTTGATCATGTAATACATACCGGCTAATACCAGCAGTGCGACCAGCAGCACCAGCTTTGGATAGTATTTTTGCGTGAAAAAGGCGGTGCCCCAGAACGACAGCCATACCAGCATCCCGCCCTGTATCAGCACCTGCAACGAGCACGCCAGCATAAGAAAGGGACGTGCGAGCCTGAGACTGAGTAACTGTCCTTGTCTGCTTTTAAAGGCCAGGGCGCTAAACAGTAAAATCATCAGCAAAATGACGCCGCTGAAAACCATTGTCCACAGGGCGACTTTACCGATGAGATAAAATTGCGACAGCTCAGAACCCGGGCCGCAGACGGCATTTTTATAGTCGAGCAGATCGTCGGCGACAGGGCCACATACGGTAGATGGGGGATTAGCTTGCAGGAAGCGCGTTAATTTCCCCACATTCTGATTTTGCGCACGCGCATCATCGATAAAGATTTGCGTATATTCTTTGTCGAGTTCGTTGCTGCCGTATTTGGCAAACGTCAACGTAATAGCAGGGGTTAAAAACAGCGTGAGCAAAAGCCATAAAAAGACCTTTGCATATCCTTTTTTCAATGCCGTTAATTTATTCACAATAATAAGCTCGCTAACTGTCGGTGAGAGGGACAAGCTGTTTATTATCTGGCGATACTGAAAAGGGTTCCCGACATATAAGGAAAATGGCGTGAGATCCGTCTCAGCAGGCTGCAGCTTTGTTAGTGTTATTGAAAAGCGAAGTTATTATAAGCTAACAATTACATTAAGTCTTCTTAACACAAGCGCTGACAGGTGAAAGACGGGCAGGTAACGCGCAGTGTATTCACGTGAAGGGCTTGCCACAGGATTCATCTCTATATCGATAATGCGGCGCAACAGCCGCATTTTTACAGGCAACGCGATTTTGGGCTGATAATTTACGATTACACCCGACAATTGCGCAGATTATTTAACGCGGCAGCCGGAGCCAGGCCGGCCTGATGTTTATCTGGCTCTCAGTTTCATTTTTACTGGCGCTCCATAAATACCGGCAATTCAGGCACCGGTAATACCGACAACACTTTCAGACGCTGCAACGTCCTGACCTGCGCCCGCTCCAGATGATCTCGCATACAGGCCGCCGCCAGCGCCCAGTTTCGTTTCAGCAAAAACTCATAAACCAGACCGTGTTCATCAAGCATTGCGCTGTCGACGGGAATTTTGAGCAGATCATAAAAAATGCGGGTGACAATAAACGGCGACTGATTTTGCCGCAAAATTTGCATCATCAGCTTATTTCCGGCGGGTTCAAGGCAGCGTATATGCAGATCTTCTTCCAGCGTTTCGAGTTCAGCGGGGTTCAGCTGTTTGCCTCGGGACTTTTGGACGTTATCGAGTCGTTCATTAAGCCAGGCCACACTGAGCCGGTCGCCCGCTTTACGTAATGCCGCAGGTTCCAGGTTCGCTCTGATCTCAAAATGGTCGGCCAGCTCACGCGCAGTTAGCGGCCCTGTCAGCCATTGAGAATAGGGCTCTTTTTCCACCAGTCCTTTGTCACGCAGGCGCATCAGGCTTTCACGTATTACCGCGCGGCTGGTGTTATAGTGTTTCGCGGCGCCCAGTTCATCAACCTGATAGCAGCCAAAGACCATGGCGGTAGAAAGAATACCTTGCAGGTTCTCCAGCACTTTTTCACCCGTACTGCGGGTATCAACCAGTTCATCGCGCTGTTCAAGGCCGAACAGCTCCCGCGTCAGCGCAATGCGGAGAGGCTCCACTTCCTGATTATCACGTGCAACAATAAAGCCTCGCCCTTCAAAGCGGGCAATCCAGCCTTCTTCGTGCAGCATGCTTAACGCGCGCCGGACGGGAACACGACTGGTGCCAAACAGCTGCGCCAGGGGACCTTCCAGTAATACCAGCCCCTCAGGCACGCCATCCTGCTGAAAAACTCTCAGTAAAACCTGCCGGATACTCTCGTAACGCGCAGAACCTGCATCGTCCATGTCAGTCCCATTTACCTTGTTTTGCATTGTGTCATCTTCAGTTCCCCGTCCCGCCAGCCACATTAGCATACCTGACACGACTCCCGATGCCTGCGCTGCGCTGCACTGATGCAGCACTGATATAGTGCACCGCGCCCAATAATGGATCAGTTATAAATTAATACATTTAATGTGGGCGCGCCATTTATTCTGCCATGCCGTAATGAAAATTAAACAACGATAATTAAGCAGTTGAATAAACTCATTTTTTATTTTTAATGATCGACACGATCACAATTATGCAACTTAACAGTGCTTTTTTTGGCACCGTTATTGCTATCTTCAAATGTACATTGAAACGTAATATACATTTAAAGGTGATCGCGTGCAGGCCGAAAACGTTCGTCAGTTATTTATGGCTGGTCAGATTGATGCACTGGGCATCAGTGCACTCTATGCACAACAGCGTCTGTCACCGCTGGCGTTTACCGAGGCCTGCCTGAAGGCGGCAGAAAACGCCCCCTCTGTCTTTATCGCCATAACCGCCGCGCGTGCCCGCGACGAGGCTGAAGCCTCAACCCTGCGCTGGCAGCAGTGCCGCCCGCTGAGTCCGCTGGATGGTATTCCGGTAGCCTGGAAAGATCTGTTCGATATTCAGTCGAGCCAGACCACCGCCGGATCGGCCACGCGAAAAAATGTCCCTGTCGCACAGCAGGACGCGGCGCTGGTGGCCCAGTGCTCGGCTGCAGGCCTGGTGACGCTGGGTAAAACCAATCTCAGTGAGTTTGCCTTCTCCGGCCTGGGATTAAATCCCTATTTTGGCACACCGGGCATCCGTACAAACACGCCGCACCTTTATGCGCCGGGCGGCTCTTCCAGCGGTGCCGGACGGGCAATCGCCGAAGGGCTGGCCTGCATTGCCTTTGGCACCGACACCGGCGGCTCAATACGCATTCCCGCCGCATTCAGCGGCACCATTGGCTATCGCGCCAGCCGCCACCGTTACGCGATGGACGGCGTATATCCTCTGGCGCAGTCGCTGGACACGGTCGGACCGCTTTGCCGAAGCGTGCGTGATGCCATCGCCCTGGATGACATCCTGTGCGGACGGGAAAAGATGCGTTTTCCCGCACCGCATTTTCGTTTCGATGACGCCTTACTGGCCGCGTGTCAGCCCGCGGTACGCGACAACGGTTATCGCCGGTTAGAGCAGCTGACGGCTGCCGGATTTGACGTCGAGCGCGCGCCTCTGGCGGCCTTTAACCAGGCGCTGGCGTGGATTGAAGACAACGGCTGGCCGGGCGGACGTGAGGCCTGGCTGCTGCATCGCGAGCTGTTAGCCTCGCCTGACGCGGAGGTAATGGACCCGCGCGTACGCGACCGACTGCTTGCCGCCAGCCATCAGGACCCGGCGGTTCTCACGACCTTTCTTACCCAGCGTAAACAGTGGCAACAGGCGCTCGCCGCAGAGCTGGATGGCGCGGTGCTGATTACGCCCACCGTCGCCCATACCGCACCGGAACTTGCGCCGTTGATGCGTGACAGCACCTTATTTGCCGACACCAATCTGGCCACGTTGCGGTTAACCATGCCGGGCAGCCTGTTGGACATGCCGGGTATCGCTTTTCCGACCGGAACCGATTCAGACGGGCTGCCTACCAGCCTGCTTTTTTCCCTTCCTGCTGGCGAAGATCGCCGGCTTCTTCATGCTGCCAGCACGGTAGCAGGCACGTTCACAGCAGACACATCTGTCTGCGCTTAACTCCTCCAGAGGAATGAATCATGGCTAAAGAAATTTTGTGTGCATTTGGTGTGGATGTCGATGCGGTGGCGGGCTGGCTGGGCTCGTACGGGGGTGAAGACTCCCCGGACGATATCTCACGCGGCCTGTTTGCCGGCGAAGTAGGCGCACCGCGTCTGCTGAAAATGTTTGCCGAGCACCAGTTACGTACCACCTGGTTTATTCCCGGTCACTCAATTGAAACCTTTCCCGAGCAGATGAAAGCGGTGGTAGATGCGGGTCATGAAATTGGCGTGCACGGTTACAGCCATGAAAACCCCATCGCCATGACGCCTGCGCAGGAAGAGGCCGTGCTGGACCGCAGTATTGAGCTGGTCACCCAGCTGGCTGGCAAACGCCCGACAGGCTACGTTGCGCCCTGGTGGGAGTTCAGCAATGTGACCAATGAACTGTTGCTGAAAAAAGGCATTAAGTACGACCACAGCCTGATGCACAACGACTTTCATCCTTACTACGTTCGCGTTGGCGACAGCTGGACCAAAATTGATTACAGCCAGCATCCCGACAGCTGGATGAAACCGCTGGCGCGCGGTGAAGAGACCGATCTGGTGGAAATTCCCGCCAACTGGTATCTCGACGATCTGCCGCCAATGATGTTTATCAAAAAGTCGCCAAACAGCCACGGCTTCGTTAATCCTCGTCATCTGGAAGAGATCTGGCGCGACCAGTTTGACTGGGTCTACCGCGAAAACGACTACGCCGTGTTTACCATGACTATCCATCCCGACGTTTCAGGCCGCCCGCAGGTTCTGCTGATGCTGGAACGTTTGATCAAGTACATCCAAAGCCACCAGGGTGTGCGATTTGTCACTTTTGACGAAATCGCAGACGACTTCTTAGCGCGCAAACCGCGTTAAGTCTCTTTCCTTTATCTAGCAGAGCGATCGCGACATGAGCATCTACAAAAAAAAATCTGTAAATGGCTGGCAGCCGCAGCAGTTAACCATCAGGGATGTGAAGTTCGCCACATGGATTGCCTTCTTCGCCTGGATTTTTGCCGTCTACGACTTCATCCTTTTCGGCACGCTGCTGCCGGAAATCGGCGGACATTTTGGCTGGAGTGAAGTTGAGCAGTCGGAGATTGCCACCTGGGTGGCCTTTGGCGGGGCGGTAATCGCTCTGGCCATCGGCCCACTGGTTGACAGGCTAGGGCGGCGCATGGGGATTGTGATCACGGTCGGAGGCGCCGCGCTGTGCTCGCTGCTGACCGCGATAGGCGGTTTATGGGGCAAGGGTGCGCTAACCGCCATCCGTTCCGTGGCCGGTCTGGGTTACGCAGAGCAGACGGTAAACGCGACCTATCTGTCAGAGCTGTACAGCGCACTGGACGATCCCAAGCTCAATAAACGCAAGGGCTTCGTTTACAGCCTGGTGCAGGGCGGCTGGCCCGTGGGTGCGCTGGTCGCGTCAGCGCTGACCGCCATTCTGTTGCCGATCATTGGCTGGCAGGGCAGCTTCATCTTTGCCGCCTGTCCCTCGTTAGTCATCGCATTGCTGGCGCTCCGGCTCAAAGAAACGCCACAGTTTGAAGTGCAGAAAAAAATCAAAACGTTGCGCGAGCAGGGTAATGATAAAGATGCGCGTCAGGTGGCCGCGGATTATTTAGTGCCTTATGAGGATCAGCCTAAGTCAGGTTTTGCCTCGGCGTTTCGGGGAACGGCGCTGCGTTCTACGCTCGTGCTGGGCATTGCTATCCTGCTGAACTGGTTCGCGATTCAGATCTTCAGCGTTCTGGGCACCACGGTGATTACCAAAACCCATGCCGTGTCATTTAATAACTCGCTGCTGATCCTGATTCTCTCGAACCTGGTGGGCTACTGCGGTTATTTAGCACACGGCTGGCTCGGTGATCGCATTGGTCGCCGCAACACGATCGCCGGAGGCTGGATGCTGGGCGGTATTGCCTTTGCCGCCATGCTGTTCTGTCCGGACAACTTTGCCATCATCGTGGCCCTGTACAGCGTAGGGCTGTTCTTCCTGATCGGTCCCTATGCTGCGGCCCTGTTTTTTATCAGTGAAAGCTTCCCGACGGCCATCCGCGCCACCGCTGGTGCACTGATCATGGCGATGGGTCCCGTGGGCGCTATCGTGGCCGGTGTCGGCACCACCTCGGTGTTGAGCCAGGGCGGACACTGGCAGGAAGCCGCGCTGTGGTTCGGCGCAGTGCCGTGTTTCGTCTCGGGCATTATTATTCTGTTTGCCCGCCCGGTGACGCAACGGGATAGCCAGGTCGCTACCGCTTCTACCCAGCCTCAGGCTTAAGGACAGCACATGCAGAATGATAAGGGAACACCGGTTGCCGCCATCAGCGGCGCGGCCAGCGGCATTGGTCTGGCGCTGGCAACGCTGTACGCGCAACGCGGCGTGCGGGTGATTGCGGGTTACTACCCGCAGGACCCTCACGATCCGGCGCTGGCGTCCGCGCAGGTTGAAGCGGCGGGCGGCGATGCGCTCTGGCTGCCGCTCAATGTCGCTTCAACCGCCTCAGTCGATGCGTTTATCACCCAGGGTGTGCAGCACTTTGGTCGGCTTGACTACGTGGTCGCCAACGCCGGTATTCTGCGCCGCGCAGGGATCGATGAGATGAGCGATGCGCGCTGGGATGAGATGCTGAATGTCGATCTGACAGGCGTGATGCGGCTGTTCCGCGCCGCCGCCGCGCATCTTCAGACCGGGGCCAGCCTGGTTGCCGTGTCATCGATTGCGGGCGGGGTTTATGGCTGGCAGGAACATGCGCACTACGCCGCCGCCAAAGCTGCCGTGCCGGGCATTTGCCGGTCACTGGCCGTCGAACTGGCACCGCGCGGCGTGCGCTGTAACGCAATCATCCCCGGCCTGATCGAAACGCCGCAGTCGCTGGATAAACAAAATTCGCTTGGCCCGGAAGGGCTGGCGAAGGCGGCTCGCGCGATTCCGCTGGGACGGGTTGGTCGGGCCGAGGAGGTGGCAAAGACGATTGCGTTTCTGACCAGCGAAGAAAGCAGTTATCTCACCGGGCAAAGTCTGATTGTCGATGGCGGCCTGACTGTTCGCTGGCCTGATTAAGGAGAGAGTATGCAGTTAGCAAACAAACGCTGTGTGATCAGTGGCGCGGCCAGCGGAATCGGGGCCGCCATTGCCACGCTGTTTGCCAGGGAGGGCGCGCAGCTGATACTGACTGATCGCGACGGCGACAAACTGGAGGCGATGGTCGCGCGCTGTGGCGCGCTGAACGCACCGTGCTTTGGCGTGGTGGCCGATGTCGGTGAGGTGGACGGGGCGACGGCGGGCGTGGATGCCTGCCTCGAACGCTTCGGCGGGATTGATATTCTGGTTAACAATGCCGGGATGCTGACGCAGGCCCGCTGCACCGACATCACGCTGGCGATGTGGGAGCAGATGATGGCGGTCGATCTGCGCAGCGTCTTTCTGGCAACTCAGCGGGCGCTGCCTTCGATGCTGGCGCAGCGCTGGGGAAGGGTAATCAACATTGCGTCACAGTTGGGCATCAAAGGCGGTGCCGAACTGAGCCATTACGCCGCCGCGAAGGCGGGCGTAATCGGCTTTACCAAATCGCTGGCGCTGGAGGTCTCTTCAGACAATGTGCTGGTGAACGCGATTGCGCCGGGACCGATCGAAACCCCGCTGATTGACGGCATCAATCAGGCGTGGAAAACCGCCAAGGCCGCTGAGCTGCCGCTGGGGCGTTTTGGGCGGGCAGAAGAGGTGGCACCGGTCGCGCTGCTACTCGCCAGCGAGCCGGGCGGCAATCTGTTTGTCGGTCAGACGCTGGGGCCTAATTCCGGCGATGTTATGCCATAGGGAGCTGGTTATGTGTGGAATGTGTGGATTACTGGATAACGGCCCGCAGTGGAGCGACGCGCTGGAAAACGACTTGCCCCAGCGCCAGCTGCGTCTGAAGCAACTGGCGTTGCTTAACCGGGCACTCAAACCCTGGCGCCTGAGCTTAACGGGATTTCACACCAGTTGGGTGCTGTCCAGCCCGACCGGGCAGCAGGTCATGGTCAGCTCGCTGGACCTGCTGTGGAAAGAAGCGGAGAAGATGACAAAACGCACTCTTGATCCGCTGGATGAAACCTGGCTGGCGGCGCTCTGATGGCCCAAAAAGGAGCGGCTATGCAACATGAAAAACTGCCGCTGCATATCCTGAGCGGTTTCCTGGGCAGTGGGAAAACCACGTTGCTGAAAGGCTGGCTGACGCATCAAAATCTCAACGATGTGGCGCTGCTGGTTAACGAGTTTGGTGAAGTTGGCATCGATCACCATCTGTTGAATGAAGTGGCACCGGATACGGTGCTGTTACCCAGCGGCTGCGTGTGCTGCCAGATTCGCAGTGAACTGAAAACGGCCCTGCTGGATCTGTATGAACGCCGTATCCGCGGCGAACTGCCGCCGTTTAGCCAGGTGATTCTCGAAACCACCGGTCTGGCCGATCCCGCGCCCATTCTGTCGACGTTACTGCACGATGCGCAACTCAAGCACCATTTCAGTCAGGGAACGCTGGTCACGTTGGTGGATGCCGAGCACGCTCGCCTGCAGTCGGCCCATCAGCCGGAATGGTTAGCCCAGGTCAGTGCGGCCGATAAACTGTTGCTCAGCAAACGCGATCGTATTGATCACCACGAGATGATGGCGCTGCAGAGCTGGCTTGCCGGTTTAAACCCCATGGCGGAACTGAGTGACACAGCGCAGGCGCTAGCCGAACCTGAGGCGTTATTTGCGCTGCGCCTGACAAAAGGCACGCACGCGCAGCGGTTTCGCTGGCTCGGTGCCGTGGGCAGCGCCGCGTACAGTCTGACCGGACAGGCGACGCATCATCACCCTCTGACACAAACCTGCGTGATCACGCTGGAAGACGAACTGAACTGGCCGGCGTTTGCTATCTGGCTGTCAATGCTGTTACATAGCCATGGACAATCGGTACTAAGAATGAAGGGCATCTTACGCTTCAGCGGCAGCAGTGCGCCGGTGGTGATCCACGGGGTTCAGCATACGTTACATCCGCCGGTACACATGAATGACTGGCCGGGGGATTTAGAAACATCGAAGCTGGTTTTTATTCTGCGCGGACTCGACGCAGAACGGCTGAAACAAGGGTTTAACCGCTTCCAGCAGGCGTTAAAGGATAAGTAAAACGATGAACTCTGCAGCCAAAGTCAACGATCAACTGACATTACGCGTACTCGGCACCTCCGTCACGCTGCTGGAAATGCTGCGCGTCAGGGCCGAAAAAGATCTGGGCATTCGTATCGAATACCTGCTGCACAGCGTGGAAGATGCGCAACGCATTGCCGTCATGCAGCCGGAGAGTTATGACCTGTACGATCAGTGGTTTCACAACATCGATTTTGTCTGGCCTGCCCGGGCCATCCAGCCGCTGGAAATCAAACGTCTCAAATACTGGGATGAAATTACCCCGCTGGCGAAAACCGGCAGGTTACGTCCGGATCTGCCGCTGGCCGACGGCAGCGTGCCTTCTGAACGGCTGTATGTGCAGCGCGATATGCATCTGGGCAGCCATGCCAGCGATCACATCAGTATGCTGCCGCTCACGCACAATGCAGACAGCTTTGCTTATCACGCCGACCGACTGCCCGCGGCGTTGCAGCAGCAGGAGGAGAGCTGGGGCTGGCTCCTGCATCCTTCGCTGACGGGGCAGGTGGCTTTACAGGAAGATGCGGCAATGGGCGGCATTGATGCCGCGCTTGCCATGCAGGGCGCTGGCCTGGCGCGTTTTGCCAACCCAGGTAATCTTACGCTTGAAGAGATTGATCTGCTGACTCAGCAACTGGCGCGCCTTAATCGCAATGGGCATTTCGCGGCATTCTGGGCCTCGCAGGACGAGGCATGCGACCTTATCGCCAACCAGCAGGTGGAAGTGCAGAGCCTCTGGGCGCCCATCTATTTCCGTCATCATTTTCATCAGCGCGGCTATAAAATGGCACGCCCGCGAGAAGGTTATCGCGCCTGGTATGGCGGCATGTCGCTTTCGCGCTGCGCGACCGGCAAAATCAAAGACGCGGCCTATGACTATTTAAACTGGTGGCAATCCGGCTGGCCGGGCGCTGTCATGGCGCGACAGGGTTACTATATTTCCAACGCGGCGCGCAGCCGGGCGCATTTGTCTGCGGCAGAATGGGACTTCTGGTATGGCGGTCAGCCGGCAAGCGAGGTGCTGCTGGATGCCTGGGGCGCACCGTTGATTCCGCAAGGTGAGGTGCGTGACGGAGGAAGCTACGAACAGCGCATGAGCCATATTGCCGTGTGGAACGCCGTGATGGATGAACACAACTATCTGACGCGTCGCTGGCAGGATTTTTTGCGCGCCAGTTGATGGACAAGGGCAGGCCAGAACGCTTAAATGCGCTTCTGGCCCAATCAAAAAGGAAGATGACATGCGCACTCGTCGTTCGGCCCGATTACTGATCCTCAATGCTTCCCATGCCGTTTTGCTGTTTCGTTTCGTGCATAAACAGAAACAGGATGCGCTGGCAGGCAATGCCTACTGGGCAACGCCCGGCGGTGGCGTAGAGGAGGGCGAATCCTTCGAGCAGGCAGCGGTCAGAGAGCTTTATGAAGAAACCGGTATACGTCAGGAGAATGTTGGTCCGTCCGTGGGTGAGCGCAAATTTGAGATGACGCTGCCCTCAGGTGAATGTGTTCTGGCACACGAGCGTTTTTATGTTGTCACTGTCTCGGGTGACGAGATTAACACGCAGGGCTGGAGTGAAAATGAGAAGTCAGTTATTGCCAGCGCACGTTGGTGGACCATCAAGGCACTCAGTGAAACAGCCGACACGATTTATCCTGCCAATATCCTGCGTCTGCTACCCTGAAACAGACCTGAATAAAATGAGAACGGTTGTATAAAATATATTCAAAATAACCGTCATCGCCGCGCGGTTTGTATTAGGAAGAGCAGGGCGTGGTGATGGCAGCATCGAATTAACTTCGTTGAATACATAAATTATATTTCATATTTAATTAAAGCTTCCTGTCTGCTCGCCGATAGTCATTCCACATACAATAATAGATTGATTGAGAATGATGATAAAAAGGAATTATTCACTGTTGGCAATGGCGCTGTTATTAAGTGGATGTGCGTCAAAACCGCTCCCGCCGACCAGTAAACTGGTTCAATCAGAAACGATTACCTCCGCCAACAGTTCTCAAATAACGATTGAGGCCTGGAATGAGCTGGAAACCGACTTTAATCGACCAACCGATAATCAGTTGCGATACGTGACGCAAGGTGATACTTCAAAAGTCGTCGCACTTAAAACATTACAGTTCGTCACCATGATGTTTACGACCGGTGGACAGGCGACAGGCTTTACAAAATCTGATCTCAAAGGCACTGAAGTGAAAGGACTGGCTAATCCATCAGTCGCTTATCTGATGCCGAGAGTCAGTGAGATTCTTAAGACAGAAATGGATAAACATCCTGCCAAAAAATACCCGGACGCAGTGAAAATTAGCCCGTATACATGGAAGCTGATTTATAAAAACCTTGCCGGTGGCGATGATAACTATGAGCTTATCATGACGACAGCCTTATCCCGCGCAACACAAGATAAAGATGGCAAGTCACTTTATACCAGTATTGTGTGCGGCAGTACGGCCAGCACGCCGCAATATACGTTGCCGCAATGGCGGGCGAATAGTTATGCCAAAGTGACTGAAGTCACGCAGCAAATATTAGATGACTGTATAACGCAGTTCACCAACAAATCGCCTTCCTATCTGCTTTAAATTAGTTAATTGGGTCTGCCTGAATTACCGTATTGTCAGGCTGCGGGGGAAACCGTCGCCGACGTTCATTAGGCAGATCCTTATTCTAAAATAATTGCGCTCTGTTATCGCTACATTAAAACTATAACGGGGCGTTAAAGCATCGCGCCTTAATTATGTTAAATTAAGTGCTATTTGATGCGCGACTTTTTGCATTAATAAATAATCTGTTTAATGCTGGTTCTCTTTACGCCTGCCCATTGAGGTGAAAGTGAACTTACTCAAGATCGACCACGTGCACATTTATGTGCATGACCTGGATAAGGCAGAACACTGGTATCAGCAGGTACTGGGGTTTTCGCGCGATGAAACATTACTGTTCTGGTTTTCGCAAGGCGGTCCGCTGGTCCTGAAAAATAACGATGCCGCAATTTCGCTGTTTTTAAGAACGCATCAGTCGCCAGGTCATACCGTGGCATTTAGCCTGGATGCATCGTCTTTCAGTCAGTTACTGCACGTCCTGGTCACGCAATCAATACCTTACACCATCAGCGATCATCGGGTGTCGATGTCCGTCTATTTTTCCGATCCCGATGGAAATCAGATTGAGCTGACGTCTTATCAGTACAAGGAAGCGCGGGAAAATCTGGCGATGTTCGAGCAGAGCCTGCTGCAGGCTTAAACAAAACTGAGATGAAGTCGTTAACCGGCTCTGGTCAAAACTGTCTAATCAGGATAAAGAAGAAAAGGGCAGCGCTGTTCTTCATTGCATGCCCTGGCGGTGTAAGCTGCCAACGCATCACATCTCAACCTCAGGCACGACTGAAGATGAATGAGGGAATTGTGATTACCGACGGGCTGATTTTTTCCCGAAAATGATCTGTTTGTCGACACCAGACAGCCAAAATTTCGTGATCGATTTGGGTGAATTCTGTGGGGAATGCGGCACCCGAGTACGCTAACTTTCACGTAGCAGCGTCAGTTTTTATGACCCTGTCAAAGCCCACCATATTAAAGTGCACATAATGTCGACGCATTATGTTGAAAAGGCCGCTGCGAAAATATCTCCCGCAGCGGCCTCTTTAGCATAATGTCATTGTGCGAACCAATTTATATTGAGACGAAAAATTCCTCTTCGTTCCTTCTCTTATAATTGTCATCCCAGATGAGTTTTAATCTGTATTTACTTTTACTTTCAAAACTCATGCAGGCAATTATTTCGATTCCATGTTGTGGGTGCACATCTCTTTCATCCCTTTTTTTGCATAGAAATTTTAGCCGCTAAAATTCTTCACATCGCCGCGAAGCGGTTCGGGGTTCTGTGACACCCGAACTTTGGTATGGATTCCCATACTACCGATGATGCATTGTCATGATTTCCCGCTCGACTCGTGCTCTCTCGGTAAGCTCTTCGTAGAATCATCATCGATAGTAGCCAGTTGACGACCAGTGTCAACGAATCACGGCACATTCCATCTACATGCGCATTGGTGCGCATAATGTATATTATGTTAAATAAGATATCTAATTACGTACTCAGATGGCTCCCCGACATCACTGGCTCCTCACCTGCGCACTTTTATGTCTTGAAGTGCATTCCTAATCGATCGCGCTACGCGAAAACTGGCGCATAATCCCCCTGCGAGTTATTCAGAATTCACGTAGCGTTGTCGGTTTGAGTCTGGCCATTGCCACGTTTTTTCACAGTAACCTCGCTACGTTTGCCCGTCATGCGCTTTGTTGGTTCAGTCCGATCTGTTTTCACTGCCGCTCGTTACCGTGAAAAATGGCTTGCGGCTAACAGCCTGTTGCCAGGCCATGCTCAGTTCCAACCCGGATAACGTCATTCTCGATTAAGCCCCAAACCAACATCAGGCTGAGTGCGGTTGCCTCGGCGTCGGCAAGTTTGTCAGGAAAAATTCTCCAGCACCGACATAAATGAGTGACGGTCGCCCTGACCTGCCGTTAAGCGGACGCGGCTTTCAATGTCCGACAGATGATGTTCCATCAAATGCTGAGCCTGTTTAAGGTCGTTATCCTTCAGTGCCTGAACAATCATGCGGTGATGGTCAGCACCACAATCGTCACTGTGCTTTTCTTCATATAACGCCATCACCAACGATAACCGTGCCACAACTTTCGACAACATCTCGGTTAGTACGGGATTGCCGGCCAACTCCGCCAAAACAAGATGGAACTTACCGGATAAAACGGTTTTGGATTTCTCATCGCCATGCTGATGGATGTGCTCTTCTTCATCGGTTAACGCCGTCAGCGCATCCAGTTGGGCTGGCGTGGCTCGCCGTAAAACCATTTCGAGCAGCAGCCCTTCGATTTTACGCCGCGCTTCAAACAGGCTTTTTGCTTCTTCAATGCCCGGCTCGGCAACAAAGGTGCCCCGGTTGCGCTTACGCTCCAGAAGGTGATCGCTTTCTAAAACGCCTAAAGCACCGCGAACCACAGTCCGGCTGACGCCAAAATGCTCGGCTATGGCTTCTTCCAGAATTTTGCTTCCCGGTTTGAGTGCGCCTTCGCCAATGGCCGCCGCCAGGGTGGCACGGATGCGCTCAGAAACATCGTCATGACCTTCTCCACCTGTCAACGCTGTGCCAGAAACTGCCGCACCTGCCCGACTGCGCGTTTTTTTCATCTCTTGTTCCTTGTCAGGCAATAGCAGGCATCAAGCCGCTATCGCACTTGTTGAAAACCGGATTGTACTATCTCTGTAATAATTTCGCTGCGCAAACCTTAGCTAAGCACAATATTCAGTCGGGCACATACGGCACGGATATGCTCAGAGGATTGTTGAATAAAGCCAATCGCCTGCTCAAAACCGTAGGACTGATACTGATAGCTGGGATAGCCGTAGTTCGCTGTTTCGTAAAACTCAAAGTCAGCCACTTCACCTGCCATGACCCGTTTTTCATACGCATTGAGCATCGCGAAGTACGCCTCAAGTTCTTCTGGCGTCAGGTCCGGATGACCTGCCCGCCAGACAGGATCGTCAATCTGGATGCATTGACGTGGGTTTGCATCACGACGCTGATCGTCTGACGATCGGGCTATTTCCAGCGAGAGGTTTAGCTGGGGATTCACTTCCGCCAGTAAGGTAAGAATGGCGGTGAAATCCACTATCCCCGTGCCGCATGGGCGCGGCTGGAAATCAAGCCCGCCTTCCGCCCGACCAATATAGGCATCTTTAATGTGCGTCTGACGAATCCAGGGCGCAAGGCGGCGCGTTGCCCAGACCGGATGTTCCCCACGCTGCAACATGTTGGCGGTATCAAGCACCACGCCCAGACAATCTTCCCCGACCGCTTCAATCAGACGTAGAATCTCAAATGAGGTGATCTCATCATGGGTTTCTATGTTCATGTGTACGCCATTAGCGCGTGCCACCGGCGCCAGTTTGCGCAGCACTTTTTCTGTGGCGCTAAGCTGCTCATCCCAGGTGACATCTGTACGAAAGCGATCGACCGCCAGCCGACCGCGATAAGCCGGTTTGAAATTGCCAGGTGACACCCAAAGCTCTCGGCAGCCAATTTCTGCCCCCGATTCAATCATCCGCGTTAACCCTGCGATGATATCGCCGTCGCCAATGTCACGTAATTCGGGTGATTCAGCGCTGCAATAGGGATTAATTTTGCCTAATCCACTTTCGAGGTAAAGACCTAAATCATCAGCCTTTTGCCGGATGTCACGCAGTTCAGCGATATCAAGCTGTGGGCTCATATCCAGTAGCGTGCTGAAAAAAATGCCACTCAGCCGCAGATCCTTCACATGATCCAGGCTGGCGAGTGGACCTCGTTTTTTTGCCTCCGGCAGCTTTAACCCATCAATTCCCAATCTCATAGACGAACCCTTTAGATGTCATTGTAGGCTGTTGCGTGCAAGCCTCATGCCACTCAAGGAACAGCTATGGCTAACTCTCTGATGCAAATAACTAAAAAGTAAATTAAAAACATTCGCATATTTTTGCGAATTATTTACCGATTAATTCTGTACGGAATTACTCTTCTCTCAATCCCTTGCACAACCTGCATTCTCGCGCGATTAACGCCTTTGCCGTTAACAAGCCCTGCTGCGGCAGTGGCATAAAATGACATCAGGCTGCACCAAATTAAGGAAGTTTCGCACTAAAAAAGTGAATGCTGATCGATTATGTATGAATAAAAATTGAATCAAAGATATTCGCAAATACATACGAATAAATTAATGAAAATAATTTACATTAATAATCAACGTATTGTGCTTTTTCGCTTCGCCCTGTATTTCAGGCTGGCACGCCACTTGCAAAATTCCCCGCATCGACTTGATCGTTCCATTAAACGATGCCGTACCAGGGAAGCACTATGTCAACTATGCCTAAAACATCAGAACGTAAACGTCTTAGCGTTCATGGACTTACCCACAGTTACGGCAGCAGTAATGCTATCAGTGATATTTCGTTCACCATTGAGCCGGGTGAAATTGTGGCGCTGCTTGGGCCGAGCGGGTGCGGTAAATCGACCGTCTTGCGCGCCATTGCCGGACTGATTCAGCCCAAGGCAGGCAAAATCGTGTTAGGTCATCAGGACCTTGCGCAAATGTCAGCGCGCTCCCGTGGTATTGGTATGGTGTTTCAGAACTACGCCTTATTCCCGCATCTGACCGTGGCTGAGAACATCGCCTATCCCTTGTCCTGTCAGCAGATGTCGCGCGCTGAGCGCAAAGCGCGTGTGAAAGAGATGCTGACGCTGGTGCGGCTGGAAGAGTACGGCAATCGCCTGCCGCGCGAATTATCGGGCGGACAGCAGCAGCGTGTTGCTGTTGCCCGTGCCATTGCCGGCCGCCCTTCTTTATTATTGCTTGATGAACCCTTTGGTGCGCTCGACCGCGCCCTGCGGTTTGATCTCCAGGTTGAGTTACTGCACCTGCAAAAAACGTTGGGTATCACCACGCTGATCGTCACGCATGATCAAGAGGAAGCCCAGAGCCTGGCGAACCGGTTGGTGCTCATGAACAAGGGGAATGTCGAGCAGATTGATACGCCGATGGCGGTCTATGACCAGCCCAGCACGCTGTTTGTTAACACCTTTATCGGTCAAACCAACCAATTGCCGGGCACGGTGTTGCGCTTTGACAACGATACCACCTTAATTGGCCTGCCTGACGATATGACGCTGCGGTTGCCCAGGCGACTCAACTTTATTCTGGGCGCTAAGGTCATCATCACCTGCCGACCAGAAGACATCACCCTGATGCCGCACCCCAACGAAAACACGCAGCCGGTTACGCTGAGCGTGTCAGTTCCTTTGGGCCCGACGTTGCTCCACGAGATGACGCTTCCCTGTGGTGGCAGCCTGCGCGCGTCTGAAGTGCGTGGTGCCGGTACCCCGCTTCTTCGCCCCGGCGCGCAGTTGTTCGCCGAGATCAATACCACACGCTGCCATGCCTTTCCGGCAGAACCGCAATCCTAAGCGCATAAGAAGGAAAAACTATGAAAGACGTTAACATCAGTCGTCGTCGGTTCGGTCAACTGATTGCCGGAGCGACGGCAGCCTCACTGCTGCCGCTTTCGTTACGGGCATTGGCAGCCAATACGCAATCAGCCGTGGTAGCCACCTTCCCTGGCAACTGGGAGGACGCTTATCGCACGGTATTAACACCGATGCTGCAGAAAGAAGGCATTGGCCTGACGATTGCGCCAGCGATGGCCCAGGACCAGCTCGCGAAAGTGATGGCCAGCCCTGGCAATCCGCCCTATGACGCACTGCTGATGTCTCCGGGGCAAACTGACGTTGCCCTGCAAAATAATTTGATTGAAAAAATCGATCCTTCACGACTGAAAAACTGGCACCTGCTCGATAAAAGTTTTCAGGGAGAATACGGGCCGACGGTGACCGTGGAAGTCAACGGCATTGCCTACAATCCCGATATGGTACCGAGGCCGGATGGCTATGCCGATCTGTTTGAGAATCCCAGGTTTAAAGGGCTGGTCTCCTGGACAGGGTTTGGCTCTAACACCGCCGTCATGGCCTATACCGAAATTGCCAAAATATACGGCAAAGGGCCAGATGATATGGATGCCGTGTTTCAACTCTTCCAGAAACATCCTGAGCAGCTAAAGAGCATCGTCGACAGCACCAATCACCAGATGACGCTGTTCCAGCAAGGTGAAATTGCGGTATTCATGTGCAGCACCAGTAACGTCGCGCGTCTGAAGAGCCTGGGCATGAATGCCGAATTTGTGCATCCTAAAACCGGCACACCGGCGGCACCGGTCAACATTCACCTGACCAAAGGCAGTAAAAACACAGGGGCGGTTTATGCCTATATGGATGCCGCTATCTCACAGGCCGCTCAGGATCAGTTCAAGCTACCGCCAGCAGAAATGTTTCCCACCAACAACAATGTGGCGCTGACGCCTGCCATCTCGGCCTACGTTACTCGCCAGGACCTGCCTTCGCTGGTTTATCCCGACTGGGCCGCGATCAACAAAAATCGCGATGCCTGGATACGCAAATTCGATACGATTGTTGCTGGATAAGGTGGCGTGATGAAACAGAGCGGCTTTCCGTATGTGGTGCCCATGTTGCTGCTGTCCGTGGTGTTTTTCGCAACGCCGCTCGCTGTTTTAGTCGGATTCAGCTTTATCACCAAAAGCGGTATCACACTTGAGCATTACGCTCGCTTTTTTGGCGATGCGTTTAACTTCCGCGTGCTGCTTAATACCGCAAGACTGGGCATTGAAACCGTTATTGGGACGACTTTGCTGGGGATTCCCATCGCTCTGCTGTATTGGCACAGCGGTCGCACAGTGCGTCAGACGATCATTTTCCTTACGCTGATACCGATGCTGACCAGCAACGTGGTGCGAACCTTTGCCTGGATTGTCATTCTGGGACGCCAGGGCCCTGTCAGTGATGCCCTTATGGCGCTGGGCATCACCGGCATGCCAACCAGCCTGATGTTTACCGAGCTGGGTCTGGTCCTGGCAATGTGCCAGATCGATCTGCCGTTAATTATCCTGCCGTTGATTGCGATTCTGACGCGGACTCCCTACGCACTCACGGAAGCCGCGCAGGTTTCAGGTGCAGGTCCGTGGCGAATTTTCGTCACCGTACTGCTGCCCTTAATGCTCCCGGGCTTACTGGCCGGCTGGATTCTGGTGTTCGCCAGCACCAGTAGTTCGTTTGTCACCCAGTCCGTGATCGGTGGCGCGCGCAATGTGTATGTTCCACAGCTGATTTATCGCGAAGTCGGCACGCTGTTTGACTGGCCATTGGCCTCTGCCATCGCCGTGGTGCTGCTGCTTTCTACTGGCTGCCTGCTGGTTGCCCTGACCATGATTTCACGCCACCGGAGACTGAGCGGCCATGCGTAATCATCGAGAAAACCCGGTGCCTGCTGCACTGTATAACCTGTTCGTCTATGGCTTTGGCACGCTTTGCGTTATCTATCTGGTTGCGCCCATTGTTATTGCCATCATGATGTCGTTTACCGCCGGTCAAACACTGAAGTATCCGCCCGAAGGATTTTCCCTGCGCTGGTACGAGGCCTTACTGGACCCCGTTCGTTCCGGAACGGAGCAGATCGCGGCCTGGAACTCCCTGAAAATTGCCGGGTTGGCGGTGTTGGGATCGCTGCTGTTCGCCGTGCCCGCCACCATTGGCATGACGCGAATGAAACGTAAAAGCGTCAATGCCATTGAACCATTACTGCTGGCACCGCTGGTGCTGCCCAGCCTGGTCTACGGCCTGTCGGCCTTAATCGTTGCCAACTTTTTTGGCGTGACACCGTCACTATGGTTAACGGTTACTGGCCACATCGTGGTTTTTGGCCCGCTGATGTATCGGGCAGCATCCGTGGTTGCGCAGGGAATGAATCCCTCTCTGGCTGAAGCCTCGACGGTAATGGGAGCGAGCTGGTTTATGACCCTGCGCCGCGTCACCTTGCCGCTGCTGATGCCGGGCATCACCGCCGGGGCATTTCTGGTGTTTATCCAGTCTCTGGATAACGTCACGGTCACGCTGTTCCTTGCCGACGCACGCACCACAGTCCTTCCCCTGCGCATGTTTGCACTGATTGAAGAGTCGCTGGATGTTCGCGTTGCGGCCATCTCCGGCATTCTGATTGCGATAACCCTGATGGGCATGTTGGTCGCGCGCCGTGTACTGGCACCGCGTCCGCAAAACCCGTAAATAAAAAGGATTCCTATGACTACTCATGCGACTGCCGCCGCAGGATATCGCATCGGCGCGTTATTGGCTGATTTCCAGCCTGACTTCACGTTTTCCGCCCCGCCGCCCTTGCCGCTGGAGGAGTTTGAAGAGCGGCTGCGTAAAATCCGTCGTCAGGCCGTAGAGGCCGGACACGATGCGCTGATCGTTCACGCAGGCAGCGTGGGCTGGTTTCATGCGTCAAATCCCTATCTTCGCTATATCTGCGACTGGATGCGCGAAGGTGTGCTGATCATCCCCACAGATAACAATAAGCCCTTGACGCTGCTGTCGTTTTTCACCCAGTCAGTGCTGCTTCCGCCAGCCGGTGAGCCGCTGTTGGTCGAGGACATCTGGCAGATTGGGCCAATAGGCCGCGAATATGCTGACCGTCCCGGCGACGCGGTGGTGAAAACGGCCGAAAAATGTGCCGCGATACTGCGTCAGTTGGGATTAGCGCGTGCACAGATTGGGAAAATTGGCGATCGTACCAGCCTGACTTTTTGGGCGTCGCTGGAAATCCAGTTACCCGGCAGTCAATGGATTGCAGACAACGCCATTCTGGACCGACTGCAAAAAGTGCGTTCCGCGCGTGAAATCGAAATGTTCAGGGCGGCGGCACAGTTGATTAGCATCGGTACGCAAGCGGCTTACCATGTGGCGAAACCGGGTATCACCGATCATGAAATCTTTGCGGCCTTTACCGCCGCGCAAATGGCATTCGGTGGTGAGACCGGCGATGGCTATCAAATTGGTATCAATGCGTTTGGTACGCACTGCGGCAAGCCTTACGGACATATTGTTCGTCCGGGTGACCTGATCAATTTGTATATCTCAAATGTCACCTGGCGCGGCTATACCGCCCAGACGGCGCGCATGATTGCCGTGGGCGATATTACCGCCCGCCAGGAGCTGGTGTTAAACGCTTGTACTGAAGGCGTTAAACGTGCGGAGCAACGCATTAAGCCGGGCGCGTTAATGCGTGATATTAACAATGCTGCCTTTGCACCCATGATCGCGCAGGGACTGTTGACCTCACCCGAAGCCCGCAGCATGCCGTATAACTGGTCACCCATGCCGGACGGCGAAGCACGTTTAATTCCGCAACAGTATGTCCCGGATGCAGACTGGGAAGCACAGGGACGCAAACTCATGCATGTTTACCCTGCCACTCATGGCCCACATAACCCGAATCTGGGCCATTCAGTCGGCATGGCGGGCGGGCAAAACAGCTTCAACATTTCGTCTCACAATTACGATCGTCTGGAGGAAGGTATGGTGTTTGTGTTGCACACCCAATGGCTTGAGCCGTTATCGGCCGGTTGCAACATCGGCGATTGTTATGTGGTGACCCAGGACGGCTTCGAAAACCTTAGCCGCCATACGCCGCTTGAAACCCACCGTATTGCAGCCGGAGTTTGATATGAATTCGCACACCTGGTTTGATTTCGCATCATTAGGCGAACGGGAACGCTACAAAATACTGATTGGTACGGTGATACCGCGCCCCGTAGCCCTGGTGACTACCGTTGATAAAAACGGGCACGCGAATGCCGGACCGTTTAGCTTCTTCAACGTGTTAACTCACGATCCGGCCATTGTTGCTATTGGTGTCGAAAATTATGCCGATATGCGCTTTAAAGACACAGCCCGGAACATTCGTGAAACGGGCGAATTTACCGTGCATATTGTGGACCAGGCGCTGGTCGAACAAATGGAAGTTTGCGCGATTAAATTTGCGCCAGAGGTGGATGAACTGCGTGAAGCTGGCCTGGCTACCGTTCCGGGCAACAAGGTATGCAGCCCGCGCATTCTTGCCGCGCCAGCCGCGCTGGAATGCCGCCGACATACCACTTTGCAGGTCGGCCCCGCGCGCGAAATTATTCTTGGTGAAGTGGTCGGCGTCTATGTGCGTAGCGATGCGGTTAACCTGGAAAACCTGCACATCGATCAGCACCTTATGGACGCGATTGGTCGTATGGGTGGGAATACTTATTGCCGGACGCGCGATCAGTTTGATGTAAAAACGTTGACGCCCGAGCAATGGGCATCACGACAAACCATTAAATAACGCGTTGCAAACGAAGGCATCTGTGGAGCCGCAGGCGTAACGCGCGCCTTTACAGTAACCAATAGAAACTCCAACCTGCTACATAACGGCTGCCTCGCCCCGTTAAGCGTGGCTGCAACACATGGCACATTGAGGTTTGAGTGAGCGGAGATAAGCCACCATTCTGTCGTGAGACGCGTGGCTGATTTCTCCACTCATGCTTTGCTCGGGCAGAACGCCTGTGTTCAACGCATTAACTTGCCCGATTCAGCGTCACCTGTGCGCCATATTCACGTGTCAGACGGCGAGACTGATAGTAAACGGATTTCCAGTACGGATTATCGAGTGAAGAACGAATCACGCCTTTGCTGGCAGAGGCATGAATAAACTGATGGTCAGTATCGTAGAACCCAACATGCATACCACCGCCGATGCGGAAAAAGACCAAATCGCCCGGCTGTAAATGTTCCGGCGTGACGCGAACGCCCATATGCAGGAGATCGGCGGTTGTCACGCGATCCATCGGCAGATTAAAGCGGTCATGCAAGGTGCGCCAGACGTAGCCCGAACAGTCGACGCCCGACAGTTGCGTTCCGCCCCATTGGTACGGTGTGTCATGCCAGGTATGCATTTGGTCATGCAATGCAGCAACAATCGGGATTAAGTCAGGGTTTTGCGTTGAATCCGATGCGGAAGTGTCCTCGGGAGCGTCTGAGCGAGGATGATGACTGCAGCCGGACATCAGCAATATAAGGCCGGAAAGTAAAAAGAAAGATGTTCTACGCTTCATCGAGTAATCCGCACAGTAAAGATAAGAGGCCAGCAAAGTTAATAGCTTTATAACCTATTCATTCGCCTATAGAAATATCAAAGCTCCGCTTTACCTAACCTTACACTTTGAGCATCAGGTCATAGTTATATAGCGTAAAACCCCCCTTCTGGAAACAGATTTTATTGAACCCAAATAACAACGCTACGTTTAATCTGACTGGGTCGCTCTCCTGCTCATCGTTCAGAATTCACGTAGCGCTGCTTGTTTTTTCCCTACCCATTTTCATCTGGATCAAGCCCGCACAACTGCCAGCGCACTGAACTGACACCTTTCTCCAGGCTGATACGGCTTACCAGACTTTCCAGCTGCCCGGTCATGCTGGGCTGCCCCATCACTTCGGCATTCACTTCCATGCGGTGCGGCGGGTCCAGATCTTCACTGTGGAGCGACTGCAGGCGCAAGCCGCTGTTGCCCAGGCTGTGCAGCATCAGGCTGCGCACCTGAACTTCATCCTGAGCCAGACAAACGATTTGCACTTTATAATGCTGTACCGCCTCGTCAGCCGACACGATAGACTGACGATTGATGCCCAGCGCCAGCTCGCGCAGCAGGATATTGGCGCACAGAATCACCATGCAGCCAATCGCCGCTTCGAGCAATAACCCCATGCTGCACAATACGCCGACGGCCGCAGTACACCACAACGTGGCGGCGGTATTCAGGCCGCGCACATTTAACCCGTCGCGCATAATCACGCCACCGCCGAGAAAGCCGATGCCGGAAACCACATAGGCGGCAACGCGCGTGGCGTCGGTGGCAATGCCCGGTACACATTGGGTCATCAGCACAAACAGGCAGGCGCCGGTGCTGACCAGCGCGTTGGTGCGTAAGCCGGTCATGCGTTGACGCAGTTGACGTTCGCTGCCGATGAGCGCACCCAGAATCAGCGCAGCCGACACGCGCAATAAAAAGATTTTCCAGTCCATGATAAACCTCTCTCCGCCACGCAGTATGCGCAGGACGGAAAAGTAAAGATGAATAAAATGGATTACAGCAGGCGCTGATGCACAGAGCGCATCACGTTGTGGAGGGATGATTGTAAAACCGCCATCTTAACGCGCAGTTAAGACAGCCAGAAGACTATCTTACTGCAGAAGCCAGGTGTAATCGTTCGGGACTTTTGTCCAAGATTGATTGCCTCATGAGTAAAATTCGCGGCGATTGTATAGCCATCTGAGCAGAGATTTCCACTCAGATGGCTGTTCGTTAAGGTTTGGTTTATGCCAGCAGAAAGCGATTAGCGCAGGGTCGCCGCGTCCGCTGGTACTTCTGACCGGGCGGGTTCCATCATCACCGGGGTGCTTTTATAGGAGGGAATACCGCTCTTTGTGTCGTAACTGTCCAGTGGGATCAGCACATTGGCCTCGGGATAATAGGCTGCGACAGAGCCGTCGGCCATGTCATGGACCGCGATGGTCAGATTATTGAGTCGACGATGGGTAGGCTTACCGTCCGGGTCCAGCGCAATGATGTTGACCTGATCGCCCATGCGAACCCCGTTTTTCTCCGCCTCATTTTCACTGATAAACAACACATCCCGGCGTCCTTTGATACCGCGATAGCGGTCGTCCAGGCCGTAAAGCGTGGTGTTGTACTGGTCGTGACTGCGTAACGTGGTCAGCACCAAATCATGGCATTTGAACGATCGCGGATCTTCGTTGATGCCGTCCATGAGCAAGAATTGTGCTTTACCCGACGGCGTATGCCAGACGCGTTCCGATGCGCCATTAGGTAAACGAAAACCGCCCGGCTGCTGGAGGCGCTCATTAAAGTTGTCGAAGCCCGGCACCACCTTCTCAATGGCGTTACGGATGGTGCTGTAGTCAGCGATCATACTGTCCCAGTCCACTACAGTGCCCGGCAGCGTGGCTTTTGCCAGACCGGCAACCAGTGCTGGCTCGGATTTCAGATGCGGTGAGGCGGGTTCAAGCGTACCGCGAGAGGCGTGAACCATCGACATGGAATCTTCAACGGTTACGCTCTGCGCACCGGATTGCTGCTGGTCAATCTCTGTGCGTCCCAACACCGGGAACAGATAGCTGTGTTTTGCCAGCAACAAATGAGAACGATTCAGTTTGGTGGCCATGTGCACCACTAAATCCAGCTTGCGCATGGCAGGGAACGTCTCCTGCGGGTCGGACATGGCTTCGGCCAGGTTACCGCCCAGGCAAAGCAGGGCATTGATTTTTCCATCGCGAATCGCCTGCACGGCCTGAACTGCGCCGTGGCCGTGTTTGGCTGGGGGTTTAAAACCAAACACTTTTTCAATGCTGTTCAGCAGGCTTTCTGTGGGGATTTCAGTAATACCCACGGTACGATCGCCCTGTACGTTAGAGTGACCGCGTAAAGGGCAGATACCCGCGCCCTTCTTGCCCATATTGCCGCGCAACAGCAGCAGATTGGCTATCTGCTGAACATTTTGCGTGCCGTATTGATGCTGGGTAATCCCCATGCCGTAGCAAATGATCGTGCGTTCAGCATTGGCATACAGATGGGCAATGTGCTGAATTTGCTCACGCTCCATACCCGAGATTTTCAGGATGTGCTCCCAGTCTGTCGCCGCCAAATCGGCTTTCAACGCGTCAATGCCCTGGGTATGTTCTTCAATAAAGGCGAGATCGAAGATGCCCGGATTGCCTTTCGCTCTGGCGTCCTCATCCATCGCTAGCAAGCATTTCATCACGCCTTTCAGCATCGCGGCATCGCCGCCTACCCGAATTTTGTAGTAGGTCGAGGCCAGTTCTGTTGAGCTCAGCGTCAGCATTTGAACCGGGCTTTGTGGTGCGGTAAAACGTTCCAGCCCGCGCTCGCGTAACGGGTTGATCGCCACAATTCTGGCTCCGCGCTTTGCCACTTCCTGTAAGGTTGCCAGCATACGTGGATGGTTAGTGCCGGGGTTATGGCCAATGCAGATCACCAAATCACAGTCGTCAAAATCATCCAGTTCCACCGTGCCTTTGCCTATGCCAATCGACTCTGGCAAGCCAACGCTGGTCGGCTCGTGGCACATGTTGGAACAGTCAGGAAAGTTATTGGTTCCGAATTCACGGGCAAACAGTTGCCAGAGAAACGCGGCTTCGTTAGAGGCGCGACCCGAGGTGTAAAATTCCACGCTGTCCGCATCGTTATAGCTGCGCAGCCGCTCGCCAATTTCGTTAAAGGCCGTTTCCCATTCAATGGGCTGATAGGTATCGCTGGCGGGATCGTACTTCATCGGATGCGTCAGCCTGCCCTCGCCTTCAAGCTCATGGGCGTTGCGCTGCCACAGGTCGCTGACGGTATGCGCAGCAAAGAATTCAGGTGTGGTGCGTTTACTGGTGGCTTCCCATGAAACCGCTTTTGCGCCGTTTTCACAGAATTCAAACGAGGAAGTGTGCTTGGGATCGGGCCAGGCGCAGCCCGGACAGTCAAACCCTTCGGGCTGGTTGACCTTGAACAACGCGATGACGTCCTGCTTGACCGCCATCTGTCCACGAATAGCGCCAGCCACCGCTTTCAGGGCGCCCCAGCCGCCTGCGGCACCTTCATAGGAATGAATGCCCGATGTATTCTCTTGCTCTTTCATATTGCTCCACAATCACTGTTATTCGCTATTCATTAAGCCTGGTACAGTAATTGCGATGGTGCGTGGGAACAGTGATGTAAATGTCAGGATAACTTTTGCTAAATGTTACATCGTTGCGTTTAGGCTGACTCATGGGCCGATTATGTGTCCTGATCAGACTTGCAGCGTATTCCCTCGCCGTTGTCTTCGGCAGCGCTCGGAGCAATATTGCACCTCTTCCCAGCATTTCTCCCACTTTTTGCGCCAGGTCATCGGTTTCTGGCACTGTTTGCAATAGCGAACCGGCAATGACTGTTTATTGCCTTTACATGTTTTCATTTATCGCTCCTTTGCTCAGGTTACGCATTAGCATAAAAAGTATAGCCGCCGGGTAAGGCAAACTGCGTGACCTGATGCTGGCAGGGCTGATTGACTTTGCGGTAAATAGGATCAGAATAGCCTGCATCAAGGACTGCGCTACACGGAGTTTATCATCATCACCTTTCGCGACCTGTTCCGCTTCAACGCGGTGGTAAAAACTGGCCTGTTAGCCGCATCGGCCTTGCTGCTGGTCAGTTGTGCCTCTGAACCGCCTAAATCGCTGGTTACGCCCTTCCCGTCCCCCAGTCAACCGCCGCTGCCTTCTCAACCGGTGCAACATCATGAACCGGTGCGCGGCGTCTGGCTGACGACGGTTTCACGGCTTGACTGGCCACCGATCGCCTCCGTGAATATCAGCGATGACTACGTGCGCGTCAGTCAGCAAAAAAAAGCGCTGACCGATAAGCTGGATAAGCTGAAAAGCCTGGGCATCAATACCGTGTTTTTTCAGGTTAAACCAGACGGCACGGCCCTGTGGAGATCAAAAATCCTGCCCTGGTCAGACATGATGACCGGAAAGATTGGTCAGGACCCGGGCTTCGATCCGCTGCAGTTTATGCTCGATGAGGCGCACAGGCGCGGTATGCGGGTACATGCCTGGTTTAATCCTTATCGTGTCTCGGTGAATACCAAACCTTCAACGGTGGCTGAGCTTAACCGCACGCTGTCACAGCAGCCTGCCAGCGTGTTTGTGCTGCATCGCGACTGGATTCGTACCTCGGGGGATCGCTATGTGCTCGACCCCGGTATTCCGGATGCCCGGGACTGGATAACCAGCATCGTGGCAGAAGTGGTCAAACGTTATGACATCGATGGCGTGCAGTTTGATGATTATTTCTATGCCGAATCACCGGGTTCTGCCCTGAATGACAGCCAGACCTTTATCCAATACGGTCAGGGTTTTGCGTCCAAAGCGGACTGGCGCAGGCACAATACGCAGTTGTTAATCGAACAGGTATCTCACACCATTAAGCAGCTCAAGCCGAATGTAGAATTTGGCGTCAGCCCGGCTGGCGTCTGGCGTAACCGCTCCCATGATGCGGCAGGCTCGGATACGCGCGGTGCGGCGGCTTATGATGAATCCTATGCGGATACGCGCCGTTGGGTGCAGGAAGGCTTGCTGGACTATATTGCGCCGCAGATTTACTGGCCCTTCTCGCGCAGCGCCGCCCGCTATGATGTGCTGGCAAACTGGTGGGCTAACGTGGTGAAGCCAACCAAAACCCGCCTGTATATCGGCATTGCTTTATACAAGGTTGGCGTGCCGGCTAAAAATGAGCCGGAGTGGACGATTAACGGTGGTGTGCCGGAGCTAAAAAGACAACTGGATCTTAACGATTCCATCCCGCAGATCGATGGCACTATTTTGTTCCGGGAAGATTACCTGAATCAGCCGCAAACCCAGCAGGCCGTTAACTACCTGCGCAGCCGTTGGGGCCAGGCAAAGTGATCCATACCAGGATCGTCCCCGCATGCACACCGGCGCTGCAGACGTTGACGGCCCGTCTGTCAGCCGAGCTGTTGTCAATCACCGGCGACGACGGGACGCATCACTTTACTCCCTCAGACGACGCGCTATGGATACTGGCCACCGATGATGCGGATAACCCTGTTGGCTGCGGCGCATTGCTGCATGTTTCCCCTGATACGGCCGAACTGAAACGCATGTTTTCCACCCGACAGCGTGCGGGAACCGGCGCAGCGCTGCTGGCAGCCATAGAGCAACTTGCCCGGCAGCGGGGCTATAAAGCGATTCGGCTTTCTACCCGCGTCATCAATACCCGCGCAGTGGCGTTTTATCAGCGTCAGGGTTATCAGGAAACCGACCGCTATGGCGTGTATGTGGACAGGCCCGCCTCGGTTTGCCTGAGTAAAACATTATGAGCATTAACAATTATTTTACTAATTTGCCATAAATAGCACTTTTATCAGCACCGCTGTTTTTTCGTGGGGTAAGATACGTCAACAAACGTAAAGCCGCCTATACGGAAATCCCCATGTCTGATTACTCCAGCGACGTAAAATCAAACCCGCCAGGCCTGGCCCCGACCGTTGACGACAGCCAGAAGATTCTGGTGTCGATTCTTGGCGCGGTGGCGGTTTCCCACTGCTGTAACGATTTTATCCAGGCCATGCTGCCGTCGATTTATCCTTTGCTGAAATCCAATTTTTCCCTCAGCTATGCGCAGATTGGCCTGATTACGCTTATCTATCAGATGACCGCCTCGCTGTTGCAGCCCTGGATTGGCCTGTATACCGACAAACATCCTAAACCCTGGCTGCTGCCTTCTGGCATGGTGGCAACCCTGTTCGGCATCGGACTGCTGGCAATAGCCCCGCACTTCTCCGTGGTGTTGCTTGCTTCGGCGCTGATCGGCGTGGGTTCCGCAACCTTTCACCCTGAAGCCTCCCGTGTGGCACGCATGGCATCGGGCGGGCACTTTGGTACGGCGCAGTCCACCTTTCAGGTCGGTGGCTATATCGGCACGGCCTTTGCGCCTTTAGTGGCCGCGATGCTGATTATTCCGCATGGGCAGCTGGCGGTGGGCTGGCTGATGTTGATTGCGCTGTTTGCGGTCATTGTCCTTTCCGGCATCAGCCGCTGGACGGTTAAGCACGGCCATGCACACATGAAAAAACATAACGGCCAGTCACTGCGATCGCTGTCCCCGCGAGATGTGAAACTGGCGTTGTCGGTGGTCGGTGTGCTGCTGCTGGCAAAATTTACCTACATTGCTTCTATTAGTAACTACTACATTTTCTATCTGGTTGAGCGTTTTCAGCTCCCGATCCCTCAGGCTCAGATCTACCTGTTTACCTTTCTGGCCGCCGTGGCGATCGGCACCCTGGTGGGAGGGCCGGTCGGCGATCGTATTGGTCGTAAGGCAGTGGTCTGGATCTCGTTTCTGGGCGTTATCCCGTTCTCGCTGCTGATGCCGCATGCCAATCTGTTCTGGACCGCCGTGCTGACCGTCTGTATTGGTCTGGTCTTTTCATCGGCGTTTGCCGCACTGGTGGTGTATGCGCAGGAAGTCCTGCCAGGTCGCACCGGCATGGTGGCCGGGATTATGTTTGGCACCATGTTTGGTATTGGCGGGATTGCGGCGGCGGCGCTGGGGAAATTTGCGGACTGGTACGGCATCACCACGGTGTACAACGCCTGTGGCTTTCTTCCACTGCTGGGCTTTGCCACCTTACTGATGCCCGATACACGTCGCGTTAAATAACGGCACAGACAGGCAGCGTGCTGCTGCCTGTGCGTTTTGAAGCGCCCGTTTATCCCGCAGCCTGTGCATTTTATTGATAAAGCAAACGAGCGTTTCGCTAACCTGTGGTGCAGCAAATATGTCAAGATAACGCCAACACACTTTGCGGACGCATCGCATGTTTTCCATTCCCTTCCCTGTTATCACGCTTTTGGCACTGCTGATTTTAATGATGTTGTTGATGGTTTCCGGGCGGCGCGAATACCGCGGCGCGATGCTTTTTATCGCCGCCTCAGCGCTGCTTATCGCGCTGGGCATCATCAGATGGGAGTGGCATTTCGCCCTTTTGAAACCCTTGCAGGCGCTACTGGCAACCTTCTTACCGGCTGTGGCATGGTCTTGTTTTACCGATCTCACATATTACTCGCGTGCACGTCGCCTGAGACTGGCAACCCTTCCTGTATACGGTATGGTGTTCATCCAGCTGTTTCTTCCCGCGCTAACAGATTGCCTGCTTTTTATCCTCTACGCCGGGTACGGCATTGCACTGCTGCGTACGGCAGGAAACGGAGCCGATTTCTTTTCAATATCACGCTTTAGTAAAGCTTCTCTTACGCAGAAGATGATGCTGGCCGCAGGATGCTTCCTTTGCTTTTCGGCCCTCGCCGATGCGGCAATTAGCCTGAGAATAGATATCGCGCCCGGGTTGATTGCCGTGTTTCAGGGCACACTACTGCCTTTGATTTGCCTTGCGATTTTGCTCGCTGCCAAACGTCTTCCGGAGCCGAAGCACCACACCGAAACTATGACGCCCTCATTGGCAGACAGCAACCCGCTGCAGGATGAATCACTCGAAGCGTTGTGTCTGGAGTTGGAAACGCAAATTCGTGAACATGATTACTATCTTGATCATGATCTGACCCTGAATAAACTCGCACGCAAACTCGGCATCCCAGCCCGGCAAATTTCTCGTGCCGTGAACGCCACGCGACAGTGTAATGTTTCGCAGTGGCTCAATGCCTTTCGGGTGGTAAAGGCGCAGGAGATGTTGTGCCATCCACATTTGAAAATCACGGATATCATGCTGGAAACCGGCTTTATAAGTAAGTCGAATTTTAACCGTGAATTTCTGCGCATTACTGGCAAAACACCAACCGCATTCCGCCAGGTTATGGCTGGTAATGAAGTGCGGTGTTAAGGAACCCGCTGATTTCATTCGCCAGTATTTTATGTAACGCGCTGCGGCTGACGCCCGCACCGTCATGGCAAACTTCCCCTTCACCGGGTGCGCTTTTTTCAATAAGGCTTTCGCCTTGCGGTTTACATAACTGCATAAAGCTGAAATGTGTTGCACCTGGCACTACTCTGTAATTCACAACGTACTGCATAAGATTATCACTAAGATATTGTGATTCCAGGCTGGCGGGTAGCGCTGGCGAGTCAACACCTGCAGCCAAAACCAACACTGGCGAGGTCACCTGTGTAAGGCTGACGCGCGTTAGTCCTCGCGCCAGTCCAAGATCCAGCGTGACGACAGCCTTTATTCGTGGGTCCCGAAGATTCGCTTCCAGCTGTCCCGCTGTTAGCGCGTGCTGAATGCCCAGTTTTTGCGTGAGCCGACAGCTGGACAGTTCAGCATGTTGCAGGCAGTCAGCAACAAACTGTTGAGTATCAAAACGCGCTCCAGCTAATTCCATCACTGTCCAGCCGCCAAGGGAGTGCCCGACGGCCGCCACTCGGTCATGATCAACGTATCCAGCAAGGGAAGGATCGGCCGTAATCATGTCCAGCGCCTTGACGAGATCCTGCGGCCGTTGCCAAAGTTGCTGAGCGTGCGCGGCGGTTAAATCCTGAGTGGTTGTGCCGGGATGGTTAGGCACGACCACGATATAACCCTGAGTGGCCATCGCATCAGCAAGCCATGCAAGGTTGCGCCAGTTCCCGCCATAACCATGAGATAAAAGTAACAAGGGATGGTGCCCGGCGGAGGGTTCTGCATTTCTTATCACATTCACTCCTTCAAAGGCAGGATTATCCGCAACCAACTCTAACGGCGAGCGCGTCTCGGTGGGATACCAGACCGCAACTTCAAAAGGGCGTTGGTTTTGGCCTATTTTGAGTTGTCGAAAGCCGTTACTGGCTATAACAGATACGCTGAATAACAAAACAACTGCCGGGATCAGTAAACGCATAAACATAATTAAGACTCCTGATGTGGTAGAGCCTTTCTTGTATCAGCGCCGTCAATGATGTGCGTCCTCAAACGCGATCGCGTACCTAAAATTAACTGTTTAGGTTAGAAATTGTGCCTGGCAAGGCTGCAGGAACGTGCCCGTAAATGGAAGGAATGATGGGCAGACTCCGCATCGTGATGTTATTACCCCACTGGACAGACATTAGGCGTAAAAAGGTGCGCCTTAGCGCGTAAGAAGCAACAAATCAGCACTGTAGGAGTGATTACCCCTTGCCTTTAACACTGCTGATTAATGTTTGCCGCGCGGACGTCGAGCCGAGCCGTTCGGCCTCATCCGGCAATACCTGCCGTTTATTGGGCTGAATACGCATGGCGGCGTGATCTTTGCCTATCTTGGCGGCATCGCGCTGCATGTCTGGACGATAAAGGGCTATTTTGAAACCATCGACGGTTCGCTGGAGGAAGCGGCTGCGTTGGATGGTGCGACGCCGTGGCAGGCATTTCGACTGGTGCTGCTGCCCCTGTCGGTGCCCATTTTAGCGGTAGTGTTTATTCTGGCGTTTATCGCTGCGGTGACTGAAGTACCGGTGGCCTCGCTACTGCTGCGCGATGTCAACAGCTACACGCTGGCGGTGGGAATGCAGCAATACCTTAACCCGCAAAACTATCTGTGGGGCGATTTTGCCGCCGCCGCCGTTCTCTCTGCGATTCCTATTACCCTGGTGTTCCTGCTGGCGCAACGCTGGTTGGTGAACGGCCTGACCGCCGGTGGCGTGAAAGGCTGATCTTGTCATTCTTATAAAGACCAGATGATAAGGCGCACTCTGGCGGCCAGTGGCCGCCTTTTTTAGTCGTTATTTACCAGATCGTCGTAGACCGCACGCAAACGCATACGCAGATACAGCACCGCTTTATGCTTGCGCGACAGCAAGGTCTGAACACTTATCCCGGTTGATTGTGAGAGCGCTTTATAGCTGATCCCCTGTAGCTCCGTCTGGTCAAACACCTCAAACTGAGCGGGCGGAAGTTCGGATAATGCCTCTTCCAGCGCGTCCCAGAGCAGTGCTCTGAGGTAATCATCTTCTGGCGTTTGCGGAAGGCCAAACAGGGTTTCAGCCAGTTCGTTTTCTACCGCCTCCTCCTCATCGTTTTCCCTGAAGACGGAAAGCGGCAGTTCCCGCTTCTTACGCGCCCGGTCCGTCATTTCATTTCGCGCTGCACGAAACAGCCAGGCGGAGATATTCTCAACCGGCTGTTCCACGCCCATCAGCTGACAGGTAATTTCCTGCAAAATATCCTCAGCCTCATCGCGTGCTGAGGTACGGGCGCGAATAAAAGAGTGGAGTTTTGTTCTGCAGAGCGTAAGCGCTTTTATCCATGATGAGGTTTGCGATGCGCTGGCCTTCATCGTCTACTCAGTCCGGGCATCATGGCTGTCATTGGGAGACGGCGGCTGTTCGTTCCGTGCTTTATCCCGGCAATGGTGTCCCCGATGACCAAAACCGTCACGACGTTGCTTCATAAATGCGTCTCGTTGTTCTGGTGTCATCTGCATCCAGCGCTCATGCATACGGCGTCGGGCATGGCCAAACATCCCCGGCCTGATCCCCAATCCGCCAAACAGAATCCGGCACAGTAACAACAGTCCCGCAGACTGCCAGAAACCGATCGTTTTGACCCCAATAATGGCGGGCAGTAAGGCGTTCCATAGTGACATGACCAGCAGACACAGCGCGACAATTAAAACGACACCGACGATCAATGGCTTCGCCAGTCGGTTTCTGCCCATACCACGGGCATGACGGAACGGATGGTTATCAATATCTCTCATATCAAGGTGACCTCATCAGTAATTAACAATCCTGTGTGATGAGGTAGACGAATGAGGCGGCATAATATTGCTGACGTTGTAAAAAAAAGCGGCAGAAATGGGATGGTTGGCACGCTCGCGACCAGGCAGTCGGTGATGACAATATCGTGGCGATGTCTTCATCATGGCCCAATGCAACACGTCGGTTATGTTTGCTTATCGTGCAGCCATGCGCCCTTTTCAACGCACTTCGTGCGCTCCCCGCTCAATTGTTAGTTTTGTGTTGATATTTTGTATCTGGATTTCACAACCTGTAAGCAGACACGAAAAACCTGCCATATTTCAGCTCAAGTGTGGCTGAAGCTTTCATAAGCATCTGATTAGCAAGAAAAGCCAAATTCGTTAACTCGAAAAGGTATTTTATAACTTTTGCCGACAGTCCTTAACATGCATGCGTTAATCGAACCCATGGCGAATTAATAAATCGATGGCGCTTAACAGGCGCGTGATGCTGTAAATTCAGATACTCAGGAGCACGAAAATGAAAGCACTTGTTCAGGATATTTTGTCTATCTTTTCTCCTCAGACAGTAAGCCCCGTTTTTATCCGCACTGGCTTATCCCAGGAAGAAAAAAATGCTATCAAGCCGATGGGCGTGACGACCGTGACCTGGGCAACCTCGATGGAAGAAATCACGGATGCACTGCTGCGCAAAGCGACTGAGGCCGGTGCGGTCGGCTATCACATTACCCACGTCGATTCCCATAAGCCCGGTAATGACCAGCAGCATATTCTGGAAGCGACAGCTACCCTGTATTCGCTTGATGAGAAGGCATTGCAGAGAGCCTGATTGTGACCGATCAATCTTCGCAACGCGTTATTCTACGCCCTGAACCCTGCTGTTATCGTCGGCATTAACAGCAGGGTTCACGCCCCTTTTGCCTGCTTAGGCTGATAGACTCCATTATCTACAGCCCATGACTTATCCTCATATTGCACCTGTTAGTTTCACTTTATATGTATGCTGTAACTAAATACGGTAACCGTCATCACCAATAAATTGTTACGCTGCTTTACGCACGCGTTTGCCAATCAGCCACTATAGTTTTCACCAGACTGTTAACCGAGCGCAGACAATGAGGTTTTTATGAGTAAACTCTTTTCCCCCTTCTCTCTGGGTGAGTTAACCCTGGATAACAGGATCGTTATTGCGCCCATGTGTCAGTATTCGGCCGAGGAAGGTCGTGCGACCGCCTGGCATCGTATCCACCTTGGCCATCTCGCCCTTTCGGGCGCAGGCTTGTTGATTATTGAAGCCACCGCCGTTGAAGATATTGGCCGAATCACTTACGGCGACCTGGGCTTGTGGAACGATGAAACCGAAACCGCGCTGGCTGACGTCCTGCACGATATTCGCCACTATTCCGACATGCCTATCGGGATTCAGTTAGGCCATGCCGGGCGTAAAGCCTCCTGTACCGTTCCCTGGGAAGGTGGCAAGCAGATTGCGCCTCAGGATGGCGGCTGGCAAACCCTTGCCCCCTCTGCCCTGTCGTTCAGTGACGGCGAGCATCTTCCGCTGGAAATGCAGGTCAGCGATCTTGAGCGCGTTAAAAATGCCTTTGTCGCGACGGCAAAACGCGCCGTTCGTCTGGGGATTGAATTAATTGAAGTTCACGCCGCCCATGGCTATCTGCTGCATCAGTTCCTTTCCCCGTTATCCAACGTGCGGAGCGATGAATACGGCGGCTCGCTGGAAAACCGGATGCGTTTTCCTTTAGAGGTGTTTAAGGCGGTGCGCGAAGCCGTTCCGGCAGAGATTCCGGTTGGCGTGCGGATTTCAGCCAGCGACTGGGTAGAGGGTGGATGGGATGTCAGCCAGTCCATCGCCTTCTCAAAGCAGCTTGAATCCCTGAACTGCGCCTATATTCACGTCTCCAGCGGTGGGCTGTCTGAACAGCAGCAGATCAAGGTCGGACCAAACTATCAGGTTCCCTTTGCGCGCGATATCCGCCAGCAAATTGGTATTCCGGTGATTGCGGTGGGATTGATTACCGAGCCGCAGCAGGCCGAGGCGATTTTACAACAGGACGAAGCCGACCTGGTCGCACTGGCCCGTGGAATGCTTTATAACCCGCGCTGGCCATGGCACGCCGCGGCTGAATTTAGCGCCAACGTCAAAGCACCGCCACAGTATCTGCGCTCAGAACCCCACGGGGCAAAAGGCACGCTGAAACCAGACGAATAACCTGTACGGGCCGCAACCTGGTTGCGGCCTCAACGGTTGAGGTGATGATGACACTGCAGCAGCGCCAGATGAGGCCCTGACAACGGCTGACGTTGCGGTGTAAAAAACTGCGCAACCGGTGCCATCGAACTTTGAGCCAGCACCACCTGCTCTGCGCCCTGCAGCCAGGCATCTTCTACCGCCGTACGCACACAGTGAAGATATCCCGCCTCATCACCCGCTTTAAATCGCTGCCACGCATCCGGGATAAGCCGCACTTCAGGCGTCCGTCCGTTAGTGCAGAAAAGTGCCCGTGTTGCGCCGAGTGTGGATTCAGCGGCACAAAGCACCAC
Source organism: Pantoea sp. SJZ147 (assembly GCF_007828605.1). Lineage (NCBI taxonomy): Bacteria > Pseudomonadati > Pseudomonadota > Gammaproteobacteria > Enterobacterales > Erwiniaceae > Pantoea > Pantoea sp. SJZ147. The sequence goes on from NZ_VIVB01000001.1 coordinate 184,246, forward strand.
CGTTTTTTTCTCATTGCTGTGCACGGCTTTTGCCAACATGCCGTCGGTACGCCAGACAGCGCAGGGTTTTTTGAGCGGAAAAAACGCGGCAGAAACCGGCCCAAGCGTTGAACAGGTGATCAGAATGACATCAAAATGCGGTTGCAGATCCTGTAGCAGCATCACCAGCCGATCGTAAAGCCCTGCCGTCAGGCCACCGCTGGCTTCGGCTTCCGCCAGCAGGTGCGGCATGACCAGATGGCTGAGCTGCAGATGCGTCAGATTAAGCTGCCGGGCAGCATCGTCAAAGATGGCGATATTGCTGGCGGCGGTATGTAAGCAGGCAATATTGATCACGTGTTGGCTCTTTGGCTAGAAAACGTTCCCCATCATGCCATGCGTTTATCCCGGCACCAACACCAGGCTTTCGCACGCAGAGATGTCCACTTTGACAGACGTGGGCATTGCCTGACGAATCCGCTAACCATCACGTCCGCTATCGCTGTTAGTCGCTTATGCGGAAAGTGTGCGGCGCAGTAGGCGTTTAACGACGAATCACGCTGACCTCAGCCACCATGAAAAAGATGCGTGCGGTAGAGGTAAAAGCAAAAGAATCGCGGGGAAATTGCGTTAACAAGATCGGGCATCAGAATGGCAGTTGCTGTAGTGCCTGTGAAAAATTCCGTGGCTTAGCCGTTGCGCTGAGTTTTAAAAAAAGCCGATGTCAGTCGTAAAACCCTGTTGGTTACAGGCAAGAATTCGCTCTATCGACAACGTAAATGAAAATATGCCATGCATTAACGTTTAATTGATTGCCATAAAATTAACGTCTGGCGACGATAGTGCGTTGCGCTTTGCTTCGCATTAACTGAAACAAAGCGCCTGTAACGCGCGAAACTGAAAAGGCAGGCGTTAAGGTTGCCACGCGCCGTGCTGAAGCACGAGCCGATAACCATCGTTGTCCTGAAAGGTTGCGCCGTTTTTCTCCCAATAAGGATTAAACGCGGTGACTCTCACAAAGCCTGCGCGCGTCAGGTCTGAGCAGCGCTGTTGCCAGTGGGTTTCATCCGGCAGATAAAGCACCAGAAGATCCTCGGCTGTCGAAGCCGGTTGTACAGGATGGTGATGACATTGGGTAAATTCCAGATGCCATGACAGGGTTTTATCGCCCAACATCACCCCGCTAAAACCCTCATGATCCGTGAATTCTCCCATGCGCGTGAGTCCCAGACCGGCACAATACAGGCTGCTGCTTGCGGCTACATCGCTCACGGGCCGCGCAATACGCATTTGCTGAATATTCATCACTTCTCCTTGTTGAGTAAACAGGCTATTAATACGCCATTCAGATGACTTTACAGTGAGGTTTATAGTGCATCTTCAGACCGCGCGTTTGTTGCTCAGAGCTATGCGCCCTTCCGATGACAAGGATCTGTTCAGCATTTACGGCGACCCCGCGACCAATACGTTTAACCCCGCAGGCCCTTATCCTGACCTGGCCCACGCGCAAAAGGTGCTGGCCGACAGACTGGCGTCGTTTCAGCGTTATGGCTATGACAGCTGGGCGATAGCGACCCAGGAAGCGCCAGAGATCATCATCGGCTTTGGTGGATTAAGCGTGCGCACCTATGGCGAAAGGACCGTCAACAACCTTGGCTACCGCTTCGCCACCCACGCCTGGGGCAAAGGGTTCGCTACCGAGTTGTCACGCTTCGCCGTTGACTATGGTTTTGGCGAACTGGGGCTGGAGACGATTTCAGCCTCGGTAAGACGCCCTCATCAGGCCTCAATACGCGTGCTGGAAAAAACCGGTTTGCGGTTTATCGACGAGATCTATGATGTCGACAATGCACCACCCAGCCTGTTTTATTCGATTAATCAGAAAGCGTGGCAAGCACTGAGGGCGGCGGGCAACACCCCCAGCGCCAGAGAGTAATAGCAGTTGTTCATCTGCTGAAACGCAGATTCTTAAGGCTCGCGCAGTGAAGGCGCCGACATCACGACGGCTGATAAGCTGGTTGATTACAACCCGAACAGCGGTCTCTGGAGATCAATGCGGTTGCCGTGGTTGCTGCCAACAACGCAAGCTAGCCGCCAGATTCTCTGCACGCTTTTGGCCGCTTTTCGCCAATCGATCCCCGCACCACCATCCAGCTTTCAAACTCAGGTAACGCGCCGGCCGGTTGCTGTCGGATATGGCAGATCAGCCTGCGCGCAGCCTCTCTGCCCATCTCATACACTGGCTGCGCCACGACGGTAATCGCCGGCGTCATCAGTTCGGTCCAGGGAAAATCATCATACATCACGAACGAGATATCCTCGGGAACGCGTAGCCCGCGTTTTGCCAGTCCGCGCAGTATCCCCATGGCAATGAGATTATCCGAGGCGATCAATGCGCTGGGCGGATCGGAGAGTGCGAGCAGTTCAGTTAAGATCTGCTCAATGCAGTCATTATTAATAGCATTCAGACGGACCAGGGCCGGATCGAGAACCTTTCCCGCTTCATGGTGCGCATCAATCATGCCTTTAACACGTTGCGCGACAGGCGTGGGCCCCAGCGCCACAGAGTGGGAATAAGGTGTTGCGATGCGCATACTGGAAAGATAAGCGATACGTTGGTGGCCAGCGTTCAGTAATAATTCCGTGGCATGCTTTGCCACGTTCAGAAAGTTTGCCTGAATCGTTTCCACCTCCAGCCCTTCGACAGAGCGGTCAAACGTCATCAGTGCCCGCCCTTCCACCAGCACCTGTTTCAGATGTTCATTATCCCGTGCCAGGGAGCTACAGGGCGCCACAATGATGCCATCGACGCGTTTATCCAGCATCACACGTACGGCTTCTCGCTCCTCTTCCACGGTTTCATCACTGTTACTCAGGAGCAAATGAAAACCCGCCTGGCGGGCAACATCGGCCATGCCGCGTAATGCCAGCCCAAAATGGGGGTTTTCGATATCGCCCACGATGACGCCAAGGGTATTTGAACGCCCGGTGTTCATGCTGCGTGCCAGTTCATTGGGCCGATAGCCCAGCGTTTCCGCCGCCTGAGCCACACGGGTTTGAACATCTTCACTGACCGATCCATATCCGCCTAACGCTCTTGCTGCCTGCGCTTTGGAAACGCCTGCCTGGCGTGCAACATCCGCGACCGTCGGCCCCCGTAATTGAGGTTTTTTTGTTGTCATAATTATTTCGAATCACAAGTTGATAACATCTGGATTGACGCTGCTTAAAGCGTGTGCTTAATATCATTATATCCACTTGAGACCGGTCTCACAACAAGCACCGGTTTCATTTTACGCCTCACTGAGACCGGTCTCAATATAATATCACCGGCTAAGTGGACTCTGACGTTTCACCTGCAAAATCGGAAGAGCTTTATGACATCGCATAAACGTTTACCCTCTTTATCCGCAGCCCTGTTTGGCATTGCTGTAATGCTCTCAGCCAGCTTCAGTGCACACGCGGCAAGTGATAACAATCCGTATGGCTTAATCGAACCGGGGCACCTGCGTGTCGCCAGTCTGGGTGATTCAAAGCCTTATACTTTTACGGACAAAAACGGCAATTTCACCGGTTTTGACGTCGAATTTTTCAGAAATGTAGCCAATCGCATCGGGATCGATAAGGTGGATTTCGTTGGGCAAGATTTCTCTGCCATCCTGCCCGCCGTCGCCAACGGGCAATATGACGCGGGCGTAGCCGCAATCGGCATTACCCCCGCCCGTGAAAAAACCGTGGATTTCTCGACAGGTTATCTGGCGGGTTATTTGACGGTGTTAACGCGCAGTGATTCTGGCGTGAAAAATGTCGAGACGCTGGCCCATAAGCGACTGGGCGTGATTCAGGGAACGCTGCAGGAAACCTATGCGCTGCAGCACTTTAAACAGACCGACCTGGTTCGGTTTCCTGACAACAACGCGGCGGTTTCCGCGCTGAATAACGGCACGCTTGATGCCACCTTCCTTGATTATGAAGCCGCCAAAGATTATGCCGCGCGCTTCAATCTGGTCATGGCCGCGAATATCCCTTCTTTTGATGCGCCTGCCGGGGTGGCGATAGCCAAAAACAAGCCAGCGTTCAAAGCGGCGCTGGATAAAGCCATTAAAGATGCGATGCAGGATGGCACCTGGGAAAAGCTTTATGAGAAGTGGTTCCCTGGCTCGCCGATGCCTGCACAGTACCTGCCCCAGCACCCTTAATCGCCGCGCACGTTGTGCGTGTGAATGTACCTGGTGATGGACCCTGTCTGTCACCCGCAAAAGAGAATCGGCTATGGATCTCATTACTATTCTTTCGCGTACCTTCTTCGATATCCCTGCGATGATGGACGTCCTGCCCCAGTTGCTGGCAACGGGGCTGGTTAACACCATGATTATCTCGGTGTCGGCCACGCTACTTGGCACCTTTTTCGGCCTGATCCTGGCGCTGATGGGGATCTCACCTTCGCGCTGGCTGCGCCTGCCTGCCCGGCTGTATACCGACTTGTTTCGCGGCCTGCCTTCCATCCTCACCATTTTGCTTATTGGTCAGGGGCTGGCGCGTTTCAGTTACCAGTTATTTGGCCCCACGCCTTATCCCCTCGGCATCTTTGCCCTAAGCCTGATTGCAAGTGCCTACATGGGTGAAATCTTTCGTGCGGGTATTCAGAGCATCGAACAGGGTCAGATGGAAGCCTGTCGGGCGCTGGGCATGAGTTATAGCCGGGCCATGCGGCTGGTGATCATTCCACAGGGCATCCGGCGTGTATTACCCGCCATCGTGAACCAGTTTATCGCCATCATCAAAGACTCTTCACTGGTGTACCTGCTGGGGCTGATGACTTATCAGCGAGAGCTGTTCCGGGTAGGCCAGGATGCTGCGGTACTGAGCGGCAACCTGTCTCCACTGATGCTGGCCGGCCTGTTTTATCTGGTGATTACCGTGCCACTCACGCACGCCGTGAACCACATCGATATCCGTTACCGCACCGGACGCCGTCGTGCTGCGGCCCCTCAGAGCGGTTTAAAAGAAATCGATGAAGTGGATGTAAAACGGGCGGTCGCGCCCACTGCCTCTCTGACCAGCGGACAAGGACATTAACATGGCAACCTCTTCTGCCTTTCATGGTGCAAGCCTTGAGCTGCGCAATCTGACCCTGGCATACGGCCCGATTGAAGTGCTGCGCAATGTGTCGTTAGCCATCGCCCCCGGCACCACGACCTGCATTATCGGCCCTTCCGGGTCGGGAAAATCGACGTTACTGCGGGGCATAAACCGCCTGCATGAACCGAAAAGCGGCGATGTTTTACTCGCCGGCCGCTCGGTATTAAAAGACAAACCCGATGCGCTGCGACTGCGCATCGGCATGGTGTTTCAACACTTCAATTTGTTCCCCGACCACAGCGCGCTGGAAAACGTGGCGCTGGCACCGTGGAAAGTCAAAGGCCAGCCGAAAGCGAAGGCGCTGAGCATTGCCAGGCAACGTCTGGCCGAAGTGGGATTAGCACAACGCACCGATCATCGACCGCGCGATCTTTCCGGGGGGCAGCAACAACGCGTGGCCATCGCCCGGGCGCTGGCGATGGAACCGGAAGTGATGCTGTTTGACGAAGCCACCTCCGCACTCGACCCCGAACTGGTGAAAGGCGTGCTGACGCTGATGGCCGAGCTGTGTCAGCGTGGCATGACAATGGTGGTGGTGACACATGAGATGGGATTCGCCCGACGCGTTGCCGACCAGGTGGTATTTATGGACGAAGGCGAGATCGTCGAAGCCGGCACGCCCGAGCAACTGTTTGAACGTCCCCAGTCTGCCCGTTTACAGCGATTTTTATCGGAGGTGCTCTGATGTCACATTCTACCGTTTCAGGTCCTGTCCGCACGGCGCTGGTGGGTTTTGGTATTGCCGGAAACGTCTTTCATGCCCCGCTGCTAGCGCACAATGCCGATTACCGGCTTGACGTGATTGTCAGTCGCGATGAACAGCGCGTGGCATCCGCCCAGCAAGGTTACCCGCAGGCACGGATTGTGCCGGACTGGCCTTCGCTGATGCAGCTTATCGACAGCGGTGAAATCGCCCTGGATCTCATCGTGCTGGCCACACCACCCGCACAACATCGTGAACAGGCTTTGCAGGCCAGTATGCGCGGCATTCATCTGGTGGTGGACAAACCCTTCGCCCCTGACGTCGAGGCGGCAGAAGCGATGATTAGCGCTGCCCGTCAAGCCAATACCTTGCTGACGGTCTTTCACAATCGCCGTTGGGATGGGGATTTTCTGACGCTTAAGCGCCTGGTGCAGGAAGAGGCGTTTGGCACAGTAAGAAGTTTTGAATCCCGCTTTGAGTGGTGGCGACCTGAGGGGTTTGGCAACTGGCGTGACACGGTGTCCCTTGCCCAAGGCGGCGGCCTGCTGCTGGATCTCGGCAGTCATCTGATTGATCAGACCATACAGCTATTCGGTCCGGTAGAGGAAGCCAGCGCCGAGTTAGCCCGCTATTCGGGCCAACAGTCGGACACCGACGAGGATTGTTTTGTCTCCTTGCTGCATAAAAACGGCGTGCGTTCGCGGCTGTGGATGAATGGTCAGGCTGCCCTGAACGCCCCGCGCTTCCATCTGCTGGGCAGCACGCGCGCCTTTACCCACTGGGGACTGGATAACCAGGAGCCACAGCTGGCTGCAGGCATGTCGCCCACGGACAACCAGTACGGCGTTACGCCGTCCGAAGGTTATCCCCGGATGGGGACCGCGGAGGAAAGCGATGTCGTTATCCTGGAGCGCGGTAACTATCCCGCATTTTATCAATTGCTTGCCAGTGCGCTTTTGCATGGCGGCCCACCGCCTGTCGAGACAGATGAGGCACTTGCGGTACTGAAGCTTATCGATCAGCTTCATCAGCAAAACCGCGTGCGTACTGCCTGAACGGCGTAACTTTTTAACAAAGGAATCAATCATGACTGAACAAGCTGTAGTCAAAACCGTTGTTGTACTGGGCGGTGGCGTGCTGGGCGTATCAACCGCCTGGCAACTGGCCAAAGCCGGTGCCAGAGTGACGCTGGTAACCGAAGCGGAACTCTGCTCCGGGGCCTCGGGACGTTCACTTTCCTGGCTCAACTCGTCGGGCGAACGGTCGCAACCTTATCATGCGCTAAGAATGGCAGGAATTGCGCGTTACCATACCCTGTTTGCACGCCATCCCGATCTCGACTGGCTGCGTTTTGATGGCGCGCTGTTCTGGGAGGAGGACGATGATGCGGGAACCCTGGCGCGCCATGATTACGAAAAAGCGCATGGCTACGAATCTCTCCTTGTCGATCACACCACAGTAAATCGTGTTGACCCTCAGGTGAACAGAACCGCCCTTACCCGTGTCGCGATTGCCAATCCGGGTGAAGGCTGGGTCAGCCTGCCCCATCTTATGGAACATCTGATTCATGAGTTCAAAGCCTCAGGCGGCGAAGTCGTTGAGCATGCGGGAAAAGCAAGCGTGATCACCACTGCGGGGCATGCGACAGGCATTCGTAGCGAAAAGCGCGGTGAGTTTAGCGCAGATTGTGTGCTCGTCGCCTGTGGCCCCTGGACACCCGAGGTGGTTGCGCCGCTTGGTGTGCACATTGCAAACGCGTCGCCTGTCGCCATGCTGGTCACCAGCACTGCACAAAATCAGGGTTTGCAGGTTGTCATGAACACGCCGCGCGCGGCGATACGCCCCAATCCGGGCAATACGCTGGCGGTGGACCATGACTGGTACGAAGAGGATATCGTTGCGCATGCCGATGGTCAGTACAGCATTGATCAGGCGGTCATCAGCCAGTTAATGGCGGAAGCCGGTAAACTGATTGGTGAGGGTAAACCCCTGGACGCAAAGAGCTGGAAAATCGGGTTAAAGCCGGTTCCGGGTGACGGGGAACCGGTTGTCGGGGAGCTGAAAAAAGTGCCGGGGTGCTTTGTTGCGTTTACCCATTCGGGCGCAACGCTGGCACTGATTTTGGGCGAGCTTCTCACCGATGAAATACTCAATGGTGTGCAACATCCGATGCTCGCCACTTTCCGGCCAGAAAGATTTAGCTAAGCCCTTTCCAGCGTTCATGGCGGTGATGCGGTGATGGCCGTTATGGCGCTGGATGAACGCCCTGAAGCCTGTCACTGCCGTGCATGTCGTTACTGGCGCAGGCTTGATTTTGACTCGCCTGCAGAAAGAGACAAATATCAGGTCTGCTAACCTCGGTTTCCGCAGTTTTAGCGGCTGTGTCTCACACCAGGGCTGTCACGGCGGTCCTGAAAAGCGCCACCGCCAACCCGCTTCGCGCGTTAAAGCACTGTCACGCCGCGCGGGTGATTCAGAGCAATCCGAATCCCCCCAGCAGAAACGCGCGCTGTTGCGTCGCGCGCCGGTCTTGCCCTTTCCCTCCTGCCCGTTAACCGCCAGCAGGGTTAAGCATCCTTTTTTCAGTCATCTACACTTTAGCCATTCATTCCCGGCAACCCGTAGCGGTTAGCCCATGCAAAGGACGACACTATGACTGAACAATCGACAACAAATCACGCCTGGCTTCTGGCTTCACGCCCACAGGGTGAACCAACGGAAGAGAATTTCCGTTATGTTGCGCAGCCGACGCCGGAGCTCAAAGACGGCGAGATCTTACTGCGGACGATTTATCTGTCACTGGACCCTTACATGCGTGGACGCATGGATGAGGGAAAATCGTACGCGCCACCGGCTGAGCTGGATCAACCGATGGTCGGCGGTACGGTATGTCAGGTCGCTGCATCTAAAAACAGTGAGTTTAAAGAGGGCGACTGGGTACTTTGCCAAAGTGGCTGGCAGGAATATGCGGTTTCTGATGGCAAAGATGTTGCCCGTCTGGATAACAATCTGCCCCATCCTTCCTGGGCGCTGGGTATTCTGGGCATGCCCGGTTTTACCGCCTATATGGGATTAATGGACATCGGTCAGCCGAAAGAAGGTGAAACCCTCGTGGTCGCCGCCGCAACCGGTCCGGTGGGTGCCACTGTGGGTCAGTTAGGTAAAATGAAAGGCTGTCGCGTGGTGGGCGTGGCGGGCGGCGAAGAAAAATGCCGTCATGCTGTAGAAAACCTGGGGTTCGATGCCTGTATCAATCACCACAGCCCGGACTTTGAAGAACAGCTTAAAAACGCCTGTCCGGACGGCATCGATATCTATTTCGAAAACGTCGGTGGCAAAGTGTTCGACGCCGTCTTCCCGCTGTTAAACACCGCCGCGCGCGTGCCGGTCTGCGGTCTGGTTTCCGCCTACAGCCAGAAAGCACTCCCTGCCGGTCCGGACAGAACCTCGCTGATTATGGCGGGCATCCTGAAACGTCGTATTCGTATGCAGGGTTTCATTATTTTCCAGGATTACGGCCATCGCTATCCCGAATTCCTGAAAGCCATGACGCCGTTGGTTGAGAGCAAAAAAATTCAGTATCGCGAACACGTGATTGAGGGCCTTGAACAGGCCCCCAAAGCCTTTATCGATATGCTGAACGGCAAAAACTTCGGAAAAACCGTGGTTAAAGTCGCCTCGTAATCCAGCCGATCCTGTAAAAATGCAACGTCCCTGACGTTGCATTTTTTTTATCTGATCGGGCGTGAGACGTGCTCTGCCGCAGCATCGTTGGCGGTTGCTACCGCGTGCGCAAGGTCATGGCCATCATTAAGCGCCTTGCACAAGACGCCCATAAAGCAGTCACCCGCGCCGTGCGTGCTGACCAACGTAATCTGACGGGCAGGCAGGCTGTGCGTTTCGCCGGCTTCGCTGAAAGCCACGCCATGTTCCCCTGCCGTGACCACAACACGACTGAAACGTGATGCCAGCTGCTCTGCCGCCTGTCTGGCTGACAGCAGATCGGTCACCGCTACGCCGCTCATATCCCGGGCTTCAACCGCATTCACCACCAGCAAATCGACGCAGCGTTCAAATTCGGCAGAGAGCTGGCGAGCCGGGGCGGCATTAATGCATACCGGAATACGCTGCCGCCGCGCAGCCTGCGCCGCCGCCAGATTCACCGCTTCCGGCACTTCATTTTGCAACACCAGCATCGACACATCCTGCCAGAAACCGGCCTGCATGAACGGCTCCGCCGCTATGTGCTGATTGGCATTGGATACCACCACCGCACCATAGTCGCCTTCCGCGTCGGTAATCGCCACGCTCATGCCAGACGGGACATCGTTAATCGTTGTGACCGAATCGGTGTTAACCCCGGCCTGACGCAGCGTATTCAGTAAAAACACACCCTGTTCATCGGCCCCTACGGCCCCGATAAAACGTACATCTGCGCCAGCATTGGCTGCCGCTATCGCCTGGTTACCGCCTTTGCCACCAAACTTGTAGTGACAGGCGTTCCCCATTACCGTTTCGCCCTTTTCAGGCCGATGATGGGCATCCAGCATAATGTCGTAATGAAGACTGCCGGTGACTGCAATTTTACTCATGCTCAGAATTCCCGCAGATCCTGAACCGCATGCTGGGTTTTGATCAGGTTTTTCTCCGCCCGCTTTAAATCCTTTTTCGCGATAGCCACGAACAGCGCATCCAGTATATTTAACTGGGCAATTCGTGATGCGGCATTTTCACCTAACAGATGCGATCCCTGAGAAGTTGAATTAAGTACCACATGCGCATGACGCGCAACAGGCGACTCGGCGTAATTCGTAATCACAATCACTCTGGCACCGTTACGGGCGGCTAATTTAACCGGATCGTTCACAGCACGCGTGGCACCGGAGTGACTGATGGCGATAACCACATCATCATCAGATAACACTGCCGCAGACATCAGCATTATATGGGCATCATCATAAGCGGTGGATTTAATCCCAATCTTAAGCATCTTGTGGGAAAGATCGCGCGCAACCGTTGCCGATCCGCCCACGGCATAAAGATCGATATGACGGGCCTTAAAAATAATCTCTGCCGCACGGTTAAATTCAGAGACATCTAAAACCGACAGGGTTTCTTCAATGGCCTGAATTGAGGTTCTGAATACTTTCGCCAGTAACTGTTCCGATGAATCATCGGGCTCAATTTCCGCATGCAAACCTGCCACTTCAGAGGCGTTATAATAAATTAAACTGCTTCTGAAATTTCTGAATCCTGTGAAGTTAAGCTTTTTCGTGATCTTAACCACCATTGCTTCCGATACACCGTTCTCCTGCGCGATCTCTTTTAACGACGTTTGTTCGGTAATATCGGTTCTGGCAGTGATTGCCTCAATAACCCGCCGTTCTAACGGCGTCAGTTGAGGTAATCGCATACGTATCTGAGCGCCAATGGCTCGCGGATCTTGCTTCATTACTTGCCTCGGGTCGCTCGGTCAATCAACATCGCTATGATAATAATAAGACCCGTAGCGAGCAATTGATAAAACGCCTGAATATTAAGCAAGGTCAGACCGTTACGCAGCGCGCCCAAAATAATCACCCCAATCAGGGTGCCAAAGATACTGCCTTTGCCGCCCATTAATGACGCGCCGCCAATGGCCGCAGCGGCGATGGCGTCCAGCTCCCACAGGTTGCCGATGGTCGGTTCCGCCGCGCCCAGGCGGCCAATCAGAATCAGCGATGCCAGAGAGGCCAGCATGCCTGAGATCACGTACACCGTGACTTTGGTTCGTTTGACCGGCACACCGGCCACGCGGGCCGCCTCTTCATTGCCGCCAATCGCCAGAATGTACTCACCCAACGGGGTTTTGTTCATTACCGTCCACAGGCAGAGGGCAATCACGGCCACCACGACGATGGGCGTTGGCACACCGAACACCGTGCTGTTAATCAGGCTGCGGAACGACATCGGAATACCAAAGACCGGATTGCCGCCGGTGTAGATCAGCGCGATGGCACGAAACAGCGACAAGCCGCCCAGCGTCACGATAAAGGGTTGCAGCCCGGCATAGGCGATAAGCGTACCGCTGAAAATACCGCTCAGTGCGCCAATGCCCAGCGTGGCGATAACCGCCAGGGGCACAGGCACGCCAGAGACCATGAGCGTTGCGCCAAACACGGCAGAGAGTGCGGCGGTTGGCCCGACCGATAAATCAATACCGCCTGAAATAATCACCAGCGTCATGCCCAGAGCAATCAAGGCATTAATCGAAGATTGCTGCAAAATATTCAACAGATTCGGGACGGTAAAAAATACCGGCGACAGGAAAGAGAATGTCACCACAATAATCAGTAAGCCAATTAAGGTTCCGGCATCGCGCAGGTTAAATTTCAACAGCGGTGATGCACGGCCAACCGGCTGCATATTTGTTTCAGTCGTCATAGTGATAACCTTTATAGAGAGGTGTTCGCTCAGGCAGTTTCGACATCTTTAATCGCAAAGCGGGCAATATTGTCTTCGGTAATCGCCTCGCCCTTTAACTCTTTCGTTATTTTTCCTTCCCGCATCACTAATACGCGATCGGAGATGCGAATAATTTCTGTCATCTCTGACGAGACAACAATAATGGCTTTACCTGCCTGCGCCAGTCGTTCAATCAGATTATAAATTTCGGATTTGGCACCAATATCAATGCCGCGCGTGGGCTCATCAAATAAAAAGACCTTGGCATCCGCTGCCACCCAGCGTCCGATAATGACTTTTTGTTGATTTCCGCCACTCAGCGTACCGATGGTTTTTTCAATATCCATGGGGCGAAGTTTAAGGTCGCTCATGACATCGTGCGCCACCCGATTTAACCGAAGTTTATTTATCACACCCGCCAGGGTGAACTGACGCATGGACGGCAGCGCCATATTCATCTTCACCGAGCGCGCTTTAATAATGCCCTCTTTTTTCCGGTCTTCCGGTACCAGACCGATTCCGGCTTTTATGGCCGCGCTGATATTATGATTCGGGACGGGCTGACCATTGACCTGTACTGTGCCGCTGCTGCGCTTGTCAATACCGGCAATCAGCTTGAGCAACTCGGTGCGTCCTGCTCCGACCAACCCGGCAATGCCCAACACTTCCCCGCCGTTGACGCTAAAATTAGCGGGTAATATTTCGTTGCCACGCGCCAGATTTTCGACCCGCAACACTTCCTGTGCGGTCACGAAGGCGTTGTGATCGAGCCTTTCTATCTTACGGCCGACCATTTTGGCGACGATGCTCTCTTCATCCTCGTCACAGATATTCACCACCCCGACCTGTTTACCATCGCGCATGATGGTCGCCCGGTCGCAGACCCGGAAAATCTCGTTCATCTTGTGTGACACATAGATCAAGGACACACCCAGCGACTTGAGATCGGCAATCAGTTCAGCCAGCCGGTCAAATTCGCGCGGCGTCAGGCTGGATGTCGGCTCATCCATGGCGATGATTTTAGCGTCATCCAGTAACGCACGGGCAATTTCGACGATCTGCTGCTGAGACACTTTAAGATCTTTGATCGGGCTGTTGGGATCGATCGTGGGATCAAGCCGTTTCAAAATCAGCGTGGCGCGCGACAGCTGGGCTTTTTTATCCACCCACCACCCTTTTGCTTTGGTCAGTGGGCGGCCCAGGAACATATTCTGCGCAACTGAGAGCTCTGGAACGTGTTGCAGTTCCTGGTGGATCATCGCAATCCCCGCATGACGGGCGCTGAGTGGGCTTTTCATCTGCACCGTCTGACCGTTGACGCTGATTTCTCCACTGTCTGCGCCCCGCACGCCGGAAAGAATATTTAACAGCGTGGATTTCCCCGCGCCATTCTCACCAATCAGGGCATGCACTTCACCGGGCTTCACAAAAAAGTCGACATTCTGTAAAGCTGCGGCGCTGCCGTAGGTTTTGTTGATGCCGCGCATCATTAAACGATACTGTTCCATACGCTCTCCGCCAGGCTTACTGTTGCGCTAACAGTTGACGCAGCTTGTCCATGTCTTTGGTGGAAAATGCATCCGCATTCTCTTTGGTGATCAGCGCCTGCGGGGTGGAAACCACGCGTGAAATTTTCTGGCCGTTAATCAAACGCAGCATCACATCCATCGCCACTTCACCCGTCAGCACCGGGAAGCTGTCCACGGTACCGGTCAGTTCACCGCGCTTGATGGACGCATAAGCATCGGAGATCCCGTCAGTACCAAATACGGCTACCTGTTTGGCTTTGTCCATCGAACGCACCGCTTCCACGACACCCAATGCCATGGTGTCGTTATTGGCGTAAAAGCCGATCAGGTCAGGATGCTGTTGCAGAATAGTGCTGGCGGCGTTAAATGCCTGCTCACGGCTCCAGTTGGCCGGTACGCTGGCCACCACATTGAACTTGCCGTTGGCTTTCAGCGTTTCTTTAAATCCACTGGTGCGCTGTCCGGCAGCATAGACGCCAGGCTGGCCTTCAATCACCGCAACTTTGCCGCCCTGCGGATGGTGCTCGATAAACCATTTCGCCACCCGCACACCGTTGTCTTTCTGGACGTTACCGACGTAATGTTCCGCATCCGGCATAACCGCATCGTTAACGTTCACTACCGGGATTTTTTTACTGTTGGCGCTTTCCAGTGCAGGCTCAAGGTTAATGTCGGTTTGCGGGGAAACCAGCAGGCCGTTATAGCCCTGGGAAATCATGGTTTCGGCAATCGACAGTTGACCCAGTTGATCGTCTTCATTCGCTGCGGCCTGATAAGCCACGGTGATGCCATATTTTTTAGCGGCGTTCTGATAACCCTCGCCCAGCAAACGCCAGTATTCATTGGTCAGGGTTTTAGAGACACCACCGATTTTGAGCGATTTATCGATCTTGGGCATCGCGCCATATTTACTGTCGAGCTGCGACCATTCGGTGCGATCCTGTTCGGTATCGGACTTGAGCGGCGCCATCTCTGCGGCATAGACACTGGCGCACAGCAGCGAGGAAGCGATGACGGCGAGTAAACGTTTTTTCATTTTTTCAGCCTTTTATTATGCATTTGTAGGGTAAGATTTTGCTGTTCTGCAACTGACGCCCTGCATTAACGCGCCAGCATAATGTCGTTGACGATTTGCTGTGAGGCGACAGCGTCCTGGCGGCTTATCGCCTCCATCAATGCGGGATTATCGTTAAGCTGGTCGCAAAGCTTGAGTAATCGCGTCACGGTGGCGATGTTGATTTCTGCTTCGCGCACCGGGTCCAGCCCGCTGGCATCCGGGAAGGTGTCAAAATAGTAGGCACCCTGATAACCATCGCGCTGCATCTGCCACAGAAACTCCAGCGTGGCGCGCGGATTAACCGATGCCGCCATCAGCCCGTCATCCCGTTTGCCCCAGCCGTCATTCAAATCCAGCCCCAGCAGCCTTGAACGACGTGCCACCATCGCCGCCGCCCAGGCAGGAATTTCATTGGCGAACAGGACATGGGCAAAATCCAGCGTGATGCCCAGATTAGGGCTACCGGCTTCTTCTACGGCCAGCAGGCAGGTTGTTACGTTAGGAAAGATGCTGTAGGCGCGAGGCTCATTAGGTTTGTATTCAATGCTCACATCCACGTCCGGCGCATAGTCGGCGATTTCACGCACCGCACTCACCGCATCCTCCCAGATTTTTTTGTAATCGACCTGGAAGCAGTAGTCGAAACCGTCCTGCCCCATCCATAACGTCATTAACCGCGAGCCAAATTCGCGGCCGGTATCGATGCCGCGCTTGGTCAGATCAATCGCCTCACGGCGAATCTTTGCGTCGGGATGCGTGAACGCACCGATTTTGAACTGCGGTGCATCCCAGCGCATCTGCATGCCGTTGACCGCCAGGCCGGCGTCGTCGATAGCCTGACGCAGGGTTTTCACATCACTGGTCAGGTGCTGGGGATAGTTGAGATCCAAATGCGTTAAGCCTTTAACCTTGCCCGCGCGCGCAACCATTTGCAGTACAGAGGGTTTGCCCTGCAAATCCGGCCAGTAGAGATGTGCCCCTGAAGCGAATGAGTTAAGACGTGTAGCAAACTTTAAATCTGACATGAGGCTCAATCCTTAGTAACAGGGTTGTAATGTACTTTCCTTTTTCACAACTAACTGTGAAGTTATAATAGAATTTACTCTTTACGCGATAACGCGCAACCGTTGTTGTGGGGGAAATAAGTAAATTGCGAGAGCGGTCACGTATTAATCACCTCAGGCAACAACCTGTGGTGGTCAGTCAAAAAGACACAACCTCTGCGTTAGCAAGGCGTTGCAGGACAGGTGCGGAAAGCGCGTCAGAAACGGGCGGGCGCCGTGAAAATGCACATCGGCGCGGGATCGGCCGTTGCTGTCTCCAGATTTACGCTACGCTTACTCCATGCATTACCCTTACAAAAATGGAGACAATTTCAATGAGTCATGATGAGCGTAAACCCACCACAACAGACGCTGGTATCCCCGTCGCCAGCGATGAACACTCCCTTTCCGTCGGTCCCGACGGTCCGCTGGTGCTTCACGACCACTACCTGATTGAACAAATGGCCAACTTCAACCGCGAGCGCATTCCTGAGCGGCAACCCCATGCGAAAGGAAGCGGCGCGTTTGGCTTTTTTGAGGTGACTGAAGATGTGAGTCGCTACACCAAAGCCAAAGTCTTTCAGCCGGGCACGAAAACCGACGTCGTGATGCGTTTTTCAACGGTGGCTGGCGAGCGCGGCAGTCCGGATACCTGGCGCGATCCGCGCGGATTTTCCATTAAGTTTTATACCAGCGAAGGCAATTACGACATGGTGGGCAACAATACACCGGTGTTCTTTATTCGCGATCCCATGAAGTTCCAGCATTTTATCCGCTCGCAAAAGCGCCGCGCCGATAACAATCTGCGTGACAACGACATGCAGTGGGATTTCTGGACCCTGTCACCCGAATCCTCACACCAGGTCACCTGGCTGATGGGCGATCGCGGTATCCCTAAAAACTGGCGTCATATGAATGGTTACTCCAGCCACACCTATATGTGGGTGAATGACCAGGGTGAGAAGTTCTGGGTGAAATACCACTTCCATACCGATCAGGGCATTGAAAACCTGACGCAGGAAGAAGCCGACAAGCTGGCAGGGGAAGATGGCGATTACCACACGCGTGACCTGTTCATGTCTATCAAAAACGGCCATTTCCCGAGCTGGACGCTGTACATGCAGATCATGCCGTTTGCCGACGCTGACCACTATCGTTACAACCCTTTCGATTTGACCAAGGTCTGGCCGCACAGTGATTATCCGCTAATCAAAGTCGGCAAGCTGACGCTCAACCGGAACCCGACCGATAACCATGCGCAGATTGAACAGGCCGCTTTCGAGCCCAATAATCTGGTGCCTGGCATTGGACTCAGCCCGGACAAGATGCTTCTCGGTCGCGTGTTTGCCTATGCCGACGCCCACCGCGCACGACTTGGGGTGAACTATAAGCAGATTCCGGTTAATGCCCCGCAGTCGCCGGTGAACAGCTACAGCAAAGATGGCGCGATGCGCATGAACCCGGTGTCCGATCCGGTTTATGCTCCTAACAGCAAAGGTGGCCCCGCCGCCGATGGCGATCGTTATCCCACCGACTCTGTCTGGTCTGCCAGCGGTGATATGGTGCGTGCGCCTTACACTTTGCGTCGGGACGATGACGACGTCGGCCAGGCAAATACCTTAATCAACAAGGTGATGGATGACGCCGCGCGCGACAGGCTGGTGAATAATGTCAGCGGGCATCTGCTGAACGGCGTTGAAGAACCGGTGCTTTCACGTGCCTTTGCCTACTGGCGCAATATCGATCAAACCATCGGCGACCGTATCGCCAGCAAGGTGCAGGAAGCGCGCGCTAAGCGCTAACCCGCACGTCAAACGGTGGCGTTCGCCACCGTTTATTGGCTTTTCTGACGTTCTCAGCCATGTCTGGCACAAAACTGCTCAATGTCGTCTGACTGAAAATCGGCCAGGTTTGCCATGATTTTTTCCAGCGGCCAGTTCCACCATGCAATGTGCTGTAACCGGCTTGCAATGGCCGGATGAAAGCGAACGCGAATCGGTTTTGCTGGCACACCGCCGACCACGGTATAAGGCGCAACGTCTTTCGTCACCACCGCACCCGCCGCCAGGACCGCCCCATCGCCTACCGTCACGCCCGGCAGCACAATCACGCCATGGCCTATCCAGACGTCGTTGCCAATCACTACCCGGTCCTCACGGCGCGCCGTGAAAAAACCGTGGTCGCGCGTCGCGGCAGCATCATAATACTCTGGGCAATAGGTAAAGCGGTGTTGTGATGCCCGATCCATAGGATGGTTGGGCGCGCCAATACGCACCTGATTGGCGATGGCGGTGAAGCGGCCTATTTCGGTATCGGCTATGCAGCAGTGCTCGCCGACGTAAGAGAAATCGCCAATGGCGCTGTACTCAAGGTAACTGTGCGCCAAAATTTCACACTGCGCCCCAACCTCGGTTTCACGCATACGTACGCTGGTGTCAATTTCGGTCTGCTGAAGCCTGGCGGGTTTGACTGCGGCAAGTGACATGAAAAAACTCCCTGATCTGGTCTGATGTCTGGATAAGTCGTGCCTTTCGGGCGCCTGATTGCCGCGCCACTGTAGCCGGGAAAGATGACAGGCAATTGACAACGAAAAAGGCGGAGTGGTTAGCTCCGCCTTGGTCAAAGTTCCGGTTAGTTTGCATGACCGGTCAGTTGCATAAGGGCAACGATGATCTGCAAGATGATCCGGATAATCTCCAGAATCAGCTTTGTCAGTTCCATCACTTTCCTTCTCCCACAACAGGAGCGCGCTGTTCAGCAGCCGGGGCTTTACCCTTACCCGCCGGGTGCCTGAGCACATCTTTGTGGAGAGGGCTGAGCGGCACTCATGGTT
Source organism: Pantoea sp. SJZ147 (assembly GCF_007828605.1). Lineage (NCBI taxonomy): Bacteria > Pseudomonadati > Pseudomonadota > Gammaproteobacteria > Enterobacterales > Erwiniaceae > Pantoea > Pantoea sp. SJZ147. Next base: position 202,976 of record NZ_VIVB01000001.1, read on the forward strand.
TAAGCCACAGGTCAGCACCACCTGTTACCTGCCGGGATTTATGTAACCGTGCTCCCCTGGAAGCAGTCAGTTAACCATGAGGCGATGCTCAACACTCAACACCTGTATAAATATACAGCATTCTGGCTAAACTTGAAGTCTGCGGCGGCACTCTTTACAATCTGTTTGTGGAGAGTGCTGAGCACCTCGTTCGCCATCCGGTTACCCGCCGGGCAACGAACACAAGAAAAAAGGATTTGGCGTGATGCCAAATCCTTTTTTTATGCCTGCTATTTATCGCTTAGTTCGCCGAACTGACGCGCCAGATGGAATCACCCGCATCATCTGCGATGATTAAACCGCCCTGTTTGTCACTGTCCAGGCCGACCGGTAAGCCGCGCACCTCTTTTTCATCTTCGGTTAAAAAGCCCGATACCACAGTTTGCGGTTGCCCCACCGGTTTTCCGTTCTCGAACTTCACCCAAACCACTTTGTAGCCGTTAAGCGGTTTACGGTTCCAGCTCCCGTGCTCGCTGATAAATGCGCCGCCGCGATACTGTGGCATATTCTCCGCGCCATAGAACAGCAATCCCAACGGGGCGACATGCGAGCTTAGTGCATAGTCAGGCTTGATCGCTTTTTCGACCAGGTCTGGACGCTGCGGCTGTGCCCGTACATCCACATGTTGACCAAAATAGCTGTAGGGCCAGCCATAGAAGCCGTTCTCTTTCACGGAGGTCAGGTAATCAGGCACGAGGTCCGAACCGATTTCGTCACGCTCGTTAATCACCGCCCACAGCTGCTTCGTCTGGGGTTCCCAGCCAAGACCGGTGGGATTACGCAAACCGCTGGCGTAGATACGACTGGCACCGCTGGCGGCATCCACTTCCAGAATGGCGGCGCGGCGATATTCTGCGCCGATGCCGTTCTCGGTAATGTTGCTGTTGGAACCCACGCCAACATAGAGTTTACTGCCGTCCGGACTGGCGAGCAGCGCTTTGGTCCAGTGGTGGTTGATCGGGCCGCCAGGTAACTCGGTAACCCGTTGCGGAGCGGTCCGAATTTCGGTTTGTCCTTCGGTATAAGGGAATTTCACCAGGCTGTCTGCGTTGGCGACATACAAGGTGTTACCCACCAGCTGCATACCAAACGGGGCGCTCAGGTTGTCAATAAAGCGGTGCTGTTCCCATTTTCCGTTAACGTTACGCAGCAGGGTAATGCGGTTGCCGCCCTTACCACCTTTCCCCGAGGCATTTTTCACCAGACCGGTGATTAACTCTTTGGGTTTCGTCGTGGGTTTGGGCATGCCGTTGGATTCGGCAATCAGAATATCGTTATTGGGCAGCACATAAACCTGACGCGGATGCTGAAGATGGTCAGCAATCTTCTCAATCTTCAGGCCCTGCGCCACCGTGGGTTTTTCACCGTTCTTCCACGGCACGCCTTTAGGCACCTGCATTGGCGGCACCATAAAGTTTTTGGCTTCGGGTAATTCGGGATTGGCACCCGTTTGCTTTTGCGGATCGATTGTCGCACCGGTATCACAACCCGTCAGCAGGGCCATCATCGTCAGCGCAATAAGGGAATGTTGCGGCATTTTCATTATGGCTTCTCCTTAAGCAGTACGTTGACGCAGTGCAAGTTGCACATTCGCCAGCAGCAGCAGTATCACGACCAGCGTCGACAGCACAGCCGCCGTAGGCACCACGGCATAAGCATCACGGCTGTGAATAAAGGCATTGGCGATAGCCAGAAGAACGGCAACCAGGGAAAGCCAGAAATGGGTTTTCTCGGGTGCGGTACTGCCGCGAAACATATAAACCAGACTAATTACTCGGGGCAGGATGGCCATCACCAGGCCGATGGCAATCAGCCAGCTGGCACTGATTGACCAGAGAATGATATAGGTCTTCATATAGATGATGTCGAACAACCAGGCTGCCACAAAAAAGCCAAGCGGCACGGGTTCCAGAAGAGCATAAAGCGTCACGGCAACGGCCGATCGTCCAGAGGTATTGCGCATTTTCATCTCCATTTTCAATAATAATACCGCTCAGGCACAGCGCATTACGTTTCCATCGCGCGGTAAACCTGCCTGTAAAATATTAGTAAACCTGAAGGAAAATGAAGGTTTTAATTCACATTCGTGGTGTTTTTTACTGCAACCGCGTTGCGGTTAGGGATGTGGCGGCAGAAAGCGGCCCGGATAATCTGCCTGAATAGCCTGTTGAGCCGGGTGGCGGCCAAACCACCTGTAGCGGTTTAGCGCAATACAGTCGTAAAAAAAATTACTGATGCGCGGGGGAAACCAGCGCAGCACGCTCAGCGCCCGCCACGGCATCGGTAGCTGCTGCATCACACGCAGCACCGCCTGTGCCCGCAGCCAGTGCCGATCGCCACGGATATAGACGATGGTATTGATATTGTCCTCCGGCAACCCCGCCCACTTCAGCAGCGCTTTGCCCTGCTCACTTTGCACTGCAGCAAAACGGACCTGCTGCGCCAGTCGATGGCGCAGCAGGAAACTCACCCAGCCTGTACAGAGTTTGCAAACGCCATCATAAAGCACGACGCTCTCGCCCGTTTGCAGATAAGGCGGCTGTGGCATGCTGCTTCTCCTCGGTATTATCCTCATCAGAAGCAGTATAGCCTGCCCGGCCCAGAGACTGAGCCAGCCACTGGATCACGGCGTGCTCGTCGATAGCACTGGCATTGACCTTTAACAGCGGCCCCAGTGCCATCGGCTGCGCTTCCTCAGCCAGACGACGCAACTCAGGAAGGTACTCAGCACCGGGATGACCCGGCATGCGTTGCGTCAGCCGCGCCTGGTAGCGTGCCACGGCGGCGTCCGGTGAGATCTGCATCCACACCTCCAGCACGTCATTCACGCCAGCCCGCTGTAATCCCTGCTCCAGTACCGTTTTAGGCTGAAAGCCAAACCAGGCATCAATCAGGAATACGCAGTCGCTGGGCGACTGGCCGATGATATTCCAGATAGCCTGATAAGCCGCACAGCCCAGCTGTCGGTTGCGCTGGCGATCGACCGGCGCAAAGCTGGACATAAACGGCTCCTTCAGGCTGTCCAGCGTTAACACCGGCAAGGAAAAGCGCTGTGACAACGTGCGGGCCAGCGTGCTTTTCCCGGAGGCAGGAATCCCGTTAACTAACACCACGCGCTTTATGTCAGTCTCACTGGTCATAGGATCTCCATTACTTCCGCAACGCTGCTGGCACGCCGTAATTTTACCAGCGTCTCTTCATCCTCAAGCATACTGACAATGGCGCGAATGCCCTCTTCTATGTGCGCATTACTGTCGCGGGCACCAAACATGATCACAATATCCGCCTTATCGCTTCCCTCAAACGAGATGGGTTCCGCCAGCAATACCATGCTGAAGCAGTCGCGGATAACGCCCGTTTCCGGGCGGGCATGGGGAATAGCGATACCTTCTTCAAACACGTAATAGGCACCATGCGTCAGCGTATTATCAATGACCGCCTGAGGATAAGAGGCATGAACATAACCGCCCTCCACCAACGGTTTTGCCGCCATGGCAATCACCTGCCGCCAGTCCCTGGCGGCAATGCCTACCTGAACAGCATTGGCTTCCTGTAATAACTGTTTAATGGTCATTACTGCTCCTTAAACTGATTTACGCACCAGATTACGTAATTCATCAATTTTCACAAAAAGAGGATCAATGTCATCCCGGTAACGACGGCTTTTCGCAAACAGGGATAATGCACGATTATATTCCAGCATTAATTGTTTCTGCGTTTCAATATCGCCTGAATTAATCGCCAGTTTCGCTTCCAGCGCCGTTATTTTTTCACTGACACTTTCTGCCTGACGATCCCGTTCTGCATCATCTGGGGCATTATTTCCCCCTTTCTTTTTCATGAATCCAAACATAGCGTCTCCTGCCCCGAAAAGCGCCAGGGCACCTCAGGTTTATTCACGTCGGGATAATAAAAGTGCTTAACGGAATAGCTGCATTTTCTCAACTAATACATTGGTGACGGCATTATTGGCAGGCACAAGGAAATTACGCACGCTGTCATTGACTTTGCCTTTCTCAAAGGTCGCTTTACACTGGGCAACCCACTGCACATTCATTTCCGTACCTACGTTAACTTTTTCGATACCGCTGCCCACGGCCAGACGCATGTCCTCATCGCTGACCCCGGTTCCGCCGTGCAGGACCAGCGGCGTTCCCGTGGCAGCCGTGATCTCCGCCAGGCGTTGATGCTGGATGTGGGCTTTACCGGTGTAAAGGCCGTGAACGGTACCGATGGAGATGGCCAGCATGTCCACACCGGTTTCATCCACAAAGCGTTTCGCATCCTCGACCGTGGTAAACACGATATCGCTCATTTCCACACATTTTCCGTCTTCAGAACCGCCGATCGCGCCCAGCTCAGCCTCGACGGAAACATTCACGGGGCGGGCCATATCAATCACCCTGCGGGTATTCGCGATATTCTCTTCCAGCGATAAATGTGAACCGTCATACATTACTGAACTGAATCCGGCATTAATTGCCGTCTGAATCGCGTCTAAATCGGAACAGTGATCCAGATGCAAGCAGGTCGGAATATTTTTACTTTTGGATAATGACTTAATGGCATCAACCAATAATTCGTGTCCCAGATATTTCGCGGTCCCGGTTGATATTTGAATCATCAGTGGACTGTGCGTATTTTCTGCCGCTTTAAAAAACGCCGGCAACATCTCAAGACAGTGTAAATTAAACGACCCTACCGCTTTAAATTCACGTTCTTTGGCAATTTTCAGCAATTCGGTAAAGTTATAAAGTTTCATGCACGTTTTCCTCACGGGGCTTAGTGGATTTTCCGTTAACAAACCAGGCGATAGCGGTAACAAAAGCAACGAATACGGCGACAAACAGCCAGTTATGCTGGAAAGCATGTCCCAGAACCAGACCGGTACTGATCACGTCGGAATCACTGAAGGTCACGCCGGTGAAGCCGTAGCTTTCCAGCATCGGTACCAGAATGGCGGGCAGGAAGGTGATAAATAATCCGTGGACGAATCCACCAATCATCGCCCCGCGCCGTCCACCCAGTGCGTTACCAAATACGCCTGCTGTACCGCCGGCAAAAAAGTTGGTCAGCAAGCCGGGCAGAATCATCGCCAGACCAAACATTGGGAAGACCAGCATGCCCACAACAGAGCCGAGCGTGGTCGCAAGAAAGCCGACGATGACCGCGTTAGGCGCATAAGGGAACATGACCGGGCAGTCGAGTGCAGGTTTGGCATCCGGCACCAGTCGCATCGCAATGCCGCGGAAGGCCGGGACCAGTTCATTCAGCAGCAGTCTCACGCCGCTGTATAAAACAAAGACGCCCGCCACAAACTGGATAGACTGCATAAAGGCATACATCAGGTAGTTGGTACCACTGCTGTACTGGGCGATAAAGGCTGGACCTGCCGCCACAGCGGGAATCAGGTACATCGGCACCATGACCACCGCCATAGACAGATAGGTGTCCTGCAAAAACTTAAAGTTATCGGGGAGCTTTAAATCTTCCGTTGAGCGTGAGCCTCGGCCGACGACTTTCGCCACCGCCGCCGTGAGCAGATAACCGATAGTGCAGAAGTGGCCGAGCGCGACGTCATCCGAGTCCGTGATACGACGCACCACCGGCTGTGCCAGTGCCGGCATCACCACCGCCATAATGCCGCCGAAAATACCGCCGGTCAGAATTAACGGTAATCCGGTCAGACCGGCTTTGTAGCCGATCACGGCCCCGATGGTTGCCATCCACAACAGCGCCTGACCGGTGAGGAAGATGTATTTAAACGGTGTCAGGCGCGCAATGATGATATTGACGATAAAGATCACCAGTAGCGTCATGGCCACTTCCGAGCCCAGCTCGCGGTTTGCCAGCCCGGCAATCGCGGCCACGTCGGTGATGTAGCCCTGCATACCGAAACCGTGGGTAAAAATGCTGTTAAGGAAGGTGAGCGCACCCACAATAATGTTGATGCCCGCCATCATGATCAAGAAGCCCAGAAGGGTTTTAAAGGTCCCTTCCACGACCTTCCCGGCCGATTTTTTTTGCAGGACCAGTCCGATTAGCGCAATAAACGCGATCAGAATAGACGCCTGCCCCAATAAGTCTTTAACCAGAAAATTGATTACACTATTCATGATTAGCAACCTTCACATTACGTTCTTTTAAGAAAGCCACGATCTTTTGCTCAATTTCAGCTTTATCGGTGAGTTTATTTAATATAATTACGCGTTTAATTTGCTCTGGTGTGGCGTCGGCATTTAAGACATCCGCAAAGGCTTTTTGCGTTAAAATCATGTCGGATTTAAATGCGTTAGCTTCTGAAATCGTGGTGTGATCGATATCGGCTTCAATCTCCAGTTTTTTTAAAACTGATTTCGCACTCATTTCGATAGCGAAACTTGATCCCAGACCGCAACCACAGACACATAAAATTTTCAGCATGTTTTCTCCTCACAATATATGCAGTTGTTTAGCGAGTTTATAATGGTGCCCTTCTGTATCGACCAGGCGTTTTTTCATGCTTATTAAGTCAATCGGAATAGGCTTATTGCTGCCATTAATAATGACGGCTTTATTCCGCATCCCGGATTGAATACAACGGACGACTTCACTTGCCATAATGGTGCCCTGATAAATCTCCTCACAGGTGGGGTCGCCATTACGCAGTCCATAGCCGACGATCGTTTTGCGAATACGCACGCCGATCAACGGTTCAAGTTGCTTGATTAATGTATCAATCGCGCCCTGAAATCCCGGTGAATATTCTCGTGTGTAACCTTCTGAACAGAGGATTACCACGCTGTTCTGTTCGCTGAGCCGCTGAGTGATGCGTTCTGCCAGCACGCCAGTGGGAATCTGGCACTCCGGGATCAGCGCAAAATCGGCATTGGATTTTATGGCGGACTGTAGCGTCAGCTCACCACAATAACCACCGAGCAGTTCTACCATAAACACACGCCCGGTTAAGGCCCGACCGGTGTTTCTCAGCTTTGCCACCTCTTTTAAAACCTGCTCACAGGCGGTGGAAAAACCCACGGTATAATCACTGCCGTAGACATCGTTATCAATGGTCATTCCGATGCCAAAACAGTTGACGCCAAATTCACTCAGCGTGTGCAAAAATTGCAGCGACCCGTCACCGCCAGCCAGAATTAATACATCAATGCGTAATGTTTTTAACTGCCGGGCAATGGTTTCATATTCGCTGCGAATTAATTTTCGCGCAGTTCTGCCCGACTGCATCACCGGAATGGACGTGATGGAAAAATCCAGTAAATCACGCTGCGATATTTCCTGACAGACATTATCCAGCAGTCCAGGAATACCGCCATTAAATAACACCATTTCCGCCTGGGTCATTCTGCCCACCTGGAAAATGAAATTATTAATGCCGGTTACGTCGCCGCCGCTAATTACCATTCCGATTCTCATCCTGACTTCCTTCTGGCTTAATGCGTCTGACGCTATTGTTTCGGGATAACAGACTGATATTTGCAATTAAGATCACAAAAATGAGAGGAATTTATTTAGGTGATGTATTGACAGCGCGTACAGATGGCTTATTTATGTGAAAGAAATCACATTTTAATCGCAAAGGTGGGTTGTGAGCTTATCCTTTTAAAACAACAAGTTAAATATGACGATCCCCCTCGCTTTTCTGTCAACGTTATATCGCGCAGGCGTCGATAAAATCACGATGCAAATTTGTGATTTTCGCCTCATTTTTTTAGGTACGGCAGAGGATTAATTTTACGCGGGACGGGCTCAGGCTTTTTCAGCCGCCGAAAATAGCGTGATGAAGTGTTTTTTTTTCAGACAATGCTGGCGCTTTTTGAGCCGGTTTCGGTGCCGCCGACTCGTTCAGGGCCTGACAACGCTGAATGCAGACGCTGCCTGTTTGCCGGGTTGCCCGTAGCCAGGCCAGGCAAAAAAAAAACCGGCACCTGAGTGCCGGGCTGAGAACGCAAACGCAGAATTACTTCGCGTACGCTTCGGTAGAGAGCGTCAGTTTCACGTCATCACTGACCGCTGGCACATACTTGTCCAGTTTGAAGTCTGAACGTTTGATGGTGCCGGTGGCATCAAAACCAATCGCCTGCTTCTTCACCATCGGATGCTCGCCCTGCTTGTTCAGCGTGGCGTGCAGTGTGACAGGTTTGGTAATACCTTTCAGGGTGAGGTTCCCTTCTACATCAAACTTGTTATCGCCTTTGGCGATGACTTTAGTGCTGCGGAAGGTGGCGCTGGGGTATTTCGCAACGTCGAAATAGTCCGCACCTTTGAATTCTTTGGTCAGGGCAGCGACATGGCTGTCAATTTTACTTACCGGCAGGGTAACGTCGACACGCGACTGCTCAGGTTTGCTGCTGTCAAACACCAGGGAACCTGTAGCATCTGGAATATCAGCGGTAGGATGCGAAAAGCCGAAGTGCTCCCAGCTCATCACTACAGACGTATGCTGTGGGTCGAGTTGATAATGCATGGCTTCTGCCTGAGAAGCAGGGACATACAGCGCAGCAGCCGCGAGCAGTGGCAGAGTTAAACGTTTTACATTCTTCACTTTCTATTCCTTATTTTATGGCGTCCATCTGAGTTTGGGGCATATAAACGCGAATAAAAAGTGAAGAGATTTGGCGTAAACAATCAAATTTATTCAGCAATATCACTGAGTGATTATTTTAATTCTTACCTTTAGTGTAGAGAATGCGCCAGCGGTGTCGGCAGGTTAACAATCGTTGATGCAGCTGTTGCACCGCTTCCTGAGTCAGTGAGGCGACCTTTTCAGGCTCAAGGTTGGTCAGGCCGTTCGCCTGACGCAGGGCTGCCACCTCGGGGTCTTCTTTCATCCCCATGAGCTGAGTTTTGATCGGGTTGATATCACATTGTGCAACGCCAGGCGTCATGTCATGCAGGAAGGCTTCACAGAACTGAATCAATGTTGATGCCGGACAATCCGGCGACTGTAAGGCAAAAAGAAGGCCATCGGTGTCCACACTGCGATGGTAGCGGCAGCTGACCACATAACCTACCGGCTGCTCAACGCGATAGCGCTGGTAAAAACGCGGCTCACAGATCAGCGCCAGAGCACGAAGCGCTGCCAGTTGCTGCCCGTCGTCCAGGGGAATAAACAGCAAAACAGCACTGTCATCCGTCGCCTGGGGGATACAGGTTTCACCGGCAACCGATGCGGGAGCCGGACGCGTCGGGGAATTCACCTTAAGCACACTGAGCTGCTGCGCCACGATCCGCTGCTGGTCAGCATCACCACCCAACAGGACGGCACGCCAGCCTGCAGGCTCCACAGAGGTAGCCAGTTGGTAAGGCAGTTGCCGCAGCAACTCGCGTATCGCAATGCCCGGTATATGTGGTGAGGATGCGCTGGCTGGCTGGCTCAGGCGTTGCAGAAGCTGCGCCAGCGCCGCGCTGAGCAGTGTCTTGTCTGACGGCAACTGCAGCCTGAGTTGCCAGACGCCCTGAACGTCGCGCCACTCGCCGCTAGCGGCAAAATGGCGTAACACCGCAAAGACGGGCCGTAAGGCATGGTCATATGCCGGGCCCGCCGCGAGCGTGGTAAACAGCTCGGGGCGCAGCACCAGCGTACCCGGCGACGTATCCGGCGCGATATGCGGCAGAACCGCCACATCCGTGGGCGCATCTCTGAGTGGGAAAGGACTTTGCTGCGGGTAAAATGACCAGCTAACCGCCGGGCTACGGTGCGCTGGCACCTGCCAGGTTGCCAGCGCGAGTTCATAGCCCTGTACAAGACGCTTTTCCCCCTGCATATCGGCGGTACAAAAAAGCGTGGTCGCGGCACGGGTGGACAGTTCGCTCAATAAGGCAGAGATATCAGGACATTCACCCACGGCCGCAAAGCCCAGTGCTCGCGCCTGCAGTTGCATCAGTGGCGATTGCGCAGCCAGCCGTTGCTGTGCCAGTTGCCAGTAATGTTGCCGTTGCGCCGTGGTGGTACGACTTAACGCCTGCAGAAACGCATTCAGGAGTGCCATCACAGGCGCAGGCTGCTCGCTGGCGACCGTTATCGCCAGCCAGTCGGTCGTGTCAGATCGATAAAGCCATTTCACCTGCAGGCCGGTCGCGATGTTGCGCGCATGGAGCGAGGCCAGTAAGCCACCCGGCGCCTCATCAAGTAAAAATTCCCGCACCAGAGTGACACTGTCACGAAATGCGGCAGGTAACAGCCAGCTTTGCCACAGCGCGGACGGCCCTTCCTGCTGTAAGGCCAGGCTCCGGTCGGGGGACAGCTGAACCGGTTGCGGGACGATGCTGGCACGCTTGCGCAGCTGCAATGGACGTGGGGAAAATGCGGCGGTAAAGGTTTCTGCCAGATCGGTGAGCGCTTCCAGAGACTGCGGCCCCTGGAGCCACAACGTCATATTCTCGGGGTGATAAAAACGCTGATGAAAGGCCCACAATGCAGCATGCAATTCTGTGACGTTGTCACCAAAAGCTACCCTGTTGCCCGTCTGGAAGCGCTGAAATACGGCGGGGAACGTCACCGGCGTGAAGATAGCGGCTTCCGCCCGCGCCGGAGCATGATGCTGCAGCAGCCGGTATTCCGCATCAATAACGCCAATCTCCTGGCGGATAGCCTCAAGGGTTAATCGTGGCGCACTCAGCATATCCTGCAGGCGCAGCAGACCTTCGCTAAAATTCTCAGGCGCGACTTCAAAAAAGTACGCGCTCTGGCGGGCCTGGCTGCTGGCATTCACCTGCCCCCCGCAGGCCTGAACCCAACTCATCAACCGCCCGTCATTTGGCCAGCGCTGACTGCCGGTAAAAAGCAGGTGCTCAAGCAAATGCGCCAGGCCGGGCCAGCTATCCGGCTCATCATGGCTGCCTGCCGCAACGCTCACCAGTGCCGCTGACTGACTGGCCTCCGGCTGGTGGATCAGCGTCACCTTCAGTCCGTTGAGTTGCAGGCAACGTGTGTGCATTACAGAATCCGCGTTTTATAAATCAGCTGAGAGTTGCTGCGATTGCGGAACTGTAGCTGGCCGATTTTGATGTCGCTACAGTCAGCTTCACGGCGTGCATCAAGAATTTTACCGTGGTGCGGGGATTTACTGCACACCGGATCGGCATTGTCTGCATCGCCGGTAAGCATAAAGGCCTGGCAGCGACAGCCGCCAAAATCTTTCTCTTTTTCGTCACAGGAGCGACAAGGCTCCGGCATCCAGTCAAAGCCCCGATAGCGATTAAAGCCAAACGAGTGGTACCAGATATCTTCCAGGCTCTGCTCAAGCACAGAGGGAAAAGCCACCGGCAGCTGGCGTGCGCTGTGGCACGGGAGTGCCGTGCCTTCCGGCGTGACGCTCAGGAAGATAGCGCCCCATCCGCCCATGCACGGCTTGGGACGTTCTTCATAGTAATCTGGGGTAACAAACAACAGATTGGTCAGATTACCGCTGTCGCTCATGCGTTCACGGTACTGGTTAACGATGCCTTCGGCCCGGGCAATCTGCTCACGGGTTGGCAGCAGGCCCTCGCGGTTTAACTGCGCCCAGCCGTAAAACTGACAGGTCGCCAGCTCCACGTCATCGGCTTCCAGCTCGATACAGAGATCGATGATCTTATCGATCTGGTCAATATTGTGACGGTGCAGGACGAAATTCAGCACCATGGGATAACCATGGGCTTTGACCGCGCGCGCCATGTCCAGCTTCTGCTGAAACGCCTTTTTCGACCCGGCCAGCGCTGCGTTCAGGGTTTCATCACTGGCCTGAAAACTGATCTGAATATGATCCAGCCCGGCGTCGCTGAATGCCTCCAGCTTTTTCTCCGTCAGGCCGATCCCGGAGGTAATGAGGTTGGTATAAAAACCTAAATCGCGCGCCGCTTTGATCAGTTCGGGCAGGTCTTTCCGCGTCAGCGGCTCACCGCCGGAAAAGCCGAGCTGCACGCTGCCCATGGCACGTGCCTGGCGGAACACCTCAATCCACTGCTCGGTGCTCAGCTCTTTTTCCTGCTGGGCAAAATCCAGCGGATTCGAGCAGTACGGGCACTGGAGCGGGCAGCGGTAGGTCAGTTCTGCCAGCAGCCAGAGCGGTGGGTTCACGCCGGGTTTATGCTGGGTCACGAAACTGTATCCACTTTTGTTCATACGCTGACTGCAGGAATTCTTTGACATCCTCGCCGACGCCGCCTGCTTCGGGAAAACGGGCATCCAGGATGGCAATGATGGCGGCAATATCCTGTTTGCCGTCCACCAGCTCCAGAATGGCGGCGGCCGTTTCATTGAGTTTCGCCATGCCTTCTGGATAGAGCACGACGTGACTGTCCTGAGCCGCTTCCCATTGCATACGGTAGCCACGGCGAAAAGCGGCAATTGCGTGTTCGTTCATCGTTATACCAGTCGGGTTGTGTGCCAGGCTGCCTTATCCGTAACGCTATGATAAGGCGGGCGTTTGAGTTCGTAAGCCATTGTCATGGCATCCAGCATCGTCCACAGAATATCCAGCTTGAACTGCAGAATCTCCAACATACGGTTCTGTTTTTCAGCGGTATCACAAAATGCCAGCGCCAGCGCCAGGCCGTGTTCAACGTCGCGGTTCGCCTGACTCAGGCGGCTGCGGAAATAGAAATAGCCCTCTTCTTTGATCCACGGATAGTGCTGAGGCCAGCTGTCGAGCCGCGACTGATGAATCTGGGGGGCAAAGAGTTCGGTAAGGGAACTGCAGGCGGCTTCCTGCCAGTTAGCGCGACGCGCAAAGTTGAGGTAGGCATCAACCGCAAACCGCACGCCCGGCAGGACATGCTGTTCCGAGACCAGCTCATCCCGGCTCAGGCCCACCGCTTCGCCCAGGCGTAACCAGGCTTCAATGCCGCCATCGTCGCCCTGGCTGCCATCGTGATCCAGGATGCGCTGTACCCATTTACGCCGGGTCGCCGGGTCCGGGCAGTTGGCCATGATCGCCGCATCTTTGAGCGGAATACTGGTCTGATAGTAGAAGCGGTTCGCCACCCAGCCCTGAATCTGCTCAGGCGTGGCCTGGCCGTTATGCATCGCAATATGGTAAGGGTGATGAATATGGTAGTACGCGCCTTTATCACGCAGCGCCTGTTCAAAGGCCTGCGGCGATAGGGTTTCCGTAATCAGCATGATTTAGTCCTGAAGATGTATCGCCATCCCGTCGTGACTCACCTCTATTCCCTGTTGTGACAGGAAGTGCCGCTGAGGTGACTGTTCGTTAAGGACAGGATTGGTGTTGTTAATGTGAATTAAAATTTTACGTTTTGCCGGCAGCCGGGCGAGTAATGCCATCAGCCCCTGCTCGTCGGCCAGCGCCAGGTGCCCCATCGCTTTTCCGGTATTTTTGCCCACTCCGGCGGTCAGTAACTCATCGTCCTGCCATACCGTCCCATCAATCAGGAGGCAATCGGCCCGCTCAAGCCAGGGAAGGATCACCGCATCCGGCTCACCAAGGCCTGGCGCATACAGCAGTGTCTGACCATTAGCGCGATTTTCAATAAACAACGCCACGTTGTGGCCCGGTAGCGGACGATCGCGGTATGGCGAGTATGGTGGTGCATTACTGAGAATCGGGATGGCGGTGAACTGAAGATCCGAACAAACATCGACGTTAAACGGCGTTAACGGACGAATGGGCCGATGCTGCAGTCCGCCATTCCAGTGTTTGAGCATGGTAAAGACCGGGAAGCCGGTGGTCAGATCGTCATGAACTTCGGGCGTACACCACACCTGATGTGGGCAGCCTTCACGCAGGCTGAGCAGGCCCGTAGTATGGTCAATCTGGCTGTCGGTAAGAATTATGCCGCCGATGGCTGTACCGCGCAGGACGTTTTTTTTAACCAGTTCTGGCGTGTGCAAAATCTGCTGGCTGATGTCAGGAGAGGCATTGCATAAAACCCAGTCTTCTCCGTTATCGCTAACGATGATCGAGGACTGAGTACGCGGCGTGGCCTGGAGGGTGCCGTTACGCACACCCTGGCAGTTGGGGCAGTTGCAGTTCCATTGCGGAAATCCACCGCCTGCAGCAGATCCAAGGACTTTAATAAACATGAAAGGGACCAGGTGTTGAAACGAAATGCCCGCGCAAACGGCGGGCAAATGATTAGCGGTTGGAGATGTACAGCGTGACTTCCAGACCGAGGCGCAGATCAACAAACGTTGGTTTTTTCCACATAATTTTCTTCCTTATAGATAAACAGACAAATAAATTACTGCAAAACAGCAGTGTGACAGGGATTGAAATGCGAACCTTGTCACACTATTTTCTCGCAGACCGCACAGTGAAATCAATGAAAAGCCCGTAAGAAAACGTGTTAACCCAGCCAGGTTTGTTGCAAAACCCGCAGCCAGTTTCCCCACGTTAATTTCTCCAGTACGTTTTGATCATAGCCCGAGTCGCGAAAAACGGCGAGCAATCGCGGCAGACCGCTCACGTCGCCCAACGCTTCCGGCGGCGAAATCCCGTCAAAGTCCGATCCGAACGCCACATGATTGTCGCCCATTATGTTAATCAAGTGATCACAATGTTTGACGATTTCTGCCAGATCGGTGTCGCTGTCACGTTTACCGTCCGCGCGAAGGAAAGCGTTGCCAAAATTAATACCGACCACCCCACCGCTGGCGCGAATAGCCTTGAGCTGGTCATCCGTCAGGTTTCGGGGCTGTGGGCACAGAACATGGGCGTTGGAGTGGCTGGCAACCAGGGGCGCGTCTGACAGGCGGGCCGTATCCCAGAAGGCTTTTTCATTCATATGCGAAACATCAATCATCATGTGTAGCGCAGCGGCCTGGCCGATCAGCCTTTCCCCCTCTGCCGTCAGCCCCGGGCCGGTGTCCGGCGATCCCGGGAAACTGCCGTTAACGCCTTCACCAAAGCGGTTTTTCAGGTTCCAGAATGGCCCGATGGAGCGGACGCCAGCCTGATAAAAGGCATTCAGCGTTTCCCCGTCTGCGTCCAGGGCGTCAGCGCCTTCAATATGCGCCACCAGCGCCAGAACCCCTTCAGCGCGGCAGGCTTCAATCTCTGCGGCGCAGTGGCAAAGCCTGGCGCGCCCGTCTGACTGCGCGGCTATTTGCTGCAGTATCGCCAGTTGCTGCCACATAATCGTCAGTGGCTCATAGGCTTCTTGCGCCGCACGCGCCGGGGCGACCTGAGCAAGGTAGTCCTGCGGCGGTACAAAAAGAGCAAACAGCCCACCGGCAAAACCGCCCTGCTGCATACGAGAAAAATCCAGATGGCCTTTCGGCACGCCCGCAAAGAATGCCTCTGCGGGCGCATCGCGATGGTACAGCCACAGATTAAGTAACAGATCGTTGTGCCCGTCAAAAACCAGCATAGGAAACCACCTTGGGAAACATCGGCTTATGCTACCGCTCTCTTTCCGCTTCGGCAAACGCCTGCGCACGCAGCGCCACAAGCCGTCAACAAGGTTGTCACTTTTGCGCTTCAGGTTGTCAGTTTTCCGCGCGCGACAGACTTCTCGCCACGCCACACTGGCTTAAACACCTACAAGGAGATGACTATGTTGATGCACCCGGCTGAGAAATACCGCCCGTTCCCCTCCGTTGATCTGGCCGACCGCCAGTGGCCTTCACAACAGATCACCCGTGCGCCGCGCTGGCTGTCTACTGACCTGCGGGATGGAAATCAGGCGCTGGCGGAACCGATGAACCGCACGCAAAAACTTCAGTTCTGGCAGTTGCTGCTGGACTGCAGTGTCAAAGAAATTGAAGCCGCCTTTCCTTCCGCCTCGCAAACCGATTTTGACTTTGTGCGCGACCTGATTGAACAAAAGCGAATTCCAGATGATGTGACGCTGCAGGTATTAACGCCCGCGCGTCAGGACCTGATTGCAAAAACCTTCTGCGCACTGGAAGGGGCACCGCGCGCCATTGTGCATTTGTACAACGCAACCGCTCCCTTATTTCGTGAGCGCGTGTTTAATCAGAGTAAACAACAGATCGTGGCGCTGGCGACCGCAAGCGCACAACAGATTCGAGCCGCCTGTGAGGCCGCGCCCGAAACACAGTGGAGCTTTGAGTACTCGCCGGAAACCTTCTGTTTTACAGAGCCCGCCTTCGCGCTGGAGATTTGTGAAGCGGTCGCCGACGTCTGGCAACCCAGCGCGGAACGGCCGATGATCATTAACCTGCCGGCCACCGTTGAAGTTAATACGCCCAACGTTTACGCCGATCAGATAGAGTTTTTCTGCCGTCACTTTAGCCGACGTGACGCGGTATGTATCAGCGTTCATCCTCATAACGATCGGGGGACGGGCGTGGCCTGCGCGGAACTGGCTCTGCTGGCGGGTGCTGATCGCATTGAAGGCTGCCTGTTTGGCAATGGTGAGCGTACCGGTAATGTCGATTTAGTCACGTTGGCGTTAAATCTTTATACCCAGGGCATTGCGCCAGGACTGGATTTTAGCGATATGGCCCGGGTGATTGAGGTGGTCACCGACTGCAATAAACTGCCGGTCCATCCCCGTCATCCCTATGCAGGCGAGCTGGTTTTTACCGCTTTTTCCGGCTCTCATCAGGATGCGATCAAAAAGGGATTCGCTTATCGCCACCAGCACCAGGAAACGCGGTGGCAGATCCCCTATTTGCCGCTCGATCCTGCCGATATTGGATGCAGTTATGAAGCCGTTATCCGGGTAAACAGTCAGTCAGGTAAAAGCGGCGCGGCCTGGTTGCTGGAGCAAAACCACGGCCTGCACCTTCCCCGCGCACTGCAGCAGGATTTCAGCCGTTGTGTTCAACAGGAAACCGATCTGCATGGAAAAGAAATGACGCAGCATGCTGTCTGGCAACTTTTTTGCCGTCACTATCAGATTGAACAGCCTGCCCTGCGCCTGATGGATGCACACAGTCAAAGCGAGTCGGGCGAGCAGACGCAGTTGCGCGCTCACGTCCATCATCACGACCGCACCGTGCCGCTGACTGGTAGCGGGAATGGCCTGCTTTCCGCCGCCGTTACGGCACTGCGTCAGACGCTGGACCTGGCGCTGACCATTGAACATTATCATGAACATACGCTGGGAAAACGCAGCGACAGCCGCTCAGTCGCCTATGTCAGCTGCATGAATCTTCAGGGTGAACGCCACTGGGGCGTCAGCATCGACAATGATACGTCGCGCGCCGCACTGCAGGCATTGCTTAACGCGGCGAGCCACTTTCTGCCGCAGGAAAGTAGTCCGTTGGTGACACGCCCAGCAGACGGCGAAACATGGCGCTGAAGGCACTTGGGCTTTCATAGCCCAGATCCAGAGCCACGCGCAATACGCTGTCGCCCTGTGCCAGCCGCGTCAGGGCGATAGCCACGCGGGCTCGCCGTACCCAGTCGCTGAACTGCAGGCCGGTTTCACGTACAAAATGGCGAGCCAGTGTTCGACCAGACAGGTTGAGCCTGGCGCTGGCTGCCGCCAGCGACCAGTCGCCAGACAGGTCAGCCTGAACCTGCAGGCAGAGCGCCTGTAAACGTGGACTCTGTGGCAGGGGCAAGGCAAAAGGCAGCACGTCCATGCTGCGTATCTCATCCAGGATCAATTCATAAATCCGTTCGGTGCGGCTGGCTGGCGCGTAGGACACAGGCAAATCGATGGCGTTGATAATCAGCTCGCGCAGCAGCGCAGAAATTTGCACGACCTGACAGCTGGCGGGAAGATCGGCTCTGGCAAAGGGATCGATAAACAGCGTGCGCGCAGCGACCGCCCCGGTGATGTGTAAGCTGTGGCGGGTGAAGGCAGGCAGCCAGACGCCACGGCTGGGCGGTACGGTCCAGCTGCCCAGTTCCGTTTCAACCCGCACTACGCCGCTCAGCGTATGAATAAGCTGCGCGCAGCTGTGATGGTGCCAAGGTTCTGTGGCACCATGCGGATAATCGTGCGCCAGCGGCACCAGCGGGCGGGTGCTGAAATCAAAACTGACCGTCGAACTCATTGCGATTTAAGATACTTGTAGATCACCGCTAAATCCTCTTCACCGTGCCCGGCTTCCACGGCCTGCTGCCAGACGCTGGCGATATTTTCCAGTGCGGGCAGTGAACGCTCAGAGGCGTCCAGCGCCAGCCTTGCGTCTTTGAGCGCCCATTGCAGATGCATCTGCGGGGTATAATCATCGCTGGCGATCATGCCCAGCTTCATTTTGGCATAGGGCACGGCCAGCGGGCCGCCGTCCAGCACCTGCCACAGGTCGTCGGTGGAAAATCCAAACTGGTCGGCGAGCCGGGTACTTTCGGCCAGACTCTGCATCAGACCAATGAGCCAGCTGTTGATGACCAGCTTCATGCGCGAACTCTTGCCCGCCTCACCCAGCCACTGCGTTCCTTTACCTATCGCGCCGAACACGGCTTCTGCTGCCTGAGCACGGGACCGATCGCCGCTGGCCATCACCAGAATCTGGGCGTTTTCTGCGGGGGCTTTGGTGCCGGAAACCGGCGCGTCAATAAACACCACATCGGGGCGCTCCTGAGCGAAGAAGGCAATCAGCGCATCGGTTTTTTCCACACCGATGGTGCCCATCTGGCACAGGGTTGCGCCCTGTTTTAACGCCGCTTTCGCCTCATGCAGCACCTGCTCTGTGGTGCTACCGTCCGATAACATCGCAATCACGACGTCGGCCTGCTGCACCGCGTCCGCGGCAGAAGCGGCTAACGTCAGCCCGGCGTCAATCAAATCTTCGCCCCGTGCGCGGGTGCGGTTCCAGCCGTAAACACTGAAACCTTTTTTGAGCAAATTGGCGGCAAAGGCGTGCCCCATGGCGCCTAATCCCAGTACTGCAACATCAGGTTGTTTCATGCTGATTTCCTTATTTTTGATTAGTGCTGTCCGCCTTAAGCGTACCCGGCGGTGCACGCTAAAATGTAGCACCTGTGACCCTGTACGTCCGCTGGCCATTGCCTTACTGGCTTGCCCGCCTGCCCGCTCGTCGTGCGCTATCTCGGGATTAACCGCGCTGAGGGAATGACGTTTTAACGCCATGACGATCATATAAACCGATCAATCATTTACGATTTCCAAACAACTGACAAAACTATTAATATATGCCGCGATTGTTCCAGTTGGTTCGTTTAGCACCACTAGTTTCGCGACCTGCCGTTAACCGCTGTGGTTTTAAGCCGCGGGTTGGCAGGCGACATACCCAGGGAATCCACGCTTTCAGGCCAAATACAAATGAATATTAAGCGATTACGTCGGGTCAGCATGCCGTTTTTAGTCCTGCCTGCCACATTTTCTTCGCTGCCGCTCTTCGCAGCAGACGGCGATAATACGCTGGTCGTCAGCACGGCACCGTCCGCAAAAGGCCTGAGCGAACTTGATACGCCTGCCGCCGTTAGCGTGGTTAACGGCGATGATATGCGCCAGGCCGCGCCGCGCGTTAACCTGTCAGAAAGCCTGACCAGCGTACCAGGATTGCAGATCCAGAACCGACAAAATTACGCCCAGGACCTGCAGTTGTCCCTGCGCGGCTTTGGTTCCCGTTCCACTTACGGAGTGCGTGGCCTGCGTATTTATGTTGATGGCATTCCTGCCACCATGCCGGATGGTCAGGGACAAACGTCTAACATTGATATCGGCTCGATTGATCGGGTGGAGGTATTGCGTGGGCCGTTTTCTGCGCTGTATGGCAACGCCTCCGGCGGCGTGATTAACGTCATCACCCAAACCGGACAGCAACCCCCGACGCTCGAAGCGGGTAGCTGGTTCGGTAGTTATGGCAGTTGGCGCAACAGCGTGAAAGCCAGCGGTGCCACCGGCGATGGCACACATGCCGGCGACGTTAACTACACGATTTCCGCCTCGCGCTTTACCACTCACGGTTATCGCGACCACAGTGCCGCGCAAAAAAATCTCGGTAATGCAAAGCTGGGCGTGCGCATCGATGACGTCAGCACCCTGACGTTACTGTTCAACAGCGTTCATATCGACGCGCAGGACCCGGGCGGCTTAACGCCGGAACAATGGCGGGCTAATCCCCGTCAGGTTGTCAGCACCGTCTCGCTGTTCAATACGCGCAAAACCGTCGATCAAACCCAGGGCGGCCTGCACTATCAGCGCCAGATGAGTGAAAACGACGACCTCAGTGTGATGATGTATGCCGGTATGCGTGAAACGACGCAGTTCCAGTCGATTCCTGTCAGCGTGCAGCGCAACCCGTCACATCCCGGTGGCGTGATTTCCCTGACTCGCCACTATCAAGGCATTGATACCCGCTGGACGCACCGTGATGCCCTGTTTTCGGTTCCGGTAACGCTTACCGGCGGACTTGATTACGAAACCATGCGCGAGCAGCGTAAAGGTTTTGAGAATTTCACCACGGTAAACGGCGTTACGCAGTTTGGCGAACAGGGAAATATGCGTCGCAACGAACGCAACCTGATGTGGAATCTTGATCCCTACCTGCAAACCAGCTGGCAGCTCAGTGAAAAATGGTCACTGGATGCAGGCATCCGTTTCAGTACGGTCAGTTTTGACTCCAACGATGTTTACATTACGCCAGGTAATGGCGATGACAGTGGCAATGCCCGTTACCACAAATGGCTACCCGCCGCCGCGTTGAAGTACGCCTTTGACGACAGCTGGAACACCTATCTGTCGGCCGGACGCGGCTTCGAAACGCCGACAATAAATGAACTGTCCTATCGTTCAGACGGACAGTCTGGACTGAATCTGGGGCTGAAACCCGCGACCAGCGACACGGTTGAGTTAGGCACTAAAAAACGGCTGGGCAATGGCCTGGTCAGCGCCGCCATTTTCCAGACCGATACCCAGGATGAGATTGTGGCTGACAGCAGCAGCGGCGGGCGTACCACCTATAAAAATGCGGGAGAAACCCGGCGTCGTGGCCTGGAGCTGGGCCTTGATCAGCAGTTTAACGATGACTGGCGGCTGAAGATGGCTTACACCCTGCTGGATGCGCGCTACCGCACCAATGCCTGTGGTGACAACAGCTGCAACGGCAATCGTATTCCCGGCATCGCGCGCAATATGCTTTATACCGGGCTGGCTTACGCCCCTGAACAGGGTTTTTACGCCGGGGCAGAATGGCGTTACATGAGCAATATTGCGGCGGATGACAGCAATGACGTCCGCGCGCCCTCTTACGCTATTATCTCGCTGAACAGCGGCTATAAGTGGCAGGTTGCCAGCTGGACACTGGATCTGTTTGGGCGGGTAGATAACCTGTTTGACCGGAATTACGTGGGCTCGGTGATCGTCAACGAAAGTAACAGCCGTTATTTCGAACCGGCACCGGGGCGCAACTACAGCGTGGGCCTGACGGTCAGTTACGCTTTCCAGTAATACAGGGCGGCCGCGCCGCTATCACGCGGCCGCCGCTCTGGTGACCTCTCTCCGCTATCCTTCCTGACGCTGGCATCTCGCTGTCGTCAGTCAGTTCATTGTATCACCCACCCATCCCGGTTTTCGCTGTGCCATTTTGCGAGAGCACTCGAGGTTTCGTTCAAAACTTGCTCAAAAAGATCCACTCACATAAACTCTATGTAGTAACGTAACTACATGTGAGGAGCACTCACGTTGAACAAAATCTATTCAAGTCGTGCCTTTAATCAAGACGTGTCAAAGGCGAAAAAAGAGGCGGAGGACGGCCCAGTGTACATTACCGATCGCGGTAAACCCGCGCATGTCCTGTTAACGTTTGAGGCTTATCAAACATTAACGGGTGGCAAAAAAAATCTGGCGATGGCATTAGCCATGCCTGAAACAGCAGATATCGATTTTACACCGGAACGCCTAAGTATTACCGCGCGGGATGTCGATTTCTGATGCGATATTTACTGGATACGAATGTCGTTTCCGAATTGCGCAAGGCAGGAACAGCGCGCGTCGAACCAAACGTCGAAGCCTGGGCTGTCACGGTCAGCACTGACAACACCTTTATTTCCGCCCTGACGTTGCTGGAAATAGAGAGAGGGATTTTGCATCTTGAACAGCGGGATGAAGAGCAGGCCCAACGTTTGCGCCTCTGGTATCAGACACAGGTACTTGAGGCGTATCGTCAGCGAACCTTGCCTGTTGATGGCCCCATCGCGCGGCGGTGCGCCCAACTGCACGTGCCCGACCGGCGCGCTGAAACCGATGCGTTGATTGCGGCGACGGCGCTACAGCACGATTTAATCCTGGTCACGCGTAACCTGAAAGATTTCCAGGGACTGGGCGTTATGCTGCTCAATCCCTGGGATATTGCTTAGCGATTACAGCGCGTTGAGTTTTGCACGCACATCATCACAGCTGCCCGTTTCGCCCAGACGGGGAAACACGCGCTTGATGCTGTTTTCATGGGTGTCGCTATTAAGGTCAGTCATTGCATCCACCGCCAATGTGACGTTGTAACCTAATTCATAGGCCTGACGTGCCGTCGATTCCACCCCAATGCTGGTGGCAATGCCGCAAATAACGACCTGCGTAATGCCACGCTTTTGCAGCTCATCATGCAGCGCCGTGTGATGAAAAGCGCCCCAGGTTTTTTTGGTGATGGTCAGGTCGTTATGCTGCGGTGTCATGGCAGGAACCAGGGTTGCCCAGTTTGCAGGCAGCTCGCCTTCGTGACGCGGCATCTCATTGCGTCCTGGCGCACCGCCAGCAACGTTGACCAGCACAACGGGCAGATCTTTTTCACGGAATGCAGCGGCAAGCATTGCGCAGCGTTCGATAACCGGCTGTGGCTCATGCACAACTGGCAGCGCAACAATCCCCTCTTGCAGATCGATGACGATCAGCGCGGTTTTCGCATCAAGTGTGGTTAAAGCCATGATAATTCCTCTGGAAGCGGTAACAGATAACGAGTCAGTAAGGTGCAGACTGCGACGCTCAGGCAGTCAGCGTTTGCAACGAGGTGCAAACAGGCGTGCAGCGCGGCCTTACAAAGGGGAAGTGAGTATACAAATGCCGGTCAGATCTGAACAGGCGCGGCTGGTTTCAATTTGTAAGCTCAGGTTCGCCCAAGGTAATGAATCAGGCTGTGAAAGCGTAAGCGGCTGTTCAGGGGATTACGGTAGCTGTGGGCAACATCCGCCCTGAACTGAAAGGCCTCATCCTGTTTAAGCCGCCGCCAGGTATCTTCGATGCCCAGTAACAGTTCCCCTTCCAGCACCACAACCTGCTCAATCACACCGTGCTCATGGGCCGCGGAATCGCTTTGTGCACCGGCTGCCAGCTCAACTGCCAGCAAATCAAAACGCAGTCGTTCGTCATAAGGTAACAGCGGCGTGACCGTCATCTGGGCATTATGCTGTCGGTAACTTGCCACCTCACCGGCGGAAAGCGATACGTTATGAACAAAAAACGAGAACGGGACATTGAACCCGGTGGCGATTTTCCACAAGGTCGCCACTGTGGGGCTGGATTCGCCACGTTCGATCTGACCCAGCATCGCCTTGCTCACGCCCGTTTTTTCCGCGGTTGAAGTCAGGCTCCAGCCGTTGGCCTGGCGCAATTGTTTCAGCGCATCGCCAAGATATTGCTGCAAATTTTCCATGTTGTCTCCTGCTGTACCGCTTCAGTGTAACACTTGTGCGTTATAACGCCCTGTGCGACGATGTGCGCTATAACGCACAAGAGGGTTACATCATGTCTGCACGCCGCGCGCCGTTCCCCATTACCTTGCCCATGACCGTTTCCGGCTTTGTCGCGGTGTTGGTGGGCTATAGCAGTACCGGTGCGATTATTTATCAGGTCGCTCAGTCGGCGGGCGCATCGCCCACGCAGATCGCCGGCTGGCTTTCCGTGATTGGCCTTGCGATGGGCATTGCCTCGGCGGGGCTGTCTCTGGCGTACCGGATGCCGATCTTAGCCGCCTGGTCCACGCCTGGCGCGGCGTTACTCGCGACCAGCCTGCAAGGGGTTTCTGTCAACGACGCCGTCGGGGTGTTTGTTTTTGCCAACGCCCTGATTGTGTTGTGCGGCGTAACCGGCCTGTTTGCCCGGCTGATGAACCACATTCCCGCCTCGCTGGCAGCCGCCATGCTGGCGGGGATTTTACTGCGATTTGGCCTGCAGACGTTTAGCGATTTATCAGTTAATTTCACTCTGGCCGCATCAATGTGTTTTATCTGGCTGCTGGCACGCCGCTGGTTCGCCCGCTATGCCATTCTTATCGCCCTGCTGGCGGGCCTTGCCATCGCCTTTGGGCAAGGCAGCATTCATTTCCCTGAGCATGTGGCGCACTTTAGCCTTCCCGCCCCTGTCTGGCCGACCTTTTCACTGCCCACGCTCATGGGTATTGGTCTACCCTATTTTCTGGTGACCATGGCCTCGCAAAATGCCCCAGGCATTGCGACCTTGCAGGCACACGGCTACCGACCACCGATCTCCGCATTAATGAGCTGGACCGGGCTGCTGGCCCTGGTGCTGTCTCCGTTTGGTGGATTTTCGGTTTGTGTGGCAGCGATCACTGCCGCGATTTGCATGGGCGAAGAGGTGGATGCCGATCCGCAACGACGCTGGATAGCGGCCGCGCTGGCTGGTTTTTTTTATCTGCTGGCCGGATTATCCGGGGCGTTGATTGCCGTGCTGTTCAGCGCACTGCCTGAGGTGATGGTTCAGGTTCTGGCCGGTCTGGCCCTGCTTGCCACCCTGGGCGGCAGTTTGCAACGTGCACTCGATAAGCCCGACGAGCGCGACAGCGCCCTGATTGCCTTTCTGATTACCGCATCCGGCGTGACGCTCTGCGGTATCGGTTCGGCGTTTTGGGGCCTGGTCGGTGGCGTGGTTGCACATCTGTTATTAAAGCGTAAAACAGCGTAACATCATCAGGGCATTGGTTATTTTCCCGGCAGCGGGTCAAAAAACCACGCATTTATCCCCTTTTTCAGCGGTTTGATTTGCCATTGTCCCACGTAAAATCACCGTAATCGACGATAACACGCGATCTTCTGCCTCAGACAACGACCGATAAGGGCTTAACAGGTGGCAAAAACTTTTCTGCGCAGCGGCAATCTGGATGCGGTTCTGGCTTTGGGCGAGAACGGCCAGCCTGTATTTGCTTCCGCCCTGCAAATCCGTGAAACCCTGCGTTTGCGCCGTCAAAGCGCGCTGGCAAATTGCCTGGCCATTCCACAAACCAATGAACGTGGCGACCGGCTTGACTGGTACTCGCCCTTCCCGGGCAAAGTGAAATCCTGGATGGGTGCCAGCGATTATGAACGCCGTCAGGCTTTACAACACCTCACCGCCTGCCAGCAGGACCTGCAGGAGATCAGCGCCCGCGCACGCGATGCAGCTAATCCGGCCATGCGCCTGTTTGGTGCGCTGTTAGGCAAAAGCCTGCAGTTCCCTAATCAGCAATATGTGTATCTGGTTAACGGTAAACCCGTCATTACCTTTTGGGGATTTGTCGATGCTCAGGAGCGTAATCGTGATGATGCGCTGGCCTGCCTGCGTGACAGCCTTGAA
This sequence comes from Pantoea sp. SJZ147, assembly GCF_007828605.1. Classification (NCBI taxonomy): domain Bacteria; kingdom Pseudomonadati; phylum Pseudomonadota; class Gammaproteobacteria; order Enterobacterales; family Erwiniaceae; genus Pantoea; species Pantoea sp. SJZ147. The sequence goes on from NZ_VIVB01000001.1 coordinate 228,401, forward strand.
GAGTCACTGCCCACTGTGCTGGTTGAACCGCCACCTGAGCCTGTCGCCGTCGCCGTGGCTGCTGCGCCAGAACCTGAACCTGTGGTGACACCTGAACCCGAGGTTACGGAGCCGACGGTCAGTGATGTCCCTGTTCAGGCAGCTGAACCGTTGCCTGTGACGGCAGTGCGCCGTCGGCCTTTCCGCCTGTGGTATCTCATCCCAACCCTGGCCGTGGCCGCTGCGGCAGCGATGGCTGTTATTTTACATATGCCAAAGTCAGAACCGGTTACCACGGCGCAACCCGTTGCTCAAAACAGCCCGACGCCTGCGCCGGTTATCGCGAGTAAGCCTCCGGCGGTGGTGGCTTCGGCTGAAAAACTGTCCGCCACGCTGCCACAAAAACCGGCCGCAGTGGTGGCAAACGCCGCGACAGCAACGGCCAGCGCCCCGTCATCCACGCTTTCAAACGTCGTTGTACCGGCAGTGCCCGCTAAACCCGAGGATCTGGTGGTGACACCGGATGCCGTTCGCGATGGTCAGGTACAGGTCATTGATGGTCGCTGGCGCGTGGAGATTGACCAGGTCAAAACCCCAACCGGTAAACCGCCTGTGATGCGCTTCCAGTTCAAAAACGGCAAAGGCAACGTCCAGATTAACCAGGGCAACACCACCTGTAAGGCTGATGTGACCGCTGCGATGACCAGCGCCGGTAACCTGGTGATTGAGAGCCGCTTTACTGCCCGGTGCGCGGACAAATCGCGTTATCGCATGCCGTTGTTAGTGTGTCATTCCAGCATTGGCGCGGCAGCATGTGAAGCACAGTACAGTGGGGATCGTACGTATCCCATTACGATTAAGCGTGAGAGTAAGTAACTATGTTGGCTCCCCTGATCGATGATAAGCAGAAGATTTCACTGATTGAGAACAGTGGCGTACAGTTTCTTGATTTTGGTCTGCAACTTTCCGCTACTCAGGCGCGCCGCCAGTTCGTGCGCCAGACCGCGAACGGCCCGTTGCTGCGCCTGAATGTAGACGGCAACAGCGGTAAGTTTTTACTCTATCCGCAGGACGGCGGTGCGCCGGAAGTGGTGCGCCCTGAAACCGACATCGCCATGGCCGACTCCCTGACGCTGCTGGAAGCATGCTGGCTGCCGCTGCCGATGCTGCGCTGCGCATCAGGCCGACGTTTTATTGGCGGCCCGGAAAACTGGGCGCGCATGCGGCTGGTTGCCCTGGATAAGCCGGACAGCACAGGCAATACGCACCGCGTCACCCTGGCTTTTGATACCCGCTGCGTGCCTGAAGAAGACGGCGGCGAGCAGTTGGGACTGACGCCCTCCGATGCGCAAAACGGTGTCACCTTTGCGCTGGCCTGGCACAACTACGAGCTGGGCGATTTTCTTGACCATACGTGGGTGGATGGCTGGCTGCGCGAGTCCTTCACGGATCGCGTATCCGATCGCCGGGAACAGGCAATTAGCCAGGCTCTGCGTGAATTTGAATACCAGGCGCATTACCTCAACCTGCTGGAATTGCTGGGCGAACAGCTTAACCTTACTGAAATTCATATTCAGGCCGCCACGCTGCAAACGCCGGCGGTCAATGTCGATATCATTCTCGACGTGGGGAACTCCCACACCTGCGGCATCCTCGTGGAAGATCACCCGGAAGAGAGCAATGGCCTGAAGCAGACCTATGAGCTGCAAATGCGCGATCTGTCTCAGCCCCATCGGGTTTATAACGAACTGTTCGACAGTCGACTGGAATTTGCCGAAGCCCGTTTTGGTAAAGCTAACTTTTCGCTGGAAAGCGGCCGCGAGCAGGCCTTTATGTGGCCCTCGTTAACCCGTGTCGGACGTGAAGCCAGTCGCCTGGCGCTGCAGCGTGCGGGTCTGGAAGGCAGCACCGGCCTGTCCAGCCCTCGCCGTTACCTGTGGGACGAAGCACGCTATCAGCCAGGCTGGCGCTTTAATCAGCAGAGTCCGCAGGGTGAGCCTCAGGCCTGTGCTGCACCTTTTACCTCATTGATGAATGACGAAGGTCAGCCGCTGTATGCGCTGCCCGTGGATGAGCGCTTACCCGTGTTCTCCGCCCACTACAGCCGCAGTTCACTGATGACCTTTATGCTGTGTGAGTTGCTGGCCCAGGCGCTGATGCAAATGAACAGCGCGGCACAGCGTCAGCGTATGCCGCAAAGCCATGCACCGCGCCAGCTGCGTCATGTCATTTTGACGCTGCCGTCCGCCATGCCAAAACCCGAACGTGAAATATTCCGTCGCCGTATGCAGGAAGCCATCGCGCTGGTGTGGAAAGCCGAAGGCTGGCATCCGGCTGACGAGGATTTTACCGAGCAGAGCCAGGCCCAAAGCAGCAAACCCGTGCCGGATGTGCAGATGGAGTGGGACGAAGCCACCTGCGGCCAGATGGTGTGGCTGTTTAACGAGACCCAGGTTAACTTTGCCGGTCGTGCAGAAGATTTCTTTAGCAGCATGGCGCGCCCTGACCGTCCGCGCGAAGCCGACGAGCTGCCAGGCAAGAGCCTGCGTATCGCCTCCATTGATATTGGCGGCGGCACCACCGATTTAGCCATTACCCAGTACCGTCTTGATGACGGTCAGGGCAACAACGTCAAAATCACCCCGCGCCTGCTGTTCCGCGAAGGTTTCAAAGTGGCCGGTGATGATATTTTACTGGATGTGATTCAGCTGTGGATTTTGCCTGCACTGCAGCAGAGCCTGCAAAAAGCAGGACTGACGCTGGCTGAGCCGCTGATCAACAAGCTGTTTGGTCACGACAGCCGCATGGATGGACAGGCAACGTTACGCCAGCAGGCCACGTTACAGCTGTTTATCCCGCTGGCTCAGGCGGTGCTGGAACGGTACGAAAACTGGGACCCGCTGGAAAGCCATGCCGAGATCAACGCCCTGTTTGGCGAACTGGTCGATCAGCGCCCTGCCGATGCGGTGCTTGCCTTTATTAATGGTGAAATTCAGCGAGAACTGGGCGGTAACAGCCGTTTCGATCTGCTTGAGGTGCCGCTGGTCGTGAGCATGGCCCAGCTTCACGGTGAGTTTATGCAGCACCGCATGGCGATTATTCCGGCCCTGCGCTCCATGTGTGAAGTGGTCTCGCTCTATCAGTGCGATGTGCTGCTACTGACCGGACGTCCGTCGCGGTTCCCGGGCATTCAGGCACTGGTGCGCCATCTACAGCCACTGCCGGGTAGCCGTATTCTGTCGCTCGAAGGCTATCACACCAGTGACTGGTATCCGTTTAATAAGCACGGCCGTATCGATAACCCGAAATCGACCGCCGCAGTCGGCGCGATGCTGTGTCTGCTGGCGCTGGATTTACGCCTGAGCAGCTTCTGGTTCCGTGCAGGTGACTTTGAGCCTTACTCCACCATTCGCTATCTGGGTATGCTGGACGAAAATCAGGCGCTGACGGACGAGAACCTCTGCTATAGCGACATCGATCTCGACGATCACCAGTTCTCGCTGGACCGTAAAAGCAGCTTCCGCATTCGCGGTAACGTATGCCTGGGATTCCGCCAGTTAGATAATGAACGCTGGCCCGCCTCGCCACTGTACAGCCTGACGCTCAACGATGCGGCACTGGCACGCAAGGTCGCAGGTGAAAGCGTTCTGCGCGTGAAGCTGGCAGTGAAGGCCGGTCCGGGTGCGCCCGGCCCTGAAAATCTGGTGTTAAGCGAAGCCAAACTGGATGATGGCACGCGTGTTCCACTTGAACATCTGAGCCTCAAACTGAATACTCTCTCCGCCACGGGCAATGCCAATGCGCAATACTGGATTGACAGCGGGAGTGTGTGTAAACGATGAGATCGGTAAAACCCCGCCAGCCGCAGACGCTGGCAAAACGCCTGAGTTTATTGCAGGACGCCCTGAACGGCAGCCTGGCCTGGATTGAGAGCACCCGCGAACAGTCGCCGCGGCTGGCACTGGAAGCCGAAACCCTGACCCTGCAGTTACGGCAGGCGCGTGTGCAGGCGCAGGCCCTGGCGCAGCAGGTTGCGCGCCCGGTGACGCTGGCGCTGTTTGGACAGTCGCAGGCGGGCAAAGCCTGGCTGCTGACGGAAATGGTGGCTGACGCACAAGGTCAGTTGATCACCGCGCTGAGCGATAAACCGATTAATTATTTCCAGCACGTCAACCCGGGCAATCTCGATTTTGCCACCGCAACGCGTTTTACCCACCAGCGTGAAATCCTCTCCTCGGAGTGGCCGGTCGAGCTGACGCTGCTGAGCGAGGCCGAGGTGTTGCGTTTGGCCATCTCCTGTGGTGAAGGGGTAACGCAGCCCGACACCGCGAAAATTGACAGCGTGCTGCAACGCCTGCAACGCCATCGTTTAACTACGCCGTTGCCGGGTCTGGAGAGCGATGCACTGGTCACGCTCTGGTCCTGGTGCCGCCGTCATCACCTGTATGACGCCCAGTTGGATCGCCATTTCTGGCCGCAGGCTGTTGAACTGGCTCCCTGGCTGAGCGTGGATGACCGTGTGCAGCTGTTTTCACTGCTGTGGCCCGCTGAGCCGGCCCTGAATGAGCTGGTGCGAAGCTTACTGCACTTACGCCATCAGCTGCGTAACAGCACCCGGGTACTGGCTCCGCTCAGTCTGCTGACGGATAATTCCCTGCTGCCCGCTGAGCAGTTGATCGTTCCCGCCAGCGAGCAGGATCAGTCGCTGTCGGTTGAAGTCTGTCCGTTAAACGGTAACCGTCTGGGTAAGCCGCAGAACGTGACGCTGGGATTACTGGCCCTGCTAACGCTTGAGGTCACCATCCCACTCAGCTCCACCCCGCGCACCGCGCTGTATGACGATGCCGATATGCTGGAACTGCCTGCACCCGGGACGCCGAGCGATCCGGCGCTGCGTGAAGAGCGCCAGCGTCTGCAGAAGCAGGATGCGTTACGCGCGCGCCTGCTTGAGCACAAACGAATCCTGATCCCGGGCCTGTATGCCGCCCGGCAAAGTATCGACCTGCTGTTGATCTGCACCGCCGCCAGCCAGCGTCAGGATGTCGATGTCGCCAGTCGGGCATTGCGTGAATGGCAGCGCCACCAGCCGGTCAATGAAGCGGGTGAAAAACCTCGCCTGATTTGGGCGATCACGCCTTACGATGCGCGCCATCAGCAGATCAATGTTGACGAGGCGGTACAGCGCCAGGTGGGACAACCGGGTCAGCAGTGGGGTTCTATGCTGGCCCTGGATCGCGCAGGCGTGGATCGGATGTCTGACTGGCTGCAGGAAGAAATGCAGCCAGAGGCACGTCGCGATATGCTGATTGCCCAGTTGGCACAAATCCAGCACGCCGTGGTCGAACGCCGACTGCAGCCCTGGACGGAAGCCGGTGCGTCGCCAGACCAGGCCGCTCGCAGACAAAGCATCGCCGACACCTTGCTGAAATGTTTACAACACCGCACCGGTTTGCATGGCGAACTGCTTGAGCGCTTACAGCCGTCCCGCGAGGCCTTGCGCCAGCTGTGGCTTAATCAGTCCACCTCGTCTGTTCAGGCGGCGACCTCCAGTATTCAGGCACCGGAAAATCAGTTTGGTATTGGCTTTGAGTTTGATTTGTTCAGCGATGCCGAAGTTGAACAGCCTGCCCCTAAGCAGACCAGCTTCGGTCAGGGTTCAGCCCAGTTTCCACGTCAGGTTTTTAGCCTGTGGCTGAACCACCTGCGTCAGCTGCCGGAAAACCAGAGCCTGTTAGCCCTGCTGAATATTGATAAAGCGACGATGGAGTGGTTGATCGAAGAACTGATTACGGCCAGCTTCCGCACCGGTATTCTGCAGTCCCTGCAGCAGGCGTTACATGAACCGGATGCACAGAGCATGACACACGAATCACGTGCCGACCGTCAGGTAACCCGCGCGATGACGGTGCTGGGGGATTTTGTCGCCTGGCTTGGTTTTCTTCAGCGGCCAGAAGCGGAACGTCCGGGAAGCCGGGTCAATCGGGGACAGTCCATTTTCTCGCGTCCGCCCGCGCCCAGCGTGAATTTTAGCGCAGGTCAGCGACTGACGAAGCTTTCTGCCGCGCCCGCTAACCATACGGCCTATTATATTTACGACTGGCTGGTGGGGCTGAACACGGTGATTATTGAGAACAACGGTTACACCGGCGGTGGCGATCTGCCAGTCGCCGCGCGCGAGTCACTCACCGCGCTGCTCAAACCGTTACGCCACTAACTGCCAATCAGGCGCAGCTCGCCCGCCAGCGACTGCGCCGCCTCTTCCAGCAACGCTACCACAGGTGCCAGCTCGGCATGACACTGTTCTGCATGCAGCAGATGAATCTCGGCGGGCAACGCCATTCCTCCGGTCAGCCAGTCCCATAGCGCATCCAGATTGTTGCCGAATCCAGCGCTGCAACCGCTCTGCGCGGCAAACGCGCGATAGAAGGCATCACGCTCGGTGATCTGACGCAGGTCGAAACGTAAGGTCAGCATGATTATGGGACCGGCTTGAAGGTGCGGTAGTGATCGGTAGAGAGGAAAACCAGGCCATCGGAGGAGTAAACCAACCGGTCGGCTTCACGGTGACCGCAACGGTAGTTCACATCGGCCTCAAACCACTGACGATCGGAACGTTCAGGTAATTTTCTTTCGCGGTTGGAAAAACGATCGCCGCCGATAGCTTTACCCGGCAACACCTCGCACAAGTCCCCTTTCGCGGGATTCCAGCCAAGGCGACGGGCCTGCTTCTTGGTAATGTAATAATCGGGCAGTTGCTGATGCTGCAGGACCCACCGGGCGACCGTTCGCACATCCGTAAGAGCAGCAATGTCTGACGCAGACGTTTTGGCTGGTGCAGAGGTCAAATAAGGTTTTAACCCTACCCAACAGAGGACAAGGATCAGAACCAGCCCAACCCACAGTTTTTTTGACATGATGGCATCCCTTTAAACAGGATGCAGATGATAGCAGCTTTACCTGAGGATCAAAAAGCGCGGGCCAGATTACCTGGCCCCGGCGGTGTTTACTGCATTGACTGCATGGCAGCCTGAGAAGGCACGCTGTGACGACGCCATGCGCCCGGCGCCACACCATACTGTCGTTTGAAGCTGCGATTGAAAGACTGCTGAGAGTCAAAACCCAGCGATATCGCCACATTCAGGATAGGTTCATTGGTGCTGGTCAGGCGGTCAGCCGACTTTTTCAGCTTTTTAATGCGAATATATTCACCCAGTGGATAGCCCGTGTGCTCTTTGAACATCCGTTGCAGGTGCCATTTTGAGTAGCCCGCGCGCTCAGAAACGGTGTCGAGATCGAGACGTGCTTCGATGTTGTTGTCGATCCAGTCAATAAGGTCGTGAATAAAAGCGTTACTCATCATGTTTAGTCTCCCGTCGCGGCAGCGAACAGTATTAGTATCAGTTGCAGTTACACTAAAAGCGTGGATGACAATGCCACTTAATGCAAGTTTAATTAATACATTAAATGCCGCACTTTTTATGGGGCTTATTTTCAGTCACCGCCAGGCCGATTTCTTCGGCTTGTCATACCGCACATAAAGTGTATCAGTAATTCTTGCAGTTCTTTGACGCACAAGCCTACACTCCTCGCGATAAATTGCAACCATAGAAGTTGCAAATATTGGCCTGCGGGCTTCATTTCACTGTTCATCGCGGAATCACAACAATGATTACTAACTGGGTTCGTCAGGGATCTACCCTACTGGGAATGGGACTGTTGGTCAGTCTGCTAAGCGGGTGCGACACCGGCCAGACAAAAAATGCACCACCGCCGCCGCCCGAGGTCAGTGTTGCAGATGTACTGGTAAAGCCTGTCAGTCAGTGGGACAGCTTCAACGGGCGCGTCGAAGCCGTAGAAAGCGTGCAGCTTCGGCCACGGGTTTCGGGTTATATCGATAGCGTGAATTATCACGAAGGTGATGAGGTTAAAAAAGGTCAGGTGCTGTTTACCATCGACGATCGCAGCTACCGCGCGGCGCTGGAACAGGCAAAAGCGACGCTGGCCCGGGCACGGAGTCAGGCCAGCCTGACCCGAAGCGCATCGGCGCGAACGGAGAAGTTAGTCGGGACTCAGGCCGTATCGCGCGAGATGTGGGAACAGCGGCGTTCGACAGCCAGTCAGGCGCAGGCCGATGTGCTTGCTGCCGAATCCTCTGTAGACATGGCGCAACTTAATCTGGACTTCACCCGCGTGACCGCCCCGATTGACGGTCGCGCCAGCCGGGCCATGATCACCAGCGGTAACCTGGTCACCGCCGGTGACAGCGCCAGCGTGCTTACCACACTGGTCGCGCAGGACAAGATGTTCGTCTATTTCGACGTCGATGAAACGACGTTTCTGCACTATCAGGCGATGGCGCGTCAGGGACAACAACGGCATGCCCTGCCCGTTGAAATTGCCCTGGCAGGGGAACAGGGATATCCGCATCGTGGCAACGTCGACTTCCTGGATAACCAACTCAACGCCAGCACCGGCACAATCCGTATGCGCGCCCTGCTGGATAACCGCGATCGCACCTATACGCCCGGCCTGTTTGCCCGCGTACGCCTTCCCGGTAGCGCGCAGTTTAATGCCCTGTTGGTCGACGATAAAGCCGTGCTGACCGACCAGGACCGTAAATATGTCTATGTGGTCGATGCCCAGGGGAAAGCCCAACGTCGGGACGTTAAGCCCGGCGCGATGGCAGACGGATTACGCATCGTTGCCGCCGGTTTACAGGCGGGCGATCGGGTTATCGTTGCCGGACTGCAAAAAGTGTTTATGCCCGGTATGCCGGTAACGGCAAAAACTGTCGATATGGCTGCCACTGCCGCTCAATAATCTGAGGTTGTTATGGATTTTTCCCGCTTTTTTATTGATCGGCCGATCTTTGCCGCCGTGCTGTCCGTATTGATTTTTATTACCGGGCTGATCGCTATCCCGTTGTTGCCCATCAGTGAATATCCCGATGTCGTGCCGCCCAGCGTACAGGTGCGTGCCGAATACCCTGGCGCTAACCCGAAAGCGATCGCTGATTCCGTAGCGACCCCGCTCGAAGAAGCGATAAACGGGGTTGAAAACATGATGTACATGAAGTCGGTGGCCGGTTCTGACGGTGTGTTGGTGACCACGGTGACCTTCCGTCCCGGCACCGATCCGGATCAGGCGCAGGTTCAGGTGCAAAACCGCGTGGCTCAGGCGGAAGCGCGACTGCCGGAAGACGTGCGGCGGCTCGGCATCACCACTCAAAAAATGTCGCCAACGCTGACGTTAGTGGTGCATCTGTTTTCCCCGAATAACACCTACGATTCGCTCTACCTGCGCAATTACGCCACGCTGAAAGTGAAAGATGAGCTGGCCCGCCTGCCGGGTGTCGGGCAAATCCAGATTTTTGGTGCCGGTGAATACGCGATGCGCGTCTGGCTGGACCCGAATAAAGTGGCGGCGCGCGGTTTAACCGCGTCTGACGTTGTGAACGCGATGCAGGAGCAGAACGTGCAGGTTTCCGCCGGGCAACTTGGGGCAGAACCGTTAAAAAAACAGAGCGATTTTCTCCTGTCCATCAATATGCAGGGACGGCTGGAGAACGAGCAGCAGTTTGGCGATATCATCTTAAAAACCTCGGAAGACGGTTCGCTGGTGCGCCTGCGTGATGTCGCGCGTATTGAAATGGGCTCGGGCAGCTATGCTCTGCGTTCGCAGCTAAATAACAAAGACGCTGTCGGTATTGGTATCTTCCAGGCACCGGGAGCCAACGCCATCGATCTGTCCAATGCGGTGCGGGCCAAAATGGACGAACTGGCAACCCGTTTCCCTGATGATGTGAAGTGGGCCGCGCCTTACGATCCGACCGTTTTCGTTCGTGACTCCATCAAGGCCGTGGTGCAAACCCTGCTGGAAGCGGTGTTTCTTGTGGTGCTGGTGGTGATTCTGTTCCTGCAAACCTGGCGGGCCTCGATCATTCCCCTGCTGGCGGTTCCCGTGTCGGTGGTAGGCACATTCAGCGTGCTTTATTTGCTTGGATTCTCGCTTAATACGCTGAGCCTGTTCGGGCTGGTACTGGCCATCGGTATCGTGGTGGATGATGCCATCGTGGTGGTGGAGAACGTTGAACGCAATATCGAGATGGGTTTGTCACCTAAGGCGGCTGCGCATCAGGCAATGCGTGAGGTCTCCGGTCCCATTATTGCTATTGCCCTGGTGCTGTGTGCCGTGTTTGTCCCCATGGCGTTTCTGTCGGGCGTGACCGGGCAGTTTTACAAGCAGTTCGCCACCACCATTGCGATTTCAACGGTCATTTCCGCCATTAACTCACTCACCCTTTCGCCCGCGCTGGCCGCGCTGTTACTTAAGGATCATCAGGCCCCGAAAGATATGCCGACGCGCCTGATCGATCGGCTGTTTGGCTGGATTTTCCGTCCGTTTAACCGCGTCTTTCAGCGCAGCGCGCACGGCTATGAATCGATGGTGGAAAAAACGCTGCGTCGTCGCGGTGCCGTGTTTGGCGTCTACCTGGTATTACTGGTTGGTGCAGGCTGGATGTTTCATGCCGTACCGGGAGGATTTATTCCTACTCAGGATAAACTTTACCTGATTGGTGGCGTAAAAATGCCGGAAGGCTCGTCGTTAGCGCGCACCGATGAAGTGATTCGTCAGATGAGCGAAATCGGCCTGCAAACGGAAGGCGTGGCTTACGCGGTGGCGTTCCCCGGCCTGAATGCGTTGCAGTTTACCAACACGCCGAACAGTGGCACGGTCTTTTTTGGCCTGAAACCCTTCAGCGAGCGCAAACAAACGGCGGCGCAGATTAATGCGGAGATCAATGCGAAAATTTCCCGCATTCAACAGGGCTTTGGCTTTTCGATTATGCCACCGCCTATTCTGGGATTAGGTCAGGGTTCGGGCTATTCCCTGTACGTGCAGGATCGGGCCGGACTGGGCTATGGCGCATTGCAAACCGCCATTAACACCCTCTCGGGTGCGGTGATGCAGACGCCAGGCATGCACTTCCCCATTTCCTCTTACCAGGCCAATGTGCCTCAGTTAGAGGTGCAGGTTGACCGTGATAAAGCGAAAGCTCAGGGCGTGGCGCTGACCGCGTTGTTCAGTACGCTACAAACCTATCTGGGTTCATCCTATGTTAACGATTTCAACCGTTTTGGCCGCACCTGGCGCGTCATGGCGCAGGCGGATGGGGAATTCCGTGACAGCGTTGAGGACATTGCGAACCTGCGTACCCGCAACGACCGCGGTGAAATGGTGCCCATTGGCAGCATGGTGCACATCACCACGGCCTATGGACCCGATCCGGTTATTCGTTATAACGGCTATCCGGCAGCAGACTTAATCGGTGATGCCGATCCGCGCGTGCTCTCTTCTGCTCAGGCGATGCGTCAACTTGAAACCCTGTCCGGCCAGTTACTGCCGAACGGTATGAATATTGAGTGGACCGATCTCAGCTATCAGCAGGCGACGCAGGGCAATACGGCGCTTATTGTTTTCCCTGTCGCTGTCCTGCTGGCGTTCCTGGTGCTGGCCGCGCTGTATGAGAGCTGGACGCTGCCGCTGGCGGTGATCCTGATTGTGCCGATGACGATGCTGTCTGCCCTGGTGGGCGTCTGGTTAACCGGCGGAGACAATAACGTGTTTGTGCAGGTCGGACTGGTGGTGCTCATGGGGCTGGCCTGTAAAAACGCCATTTTGATTGTTGAATTCGCCCGTGAACTGGAGATTCAGGGCAAAGGCATTGTTGAGGCCGCGCTGGAAGCCTGTCGCCTGCGTCTCCGCCCAATCGTCATGACCTCTATTGCTTTCATTGCCGGTACGATTCCCCTGATTCTGGGTGAAGGTGCGGGCGCTGAAGTTCGGGGCGTCACGGGTGTAACGGTATTTTCCGGCATGTTAGGTGTCACCCTGTTTGGTCTGTTTCTGACCCCGGTGTTCTACGTGACGCTGCGTAAGCTGGTGACGCGTAAAGCCGCGCATCACGCTTTACATAATCCACAATAATCGGTTTGATCCGGGCGGTAATCTTATCGTCCGGATCGGATTTTGCTCGCTTATTTTCCTGAACCGCACCACCTGATGCCTGATGTGCAGCCGCACAGATTATGCCATGCCTGTCAGGGGCTGGTGCGTTTAAGCGAGCATGATTTAACACCGACGAAAAGGGATTTGCCCCAGAACGCCAGGTTGTGTAGCACGCGACGAAGTGAACAGATGCAACCAAGATAGCTAAGCTGGCAAACGTATCATCGCAGACTGCGAACAGGCCTTGGGTCGATAACGACATCATGGATGAAGGGAGTGAAGTACAGGCGGGCGTTAAATATGCGTGTGGTTTTTCAGCTGGCGGTAATGATTGCTCAGTTACTGATCCGTATGACGGATTTAGCGGCTGGCAGGTTCATCAGGATATAAAAAAAGCCGCATCAGCGGCTTTTTTTGCACAGGTTTTCTGGCTCTGCCACATCCGGCTCAGGCACGGCGGTGCAGTTACTGGTATCGTGGGTTTTAAGCTCATTTAGCGCATCCGCAACGGTACGTTTGGCTAATACCGCCAGGGATGCCTGTTCGGCTTCTTCTGCGATGGATTTAAAATACCAGCACAGGTTGGCGCTGACCAGACAGCGCGGGGCAACATCCGGGCGGGCGGCCCAGAGTTTTTTGTCATCGGTGACGGAGACATAAATATCACGCAGAGTGATATCCGCCGCCGGTCTGCCAAGATGGATGGAACCAGTACGACCCAGCGTGGACACGATAATTCCGTCACGCGTCAATGGCACCATCAACTTGCGTATAAAACTTGGGTTTGCTTCAAGCCCGTAAGCGAGAATCGCGCTGGTAGAGCGTTTTCCCATTTGCTCCGCCATCGCCACGCTCAGAACCATTTGCAAAGCTGTCGGGAAGCGATAATCAAGCATCTTTGTATCCTGAGTTGCGGTACGTTTTTATTGTTGTATTGCCGCATGAGTGAACAATGAATCAGCTGTAAATATAACAAACACGGTTACTTTTTAGAAGCAAGAGGCCCGCGACAAGGCACATATTCACCAGCATAAGGCCCACGACAGCACAAGGTGCTTACCGCCCTGCCACTTCCCCGATTCGCTTACGGTGCAGCACTGACGCGCGCGGGAAGCCGTTTTTTCAGCGCCACCACCAGCAATACATTAAGCACGGCCAGCACGCACAGGAGCCACAACGTGACGTTTGCCCCATAGGTGGCAAATACATAGCCAAACACCAGTGGCGTCAGCGCCTGACCGATCAGCGCCGGACGCGCCATTCTGCCCGCCAGTACCGCATAGGCTTCCGGCTTAACCATCACCAGCGGCAAGGTGCCACGCACAATCGCACGCAGGCCGTTGCCCGCGCCGTACAATATCATGCTGAACAGCGCCGTTTGAGGAAACAGTGCCAACAGCAATAAACCCAGCGCGACCAATCCCACTGAAAAAAATGTGGTCCAGATGGGATGCCCGCCTTTAAAAGCCATATCGATTATGCGCGACGCCACCTGACACGGCCCCAGAATGGCACTGATTGCTAGCGCAGAGGCCAGACTGTAACCGCTTGCTTCCAGCAGCGTAATTAACTGAACGGATATCGCCGTCATGATCACCGATGCCAGGGTAAAAATGGCGCACAGCAGACGGAACAGCACCACAGGAAAATCCGCTTCAGCGCCGTGCGGACTTTTATTACGCTTTACCGGTGCGGGCGGTTTACCTGGCGGCAACGCAAACAGATAGGCAGGCAGGACACAGGCCAGCAACAACCCGGCGATGGCGAAACAGGCACCGCGCCAGTCAAACCAGTGAATAAGCAGCGCCGTGCCCGGCCAAACCAGGCTGGTGCAGAATCCCGAGATAAGCGTGATGCCGGTAATGGCACCGCGCGCGTGTCCGCCATAGCGAGTGCCCAGCGTGGCAAACAGTGCATCGTACAGCCCCATCGCCATGCCCACACCAATGATCACCCAGGCAAATAAAAATACAGGTAAATGATGGCTGAACCCCATCAGGGTTAACCCTGCTGCCATGACGAGCCCGTTTAATGCCAGCATCAAACGCCCGCCGGTCTGTGCAATGATGCGGCCACAGCGAGGTGCCAGTAGCCCGGAGACCAGAATACCCAACGACAGCGCGCCATAAACCCACTGTTGTGACCAGCCGGTTTCCGCCACGATGGGCGCAGCCATCACCGCCATCAGGTAGAAAGATCCCCCCCATGAGACGATCTGAACCAGCCCCATAAGGATAATGCTGAATGAACCAGGCTTTTTCATTACGTCCATGTCGGGCATCCGTTAGCAGGCAAAGGGTTTTTATAACATGTTAATGCATAGGGGGAAAAATGTTGCTGATGGCTTTTTTGCTGTCAGCGCGGGCTGGCGGCACGGTTTTCATTGCCTGACTAAAAGTATGTTGTAACTATAAGCGCTATTGCAGAGAAGGAACCGTTCTGCCACAGTAAGCATGTTGTAACTATGGAGAAGACAACAGTGCGCTACGATTTAGTGACAGACATGCAGCAATGCGTAAAGGATCTTGAGCAGGCATTGGGGGAACTCCGTCAGCAGACAGAGTCGCTTCCTCTGTTGATTGCCCGGGTCTTTCGTTTACCGCCGGTCGAAAAAGGCCACGAACATGACCCCATCAGCCAGATTACCGTCGAGCAGCATCTTGGCATTGCGGCACGCGAGATGGCGCTTAATCACTACTGTCGGTTGTTTATGCAGCATCAGTCGGAAAAGCTCAGCACTAAAGCCGCCGTGCGCTTACCGGGTGCGCTTTGCATTGAATGCAACGAACAGGAAGAGCGTGAACTGACCGGCCGTATCGCGGGGATCAATCAAAGTAAAGCCCGTCTGGAACAGTTGATTACCGTGGAGTCCGGCCTGCCCTCTGAAGCCCGCTTTGAATTTGTTCATCAGCATTTACGTGGGCTGATCACCCTTAATGCCTACCGAACCCTTACCGCTATCACAGCACCAGAAAGTTTACGTTTTGGTTGGGCCAATAAGCAGGTCATTAAAAACGTGAAACGGGAAGAGATTGTCGCCCAACTGGAAAAAAGCCTGAAAGCCGGTCGCGCACAGGCACCCTGGACGCGTGAGCAGTGGGCAGAAAAGGTGCAGCAAGAGCTGGCGGATGTGCGTGCCCTTCCCGCTTCGGCGCGTCTTAAAATCAAGCGTCCGGTCAAAGTGCAGCCTATCGCGCGGGTCTGGCGCGCAGAAGAGAAAAAGCAAACCCAGTTGGCCTGTCCGTCACCGATTTTGGTGCTGTGTCGCGACCGCAGCCAGGTGCCCCAGTTAGGTGAACTGTTGAATTATGATGCCGACAATATTACGCATCGCTATAAGCCTGCCGCTGAACCGCTGTATTTGCTGATTCCCCGACTGCATTTATGGGTGGATTGTCCGGTATGACATCAGGGCCGTGCTGGCCCTGATGCACCTGACTTACTGCTTCATACTGCCGACCATCTCTTCCGGACGAACCCAGGCATCAAACTCTTCTTCAGTGAGATAACCCAGCTTCAGCGCCGAGGCTTTAAGCGTTAAGCCTTGTTTGTGAGCCTGCTTGGCAATTTCCGCGGCTTTGTCATAGCCAATATGCGTATTTAACGCGGTAACCAGCATAAGCGACTCGTTAAGTAACTGCTCAATTCGCTCACGTACAGGTTCAATACCGATGGCGCAGTGATGATTGAAACTGTCCATGCCATCTGCCAGTAAACGCACCGACTGCAGGAAGTTATGGATAATCATCGGACGATAAACGTTCAGCTCAAAGTTGCCTGACGCACCGCCCATATTAATCGCCACATCATTCCCCATCACCTGGCAGCACAGCATCGTCAGGGCTTCGCACTGGGTTGGATTCACCTTACCTGGCATAATCGAGCTGCCCGGTTCGTTTTCCGGGATAGCGATTTCACCGATACCACAGCGTGGGCCTGATGACAGCCAGCGCACATCATTTGCAATCTTCATCAGCGACGCCGCCAGCCCTTTAAGCGCCCCGTGCGCATGTACCAGCGCATCACAGGTTGCCAGCGCCTCAAATTTATTCGGCGCGGTCACAAAAGGTTGTTGGGTTAAATCGGCTAAGGCTTTAGCCACGCGAACCGCATATTCAGGATGGGTATTCAGGCCGGTTCCCACCGCCGTGCCGCCCAGTGCCAGCTCGGCAAGGTGCGGAATGCTCTGCTCAATATGCTTAAGATTATGTTCGAGCATGGCGACCCAGCCAGAGATTTCCTGGCCCAGCGTTAACGGCGTGGCATCCTGTAAATGTGTACGGCCAATTTTAACGATGTCTTTGAACGCCTCTGACTTGGCGCTCAGCGTTTGTTTAAGCA
The DNA here is from genome assembly GCF_007828605.1 of Pantoea sp. SJZ147. Taxonomy (NCBI): domain Bacteria; kingdom Pseudomonadati; phylum Pseudomonadota; class Gammaproteobacteria; order Enterobacterales; family Erwiniaceae; genus Pantoea; species Pantoea sp. SJZ147. The sequence continues at coordinate 244,730 of NZ_VIVB01000001.1, forward strand.
CGTTCAGCTGTGGAACCAGATGTTCGCGAACCGCAATCACTGCCGCCACGTGCATGGCGGTGGGAAACACATCATTCGAACTCTGGCTCTTGTTAACATCGTCGTTAGGATGCACCAGACGCGCCATTCCGCGCTCGCCGCCGAGCAGCTCACTGGCACGGTTAGCCAACACTTCATTCATGTTCATGTTGGTCTGGGTGCCGGAACCGGTCTGCCAGATCGCCAGGGGAAACTCGTCACTGTGCTTGTCCGCTAACACCTCATCGGCGGCGTTAACAATCGCCTCAGCCCGCTCCGCTGGCAATAAACCCAGATCCCGGTTAACGCTGGCGGCGGCACGCTTGGTCATTGCCAGCGCGTGAACCAACGCGACAGGCATTTTTTCTGTCGAAATACGGAAATGCTCCAGTGAGCGCTGTGTCTGTGCGCCCCAAAGTTTCTCAGCCGGTACATCAATTGGCCCCATTGAATCTTTTTCAACGCGATTGGCTGCCATGATTCTCTCCTTAGCACAGTTTTAGATAAGACGTCGCGTCACCCATTGCCGGTTAAAGCTTGTCTGACGCGGTTAAACCTATACAATTTATTAACATCCTCCGAGCTTAGCATCCTTCTTGCGCTGGATATGTATTTTCCATGTCAGTTTCTGGTTTAATAAGCGCAATATTTCCCGCCAGTAAGGCAATTAATTTCATGAAAAAAATGGCTAACTCTCTGCAAAATTATGCATGGGGCAGTAAAACAGCATTAACGTCGCTTTATGGCATGGCGAATCCTAAGCAGTTGCCGATGGCTGAACTGTGGATGGGGGCGCACCCAAAAAGCCCATCGACTGTAGAAGAACATGGCAAGCCCCGTTCGTTACGTGATGTGATTGCGGCCAATCCGCAGCAGATGCTGGGCGATGCCGTGGCGAAGCGCTTTGGCGAATTACCTTTTCTGTTTAAGGTGCTGTGTGCCGATCAGCCGCTGTCAATTCAGGTGCATCCCTGCAAACGCGCCGCCGAAGAGGGCTTTGCGCGGGAAAATGCGGCGTCCATCCCACTTAACTCCGCGGAACGTAATTACAAAGACGCTAACCACAAACCCGAACTGGTTTATGCGCTGACGCCGTTTAAAGCCATCAACGGCTTTCGCGAACTGAAAGAGATGGTTTCACTGCTGGAGCCGGTTGCCGGGGCGCATCCGCAGATTGCGCAGTTCCTGCGCCAACCTAACCTGGAGAGCCTGGCCGCGCTGTTTTCCACCCTGCTCTCACTTGAGAACGATGCAAAATCGCACGCGTTAGCTGTCCTGATGACCACAGCCCAGCAACACCAGGGTGAGCCATGGCAGACCATTACCGACATCGCCGTGCAGTATCCGGATGACAGCGGTCTGTTTTCTCCGCTGCTGCTCAACGTGATCACTCTGCAACCCGGCGAAGCCATGTTCCTGTTTGCTGAAACCCCGCATGCCTATCTTCATGGTGTCGCGCTGGAAGTCATGGCCAATTCCGATAACGTGTTGCGCGCTGGCCTGACGCCAAAATATATTGATATTCCAGAACTGATGGCCAATCTGAAATTTGAAGAAAAACCGGCCAGTCAGTTACTGACCCAACCCGAACAGCACGAAAACAGTCTCAACTTCCCTATTCCGATGGATGATTTTTCATTTTCCATTCATACGATTACGGATAAGCCGCTTTCTGTCCATCAGGACAGTGCAGCCCTGCTGTTTTGCATTGAAGGTGAGGCAACGCTCGTCTGCGGCCAGCAGCAACTGGTGCTAAAACCCGGCGAATCCTGTTTTGTCGCGGCGAACGATCCGTCCCTGACGATCGTGGGTCACGGCCGTGTAGCACGTGTATTTAATGCGTTAAACTGAGACGGCTGACGTCACTGCGCTTAACTGCTATTATTTCAAACTATTAGCTAAAATGCCTGCGGGCGCTTCTTCTTCCGCTGTCTGGCGCAGTCTGCAAGGCGGATGAAATCAAGGATAAGGACGATTCAGCAATGAAAAAGACTCAAGTTGCCGTTGGTGTGGTAGTTGCTCTGGGCGTAGTCTGGACAGGTGCGGCATGGTTTACCGGCAAAAAGCTGGAAAGCAATATGGATCAGATGATTCAAAATGCCAACGCTCAGTTAACTACTCTGGCGCCCAACAGTCGTCTGAAGGTCAGCTATCAGGATTATCAACGCGGCATTTTCAGCAGTAAAATGAATGTGGTCATTCAGGCGAGCTCTCAAACGGAAGATAACCCGCTGTTAAAACCGGGTCAGAGCATCATTCTTAATGAGCAGATCGATCACGGTCCTTTCCCGTTCGCCCAACTGAAAAAATTCAACCTGATCCCGAGCATGGCATCGGTTCATACCACCCTGACAAACACCGACGCGGTCAAAAAACTGTTTGAGCTGACGAACAACCAGTCGTTCATTAATGCTGAAACGCGCGTGGGTTACAGTGGAAGCACCGATACCGCGGTAAATATTCTGCCAATCGATTATCAAAATGCGCAAACGGCGCAGCGCGCGGCCACCAGTGGCGGCACGGTGAACATCAGTGCAGATAACAAAGGCGATAAAGTCTCGCTGGACAGTGACATCGCAAGCGTTGCTATCACCAGCAAAAATCAGGTCGACCAGCCAGTCATGTTTACGCTGAACGGCCTGAAAGTTAACGCCGATACCCATCTCACCAGTGAAGGCGTGCGCATTGGCGATCAATCCATCAGCGTGGATAAAGTCGCCGCCGCCGTGAATGGTCAGGACGCTGTGATTCTTAACAAGATGGTCGGTGATTCTGCCTTTGATAACAAAGCGGGCAAAATCAGTGGCGATATCAATTACAAGATTGATGGCGTTGAAGTACAAAAACAAAATCTGGGCCAGTTTGCCTTAAAAATGAAGCTGTCACAGTTTGATGCGCAGAGCGTAAAAACCTTCTCGGATAACTATAACGCCCAGCTGACCACGCTGATGAATCAGCCCGGCGTGGCAGACGATCCGGTGCGTTTCCAGACTGGCGTGCGTGCCATTCTGCTGAATAATCTGCCTGTGCTGTTAAAAGGCGCGCCAACGATCAGCGTTGCACCTCTGAGCTGGAAGAATGATAAAGGTGAAAGCACCTTTAATCTGAACGCGAACTTTAACGATCCATCGACAGTGACTGGCGAGCCGCAGACGCTGGCCGCCACGGTAGACCGCGTGTTGAAAACGCTGGATTTAAAACTGTCTATCAATATGCCGATGGCAACAGAAACCATGCGTCACATTGGACTGGCAGAAGGTTATCAGGCTGACGACGCGCAGAAGCTGGCCGATCAGCAGGTTAAAGGCCTGGCGGCGATGGGGCAGATGTTCCGTCTGACACAAACCCAGGACAACAACATCGTCACCAGCCTGCAATATGCTAACGGCCAGGTGAATATGAATGGCGATAAAATGACGCTGGAACAGTTTATGTCGCGTTATATGCTGGGCGTGCCAACCAACGAAGGCATGCCAGAATAAGCGTTATCTCCCTGAATCAGGCGGCTTTAGCCGCCTTTTTTTATGCCTGAACGTCCCATGCTGCCCCATAACTGGCAAAACGCATGTTCGAAGATCACCTTCCCTTGCGCAATTAAGCAGCACCTGACTCACTTGTTGCGCAAATCGCTGGCGTTGTTGCGCAAGATATTTTTATAATGTTCTGCACTTTACAGATACCCGGACGAGTGCACTCCATGATTGATTCAACGCTTCCCCTTACTGATATTCATCGCCACCTTGATGGCAACATCCGTGCACAAACCATTCTTGATTTAGGCCGTCAGTTTAACCTGACCTTGCCCGCCACTACGCTTGAAGCCCTGCGTCCGCATGTGCAGGTTACGGAAACACAGCCGGATCTGGTGAGCTTTCTGCAAAAGCTGGATTGGGGCGTGAAAGTGCTGGGCGATCTTGACGCCTGCCAGCGCGTGGCTCGCGAAAACGTGGAGGATGCCGCCAGAGCAGGTATCCATTACACCGAGCTCCGTTTTTCGCCAGGCTACATGGCGATGACGCATAATCTGCCGATTGCAGGTGTGGTTGAAGCCGTCATTGACGGCATAAAAGCCGGATGCCAGCAGCATGATATCGACGTGCGTTTAACGGGCATCATGAGCCGCACGTTTGGTGAGCAGGCCTGCCTGGACGAACTCAATGGTTTACTGGCTTTTCGCGATCACATCACCGCCGTCGATTTAGCCGGTGATGAACTGGGCGCGCCGGGTAATCAGTTCCTGCATCACTTTGCCCGCGCGCGGGATGCCGGTTTCCGCATTACCGTGCATGCCGGTGAAGCGGCAGGTCCGGAAAGTATCTGGCAGGCCATTCGCGAGTTAGGCGCTGAACGTATCGGTCATGGCGTAAAAGCGATTGAAGACCGCGCGCTGATGGATTTTCTGGCGGAAAACGCCATCGGTATCGAATCCTGCCTGACCTCAAATATCCAAACCAGTACCGTTACCTCACTGGCACAACATCCGCTTAAAGTGTTCCTGGAGCATGGCGTTCTCGCCACGATTAACACCGATGATCCTGCAGTACAGGGCATTGAGCTGGAACATGAATATCGACATGCTGCACCTGCTGCGGGACTGAGTCAGGCGCAGATGCGCCAGGCTCAGGAAAACGGCCTTACGATTGCCTTCCTGAGTGAAGCTGAAAAAGCGGCTATTCGGGCGAAGCTGCAATAAAAGATGCAGAAATAAAAAGTGCACTAAACAGAAAGGCCGCTGAATCAGCGGCCTTTTTTACAGGTTTTCACTCTCTGACTATTTCAGAGACAGGGTCTGGCGTTTCTCGGCTGACTGCAGCCCCCGTTCGATCAGCTCCATCACCTGAATCGCCTCTTCAGCCGTGACCGGATTGGGCCCACGACCGTTGATGGCATCACGAACGCCGGCATAATAAGCCGGATAGTTGCCCGGCTGGGTCAGACAGCTTTTCTCGGTCATGGTGTCACCGTCAACCTGCGTCAGTGTGCCATCGCGCATGTCGTAGCCCCACGCTTCGCTGGGCGGAAAATCGCCGGCCTTCAGACGATCTTCCTGCGGGTCAAGGCCATATTTAACGTAGCTGCCCCGCGTACCGTGAACGGTATAACGCGGGGACTCTGCCGCCACTAACATGCTGGCGTGGAGCACCACACGGCGCTGCGGATAGGTTAACGTGGCGTGGAAATAGTCGGTGGTCTGTGCACCGGGGCGCAGTTCAGCCAGATCCAGATTGATAGCCACCGGTGGACCAAACAGCTGTAGCGCCTGATCCAACAGATGCGGCCCCAAATCGTACCAGATACCGCTGCCTGGCCCTTTCATTTCACGCCAGCGCTGACGTACCTCAAGGCGGAAGCGGTCAAAGTGCGACTCAAAATAGCGCACTTCGCCCAGCTCGCCGTCCGCTAACAGGGCTTTCAACGTCAGGAAATCACTGTCCCAGCGGCGGTTATGAAACACGGACAGCAACAGCCCTTTGGCTTTCGCTAACGCATCCAGTTCATGTGCTTGTGACAACGTCACGGTAAAGGGTTTATCCACGACCACATGTTTACCCGCATTCAGCGCCGCTTTGGCCAGAGGGAAGTGAGTATCATTGGGTGTGGGGATAACAATCAGTTGTAGGCTGGGATCGTCCAACAGCGCCTGAGGATCGGCCACCACCTTCACGGATGGCCAGTCGGCATTGACTTTGCTGGCATCGCTGCTGGAGATGGCTGCCAGTTCAACATCCGGCGTGCCCGCAATCAGCGGAGCATGAAATGTTTTACTGGCAAAGCCATATCCAATGAGTCCAACTCGCAGTTTCTCGCTCATTCCTTTTCCTCTTTATTCGCTAACCAGACTGATTTAAGACTAATAGTCTCGTCAGGACAAGGAGGATTCCCCTTAAAATCAGGAGACTGTGCTGCGGGCCGCGGTCCAGGCGCTCTGACTGGCTAAATTATCGTGCACATCCTGATTACGTCGGCGGAAATCACTTGGGCTAACGCCGACGCGTTTACGGAAGACTCGTGAAAAATAAAGCTGATCGTCGTAGCCCACTTCACGACCAATGCTGGCGATGGGTTCCTGGGTGGTTTGCAGCAACAGTTTTGCTCTTATCACCCGCTGATCTTCGCGCCAGCGAAGCAGGTTGACGCCCATCTGCTCACGGAACAGGTGCGCCAGCCGTGAAGGCGATAAACACACGTGACGAGCCACTTCTTCGATTTTCACCTCGCTGGCGAGATGATTATTGACGTACTGGCAGGCTTCAATGATGCGCGGATCGCGAATTTGCTGATGATTACGCGGATCTTCTTCCACCGCGCGCAGCAACAGACGTTCCAGCAGATTCATCGCCAGCTCTTCGGCAAAGCGGCGCGAGGAGTTATGGGTTTGTTCAATGGTGGCAAACAGGCGATCAAACTCGCCACGCAGCGATTCGGGTAACCGCAGGCGTCCGACGCCTTCCTGTTCATCCTGCCAGCGCAGCCAGTCATGCCAGTAAGCGCGCGGGCGGAAATAGACCCAACGATGAAACCACTGCGGGCTGTCGGGTGCACGACCGTAATAATGGGCGGTTTTAGGCTGGAACAACAGCATTTCGCCAGGTTCACAATCAAAGGCTTTTTCGCCATCAAATACCCGGCCTTTGCCTTTAATGGTCAGATTAAGAATATAGCCCTTCATGCCGTGTGGGCGATCAATAAAGAAATCCAGCGGACCATCCGCGGTAATAGGCGTTAAACCCGCCACCAGCCAGGCATTAAACGAATATCCAGGCAGCAAAGGGTTTTGCTGCTCTGCCGGTAATTCACGGTGATACATAACGTCCTCACTTCGTCGTTGATTGATCACGCGCGGACGCCTTTCGCGTCCGCGGGAAGGTTTCACGCCAAATCAGACTTTATTCTTTTGTTTGTAGCGATCGAATATCACCGCTGCCAACAGTATCAAACCACGTACAACATACTGTGAGAATGGCGAGATATTTAATAAATTCATCGCATTCTCGACGGTGCCAAGAATAAGTACCCCGGCCACGACGTATGAAATCTTGCCGATGCCGCCCTTAAGGGACACGCCGCCCAGCACGCAGGCGGAAATCACCACCAGTTCATAACCGATGGAGGTCATGGGCTGGCCGCTGGTCATACGTGAGGCAAGAATGATGCCCGCAGCAGCGGAGACCAAACCTGACAGGATAAAAATAATGATGCGGGTTCGCACCACCGGTACGCCAGCCAGACGAGCGGCCTCTTCATTACCGCCGATGGCCAACGTATTACGACCAAAGGTGGTTTTGTTCAGCAGGAAGGCGAAAATCACCATGGTGGCCAGGGTGATCCAGATTGGCGCAGGCACGCCCAGCCAGTTAGCGAAACCCAGAACAAAGAAACGCTCGTCTTCGATGCCTACTGCTTTACCATCCGAGAAGATATAAGCCAGGCCGCGCACAATCTGCATGGTCGCCAGTGTGGTAATCAGGGCGTTGATCTTCAGCCGTGCAATCACAAAACCATTGATAAAGCCGGTTGCCATGCCCAGTACCAGCCCGGCACCGACGCCGATCCACAGGCTTTCGGTCATGTTGATGACCACGGCGGTCACCACGCCTGCACAGGCGATAACCGAGGCGACCGACAGGTCAAAATCACCCGAGGCCAGGCAGAACAGCATGCCGCAGGCGACCATGCCGGACATCGACATGGCCAACCCCAGGCCTTTCATATTGATAAAAGAGCCGAAGTTAGGCACAAAAACAGCACAGGCAATAAACAGCAGTGCAAAGACCACCAACATGCCGAAATTGTCCCAGATGCGACCAAGATGCAGACCACGGCGTGGTGCTGCTGGCGGCGTATTAGATGTCGTGGATGAAGTCACGGTACTCTCCTGTCAGGCCACGGCGGCCGCTTGTGTCGTTTTAGGCATAGCCAGGCTCAGCGTCTGCTGCTCCGTAGCCTCGTCATGCAGTATTTCTCCGGCGATAGCGCCCTCACGCATCACAACAATGCGGTCGGCAAGGCCCATCACTTCCGGAAGATCGCTGGAGGCAAACAGCACCGCAATGCCTTTGTTTGCCAGTTCATAAATCAGGTTATAAATCTCGTGCTTGGCCCCAACGTCGATGCCGCGCGTTGGCTCATCCAGCAGGATCACTTTCATCTCCTCTGACAGCCAGCGCCCCAGAATGGCTTTTTGCTGGTTGCCCCCGGAGAGGTTCATGATCAGCTGATCGGCACTTGGGGTTTTAATATTGAGCGAGCGGATATGGCGGTCAGCATTGGTAGCTTCCCAGCCGTTTTTGATCAGGCACCCGGCGGTCAGGTTGTGGCGGCGTGCGCTGATATTGATATTGTCGCGGACCGAATGCACCGGAATAATGCCCTCGGCTTTGCGGTCTTCCGGGCACAGCATCACTCCCGCACGAATCGCATCGATCGGTGCGCCGATCTTAAGCGGCTCACCATCCAGTAATACGCGCCCACCGCGCAGTCGCGTCGCCCCGAACAGCCCTTTTAGCAGTTCGCTGCGCCCTGCGCCGACCAGGCCAAACAAGCCGACAATTTCGCCCGCATGGACATTAAGCGAAATCGGCATTCTGACGCCCTTCGCTTCAACATTTTGCAGCTCCAGCCGCACGGCCCCTTTTTCACGCGGGGAGTAACCATAAATATCGCCCAGGTTACGTCCCACCATCGCCTGAACCAGATCGTCGTGATGCGTGTTTGCCATGTCCGTAAAGGTACGAACATAACGACCATCTTTAAACACGGTGATGGCGTCGCTGAGGGCAAAAATCTCTTCCATACGATGCGAAACATAAAGCACAACGCGCCCTTCCGCCCGCAGTTGACGGATGACGCGAAACAGATTGTCGATTTCCCGCGCGGACAGTGAACTGGTGGGCTCATCGAAGGCGATGATGCGCGCATTACGCGCCAGCGCTTTGGCAATTTCCACCATCTGCCACTGCCCCAGAGACAGATACTTCAGCGGCATGTCTGGATCGACATCCATGCCTAAATTTTTGAGTTGCAGGCCCGCTTCATAACGCAGCAGTTTTCGGTTTACCAACCCGCGCTTGTGTGGCAACTGACCCAGATAGATGTTCTCTGCCACGCTCATTTCGGGGACTAAATGCAGTTCCTGGTAGATAATTGCGACACCCGCGTCCAGCGCGTCGGTGGTGTGCTGAAAATTAACCGGCTTTCCTTTGATGCGAATTTCGCCGCCGCTTGGCAGATAGCTGCCGCTGAGGATTTTCAGCAGTGTCGATTTACCGGCACCGTTCTCCCCCATCAGCGCATGCACCTGACCACCGTGGCACTCAAAAGAGATATCCTGTAACGCTTTCACGCCGGGAAAGGTTTTACTGATGCCATGAAACGACAGAAAGGCTGAATCAGTGTTCATGGTTTCTCCAATAAATAACGTTGATGAGTCGGGCCACCGGCAGTTTAGGGTTTATCCTGTTACCCATTGCAGTCACGTGGGAAACCCCTGCGTTCTCTGTGGCCCGATTACTTTACCTGTGCTGCCTGAGCAGCCTGTTGTTACATCAACCCTTTCTTCGCCAGCTCGGCTTTGAAGTTATCGCGGGTGATTAACACCACGTCGGTGACTTCGGTAAATTTCGGTGGTTCCTGACCTTTGCTCACCCAGTTGTAGAGCATCTGGCTGCTCTTATAACCGTGGATATCCGGGCTTGGCAGCAGAGAACCGTAGAAGCCGGTAGCGTTAGCTTTTGACAGTTCACTCACCGCATCCACACCGTTAATGCCGATACCGATGACGTCAGCGGCCTTAAAGCCCTGACCTTCTGTTGCGCGCACGCCGCCCAGCACGGTGTTGTCGTTCATGCCGACAATCAGCCAGTGTTTCACTTCAGGATGCTGTACCAGCAGGGAGTTACCGGCATCGAATGCGCCGGGGATGTCATTAGACTTGGTTGGCACCTGATAGATCTGTTTTGCCGGGAATCCCGCAGCTTTCAACGCATCCATCGAGCCACCGGTGCGGCGACGGGCGGTATCCAGCTCGTTGGCGGTAATCGCCATTACAGCCGTATCTTTCGCGTCCCAGCCGCGTTTTTGCATTTCTTTATACAGTTCCTGACCCTGACGCTCACCGATCTTGGTCGCCGCCATCATGACTAATGGCACGGTATCCATTGGCTTGCCCTTGGCGTTAACAAACTGGTCATCCACTGCAATCACTTTCAGACCATAGCCGCGCGCCTTGGCCATAATGGCCGAGCCCAGTTTGGGGTCCGGTGTACAGATAACAAAACCTTTCGCGCCACTTGCCGCAAGGCTGTCGATAGCATTCAGGGTTTTTTCACCATCCGGAACGGCGATTTTAATCACTTCAAAGCCCAGATCTTTACCGGCCTTATCAGCGAACTTCCATTCTGTCTGGAACCACGGCTCCTCCGGTTGCTTGACCAGGAAGCCCAGCTTCATGGTTTCGGCGATAGCTGATTGTGACATAACCGCTGCCAGCCCAATGGCTGCCAACGCTTTAGTGAATTTATGCATGATGCTCTCCGGCGCTAGTTGTTTTATCGCTGTTAAAAACGAATTGGTGTAAACGTTACCAGTTAACTTTCTTTTTTGGGTACAGAAGTAAATCAGGACGTTAGCGCGAGCCGCGATGGGAGCCTGCTTAAACGTTGGCCTATTTTTAGCGGGAATGGAGAAGAAAAATGTAGAGCGGTATCACATCTTAAAATCACGACAGAATGATCCATACATTTAGCAAATTTAACCGTCTATTAACTTTTGCAATGGATCACAATTTCACTGCTCATGGCAGAAAAGTGCATATTCTCAGCCAGCCATGACTAACCGTTATTTCTTACACATCACAGGATAAGGAGGTTTATTCATAACAGGAGATTCAAATGCGTACTGAAGCCATCACCCTGGGACTGGACTTTGGTAGTGATTCGGTGCGTGCGCTGGCGGTGGATTGTCACTCTGGTCAGGAGCTGCAAAGTGCCGTGGCAAACTATGCACGCTGGCAGCAAGGACTTTACAGCGATCCTCACAGCAACCGCTTCCGCCACCATCCACAAGATTATATCGACGCCATGGAGCAGGCGATGCTCGGCGTATTAAATGCGCTGAGTGAAACGCAACGTGCGGCCGTCATCGGCATCGGCGTTGACAGCACCGGCTCCACCCCGGCCCCTATCGATCGTGACGGCAATGTACTGGCTCTGCGGCCTGAGTTTGCTGAAAACCCGAATGCAATGTTTGTGCTGTGGAAAGATCACACGGCAATAGAAGAAGCCGAAGAAATCAACCAGCTTTGTCACAGTGGCCGCTTTACCGACTACAGCCGGTATATTGGCGGGATTTACTCTTCTGAATGGTTCTGGGCAAAAATCCTTCACGTTACCCGCAACGATGCTGCGGTGCGCGAGGCCGCCGTGTCCTGGGTTGAACTGTGCGACTGGGTACCGGCGCTGCTTAGCGATACCGTCGCCCCTGATAAACTGCGGCGTGGGCGCTGCGCGGCAGGACACAAAGCCCTGTGGCACGGTGACTGGAACGGGTTGCCCGATGTTGAATTCCTCAATGCGCTGGACCCCAGTCTGACTCAACAGCTGGATTCGCCGCTGTTTAAAGAGACCTGGACGGCGGAGTTGCCGGTGGGCACCCTGAGTGCCGAATGGTCACAACGCCTGGGTTTATCACAGCAGGTTACCCTTTCGGGCGGTGCATTTGACTGTCATATGGGCGCAGTGGGCGCAGGCGCGCGGCCTTATACGCTGGTCAAAGTGATTGGTACCTCCACCTGCGACATTCTGATTGCTGACACCGAAAAAGTGGGCGATCGCGCCATTAAAGGCATATGCGGCCAGGTCGATGGCAGCGTGGTGCCTGGCGCAATAGGTCTGGAAGCCGGTCAGTCGGCATTTGGCGATATTTATGCCTGGTTCAGCCGTCTGCTGGGCTGGCCGTTACAGCAGGCAGCGCAGCAACATCCTGAACTCAAGCCGCAGCTGGCGGAGATACAAAAGTCGCTGATCAAAAACCTGACTGACGCCTGGGCCGCTAATCCTCAGTTGGATCACCTGCCGGTGGTGCTGGACTGGTTCAATGGCCGCCGCACACCCAACGCCAATCAGCGTCTTAAAGGCGTGATTACCGACCTTAATCTCGGCACCGACGCGCCGGCCCTGTTTGGTGGCCTGATCGCAGCGACCGCCTTTGGCGCTCGCGCCATCATGGAGTGCTTCGAGCAACAGGCTATTCCGGTTGAGAACATTTTGACCCTGGGCGGTATTGCCCGTAAATCCCCCGCCATCATGCAGGCCTGCTGCGACGTGATGAATCGTCCGCTGGATATCGTCGCCTCGGATGAATGCTGTGCGCTGGGTGCGGCGATCTTCGCCGCCGTGGCCGCCGGTGTTCACCGCGACGTCGAGCAGGCACAGAAAGTGATGGCCAGCCCGATTGACGTCACGCTGCAGCCCGATCCGCAGCGCGTCGCGCGCTATCAGGAACTTTATCAACGCTATCAACAATGGTGCGTGACGGCAGAACCTCATTATGCCGCACGTTCCGCTTCCGCTAAGTAAAGGAGTGGTTTATGCAACAGTTCAACGTGTGGTTTGTCATTGGTACACAGCACCTCTACGGAGCGGAAACGTTACGTCAGGTTGAGCAGAATGCCCGTCAGGTGGTGGAAGGTTTAAATCAGGCGGGACTGCCTGTGCGCCTGGAACTGAAACCGCTGGTGAAATCGCCTGATGAAGCGCTGTCGCTGTGCCGCGACGCCAGTCACGATCAAAACTGTGTGGGTATCATTACCTGGCTGCATACTTTTTCGCCGGCCAAAATGTGGATCGGCGGTTTAAACGTATTAACGAAACCGTTATTGCAGTTTCATACACAGTTCAATGCTGAAATCCCGTGGGACAGCATGGACATGGACTTCATGAACCTGAACCAGACGGCCCACGGCGGTCGTGAGTTTGGCTTTATTGGCGCACGTATGGGCCTGCAACACAGCGTGGTGACCGGTCACTGGCAGGATAAACACAGCCAGCAGCGCGTTGCCAACTGGATGCGTGCCGCACTGGCTAAACAGGCCAGTCAGAGCCTGAAAGTGGCCCGTTTCGGCGATAACATGCGTGAAGTGGCCGTCACGGAAGGCGATAAAGTCGCCGCGCAAATCACGTTTGGCTATGCCGTCAACGGCTGGGGCGTGGGTGATTTGGTCGAGGTGATTAACAGCGTCAGCGATGGTGATGTTAACGCGCTGGTCGATGAGTACGAAAGCCACTACCGCTTTACTCCTGTGGCCGCCGTCGGCGGTGAAAAGCGTCAACATGTTCTGGATGCTGCACGCATTGAGCTGGGCCTGAAGCGTTTTCTGGACGATGAAGGCTGTAAGGCGTTTACCACCAACTTCCAGACGCTCCATGGGATGACCCAGTTACCCGGTCTGGCGGTACAGCGCTTAATGGGCCAGGGTTATGGTTTTGCGGGCGAAGGCGACTGGAAAACGGCTGCCCTGCTGCGCATTTTCAAAGTGCTGGCGGGCGACCGTCCCGGCGGAACCTCCTTTATGGAGGATTACACCTACCACTTCTCGCCGGGTAACGATTTAGTTCTGGGCTCACACATGCTGGAAGTGTGCCCGTCCATCGCGCTGGAAGAGAAACCGCTGATTGACGTTCAGTTCCTGGGCATTGGCGACAAAGCCGATCCGGCGCGTATGATCTTCTCAACACCCGCAGGCCGCGCGATCAACGCCAGCGTGATTGATATGGGTGACCGCTTCCGTCTGTTGGTCAACGTGGTGGATGCCATTGAACAGCCTAAACCGCTGCCAAAACTGCCCGTCGCCCGTGCGCTGTGGAAGGCTCAACCGTCACTGGCAACCGCCTCTGAAGCCTGGATTCTGGCCGGCGGCGCGCATCATACCGTGTTCAGTCAGGCATTGAGCCTGGATGATATGTATCTGTATGGTGAGATGCACGGCATTGAAGTGCTGGTTATAGACGAACATACCCGGTTGCCTGCTTTCAAAGATGCCCTGCGCTGGAACGATGCGTACTACCATATGAAACGTTAAGATTGCTGAGACGTTGCGAACGGGTCAGATTGCTGGCCCGTTTTCATGGTTCACCGGTTACTCCATAAATTCAAGCGTCTGCCCGTCAGGACTCATCACGTATATCACTCTGGTTCCCTTTAACGGGCCGGCGGCGATGGTCTGGGGTTGGCCCGGCGTCTTCCAGCCGTGTAGGGAAACACGCTCCAGCAGTGCATCCAGATGTTCAACCCTGAAAGCCAGATGTGCATAGCCCGGCGCATAGGGAGGCGACGATTCATCCGGCACCGCAATATTGTCATATTGCAGGAGCTCTATTTTCATGCCTGCCAGTTCAACCAGTGCCATTTGCACATCCGCGCCTCGCGCTCCCGTTACCTCATCAATTATCGCGCCGGACATGTTCCCTTCACGTAACAGTGTGCCGCCCAGCACCGCTGTCCAGAAGTGCAAGGACTGCTTGATGTTTCTCACTGAAAACCCGACATGATCGTAACTTTTTATCATCTGATATAGCCTTTGCGTTGAGGAATCGAGCTTTTTAAGAATGTATCATTAGCTTCATCGGCATAAATCACAGGGCGTGCTTTGCCGGAGTCGATATAAAACCCAGGCAGCATAACCGTGACCGAAATAACAGAACGTCCAGGCTTCTGATCCCGCTCGATCCAGTCACAGAAGCCAGAATAATCATTCAGTCTGGCGTTGTCGTGAGGTGATGGCTATTTGGCAACAAGCCCGGCAGGTAAACGATTATCGGGACAATAGCGGTAAGTGACTGCGCCCTGACCTTGTCTGAAGGTAAACCGGTGATGATCTATCATCGTCAGGGTAAACGTATCGCTGACGTCAGGGCCAGCCCCCACACCGGCATCAATGCAACGCTGAGTGACAACATAGTTGCGGCCCTGAGCAGACTGAATATTCAGCTTGCAGGCGTGGGTATGCGCACTATTCAGTCCCACCCCGTCATAGTGTTTTATCCCGGCATTCGCGGGGTCACGACACGATTGTGATGTATCGACATAAATGCCCTTTTGCAGCGCTAATACACCCTCCGCACAGGCCGGGGCGATAAACAGGACGGTCACTGAGGCTAAAATCATTTTTAAGCTGCTGACTTGCGCTCGCCCCTGAAAAATTTGTAGTGGTTTTTTTTGCATCCTCATCCTGCCGCTCCCTTTTCTGCCAGGTGATGCACCATCTGTTAAACATCAGACGATGGCTGGCATGCGTTCTGGATAGTAAATCCGGCGTTAAATGACCGGTTATCGTTCATACGACTGCGCGTTAAATTCTAGCGGTTAAAAGGATAAGCAGGCTTTTTATCGCAATAATTTAGCGGATGATAATCTTTGACCCTGCGTATGCCGATATCGTTTTCAAACGTCAGGTAGGCTGTGTGCGGTTTTTTCGTCAGCACATTCGCCACAAGTTCGATAAAATGCGCCTTGTTGCCCTCTTGAGGATAGCGTTCGAAGATTTCCTCAAAAAATGACAGGGGGAACATGTCTGCGTTCATCCCTCCATCCATAAATGCCCCTAAATGTACCAGCGCGATTTCAGGTCTTTTACGTACGGGGATTTCCATACTGGCATGAAGCGCGATTGCATCCCAAATCACCTCTGCTTTGGTTTCTGAAAACCCGTTTTCAATCAGATAATGGTGGGCCGCATCCGCCCCATCCAGTTCAAATCGCGCCTCTTTGATGTAGTTATCTGTTAATCCTAAATCGTGCATGATGCAGCCAAGATACAGCATCTCTTCATCAAAAACTTTTCCCAGCTTTTTCCCAATTGATGCGCCGAAAAGATAGGTTCTGACAACATGATTAAACAACGGCACTGATGAGCTGGCGGCCACCAGCGCGGTGGCGCCATCGGCGATGGCGCTATGCGGGATGGTAATTCCCGCAATGCTGGCCGGCAGTATCGCTTTCCCCTTTGTTAACGCTATTGCTGGCGTCGCCCTGCCCGCGGCGTTAACTATCGATGTGGAAGCACACATTACGCAACAGCATGAATAAAGAAACTCTCTGCGTTTCATATCCGTCTTTCCTGAATAAAGTCTATCGTTAACCCCGGTGTGCCGACGCAGGCGTCAGTTTTTGGGCGGCCTTCTCAATGACAGGTTTTTTCGCGTTAATCATTTCGGCTGAGCGCGCCATCACGTCCTTTCTGACAGCGGCGGGGGCCGTTTCCAGTCGACCGGCGTTGAAAGGGGGCGCGGGCGCATATTCGAGTCCGAGCTGCGCTTTCATCGCCGTTTCTTCTCCGCAAAGTTCGGCAATGAGGGTCAGGGCAAAATCAATTCCAGCGGTTACGCCTCCGCCGGTAATGATGTTTCCATCCCTGACCACGCGCCCCGCATCAGGTATGGCACCGAACAGCGGCAGTTGGTCACGCCATGCCCAGTGACTGGCTGCCCGCTTGCCCACCAGCAAACCTGCCGCCCCCAAAATGATCGAGCCAGAGCAGACCGAGGTTATATACGTCGCGGATGATGCGAGTTTCTTTATTGCCGCCATATAGACGTCGTCCTCAAGGGCATTGGTGCAGCCACTGCCACCCGGGACGCACAGCACGTCACATTTCTCAATCTGCGTCAGGTCTTTCAACTCAGCGAAACAGATCCCGTCAGCATGGACAGGTCTTCCGCCGACAGAGGCAAGGATGGGCGTAAACTGCGGCGTACGAGAAAAGAACTGATAGGGCCCGGTAAAATCCAGTTGCGTCACACCGTCATAGAGGGGAATGAGTACGTCAAAATGTCCGGTCATAATTTTTACCTTAATCAATGAAGTTTTCAGGACACAAACTAGCATCTGGCGTAATATCCTAAATGACATTAATCGTTCAATTTAGGACATCATGAAAATCTGCTTTTACATTTTTGACGATTTTCAACTGCTCGATCTGAGTGGCCCACTGGCCGCTTTTCAGATGGTGTCCTTTACTGAGCACCCTTTCCCCTACACGCTCAAGGTCTGTTCTTTTCAGGGCGGAATGATAAAATGTACCGCGGGATTTGCGCTTGAATCTGAGCGCCTCGATCCTCAACAAGCCTACGATTTACTGCTGGTTGTCGGCGGAAAAGGTGCCAGAAGAATTAAAGGATCGACGCCCGAGGGCGAAGCGATCAAGACGGCCTGCCTGAACAGCAAACAATTTGGCAGCATCTGCACCGGCGCGTTCGTCCTGGCCTCGCTGGGGCTGCTGGCGGGCAAAAATGCCACGACGCACTGGAAGCAAAAACGTGCTTTTGCTCAGCAATATCCTGATGTCCAGCTGTCGATTGATAGCCTGTTTGTGCGTGATGGCAACGTCTGGACGTCGGCAGGCATCATCAGCGGAATCGATCTTGCGCTGGCCATTATCGAAGACCATCTTGGCGGGGATATTTCCCGAAAGGTCGCGCAGGAACTGGTTGTGGCTCAGCGCCGGGCGGGCGGTCAGACGCAATTTTCACCACTGTTACTGTCTGAGCCTGCGTCATCCAACATTCGCAGCGTGCTGAATTATATTCATACGCACCTGGATGCAGACCTGTCTGTGACTCGCCTGGCCGAGATAGCCTGCCTGAGTCCCAGGCAGTTCAGCCGCAAATTCACCGCTGAAACGGGTGAAACGGTGGCGAGAGTGGTCGAGCGGATTCGGGTAGATACTGCAAAAGGGATGCTGGAAAACGGGGTGGGCAATGTTGAAAAAGTCGCCAGGCTCTGCGGTTTTGGCAGTACCGGACGAATGAGGCGGGCATTTTTAAAATACTGGGATAAATCTTCCCAGGCCTTTAAATAACACCGGCCTTCTGTCGGGCAGCGCGACATCAGCCCTGCCCGTCGTTGTTCGGGCTTATCCTGGCTGACAAGGCATTTTTAAAATGACTGACGTGACAGCAACGGACTGTCGACCAGCACGCTATTGCGGTGGCTATCCCCGTTAATGATATGCAACGTACTCAGGCGACCAATTTCGTAATGCGGCAACTGCACCGTCGACAAAGGCGGCAAAAACAGATTACCGATGCCAACCAGATTATCGTAACCCAGCACCGCAATATCCTGTGGGATACGTATTCCCTGCCCCAGCAACGTCTGATAAACCATAAACGCAATGCGGTCATTGCCACATATCACGGCATCGAACTGCGGCTGACCCTGATGAATATGTGCCATCAGCATGTCCGGAATATCACGGTAGTGCTCGTCACCATATTGCATATAACAATGATCAAGATTATCGGGGTTAATATTGGCTTCACGACAGGCCTGATCCAACCCCTTACGGCGGCGGCGCGTCGCCAGATGGTTGATCGGTAAATGCAGACAGAGTGGTCGGCGGTATCCTGCCGCGAGCAGTGACTGCACCGCGTGATACTGGCCTTGTTCGTCGTCAGGGATATAGCTGGCCACCGGCTCCCCTTTATTCTCACAATTCGCCAGCACGCAGGGATGCGTCAGTAGCTTGGGAGGCACGCTGACTTCGCGCAGTCCCATGGTCGTGAAGATGATGCCGCCGGGTCGGTGTGCA
Source organism: Pantoea sp. SJZ147 (assembly GCF_007828605.1). NCBI lineage: Bacteria > Pseudomonadati > Pseudomonadota > Gammaproteobacteria > Enterobacterales > Erwiniaceae > Pantoea > Pantoea sp. SJZ147. The sequence goes on from NZ_VIVB01000001.1 coordinate 263,334, forward strand.
AGAAGCAGATCGACAATATCATCGGGGTTATCATCTGAAAACATGTTCACCACGAAGCTGTTCCAGCCATACGCGCGCGCGGTTTCCTCAATGGACAGCGTGATCTCGACGGAAAAAGGCGTGGTGACCGTATCCAGCGCAAGCACACCAATCGTTTTGTTTTTGGCACCGACACGCCGAACCTGCCTGGCAGAAAGATCCGGCACATAGTTAAGCTGTAATATTGCCGCCTGCACCCTGGCAAGGGTTTCTGCCTTCACACGGTCAGGGTCATTCAGCACCCGCGATACCGTCATTAACGATACATTAGCCAGTCTGGCCACATCTTTTAAAGACGCCATACCTCTCCATTAAGCCTGCCCACGATTCCGGCCTGGTTTTCATGCATCCCGCTTTTAACGGATGCTGTGCCACTACCCATGCCCTTACCTCAGCGTAAATCTCAGAAATATGCAAACCCGAATCAAAAAGTTGATCGAGGTCTCAACACATCGATGTTAACGTTAACTTTTGTGATTAACATCGACTATTGCACTCAAACGCAGTGTACACCACAAATGTTAACGTTACCATTCTGGCATATCCTTCTTATGAGATTATGTAGATGAAAAAACGGCCTTCCCGCAGCTATTTGCTACTCAGCGCACTGCTGTTCTTTTTCTTTATGACCTGGTCCTCTTCCAGTTCACTTCTCTCCATTTGGCTTCACCAGGAAGTCGGCCTTAAGGCGTCGCAAACCGGCATCATCTATTCGGTCTTATCCGTATCGGCCCTCTTTGCCCAGGTTTGTTATGGTTTTATTCAGGACCGACTGGGTCTGCGCAAACATCTGCTGTGGTTTATTACCGCCCTGCTGATTCTCTCCGGCCCTGCTTACCTGCTGTTTAGCTATTTGCTGAGTGTGAATATTCTGTTGGGTAGCCTGTTCGGTGGTGTGTTTATTGGCCTGACCTTTAACGGCGGTATCGGTGTGCTGGAATCCTATACCGAACGCGTTGCCCGTCAGAGCAGCTTCGAGTTTGGCCGGGCCAGGATGTGGGGCTCCCTTGGTTGGGCTATCGCCACGTTTTTTGCCGGGCTACTGTTTAATATCAACCCCAATCTTAATTTCCTGGTGGCATCATGCTCCGGACTGGTTTTCTTCTGCCTGCTGGCGCGTTTGAAAGTGGCGGCCCCGGCAAGTATGGAGAAACTCGAAATCGGGGCTAAAAAAGTCTCGCTTGCCGATGCCTTTCGCCTGCTTACCCTGCCGCACTTTTGGGCGCTGATCTTTTTCGTGGTCGGCACCTGTATTTATGGCGTGTACGATCAGCAATTCCCGGTTTATTTCTCTTCTCAGTTTCCGACGTTAAAAGAAGGGAACGCCATGTTTGGCTATTTAAACTCCGTCCAGGTCTTTCTGGAGGCAGCAGGCATGTTTTGTGCGCCCTGGCTGGTTAACCGGATTGGCGCTAAAAATGGTTTGATATTCGCCGGTATGGTGATGGCGCTGCGCATGGTGGCATCAGGCCTGGTGGTAGGTCCGCTGCTGATTTCCATCACCAAACTGCTTCACGCTGTTGAACTCCCTATCCTGTTGGTCGCCATTTTTAAATATAACAGTCTGAATTTCGATAAGCGTCTGTCTTCCACGATCTATCTGGTGGGCTTCGCCTGTACCAGCTCAATTATTGGCACCGTGTTATCCCCACTGGCGGGCTTTAGCTATGAGCGGTTTGGCTTCGCCCAGTCCTATCTGATTATGGGCATCATGGTGTTCTGCACGACGTTTATTTCCATTTTCCTTTTGCGCTCAACTAAGTCCTCCTCTGAGCCATCCTTGTTACAGCAAAACGCTGTGTAATTTATTGAGAGTAAACACAATGACATCTTTATTAAAACAGGCTGAACAGGCACTTGAAACCTCGCAATCCGGGATTAATCCACGCTGGTATCCACGTTATCACCTTGCCGCTCGCGCAGGCTGGATGAACGACCCTAACGGCCTGGTCTGGTTTGAAGGCTGGTATCACGCGTTCTACCAGCATCACCCCTACTCCACAAAATGGGGACCGATGCACTGGGGGCACGCCCGCAGTCAAGATTTGGTGCACTGGGAGCATCTGCCGGTTGCGCTGGCACCGGAAGGCCCGGCAGACAAAGACGGCTGCTTCTCAGGCTCTGCCGTGGTGGACGGCGACACGCTGGCATTGATTTATACAGGCCATAAATTTCACGGACCCGCCGACACGGATGACAACCTCTATCAGGTTCAGTGCCTGGCAACCAGTCACAACGGTATCCACTTTGAACGCCAGGGTTGCGTGATCGATACCCCGCCAGGCCTGCATCATTTCCGCGATCCCAAGGTATGGCGCGAAGGTGAGTTCTGGTACATGGTTGTCGGCTCCCGCGTCGAGGACACAGGTCAGGTGCGCCTGTATCGCTCCGCCGATCTGCGTGAATGGCACGACGAAGGTGTTTTTGCCGAGGCGGCAGACGGAATGGGCTTTATGTGGGAGTGCCCGGACTTCTTTTCCCTGGGCAATCGACGCGTCCTGATGTTCTCCCCGCAGGGGATCGCAGCGACAGGTTATCACCATCGCAATCTGTTTCAGAGCGGCTATTTGCTTGGCGAATGGCAACCCGGTGAAGCCTTCACCCATGATGGACAATTCATTGAGCTGGACCATGGTCACGATTTTTATGCGCCGCAAAGCTTCCTGACCCCGGATGGTCGCCGCATTGTCATCGGCTGGCTGGATATGTGGGAATCACCGATGCCCGAACAGCAGGACGGTTGGGCCGGGATGCTTTCTCTGCCACGTGAGTTAAGCCTGGGCGATGATAACCGTGTGCGGATGAAGCCCGCGGCCGAGGTCGCCGCCCTGCGTGGCCGTTATTATGCGGTACCGGTGCGCGAGCTGAACAATCAAACCCTGTCTATCGGGGAACATGCCGAGGCGGTTGAAGTGCGGCTGGAATGGGATCTCAACGCATCTTCGGCGGAGCAATATGGTCTTGCGCTGGGCGACGGGCTGCGAATTTACGTCGACAATCAGGCCCAACGGCTAATTGTCGAGCGTCGTTACCCGGAATTTTTGCTTGAGGGCACACGCAGCATTTCCCTGCCAGCAGACAAGCGACTGTCGCTGCAAATTTTCATTGACCGCTCCTCTGTGGAAGTGTTTGTCAATGCGGGCACCGCCTGCCTGAGTAGCCGAATTTACCCTCAGCCTGACAAGCGTGATTTAACGTTGTTTGCCCATAACGGCGTCGCTGCCTTAGAAGACGCTGGGTACTGGTCTCTGGACAGATAATTCCGTCCCGATCCGTAACGCCTCTTAGTTGCTGATTTTTTATTTCTGTCAGTCTCTGACTGGCTGCTCTCGCCTGAAATAATGAGACAGAAAAATGGATGAAATATTAACGCCGTTCCACCGGGTTAGTGTGATGAATAGAAAAAATAGGGTTTCGGGAAAAGAAACACTGGCATTGATGCTGTCATTAGCGGCCTTTCCTGCTGCAGCCGAAAACACACCGGACCCGTCAAATGTTTATACCGGGAACTATCAAAGTTATTTTCATGATGAAACGGATAATCACCCTATCCGCACGGCGCCTGCTAAAAAGGAACCTGCGCCGCCGGTCAGCCACGTTTCCTCCTCGCCGGTTACGGTTAACAGGACAGCCGAACACGCCGCATCACCCGTGCCGGCGACCTTATCCCCTGCAGGCGAAAATAACATAACCGACCCTGAACTCAGCAGTAAGGTGGCTATGCCAGCAGATGTCAGCCTGCTGCGTTTAAGACAGGAAGATCCGCCGGTTCACTGGAACAGTATTGGCCGCAATATGGAGGCTGGCGGCTTACACGGCAACATTGGCACACAGATCGAAATTGATGATGTTCGCTGGCGTGATAAGAGTAAAAACAGCGGAAAGTTTAAGCTCGCAACCATACAGGCCTTTTTAAGGCATGATGAGTTACCAAACTGGTACTTTGGTTTCTGGAATGCCCGGGAAGACAGCTATAAAGGCCAGTTCAGCAATCAGAAATACGATGCCACCAATACGATTAATGAGTTTTTTGTTGGCCATATCTTTGAAACCTGGCGAGGTAATATAGGCACAGAAGCCATGATCGGTTCCGAAACGGCCACGAAACGCTGGAAGAATCGTTTTAAAGTCTGGCAGGACCTGCGACTCAGTAATAAATGGAGTCTTGCCGGTTATGCTTATGGCGAATATCAGCCCCAGGGCAATGAACCGGGAAATGGCGATCTTGAACAATATATTTTTGAAACTGAGCCGGCTATTCAATATCGCGTGAATCCGGATATGGGATTGTATTTACGGCCTTATTATTACTATAACCGTCAGGTACGCGAAAACTGGGGTGACATTGTTGAAGTGGAATGGAAAGTAACGGCCGGGCTTTGGCGAAACTGGTATCCACTTTTAACCTCGCTGTATGTGGGCTTCGGTCAGGACAAAACCGAGAACGCCAGTAACCCCAACGAAGTTTTTTATAACGGCCGCTATAAATTTATCGGCGGCACCCTCAGCTATCCGGTGTTTGGTGAAGTCAGACTCTATGGTGAATTCAGAGCAGAATTTACGAAAGAAGACGGACTCTGGACATATAAAGGTCACTCATGGAATCCCTTTACCGTGGTTGGCGTGAATTATAACTTCTGATATTCAGGTGCAGCATGAAAAAATTAACGTTAGCGACATTCGTCGCACTGCTGACGCTTTCCGTTGGAAATACGCCAGTTTATTCACAACCCTCTAAAGAAACATTACAAAATAAAAGCATTACGCGAATTAATGGCTTTTTTCCGCGAGTGGAAGGCTCATTTATTGGCGATCCCATGCCGGTGTATAACAATGGCGAATTTGATATTTTTTATCTTAATGATGTCCGTGGCGGCAGTGACTTAGGCGTGCACGCGATTCATCTGCTGTCGAGTGCCAACTTATATGATTATCAGAACCACTCTGAAGTGATTCCCTACGTCAATAACGTTGACGACCCGGAACTGCTGTTGGGAACCGGATCGATCATTAAAGTCGGCGACACCTGGCATGCCTGGTATACCGCCCACAATGAAAACGTGTTCCCAGTGGAGTCTATTATGCACGCCACCAGTAAAGATCGTCTTCACTGGGTTAAACATCCCAATGACACCCTTCTGCCGGGCAATAAGTATCGCGGTAATGACTTCCGCGATCCTCACGTTGTCTGGATCGAAGAAAAAAAAGAATACTGGATGTTAATTACCACGCGTAGCAACGGCCGAGGGGTTATTGCCCGTTACCGCTCAACCGATTTAACAAACTGGGAAGACAGCGGTATCTTTTTTGATAATGACACTATCACCACGAACGCCAATCTCGAATGTCCGACGCTGGTGTTCTTCAACGGGCGTTGGTATCTCAGCTTTAGCGATCAGTGGCCGCTGCGTCTGACACAGTACCGTGTCGCGGATAATCCGGAAGGGCCGTGGCGAAAAACGAATAATTATGTGGTCGATGGCTCAGGTTTTTACGCGGGAAAACTGGTACGCAAAAACGACCGCTTATTCGTTTTTGGTTGGATACCCACCAAAGCAGGAAACCGTGACAGCGGCAATATTGACTGGGCAGGGAATCTGGTTGTTCACGAGTTAATCGCGGAACCTCAGGGCCAGCTCAAGAGTGTTATTCCGCAGGAATTGCAGACCGCTATCGACGCGAATCCAGGCCCGGTTACCACGCTGACAGAAAGTAAAACGCTAAAAACGACCACACAGTTCGCATCGCTACAGTCCTCTGTGTATCCGCCCCTGCCTAAACGCGCGGTGCTGACTGCCACCGTGGATATTCCCTCTGCCGGCATGGTTATGAGCTTTGGCCTTACTGACGACAGCATCAGTAAGGCCGGGCTGAACGTGGTGTTCAATAAGAGCAAAGGGAAAGTTTATTTTTTTAACTCTCCGCTGACCTCAATTCATCAGGACAATGCGGAATCCTGGGTAGATGTTCCGCTTGATGAAAAAATTGAGTTGCGCGTCCTGATACAAAACTCAATTGCTGTTTTTTACATCAACAATAAGGCGGCATTCAGTACCCGGATGTATTCCATGGAGGGGAAACCCTGGAGCATCAGCCTGCCTCAAAACGATCATTTTCACGCGACGTTGAAAATAAAAGAAATGATTTAATGGGATCGTATTATGAAAAAACATCATGCCCTGAGTATTATTTTTGCCCTGCTGTGTCCAACCCTGACCCATGCGAGCATGAGCGTCATGAAGGATTTATCAGGCACCGTTATTGCGGTCGATCCGTGGTCCTATCTGGATGAAGATATCATGTGGACCTCTGCCCGCTCATCAAACCCAGCCGGCGGTCGCGTTCATGGCCAGCTAAAAATGAAATATGCGATTGAGGATAACAACTGGCGTAACAGCCATTTTCATAACGGCAATGACTCACTCACCTTTGTGCAGGGCGTAATGCGTCATGATGCATTACCCGGCTGGTATCTGGCCTTTTCTGAAGGCCGAACCACCAATTATAACGGTACCTGGGAAGACCAGACTTACCTCAGCCAGAATCAGTGGACTCAACTTATTGTCGGCCACGAATATTTCTACAAACGTCTGCGCTACGGCTGGGATGTGATGGGCGGAAGTTCGTCTGTAGAGGACCGCTGGCAGGGGCGCGTCAAATTCTTTACCGATTTACGTTTAACAGACCGCCTCTCATTTTTTAATTATCTTTATCAGCAAATCGATCACCGCCGCAGTGGCGGTTCACAAAATGATCGTGATGTGCGTTCATTCCAGATTGAGCCGGGTGTGCAATATATCATCAACAACACAACGGGCATCTGGTTTCGCCAACAATTCGCCTCGGGAATTTTAGACAGAGAACAATGGGGCGATATAGACGAAAAAAGCTGGACCACATCCGTAGGCGTCTGGCATAACTGGGGAAAACTCTCTACAACCCTCAGCGGGGGATATGGACATTATAAGAAAAATAATGCCCAACCTGAGGATGGTGAAATATTCCAGAACACCCGCAGTCGGTTCCTGAAAGTGTCGATGAATTATCCGCTGACTACGCGCTTTACTGTTTCTGGCGAAGTCACGGGGGCATTGAAAAATCAGAGTGGCAGTTGGGTCACTCAAGGCGATGCGATCACTACCCGTTACACGTTGATGCTGGATTATAATTTTTAAACAGGGGCGTAAATCATTCGCGGTGTAAGGGAACGGATCGTGTTATTCGACACAGCCGGACTTACGCCGCGAACCTGATCACGATAGTGATAATGATGATAACTCTGAGGTTACGGAGAGATGATGGATAATGAGGCGTTCAGGTCAGTAATATCACTGTATGAAAGAAACGCTGCCGCATTTGCAAAACTGCGCGCCACCAACCTGTCAGAAAAACCCTGGCTGGACAGATTCCTCCATCATGTTCGTCCCAACGGACATATTCTGGATCTGGGATGTGGCAATGGAACGCCGATTGCCGGGTATCTGCTGAGCCGTGGGTTCCGTGTGACAGGCATTGACAGCTCGCCTTCAATGATTGCCCGCTGCAAAGAAACCTTTCCTGAACACACCTGGCAAGTGGCGGATATGCGGGAGCTGCAGTTGGGGCATCGTTTCGATGGTATTCTTGCCTGGGACAGTTTTTTTCATCTCACCCGTGCCGATCAGCGGCAGATGTTTGCCATTTTTTCTGCGCATGCCAGTAAGGGCACCGCACTGATGTTTAACGCTGGCCCGGCGGACGGCGAAGCCATAGGTGAATTTCAGGGTGAGCCGCTTTATCATTCCAGCCTGTCGCCGCTTGAATACGCGTCACTCCTGCAACAGTACGATTTCCATATTGTGCATCATGTTGTCGAGGATCAGCAGTGCAATGGCCGGACATTATGGCTCGCAGCTAAAGATTAATCCTCCCGTTGCCACCCACAACAGCCCTTGTTCGTCGCGTTCTCGCCAGCATCGTGTGTGAGTCTGCGCCAGCAGGCTGATGCCGTCTTATCAGCAAGGGCCTCATTAATCGCATTAATATAAGCCTGTGGCTGTCGGGTTCTGCAACCAGCCCCATTCGCCTGACCGTTAATAATTCGCTATCATCCCTCCCTGCTCACTCCTCAGGCTTACTGATGTCTACGATCGTTGATACTTTTATTGCTCCGCCGTGCCACGAGGCGATAAACATTCTCTATGAGGATGACCATCTGGTGCTGATCGACAAGCCCAGTGGACTACTGAGCCTGTCGGGTAAAAACCCACAAAACCTGGACTCGGTACATCATCGCCTGGTGCAACTGTTTCCTGGTTGCACACTGGTTCACCGGCTGGATTTTGGCACCTCGGGGCTGATGGTCGTGGCGCGAAATAAAACCATTAACGCCGCGCTTTGCCAGCAATTCAGCGCGCGCGCCGTCACCAAGCAATACAGCGCGCTGCTGTGCGGTCATGTAACGGATGAGCAAGGTGTGATTGATGCCCCCATTGCCAAAGATGCGGCCAGCTTTCCACGGATGTCGATTTGCCCGCGCCATGGCAAACCAGCCCGGTCTGGTTACCAGGTTACTGAACGTTTATATCAGAAACGGGATGACGCCACGGCCCTTCCCCTGACCCGGGTGACGCTGACCCCGGAAACCGGGCGCACGCATCAGCTACGTATTCACTGCCAGCTGTTGGGTCATCCGATTCTGGGCTGTGATCTCTATGGCGGTCTTGATCTGCCGGGTACGCAGCAGACGCCGCGGCTCATGCTTCATGCCAGTGAACTGCACTTTGTCCATCCCGTCAGTGGCACGCCGTTTCACGCTCGCTGCCCCAGCCCGTTTTAACGTACGTTAATCACACCGCTGGCCCGGCCGCCTTGCACTGCGCGGCACCGTCTCTTCGCATCGCACCGGATATCGGCTTATTTCAGCCGTAAGTTGTCCAGAAAGTCTGCGATCACGCTTGCAATCACCTGGCCGTGCGTTTCGAGCGCGAAGTGTCCGGTATCAAATAAACGAATGTCCGCCGCAGGCAGATCCCGTTTCCACGCACGTGCGCCAGCAGGCAGGAAGAAGGGATCGTTCTTTCCCCACACCGCTAACAATGGCGGCTGAGACTGGCGGAAGTAGTTCTGGAACACCGGATACATAGCAACATTTGACGCGTAATCCAGCAGCAGATCGAGTTGAATGTCCGCGTTACCCGGCCGCAGAATTTGCAGCCCTTCAAGCGTGTAACCATCGGGTGAGACACGACTTTTATCCGGCACGCCCTCAAGATATTGCCATTTAATGGAAGCGGGCGTTGGGAAGTCTTGCAGCGCATTGCGGTTCTCCTGAGTCGGTTCCTGCCAGTAGCGCTGAATCGGTTTCCAGCCCTCTCCCAGCCCTTCCTCGTAGGCGTTACCGTTCTGAGAAATAATGGCCGTGATCCGCTCCGGATGACTGACGGCAAGCCGCCAGCCGACAGGTGCGCCGTAGTCGTGCACCATCAGTGCATAGTTATTCAGCCTGAGCTGCTGTGTTAACTGTTCGATAGTGATCGCCAGTTGCTCGAAGGTGTAAGCGTACGCGTCCCGCGCGGGCGCTTCGGTAAATCCGAATGCAGGCAGGTCGGGAGCGATCACGTGATAGCGCCCGGCCAGTTGTGGAATCAGGTCTCTGAACATAAATGATGACCCCGCAAAGCCATGCAGTAACAGTATTGTTGGCCTGCTGGCATCGCCCGCTTCGCGATAAAACACCTTGACGTCGCCGACCTGCTCGTAGCGGTATTTTACGCCATCCAGTTGCTGTGCATCGTTAACGTCGTGCGTACGCAAACTGTCTGTCGTCGTAATGGATTTTGAAGCCGCCATGATGTTTCCTTATGATGTAACCGTTAAAGTTGTTATTTGAAGGTTACGATCTTATTTGCTAACCTGTCAAATATGTTTTTAACAGTTACAGGCAGCTATGAATCCTGATCTCAACACCCACGACTTCCTTTTCCTGGCGGATAACCTCGCACTGGACTTTATCAATAGTGAATACGGCGTGGACGAGCAGCGACATGACGGTTTCAGCGACGATCGACGCGTGATGCGCTGGCTGGAGATGGCAGGGATCTGGCCGGATGGCGCGCCTTTGCAGGCATCTGATGGGCTGTTACATGAAGCGCGGGCGCTGCGCCATAGTGCACGTGCATTAGTCGATGCTGCGATGAATGGCTTATCTGCGGACCTGACCGTTCTTAACAGGCTCTATAAGGACGGGCGCCCGACGGAGCGACTGGCGTGGGATGATGACGCGCAGCGATACCAGATCGCGGTTAGCCATGAGGAGATAAGTACAGCTACCCTGCTTTGGCCCGTGGTCAACGCACTGGTCGAGCTTGTTGTCAGTGACAGCTTTACGTACGTGCGCCAGTGTGAAGCACATGACTGTATCCTGCTTTTCCATGACCTCAGTAAATCGCACCGCCGCCGCTGGTGCAGCATGGCGACCTGTGGCAATCGCATGAAAGTCGCGGCGTTTCGATCCCGAAAGCGATCGGATCAGGCTTGATTATGTATCCCGGCTCGCCTGAGGATGCCGGGACGATGTTATCGATGCTCAATACCGATAAATGCGCGGTCAACCTGGCCCAGGGTAATGCGCCCTGCCGCCGCCGTCCGAGCGGCAAACGGCGCGAGCCCTGCGGCGAGAGTGCACAGCACTTTGCTGCAAGGCTCAGCGGTTATCCCGCCTGATTGCAGTCATTACCACATCAGATCATCGGGTACTTTGAAATCAGCATAAGGATCATCTTCATCCTGCGCTTCCTGACTCAGCGCACTGTTTAAGACGATACTGTTCGCATCACGTTGGGCAATTTTATCGGCAACGCTCGCGGGGATAATGGCGTAATGACTCTCTTCGCTGTTGTCTGCCTGCAAACGCGCAATCGCCAGACGGCCACTAATAAGCTGTGACTGGGTCAGCTTATCGACCATTATCTTTTTAATCAGATTATTATCGGTGAAGTTAAAACCAATATTGCCTTTAGAAATGTCGATTTTATTCATTTCGATCAGCTGCTTCACCTGCGCCTTATATTCTTTTGAAAGCGCGGCCTGCCGGTGTTGTTCATTGAGCTGTTTGTCGCGTTCAAGCTGGGCTTTTTTGTTTTCTTCCACAGCTTCGCGCGCCTCGCGGGCCTGAACACGCGATTTTTTGGCCGTTCTCTGAACCTTGTCCATTTTCTTACTGGTGACCAATCCTGCTTTTAACAGCTGCTCTTGTAAGGTGAGTTTTGCCATCTTCGTCTCTGAATCTGATAAGGAATGGGCGGGATTATACCTGAGGCGGTGTCAGATTGCAGACGCTGATGTGGTGCGCGCTTAAGATCGGAGAGTCAGTTTTACATGTGTAGCGGGTTACTGCGATTCTCCTGGTGTGAAGGGTGTCGTTGTCGATGCCACCGGAATGCTTACAGGCTGCCAGTGCCTTGTTGAGAAAGGCGCTGGCAGTTCTGGCCCGAAGCTGTCAGACCTTGAGCAGTTTCACCGTGGCATCGATATCAATCTCATCCTCAGAGAAGATTAAGGTCGCCCCCTGAAAAGTGGTGATCGCCAGTTTCTTCAGCGTACGCATCTCATCGGCCTGGTCGGCTGATTTGGGTTTGATATTGTTCATCAGAATGCCCACAGACAGCACCGTATTTTCTTTATCAATGCGGCTACTGGCAGGGACTTCTTCGCTGTAAACCACAAAAGACTTAATGGCGGTAAGCTTAAGCCGCTCGCCCGCAATGAAGATGTATTTGCTTTCCGGCAGGACTTTCACCGCATAGGCCGACAGCCCTTTATTGTTCGTGGTGGGCTCAAAGGTGACCGACGCATCTTTCTTAATCAGATCAGGGTTGGCGACCTTAATCACGTGAAAATAGCGGTTATCGCCGTTTTCATCTTTTATAAAGCCAAAGCCTTTATCCTGAAACCAGGTTGTGATTGTTCCATTCATCGCCATTACCACCTACCTAATCGTTAATCTACTCAATTTTTTCAGCGCGCAGTGTAAAACACAATGCAGGCACAAACTACGCCTTTGGGCTAAGTCGGGCTGATAAATTTCTGCGTTGCCGGTGGGCGGCCCCGGGGAACGACGCTGACGAAGCCATCGGGGCATGATTAACGCTATGCGGATAATGCCGCGTGCTATGGCGAATTGAGCAAAAACCACTCCATTCAGTGGTCAATAAGAAATTATCTGTTCGCTCACCACGATATACTTCTTTTATACAAATGAAAGGGGTTAATCACATGATTTATAAACCAAAATTTATCAGCTTCGATTGCTATGGAACGCTAATTAATTTTGAAATGGGACCGACAGCAAAGACACTTTTTGCCGATCGCATCGCAGAACAGCGGATGCCCGCCTTTCTTGAAAGCTTTCGTTTCTATCGTCTTGATGAAGTGCTGGGCGACTGGAAGCCCTTTTTCCAGGTGGTGGAAAACGCCATTCAGCGGGCCTGTAAAGCTCATGATGTGGACTACCGCGATACTGACGCGCAGGCTCTCTATGACGCCGTGCCCACCTGGCAGCCGCATCCTCACGTTGTGGAAACGCTGGAACTGATATCCCAACATTTTCCTTTAGTGATCCTGTCGAATTCGATGACCGATCTTATCCCACACAGCGTCGCCCATCTCAAAGCGCCCTTTCATGCTGTCTATACCGCAGAAGAGGCGCGTGCCTATAAGCCGCGTGCGCAGATTTTTGAATACATGTTTGACCAACTGGGCTGCGGGCCAGAACACATCATGCACTGCTCCTCCAGCTTCCGTTATGACCTGATGACGGCATCCGACCTCGGTTTTATGGGCAAAGCATTTATCGATCGTGGGCATGAACCCGCCGTCGACGGCTATGGCGTTGAACGGCTCACCAACTTCCGCCAGCTTGCCGGTCTGTTGGGCCTTTGATTTGTCTCCAAAGACGGTAAAGCGAGGGAAAATGATGCTTGATGAACACACCAACCCTGCTGTCGCATTGAGCACAGCCGCGCCGGCCCTCTCACTTCCGGCCATTCAATCTTTAGTGTCTGAAATGTATGGCATTGAGGGCAACATTCGGCCACTGGCCAGTGAGCGCGATCAGAACTGTTGCATCGAGCAGGCAGACGGCACGCGCTATGTGTTGAAGATCAGTAATCCCTCTGAAGCGCTGTCGATTGTGGATTTCCAGATTAAGGCGCTCAACCATGTCGCTGAGGTTGCACCCGACCTGCTGATTCCGCGTGTTGTGCGGACGCGCAAAGGACAAGATTGTGACAACGTCACTCTTGCTGATGGTGCAAAAACCACTGTCAGGATGCTGACCTATCTGGACGGGATGCAGGTTAAGGACACGGACCGAACGCCTGCACAACGTCGTGCCATGGGCACCTGCCTGGCCCAACTCGATCTGGCTTTACAGGGTTTCACACATCCTGCCGCCAGCCATGATCTACTGTGGAACGTTTCTGCCGCACATCGTCTGATGGATAAACTGGAAGAACTCGTCGACCCCACGCGCCGCAGGCTGGCGGAGAAATTTATGACGCGTTTCACCACGCACGTCCTGCCGCGCCTGTCGGCAATCAGGGCGCAGGTCATCCATAACGATTTTCACCTCTACAACGTGATGGTGGCGCCAGAGGAACAGGACCGCATTACGGGGATTATCGATTTTGGCGACATGCTTTATGCCCCACTGGTGGGCGAAGTCGCGACCGCTGCGGCCTTTCAAATGTCAGGCCAGCCCGATCCGTTTGAAGGCGCAGCCCAGTTCGTGGGTGCCTATCACAAAACGCTCCCGCTCAACGACATGGAGCAAGACATCGTTACCGATCTGATGGCCACCCGTCATCTGATTACCGTCCTGATTACCGAATGGCGCGCGGTCCGCTATCCCCATAACCGCGCCTATATCATGCGTCATAATCCAGCCGCCTGGGAGGCGCTGTCCTTCATGGCGGATCTGTCTCGCGATGCGGCACGTGACCGATTGCTGACTGAACTCTGAAACGGGAGAAATTAATGAAAAGCACCACCGATCTTAATATGGTAAACGCCTATATCCCCGGTCAGGCCGACGTGGGACCGGAAACGGCCGCGATGATCGAAAGGCGCGATGCGCTGTTGGGTCCGGCTTATCGTCTGATGTACGAGCATCCCTTACACATCGTGCGCGGTGAAGGCGTGTGGCTTATCGATCCTGAAGGCCGTCGCTACCTGGACATTTATAACAATGTGACCTCACTTGGGCATTGTCATCCTGCCGTCACCGAGGCCATTTGTCAGCAGGTTAAAACCCTCGCGACGAATACCCGCTACCTGCACGACACCATTCTGGAACTGGCCGAACGTCTGCTGGCGACCGTGCCGGAAACGGCGCTTGCGCATCTGATGCTAACCTGCACAGGCAGTGAAGCCAACGATCTGGCCTACCGTATTGCCAAAATACGGACCGGCGGCACCGGCATCATCGTGACCGAAACTGCTTACCATGGCATCACGGACGCGGTTTCTCAGTTCTCACCCTCGCTGGGCACCTCGGTTGACCTTGGGCCTCATGTGCGTCTGGTGCCCGCGCCCCGTCTCTACCATGCCGAGGGGGCCGATCTCGGCGAGCGCTTCACGCGTGATGTCGAAAACGCCATTGCCGATCTGCAGCGCCACGGCATTAAGCCCGCCGCACTGATCGTCGATTCGCTGTTTACCAGCGATGGCATCCTGCCTGGCACAGCGGGTTTCCTGAAAGGCGCGGTCGATGCCATCAAACAGGCCGGAGGATTGTTTATTGCCGACGAGGTGCAGCCTGGCTTCGGACGCACGGGCGAAAACATGTGGGGCTTTCAGCGTCACAACGTCATCCCGGACATCGTTACGCTGGGCAAACCGATGGGCAACGGTCAACCGATTGCCGGGCTGCTGGCCACGGCTGACGTTCTGGCAGAGTTCGGTCAACGCGCCCGTTATTTCAATACGTTTGCGGGCAATACGGTCTCCTGTGCCGCCGCGCTGGCCGTCCTGAAAACCATTGAACAGGATGACCTGATTGCCCATGCCCGCAAGGTAGGCACAATTCTGCTTGATGGCATTACCGCCCTCAGTCACAAGCATGAAGCCATCGGCGATGTGCGTGGCGCGGGCCTCTTTGTTGGCGTGGAACTGGTTTCCGATCGCCCTTCCCGTACCCCGGACCGCTGGCTAACCAGTCAGGTGGTGAACAGAATGCGCCAGAAAGGTGTCTTGCTGAGTGCATGCGCAATGGGACATAACGTGCTGAAGATTCGTCCGCCCCTGGTGTTGACGGCGGAACAGGCGCAAATGATAATCGAGGTACTCGATCAGTCGTTAACGGAAGCGACTGCCGCCAGGGCGTCACAGCCCATTCCGAGGTAATCACCTGTCTATGTCACATCCTAAGCCTCTCGATCGTACTGATATCAGAATACTTGAGCATCTTCAGCGCGAGGGGCGTTGTTCAATAGTTGAACTGGCTGAGGCGATTAGCCTCAGCCCCAGTCCCTGTTTAGCGCGTACCCGGCGCCTGGAACAAAGCGGCATTATTTCGGGTTACGCCGCCAGGGTCACGCTGAACAAACTGGGCAACAATCT
Source organism: Pantoea sp. SJZ147 (assembly GCF_007828605.1). Classification (NCBI taxonomy): domain Bacteria; kingdom Pseudomonadati; phylum Pseudomonadota; class Gammaproteobacteria; order Enterobacterales; family Erwiniaceae; genus Pantoea; species Pantoea sp. SJZ147. The sequence continues at coordinate 278,973 of NZ_VIVB01000001.1, forward strand.
GGTGGTGTTTTCCGAGATCACGCTCAACAGCCATTATCCTGCCGATTTTATTAAATTTGAATCCGGCGCCTGTCAGTACCGGGAGATCGTGGAGTGCTATAACATCAGCGGTGGCTACGACTATCTGTTGAAAATCATCGCTCCCAATTTATACAAGTTTCAGGACCTGATGGAGCGTTTGCTGGAAGATGAGATTGGCATAGCAAAATTCGCCAGCCGCGTGGTACTTCGGCAACCCTGGCAGTGGCGCGAGGAGCCGCTAACCGAGATTGCGACCGGCCAGACAAGCTGGAAGCAAGGCTAACGGCGCGCCCGACATCAGGCAGCGTTTTTTACTCGCCAGATCATCCATTGCAGGCTCCGGTGGGCAAAGCCAGAAACTCAACAAACGACGCGCCTTCACCGTTCGCGCCTGTGCCGACAGAGACGCTTTACCTCAACGTATTACTGATGCAGCACAGAAAATGGCTATCCCGATGTATAACCTCTGAACGGTGTGGGAAATGATCATGCGACTTGAACTGGCTGTCCTGCTATTTACAGGTTCAACCGCAGCCCTGGCAGCAGCACCTGCCGACGATGTCTGGCAAACTTACATGGCTGAACTCACCCGGCAGTGCCCGTCTAAGCACCTGGAATGGCTCGCTCCGGCTGATATTCGCGATGCGCTTGATGATTACAAATCACATCTGAATACCGATTTACAGCATGCGATGACGGCTTCTGAACATCACCGCTGCCAGGGCGTTTCGGCAGGTGCGACATGTGACAATAGCGGTGACCTGGATATCGCGCAGAAAAACGCTCTCATCCCCTCTGTGGCGGCCTCTTTTTGTCACCGCTTTGTGAGGTGCAGCAAGCAATCGGACTGCGATAGCCAGAGCGCACCCTGACGCAGTCTTAAAATTTACTGCGCTTCCCCTGTTAACCCCGACCGTACGGTTTGGTATTAACCCAGCTGGTCGCTCAAGACATCGCCCTTAAAACGCTAAATCTGCCTGCGCCTTAGCCTGTTCGCGAGCATGGCCCGGCGCACTTGCTGCATCGCATCACGACATGAATCGTTAGCACCTGCCTTCATCCGCAAATCCCTCGCGCTCCTCTTTTAGAAAATCAACAAATGCGCGCAAGGGCGCAGACATAAACCGGCTGGGAAAATAGAGCCACGGCCCCTCAAAAGCAGGCCACCATGCTTCGAGTAACGGATAGAGTTCGCCTGTTTCAAAGTGAGGCTGAAGCCAGTTTTCAAACGTCGCGATAATGCCCTGACCTTTTATTGCCAGATCGATCGCCCCCGACACACCATTGACCCCGATAGTCAGACGTCCGGGCGCATCGACGCGGACAGTTTCTCCGTTATGCGCAAACTCCCATGGGATCAGCGCGCCACTGGAATATCGCAGGCGAATGCAGTCAAGTTCCGTTAACCTGGCGGGATGTGAGCGGCGAGATAAGCCGGTGACGCCGCCAGCGCTAAACGCTGTTGACGAGGACCGATGGGAATGGCAATGGCATCCTGGACAAGGTGCTCGCCATAACGTATTCCCGCATCGCAGCCTTCCGATGTGGCTTCGATGAGGCGATCATCGACCATGATTTCCACCTGTAAGCGCGGATGACGAGCAAGAAACCGATCAATCAGCGCGGGAAGGATATCCACCATGACGGCACCCGTGACGTTCAGTTTAAGCACCCCGCGCACCGCCTGCTGAGAGCTGGCAACGTCGTTCAGTATGCTCCGCATTTCGCTGAGGAGTGGCGACATACGTTCGGACAACATCCGGCCGGCTTCAGTCGGCGTTACGCTGCGCGTCGTGCGGATAAAAAGCGGCACGCCAAGGCTCAGCTCAAGCGCGGTCACCCTTTCACTGACGGTTGAGGGAGACAGCCCCAGCTTTTTGGCTGCCGCACGAAAGCCCTTAGCGTTAAACACTGCCAGAAAAATCGATAAATCGTTCATCTACGCGGCCTACGATTGTTCGCCATTTCGATCAGGTTATTCGTATTAGCCTCTGTTATCAAACAGCATTGCCTGGGCTATAAATGCTGAACACGCCCGGTAATGCGTTTAGCGGGGCCATATCACCAGCAGAGATAACTGAGGCAGCAGAAAATGACCAACAAAAGTGTTCTTATCACCGGCGCGAACAAAAGCATTGGATTTGAGACGGCCAGGCAACTGGGCTTACTGGGTTATAAGGTCTGGTTGGCTTGTCGTGACGAGCAGCTTGGCCACGCAGCGCTGAACACCCTCGCCGCAGAAGGGCTGGATGTGCATCTGACGGTGATGGATGTGACCCAGGCCGCCAGCGTTCAGGCGGCGGCTGAACAGGTACTGAAGTCAGATGGAAAACTGGATATTCTTATCAACAATGCTGGCATTGCCGGGATTCAACCTGTCGCCCCCAGCGAGCAGCCAGTCAGCGATATTATGGCGGTGTATAACACTAACGTTTTTGGTGCCATCAGCGTGACCCAGTGTTTTATTCCGTTACTTAAACTCGCGCCTCAGGCCAGAGTGATTATGGTGAGTAGCGGGCTGGGATCGCTGGCGTGGGTCGCCGATCGGGCACATCCCTATTCACGCGTCCAGGCAATGGGTTATACCAGTTCGAAAACGGCGATGAATGGCGTGACCGTGGCATTTGCTCATGAACTGACTGCGTTTGGCATTAGCGTAAACGCCGTCGACCCAGGCTACACCGCCACCGATTTTAATGGGCATACCGGCTACAGAACGGTTGAGGAAGCGGCCGATGGCATTGTCTGGCTTGCCGATCAGGCTCCCCAGGCGATGACTGCGGGTTTCTTTTTTGATCGAAACCGCGCGCCCTGGTAATCGCCCTTTCAGTCACCTTGTCGGTTAGAAGAATCTCACGCTTTTCGCCCTGGAAGCGATCCGCGCATCATGCTCATGGATGGAGCTTACCTTCAGCTAAGGCTTTCAATGCCGACAGGTCTGATTGACTGATAAAGAAGGGTTTTCATTTAGAGGCTGAACGCCCGCAGTCTGGTTCACGCGCACTTGGGCGTACTCACCAGACCGGGGCAATCATGGTAATGACGAACGACTTAAGGTTTTAAAATCACTTTTGTCCAACCGCTGTCGCGATCGTCAAAGTGCTTATAGCCTTCTGCCGCTTCAGACAGTTTTAAGCGATGCGAGATAATCTGCCCTGGATTCGCTTTATCCTGCGAAATCAGTCGTGCAAGCTGGCGGTTATAAGCTTTAACATTCGCCTGGCCGGTACGGATGGATTGTCCTTTGAACCAGAAACTACCAAAGTCAAAAGGCATTTTGCCCTCTTTCGCCAGATCAGTCGCTGCACCCGGGTCCTGTGGAACAAACACGCCCACCACGCCAATACCGCCCGTGGCTTTTGTTGAGGCAACCAGGCTGTTCATCGTGTCAGAATTGTCTTCAACACCATGTTTGTTGCAGCACTGATAGCCCACACATTCACAACCGCAATCGGTGCCGCGACCATCGGTGAGATCGAGAATCTTATTTACCGCATCAGCCCCCGTGGCATTAATGGCAATCGCACCGATTTTTTCCGCCAGTGCCAGCCTGTCGGCATGCGTATCGACAACATAGACCTCCGATGCGCCTTTGATAATGGCCGAATGCGCTGCCATGAGTCCCACCGGGCCAGCACCGTAAATAGCCACACTTTCACCAGCTTTTAAGCCCGCAAGCTCTGTGGCGTGCCAGCCGGTCGGGAAAATGTCGGACAGCATGACGTAATCATCTTCCTTCTCAACCGCATCAGGCGGTAATACCAGGCAGTTAAAATCGGCAAAGGGGACGCGAAGCAACTCGGCCTGACCGCCTTCCCAACTGCCCATTTCGGCAAAGCCATAGGCAGCGCCAGCAGTACCAGGGTTGGCTGTCAGACAGTATCCCGTCAGGCCTTTCTCACAGTTTTCGCAGAATCCACAGCCTACGTTGAACGGCAGGCAGACATAGTCACCTACGCTGATTCGCTCTACGCCACTGCCAATTTCAACCACCTGCCCCAAATTTTCATGCCCTAAAATACGGCCCTGCTCGAAGCTGGTGCGTCCTTCATACATGTGAAGATCTGAGCCGCAGATATTGGTGGTGGTGATGCGAACCAGAACATCGGTGGGGCGGACAATTTTGGCATCGGGCACATCTTTAACTGAAACATCAAAGGATCCGTTATAAACGACTGCTTTCATACTCTTTCCTCTCGGGTCATTGATGATTCTGCGTTAGCGTTTCCTTATTCACAGGACATGGCAATACAGAATCAGCGTTATCTGGCTTATTCATTCGGCCTTTGGCGGATAATAAAGTTACTGCGAAGGTAATGCGGTTTTTCTTAAAAAAGCATTTCAACCAAAACAAAATTAATTATCGACAAAGAAATTTACGCCTGTAAAAAAAGGCATTTTCAGACTATTCCGGCCTGATTTATCACAAATAATAATATGGTCGCTTGAAATGATGGCAGTGCCAGTCAATCAGGTAGTTATAAATTGCATTCGCCGTCTTATTTGCTTTTAATCACCTTTCAAAGCGTAACTTATATGACGGAAATTGCAGGCAGCCAGGAGAAATAAATGAATAAAAATTTAATTATACTTATTAAACAGCAGCTTATTCCACTTCAATATTATGTGATCGGACGTTACAGAGACGGTAAGCGAAACCGTAAATGATTCATTTTTAAGCATTGATTTCAGCACCCATGATAATATCATGCCAGTGATAACGATATTTCCCCCTCCAGGCAGATACTCATAATTCGCTATCATGCTAAGCACGCCTCCGCTTTTATTCATTATTGACCCCATTATTTTTACTACCGCGCACCGCGAATTAAAATACGGGTTACAACAGGGCGCTATTTCATTCAATGACGTTTATCCCTGCCCTGGCTTCTGGTCATGGGTAAAATCATCGCGTTATTGATAGTCAGAGGGTGAACGCGTTTATCTCACATTAGCGCCCCTCTTACCCAGCCGCTGTTTGGCTGTGCCCTGTGGCACTAAGCAGTAACAAAATGGGATATCTTTTCGCCCAAATCCAAAAGAAAAGTATCTCGCGAGGCAAAGGAATCGGTGACGTGCGGAGGCAATGTATTCATAAAGGTAAAATGACCGGCATCTTTCACAACATAAAGTTCTGTCTGCGTGTGATGCGCTAATGCCGCGTTGAGAAAGAGTGCCTCTGAAAGTGGCGTAACGCTGTCCTTTTCACCCGCCCAAATCTGAACAGGGAGGTTGACGGATGCCAGCGACGACGGCGCGCGAAAAAAATCTGCTGGCGGTGCTAAAAGCACCAGTTGATTTAACCTCTGCCTGCCGTCAAAAACGACCGACTCTCTTGCTTTGGTCCAGGCTGTGGCCCCGGCGTGCATCAATAAAATCACCGTCCCAAGTGAATGCCCAACCCCGGTTATCGAGGCATAGCGGTTGCAAAAGTTGTTCCCGGCTAAGGCGAGCCTTTGGCTACGTTCCAGCAATTCAGCCCTGGAGGGAAAGGGAGAGGTCAGGCGTTCAAAATGTGGCGCGACAACGGAAATACCCTGCCGGGTAAAGGTTTGCAGAAGCTCAAGATGGCGCATTGGGCTTCCCCCCAGCCCGGCGACAAACAGGATACATCGCGTCGCCTCCTTTACCTGCAACAAGGTGACTTCAACATTTTTGTCTGCGTGTTTAACGATGGAGGTTTCCACCCCAATGCGTTTAATCATGAAGATGGCACCCTGCTGAACGTCTGTCGGGAAAGCCTAACAAGTTATCACAGGCGATGGAATGAATGTTTTATGCCCTGCCTCGCAAGCTAAAAACGCCTCCCTGCACGAGGAGATGTGCCAGACGAAAATCCCGATTGTTGAACGGCCCCGCGATGGTCCGCGAGGCCTTATTCCGTTTTAAAATGGTGGATGAGAACCTTTCACCGGACTAACAGCTTCCAGAAGTGAAGCAATGTGCAGGATGGTTCGCTCAGCATGCCATTTACCGACAATCTGCACGTTAATGGGTAATCCCGCCCGGCTTTTGCCGAAAGGCAGCGCGACACCGGGCAGTCCCGTTACGTTTAGCGGAACCGTAGCACCCTGAAGGTAGGTGGCATCCACCTCCTGACCGTCGATGACAAACCTGTCCACCCCATGTTTGTGAGCCGGAATGGGCAGCACATGTGTTATGAGCGCATCATACTGGGAGAAGTATTCCGCAAAACCATCCCGCAACCTTTCCGCTGCCTGCTCTGCATCAATAAAATCAGACATGGAAGTCTCCGGCAGTGACAGCATAGTGTTGGCCATCTTATAACGCTCATCAGCGCGACGACCTGCAGTTGCCCTGGCGAAATCAGGTTTCATCTCCATAACGTGAATCCGGTTAAAAACGTCCAACGCAAAATCCCGTTCCAGCGCCGGAATACCAACGTGCTCTACCACCATGCCAGCGCCTTGCAGCGCATCCGCCGCAGACCTGACAACGGCTGCCACTTCCGCATCCACCGGCCCCAGTCCCGGCCCTGTCATCCAACCTATACGCATCGGACGCGATGAGGTGAACGGCAGTCCATCAGGATAAACCGGCGCACTGCTGGAAAAAGCATCATGGCCATCCGGACCGGCCAGTTGGGAAAAAGCCAAGGCAATGTCACGAACGGATCGAGCCATCGGCCCCACATGCCAGAACCGGCGCGGTGCACGTGGCCAGATACCCGTCATGGGGACGCTACCATGCGTTGCTTTCATTGAGGTGATCCCGGTTTGTGCGGCCGGTCCGCGTATGGAGATGGCCAGGTCTGTACCCAGGCCGAGAGGCGACATGCCCGCAGCGATAGCCGCTGATTCGCCGCCGCTGGAGCCACCAGGCGTGCGTGTCAGATCCCAGGGGTTATTGGAACGCCCAGACAGCAGATTATCGCTCTCAATCCAGTAGGAAAATTCAGGCAGGTTGGTTTTTGCCAGCAAAATACCGCCCGCTTTTTTAAGGCGCGCCACGCTGGTGGCATCTTCTTCAGGACGACGGCCTTTGAAGATCGGCGAGCCACGCTGCGTCAGTACACCGGCGGTATCAATTGAATCTTTCACGGTGAAAGGCACACCGTGCAGAGGACCCGTCTCATCCCCTCTCATCACGGCGGCTTCGGCGGCCACGGCCTGTTTCATCGCATCGTCTGCCAGCGTCACAATGGCATTCACATCAGGATTAGTGGCTGCAATCCGGTCAATATGTGCCTGCATGACTTCTACAGGTGAGATTTCGCGACGGCGGATTAAGTTAGCCAGTTGGGTTGCGTCTGCATAAAAAATGTCTTTGCTCATGATGATTTCTCTCTGGTGAATAATCTACCTAACAGTTGGTAGGTAGACGTTAAGCTTATAAAATAGCGCTGTCAACACCTACCTAACAAATGGTAGAATTATTTTCTATTCTTCAGGAGAACTCCGATGAGCAAGACATCCAAAGATGAAATCCTTAATGCCGCCCGCCTGACGGCGCAGGCTCACGGATATACCGGCCTGAACATTCGCGGGCTGGCCGATGAAGTCGGCATAAAAGCGGCAAGCATTTACTATCATTTTCCAAGCAAAGCAGAGCTGGGTGCGGCAGTCGCCCAACGTTATTGGGAAGATACTGCGCGCGATCTTACGCTGCTTCGGGAAAAGGAGGGCGACGCGCTTAAAAGCCTGAGCCGTTATCCACACATATTTCGCCGTTCCCTGGAAAGCCAGAACCGGCTCTGCATGGGTAGCTTTATGTCGGCTGAATATGACGACCTGCCAGATCCGGTCAAAAATGAAGTGCAGAAATTCGCAGAAGTTAACGTAGCATGGCTGGCTACACAGCTTCAGGAGGCCGGAATTACCGATCATGAAGCCAGTGAAAAACGAGCACGTGCCATTTTTGCCGCCATTGCGGGTGCACAGCTGATGGCCCGAAGCCGGAATGACATCCGACTGTTTGACGAACTTATCGACGGATATCAGCAGGCTGGGCTGTTGCCAGCGGTTCAGTCATGCGTTTGACCCAGGCAGCGGTGAAAGCGTCCGGGCCAGGTCAATACCTCGCTGGCCCATGCGGTGAGATGAAAAAGGCCTGCAAGACCAGAATATGCGCTTCTGACATTCCGCGCAGACTTACATCCACGCGCTGAGGCTGTGCCGTCTTTTCCGACGTATCAGCGCCAGGCAATCCTCCCTGCTCTCGCCTGTCCAGTTCGCCCGGCCCAAAAATAAGAGCGCATGGCGGGCCTGAGCCGGAGTGACAGGGGCTTACTCAGACAAAGCGCCATTCAAACCCGTTTGCGGTTTTATTCAGATAACCCGCAGACGACTGGGCGAAGTGCGAACTGAAACATAATGCCTGATGATCGGCGGCCCATTCCATTGCCCATCGGCGTTGCACTTCCGCCTGGTCGGCATCTGCACAAAAACGAGAGGCCAGATGGGGTTGCCTGACCTGAAGCTCGTTATGCATAAGATCGCCGGTAAATAAGGCATATTCTCCCGCGCTGTGCAGAATAATTGACGCGTGATCGTGGCTGTGACCGGGCGTGGGCACAAAGCGTAATAATTCAGCAAGGATCGGTTTTGTCGTCATATCCAGCGTTTCAAGTAAGCCAGCCTCGATAACCGGATTGATGCTGTCCTCTAACAGGGTTTGTCTTGCAGGATCGTTTTGCCAGTTTTTCAGACCGATATCGGAACAGTAATAGCGCGCATTCCTGAAAAACGGCGTCCACTTGCCTTCCACCTGGTGGGTGTTCCAGCCCACATGATCGCCGTGCAAGTGGGTGATCAAAACAAAATCCACCTCATCGGGATCGATGCCCGTCTCGCGGAAACGATGTTCATAAGGTGTATCCAGTTGATGAGAAAGCGGAGATCCGGGACGCTCACGCCCGTTGCCACTGGCTGTATCAATGACAAGGGTGGCGCCCGGTGTCCGGACAATCCAGCTATGCACCGAAAGCGAGATGTTTTCAGGGGAAAGGCTATCCAGTGGCTGGTCAGGATAGAGCATACTTACCGATAAAGAGGCCTCAAGTTCAGGCACTTTAAAAACCTCACAGTCACCCACGCGATAGATCGATTTGTGTTTCATAGGCCCCTTAAAAACAGAATGGAATGATGCGTCCGGTTTGCATCATCGAATCATGCCATCCACTACGGATGTAAACAAACAGCGGAAGTACAGTTGTCCTGACGTTTATACCGCGATCAGCACCTCTGTACGTTCCACTCTCCCCAAATACGCGATTAGCAGCGGGCTTCTTTGTCTACCGCATCGCCGTCGGTCAGGGTTACCCTGACATGAGGCAAACTCTGCGGATAATTTTGCTGAATAAACTCAATCATTTTTTCCCGTACATAACAGCGTAAATCCCAGGCTGTGGGGGAATTCTGGGCCGTCATCAATAACCTGATGGTCATGGTTCTTTCGGTCGTATCGGTCACCTGAAGCACCTGGGTCTGTTGATCCCAGAGTTTTGTTTCGCTCAGCACTTTTTCAAAATGTCTGCGGAGCGGCTCCAACGGCATGGAGTAATCCACATAAAGAAACACCGATCCTAATATTTGTGCGTTATTACGCGTCCAGTTCTGGAAGGCGTTTTCTGTAAAATAGGTAATGGGCAGCACCAGTCGGCGTAGATCCCAGATACGCACAACAACATAGGTCAGATTTATCTCCTCAATCCATCCCCATTCTTTTTCAACGACCACGGCATCGTCAATTTTTATTGGTTGCGTAAAGGCGATCTGGATGCCAGCGAACAGGTTGACCAGCGACTTCTGCAGGGCAAAACCAATGATGATCCCTGCTACCCCGGCACCGGCCAGAATTGTCGTGCCGAATTTACGCACGCCTGGAAAACTGAGCAGAATCATCGACAAACAGAATGACACAAGGATGACGATTGCCACTTTTTTTACATAGATTAACTGCGTGCGAATTTTACGGGCACGAAGGTTATTTGAAAGATTAATGTCATAGCGTATAAAAAGCATATCCTGTGCGACATTCGTCAATCGAATCAAAATAGAGCAGACGGATAAAATAATAAATATATTGGCGGTAGCCGTTATGAAATTAAGGGATTGCGGGGGGATATTGATATAATTCACCCCGATATTGATTAACACTAAAGGGATAAAAAGAAACAGTGACCCACGAAGGTGCTTTTCAAGGGATTTGAATAACTTTCTGTCGCGACTTTGCCAGTAACGGATAAACCTGAGAAGAATAAATCGAGCAAGAAACCCCACTATTAATGAGAGAATAACGAGTAATACTGCAGGTACCCAGGCTGGCGCACCCGATAACTCACCAAAAATCAAAGACATCATATTCCCTTCCATTCCACCGACAACATTCAGTTGCCAGACAAGTCACTAAAATCAGTAACCGTTGTTCTCTCGGTTATCTGAGGATTACATGATTACGTACATCAGTTTATGAAAAATTTGACCCGCTGCCGTGTCGGACAGTTAAAAACCTTCAAAAGAAACGGATATTTGACTAAGAAAACCAGAGCAACCTACTGAAATCGTTATTTATAGCTGACCTTTTCGGAGAACACGCAGAATATCGGCATTCCAACCTGGCGTGTGCGTTTTCTCGTTACAGGTGATGAATCCGTGGTCAACGGCCAGGTGTTTGTGTGTGCGACAGGTTAAAAATTGGCGACCAATATGACGTGCAATGCGCTGTATGCCTTGCACTTTAGACAGACATCCACATTGTTTTATAAAAATACAGTGTAGGTGCCAGGCCGAAACAGGCCGTGACGGAGGGAGGAGACGGGTTCGTTGGCGCATTTACCTGCGTGCGCCTCGTCCTGACAGGAAAGCGCTTTCATCTTCCAACAACCCTTTGCGCGAGACGCGGATACGCAGGTTATCTGCCCGGCCGCAGTTTACACAACCACGTCCGCGCAGGCTTTGCGCAGTGCATCTTCTCCCACACGGGGATTTGTTATTGGAGCAGCACACTGAGACTCAATGCACGGAAGCCCGGCGCGAGACGTGCAACGTCAGGGCTGATTGACGGATGGGCGGGGAACATAAAATAATCCTGTAATGACCGTTTTAAATCACGATAATGACCAGTGAACAAAAAGTTAATATGCCTTCGCAGGCGATGAAACACTGGTTTTTACCATGACGGTGAGCGCGTGGGCGCGCTGAGAAATGGGATGTCGGATAGCAGCAAACTTATCTTTATTCTGGAGGAATAACCTATGTTTCACGGTTTGAGCGCTTTTCCACTTACTCCTGTTACGTGCAATGGTTTTGACGAACGTGGATTTGTCCGCCTTCTTGAACGCATTACGTCGGCCCGCGTCGACTCGATTGGCGTTCTGGGATCAACAGGCAGTTATGCCTACCTGACGCGCCAGGCGCGTAGCCGGATAGCTGGCATTGCAAAGTCATATGCGGGCACGATTCCGGTGATGGTTTGCGTGGGTGCCGTCAGCACCGATGAGGTAATGCGGCTGACCGATGACGCGCAGGCGGCCGGAGCAGATGCGCTGCTGCTGCCGCCAGTTTCGTACCAGACGCTGACGGACAATGAGGTTTTTGGCTTGTTTGAGACCCTGACGCAGCACACTTCAGTGCCGGTCTGCATCTATGATAATCCAGGTACAACGCGCTTTACGTTCTCTGACGAATTGCACGGGCGTATCGCCAGGCTGCCTGGCATTCAATCCGTTAAAATCCCGGGCGTACCGGCCTCGCCGGAGGAGGCGCTGGCACGCGTCCAACGCCTGAAGGAAAAACTGCCTGCAGAGGTAACGGTTGGCATTAGCGGCGACGCCAGTGCGGCGGCAGGACTCAACGCAGGCTGTGACGTGTGGTACTCCGTCTGCGGCGGCCTGTTCCCGCATGCGGCAAAAGAAATCACCGACGCAGCAGCACGCGGAGAGCACGAGCGGGTTACGCAGCTCGGCGAGCGCCTTAATCCGCTATGGGCGCTGTTTCGCAAACACGGAGGCAGCATCCGTGTTATGGCAGCGGCGGCGGGCGTGCTGGGGCTGACCGAGGTTGACTGCCTGCCCCGACCTCTCCTTCCCCTGTCTGCGAGTGATATTGCTGAAGTGGCTGCTGTTATTCAATCCCTTGATCTGAAGTAAGCCAGTTGCCGTCTTCGGGCCTGGCACTGTGAATTCGTTTGGGCATTGCTAAGTAATGGCGCGATGTCAGTCTGAACATCACGTCCATTCTGTCAGGTTCCACTGCTTTACAAAGTAATCGTTCACCATGATGAAAAAAGGATATTGATGATGAAAGCAGTCGAATTTTTGCTGTACACCCTCAAACCCGGTACCGGGAAAGACTTCCACAGAATCATGACAGAAGAAAGCGCTCCACTTCACCGTTCAGCGGGTATGGATATTGTTTCTTTTGGTAACTCAGCTCATGACGACGACGCTTACTATCTAATCAGAGCTTATGACAGTCTCTCGTCTCTAAAATCTTCTCAGGAATCTTTTTATAACAGTGAAGAATGGCATCTTGGCCCACGGCAGGCCATTATTGACAGGATAAACACTAGCGTTAAATCAGTACTCAACCTAAGCGACAGTGCAATTGAGAAGTTACGATCCCATTAATTGTGCAGCAATATTAACAGTACAATTGTTTCAGCGTCGTTTTATTGCCTGACGCTAATTTTCTGTGGACCTTCCTGTACAAACAGTCGGTCTGACTGAACTCGCTGAGCGCCTGTACTGAAAAACATTTAAGTTGAACAGCCGATATGTCTGAATGCGTCATTCAGCGATCGGGGGTTGTCGCCGGCAGTTTTGAGCGAGAAGTGGAGGCGCGTTGACAAGAAGATACGCTCTTACTGGCTAATAACGTATCCATTCGTCTTGGGATCTCGCGCTGACTTCCAGATACGCGGACCGCTGACTGCTCAGTTGCAGACACAAATCAGCGTAACGGCCACCAGCGCCCTATGCAAAGACGTGCAAACCGAGTGATAACGCTCTCGTACCTACCGCGAAATACCGGTTTGCTGAATAATTTTACAGTACAACCCACCCAGCAATGCCAGGTCTGTTAAAAGCCCAGTCGCCCCCGTAAACCCGCCCCAGTGTCTGGCGAGAAGGATAATCACACTGCTGAAGATCATTGCCAGCACCATAACTGACACCCGTAAACCACTGGGGCGAATCTCCTTCCAGTGGCGCTTCAAGGGTTCAGCCACCCAGCCTTGTCCAAGCCCGGATAAACCCACACCAGGCAGCAGCAGGCAGGCATTGTGAGGGTTTTGAAAGGCGATTATAAGTAAGACTAAACCACAGGCAGCCAGGAGAAACCCATAGCAAAGACGAGTGACAACCTGCTGACGTTTCATGATGCCCAGCCTGGCCAGCATAGTGCCAAAGAAGAATGAAGCCAGCAGCGAGCTTAGCCCCATCCCCCCAGCAATAAAACCTTGCGTCATGGCAAAGCTGAAAATCAGTACCAGCTCAGCGACCAGGAGACTTAACAGGATACCAGACGTGATGTTTCTTCTCTCTTCAGTAACAGAATCTGATTCAGGTAAAGTGAAAATCGCCATAGCAAGCCTCGCAGTAATAACAGATGACATAAAATTAAATTCATCGTGGCTGAGTAATGAATTAAGCTTACGGTCTGTGCTGCAAGGGAATCAAAGTCATAGTTTTCAGCCATAGGTGAAAATAACTCATCATGAAGCCATCCCGTTTACCGCCGCTTGGTGCGCTGCGCGCGTTTCATTCCGTCGCGTCAGCCCTGAGCTTTAAGCAAGCCGCGATAACGCTGAACGTGAGCGCGACAGCCGTCAGCCACCAGATACGTTTGATTGAATCGACGCTTGAATGTCGGGTATTTGAACGCAATGCTCAGGGCGTTAAGCTGACGGAAGCCGGTAAGCTGCTGTATGCGGGCACTCAGTCCGCCTTTACAGCCTTAGAAACCTCGGTCAGTAAGATTGACCGGGCAAGACGGCCGCCGACGTTAACCATTACCACCACGTCCAATTTTCTGACCAACTGGCTGGTTCCGCGCCTGGCGGATTTCAAGGCGCAATTTCCGCACATTGACTTACATCTGCACACCAGCGTTGAAAAAGTCGATTTAACCCAGCGCACCGTGGACGTGGCGATCCGCTATCGCGAAGCCCCGGAAGATGAGCTGCACAATACTTTGCTGTACAAGGATTGGTTTGTGGCGCTAGCCAGCCCGTCGCTGGCGTTGAATACGCCCGGCGATCTTCTCGGCGTCACGCTTTTCCACGTCGAAAACCGCCATGTTCCGGCAGAATCACCGGACTGGCTGCACTGGAAACGTCGCTATGGGCCGTCCAGTTTGAACATCAGCAAAGGTCTCTATTTCAGTGATGAAACGCACGCACTGCAGGCAGCGGTTGCGGGGCAAGGCGTGGTCATTGCCAGCAAGCTGCTGGCGGAGGATCTGATTAAACGTAACATGCTGGTGACGTTATTCGGGTCATGCTTACCGGGCGCGAATTACTATCTGGTGACGATGAAAGATATGGCGGATCGACCTGACGTGGCGGCACTGCGGGAGTGGCTGGTCAGGGAAATGCAGGTCGCATTAACCCGTAGCGATCAGTAACCGCCGCCCTGCCCGGCGGCCCTAACCCTGTTATTCAGCCGGGTAGATTGAATGTGCCAGTTTACCCCGACGATCCCATCGGCTGGCGATCAGCCATAGCAGTGCCGTCACCAACCAGCCAATAATCCACGAGATGTCATTGCCGGCAAAAACCCAGGTAAGAGAACCATGATGTAGCGGGTTATCGATAAAGGGCAACTGCACCATCACCCCCAGGCAGTAGACCGTGATACCGGCCCAGTTCCAGCGGCCATAGCGTCCGTCTGGCGTTGACAGTGCCGGGACATCCACTTTGCCTTTCGTGATGAGATAGAAATCAGTCAGGCTTATCGCGCTCCAGGGGACAAAGAAGGCCAGCAGGAACAGCAGGAAATGCGTGAAGGATTTCAGGAAGGCCGGTTCACTGAGCAGTGCAATGATGCAGGCAACGGTGACCATCAGGACCACAAACAGAACGCGTGCCCCCCGACTGAGCGAAGTTTGCTGGCGGAAGCCCGATACAATTGTCGTCAGAGACATAAAGCTGCCGTAGGCATTCAGGGTGGTAAAGGTGATTTTCCCAAAGCAGATCGCAAAATAGATCACCATCGCCATCGTCGCCGTGCTGCCTAAGCTCACAATATAGCCAACCTCATTGCCTGAAAATGCCTTACCGGCGATCGCGGCAACGATCACGCCCAGGGTCATTGATGCCTGGGTGCCGGTCATGCTGCCAAAGAACACCGAGCAGAACAGCGTCCTTGCGGAAACATCGGCGGGAAGATAGCGCGAATAGTCAGAGACATAGGGGCAAAACGCAATTTGCCAGGAGGAAGACAGCGAGATCGCCAGCAGAAAGTTAGCCAGCGTAAAATGGCGATTCTGCCATACCGCCGATAAGTCGTGAGTGGAGAGCAGCGTGATGAACAAATAGGCAAAGGCCAGGACGCCGATCACGCTCGCCAGTTTCCCCAGTTGATGAATCACACGATAGCCCAGCACCGCAATCACCACAATAAGGGCGCTAAACACCACCATTCCGGTCGCGTTGCTGACGTGAATAAGCTTCGCCAGCGCCTGTCCCGCCAGCACCGTACCACTGGCAGAAAAGCCGACGTACATTATACAGACCAGCACCAGGGGAATGACCGCACCGAATACACCAAACTGCATGCGGCTGGTGATCATCTGCGGTAACCCCAGGCGCGGGCCCTGAATGGCATGTAACGACATGATGCCCGCCCCGATGATTTGGCCGACCAGCAGCCCAACCAGCGACCACACCACATCGCCGCCCAGAACCACAGCCAGCGCGCCCGTGACAATGGCGGTGATTTGCAGATTACCGCCAAACCAGAGGGTAAACTGGCTGAAAGGCTGCCCGTGACGTTCGCGCGGCGGGATGTAATCAATCGAACGGGTTTCTGACAGGCGCGGTTTCTCTGCGCCTGAATAATCTGCTGCAGGTGATTCAGCTGGCATAGTTTCCTCACTGGAACACAGCATACGCGGTGCGTTGAGACCTATTGTTGAACGGATGGATGCGTAAACGGTAGTACATGTATATACATGCAACGATACTGTCATGCGAGTTGAGAAGTTACAAGATGACGCGTCATTGGAAAATGTGATGGTGCAGGCAAGCCTGACAGGTGAACGCGCATCGCTTGCAAGCATGTCGGGCGTGAAAACGAACAATCGCACTGGCTCCTGCCCTCAACCCGTCAGATTGACGTATTTAAGGCAAAGCCGAGTACAGGAGAAACGCGCCACATGCCTTACCAGGTGTTAAATCCACAACAGCCAACACGGGAAAATTGCGATATGAATCGCCGTCTGGCTCCGTTAACAAACTGACTGGAGCCCTTATAAGGAGTCAGCCTAAACATAACGTTTGCCCGTTAGCCGCCCACCCAGCAAACCGCCTCTGCGTTATTGGCATGCGTAACAGCCCGATGCTCAAAGTCGCTGCCTGGCCTTGAGTTGATGATCCCTTCAATCAATGGCCTTTGGGCGATACTGTTCGTTAAGCGCCTGAGCAATTGCCTCTGTTTCCGCATCAGGTATGCCGTTATCAAGCGCCGGTCTGAAGTGCATTTGAAACGCCTGAATGGTTTTTATAGTCTCCTCGTCCAGCACACCCGTTTTTGGAATAGCATCATATCCATAGGTTTTAAGTAGCACCTGCATTTTATGAACATTCACAGGTGCGGTTGGCAGACGACCGTTGAGATATTTTTTTATTTTCTCTGCTTCCGGCCAGGCCCCGATCCCCTGAGCAGCCAGTTGTTTCCAGGGAAACAGCTTACCGGGGTCTTGTTTTCGCAGGGGGGCGATATCACTATGACCGACTACGTTATCAGGGGTAATATTATAACGCTGGATAATGCGCCTGGACAACGCGACAAGCGCCTTGATTTGTTTTTCATCGTAGGGATACCAGGTTTTATGTCCCAACATATTTTCTGAAAAACCACGATTAACAATCTCAATACCGATAGAAGAATCATTGAGATTGACACGCCCATTCCAGTTACTGACACCGGCGTGCCAGGCGCGCTTATCTCCATGGACCAGTTGATAGATGAGGGGTTTATCTGCTGTATTGTCAGGCGACTCAGGAATAAGGTAATGGGCGCTGACATTATTACCTGTAAGAAGTTTTAACGATGTTGCGTTATCAGCGGCCGTGTAATGAAAAACCAGGAAACGAATACGTTCGTTTTGGGCGAGTGAAGAATAATCATGGCTCAGCGTATAGTCTTGCCTGTTTGCTTTTGACGAAATGCTATGGCTACAACCTGTAAGTGATAACAGTAAAAACAGGCTGGTAAGGATGCATCTTGCATTCTTTTTAATTCCCATATCAATTAAATCTTTTTGCAACATTTACTTTATCCTGATCGCTCTTTTATTCTGACGGAGGATAGAAAATTCAATCTCGCTCCTCTGATAAGAAAGCCTGTTTTCCAAAAACCACATAATGAATTCATTATCATTCTTCACGCCGATTTTTTTCATCACTCTCCGTTTATAATAACTGACTGCTTTCTCCGGCAGATTCATCCATTCGGCTATTTGCCTTACTGTCATCCCGGTCATAAAAAACCAGGTAACCGCTACTTCATTTTCAGTAAATGTCAGACAACGTTTTGCATTATCCATAAAAGTCACAACCCCTCCACTGGAGCAATAATTTTTTATCTCTCCACAAATAACCAAAAAAATATTTAATTAACAATCAACTTCAAATCCCAACCTGTCATTCATCATCCCAACGCCATATAAAAATGCCACCTTCCCTAACCTGGTGGCATTCAGTGAACGACTAGCTAAGATAATTCCGGATTGTACGTACCGGATTAACATGCCCCCCTCAACCCGGCATCATAATTTCTAAAAACGCCGCGTCTAATTGATAGAAACCCTAAGCACGAAGCCACACAGAACAGATTTCCATTCTCAGAATATCGGATGTACTGTTTTTTATTAGCCTCTCGCTATTTTTATATTCAATAAAGCGTTCAGCTCAGAACATTGAGATAACAATTTTAGGACGTTACACAACCAGAAAGGGTATTATCTGCGCCTGTCTGTAACTCATCCCCGCCAGTTACAGAAAGGCGCAGAATCCTCCGGCAATATCTTTCCCCCCTACAGCGGCCAAAAGCCCCCTTTTCCTCGCAACGTTTTGCCAGCACCGCCTCCAACGCCATAAACCTTCCCTGCACCTGCCCACTCACATTGCGGAGAGGAAGGCATATCGCCGGCACAGTGCCGAGAGCGTTCGCCAAAATATTCAAACCACGTACACCCGTTGGTCATTAATTGGATGAATCCTCGTTTTGCACTAACCCTCCCTCTCCTCAAGACTAAAAGAGGGACGGTTGGCGATGAACCAGAGAATAAGTTCCTTATTGTTTTTCACACCTAATTTACGCATCACCCTGCGTTTGTGGTAACGAATTTTCAGCACATCCATGCCTGTCCGGCACGCAATCTGCTGTAATTTCATTCCGGTCATGTAAAACCCTATTACGGCAATTTCTTTGTCCGTTAAAAAAACATTTTCTCCATGTTTCCCGATAACCCTAAGCACATGTTATCTCCATAGCGAATCAGTAAACCTCAAAGGCGCGCCTGCAATAAACTACAGGGTGACTTTATTTGTTTTTAACTGATAATTATAATCACTGACGCTGGTGATGCTCAGATGCATACCCTTTGAAAGTGGATGAGAAGGTGTAGCGCACAACGTCTCCTGCGGAAGAACATAAGGCTTCGTAAAAGTGATTTTCGATCCGCCTTCATCTGTATTAACCAAAGGTGAGAAACGGAACACTTTAGCGCTGGGATTACTTATACAGAGATCGCCGCGGACTAACTGATATTGTACGCGCTGCCACATATCTTTTTGCTCGATATCTTTTCTGACGTTAACTACGACCGGCAGATCTTGCCCAATGAGAATTTTCACCTTTCCATCGCTGACCTCATCCTTAGGTGGTAATCCTGTAAATACGACGCGCGCGATATGCTCTTTTACATCCGGCGTATTGGTACGGTAAATTACCCGAATGCTCTGGATGTCGCCCGGACCTATTACAATAGCCTGAGGTTCAGTATACAGTGTGCCACCGGCAAGATTATCGTCTGGTAGACGCCGGATTTTGCTGTAAAGCAGCACACTTTTATCGCCATTATTCTTAATATCAATAGTCGACTCCTGCTTACCTGACTCGATCAACACCGCTGATGATGAAGGTAGAATTTCGGCACTGGCATCATGAATAAGACCTGTAAATATGAAAACACTCATAGAAACGTTACGAAGCATGGCAGTTGAAAATAACATTTTTAATACTCTCCTGTTGATTCAGACGACGAGATGAAAGTTTACATTGCATATTTAAATGCGTAGGTGACGACATACCTTCTGATTCCAGCTTTCCGATATCTTTTTCATCGATTAAAAGAATATCTTTGTCGATGAAACGGGCAATTAATTTTCCAGAACCGTCATAAAAAAGATCACTCTGATGAATGTCAGAAGGTTTGTGGCTCCATTTCAACAGCACTGAACGGTTATCCGCTATGCCAAATTTAAAGAACGGCACCGATCCGCGAACAGCTGAAAAATCTCTGACGTTGTTTTTAATGATTACACCTGATGGCAGACCTTCCGGGCTAACGCGAATAAAATCATTTCGTCCTTCAGCGACAGGCGTAATTATGGCTTTTCCATCATGATTGGTGACCGCACTACTTTGTAATGAGGCGACATCAAGATAATGATGGACGCCTGTGTCGACCACCGCCCAGGTATTGCCAATACGGTTTGGTGAGAAAATAACGCCTTCTTTACTAATGGCAACAGCACCGGATAAATATGCCGCGGTGGTCTGCGATACGCCTCCGGCATCTCGTCCCTGGGAGAGCGAGACATCCGCAGTGGTGTAAGGTGTAATGACGGCATTATCCAGCGAGTAGCTTTCTGACCGACCCGCGCCCGACGTACGCATCTGGCTGGCAGTCACGGTATAGTTTTTAGATACCGGCGCACTGAGCGAATTCGACAGGCGCGCTCTGTTACCGTACGTGTAATACTGACTTCGCCAGTTAGCGCTGTGTTTGTTGAAACTTAGTGGAAGGCTCAAGAAAAGATTGAGGCTGATCTTATCTTTTTGCGTTTGTCCGGGGCTTAAAGACATGTAGGAGACACCTACGCCCAACGAAGCTTTTCCCACAGGTAAGTTCAGACTGCCTGACAATGAATTGAAACCAGGCGCATCGTAGAAACGATAATGTGTTAACGAGATACTTCCTGTCACGCCATAGGAAAACTGCTGCGTCTGCGTTAAACCAATGCTGCTCCGCTGTGCATTGTAATTCCCGAGTCGTGCCTGGCCAATATAGCTAAAATGCCGGCTGTTACGACTAAAATTAAGGCTGGTATTTTTATAGCTGCCTGAAACATCCAAACTCAGGCCCTTCTGGTTTTTCTCATTTTGTACGCTTGTCAGGCTGGAGCGAAAGCGAAAATCTTTTTCGAAAGCCGTATTGCTGACCGTAAGCCCGCGATAGCCTGACGCAGTGACCATAGCGACCGATGGGGCGAAGATTGAATTTAGCGTTCTGGAGAAACCGGCGCCGCTTACCGTGCTTCTGCTGCCGCTAACGGTACGTCCCGTAAAAGCATAATAGCCCGCGTTACCATCCTGGTCAGAGGTGATTTGCGCGCGTGAGATGATGCGCGAGTCAACGATCTGCCCGTCTCGCTTAACCAATACCCTGACGTCATCACTAAAGCCAGCTACCGGAATATTACGCAGTTCCGCATGGCCTTTCTGAATGATTTGTTTCCAGAGAAGCAAGTTATTTTGCCAGAACTCGACAGTCAGCGTTTCTGCAGCTTCATAATTAAAGTTCACAAATGCCGTCGCGTTGCCGTTGGCGGAGGAGATGATGGCACCATCAATATAGCCAGTGCCAAACCCACCATCGCTAACGATTGTTCGTCCTGCGCGGACGCGAACATTTTGATAGTCTCGCTCAATATAGCCATCACGTATCGTGTTAACCGCCGTACGTGCGTTACGGCTGCTAAAGGAACTGTAGTAACCATGTGAGCGAATAATCGTATTGTTCATATTAATTCCGGCTTCATAATCTGTATTGATACTGTTGAGGGAGGTTTCTCCTCCTGAAAAGCGATAGGCATAGGTATTGTAATTTATAAATGCCCCGTTCCCGCCACTCAACCTTTGCTTCCCCTCTGGATTAATCAGATATTTTACAGGGACTAATAACCGTAAGGTATTATTAGCCCGATCAAATTTAGCCTGAATCTGTTTATCCAGATAAAAATATTTACTGCCATTTCTGGCTTTGTAGGGCGACCATGCTAACGCTTTTATTCCTGCTTTTGATTTTATGTCTTCTGAATAAACCGCTGCATTTTTAACCGAAAAAACCCTTCCTGATAAAATATATTTTCCATTGATGTAAATATCAGATTCCGTTTCTCGCTCTGGCATTACATGCTGATTAAGTGCATTATCAAGCTGCGCAGAAGTGATACCATTCGCAGCCATCAAATTAGAATCAAAATGTAGCGTTTCACTCCGCACTGGTGCTGTAAAAATTAAAAAGAAAATAACAGTAACAACATAATATATTTTTTGCATGTCAAAATCAGGCACCTCATAGGGAGATGCCTGCTGTCGCTCTCAAAAAAAATAAATTAAAAATAACGTACGTTAATCTGTGCAGTACCCTGCCAGTCAACCTGTTGCGCATTCGTTATCATATTTCCGGCGTTTAATTGCGGTTCGATGTCAAACACCCATGAAATATCTTTCCCTGAGGCTGGTGCACTGGTCGTTTCATCCCATGGTGTCCAGTCTTCCGTTTTCTTATAACTCCAATCGGCATTTAACACACGACCAAACGCAGTACCACTGTGCGAACCACTATTCTGGTAACCGAAAGAGGTCGTATTGGTCACGCCGTCTACCGTTGATGAAACAGGGCTGATGGTAAAATTCCCCAATTTATTTCCCGTTACCGGATCCATCCCTAAACCAAAAATACGCGTACTATCTGCATGCCCACTTCTGTTATTGGTATTCACACCCACCATAGCACTGCTTTCATTGGGGTCGGTCGCCCAGAATGCCACTTTCTGCGCTGAGGGACAACTTACCTGTAATGTCACTTGTTTCGCTGCAAAGGTATTGACCGCGGTTTGATTAAGATCTTTGTGCTGAGTAATCCCCCAGTCAAGAGCCTCACCGCCTACAACACTTGCTGTACAGGCGTTCGGCGCAATGATGCCATGAACATTAATGTCGGTTCCCGCCATGGCTGAATGGCAAAATAATACACTGGTGGTGAAACTCAACGCTAATACTGTTTTATTAAAAGACACGTTATTCTTCCTTATCTCTGTATAAAAAATCGACACAAGCCGCTCAGGCTTAATGCGGTGAGAAATATAACGTTAAACATTGAAATCGCCATATGAATTAATCTCTTTTTTTATAAAATAATCTTTTGTTTTTTATTGTTAAAAATCAATAAGATAGACATATACTCTATGCCACATTTAAAGCAATATTTTTTTTGATTGATTTATAAATAAATTCAGAAAAGAACATACACATCAACTCCCAATATTTACTTATCACTGAGTGAAAACTCGTCTTTTAAAGATTGCAATGGACACCTGCCGGATTAGCCTGCCCTTTCCAGTCCCTTTTCATACTTTTTTCTGTGTCGAAGCGTCAGTACACACAACGCCATGCCGTCACATCTGATTGACGCTGTTTCATTGCCCTACTAATCACGTTTAAAATAGACAAACGTTCAGCCTGACGTTGTCGTTGGTCACTCGACCTGAATGCATTACTTAAGATGTTTCATTCCTGACCATTTTCATTCCTTTAGTTCATTCCTGGTTTACATTGACTCACAGCCATATCTTTTAGTTAGATAGTCGTACCAGAAAAACTTACCGTTTTATCCTACCTCCCCGTTAAATCAGCAATATGTTTGAAAAAGAAAGTGCTGTGCAAACCGTGACGCTCTTAGAACATTGGGCCAGAGGCTTGGGTTGCGCACTTTCGATACTTAACGTCAGGAGATCAGGAAACGACAGACATTCTGTCAGGTCGATGAGAGTGGTGTTTGTTACAGCGGGATATTGATTACATGATATCTACGATGCGTTGCTAAGCCATAATGTCGCAGGTATGGATAAATACAGAATGACACAGGTAAGTGAGGGCAGTTAAAAACATCATCAACGCCCCATTGAAATGCAATACCTTAACGTTAAACGAAGCAACGTAAGATTCTGTGATGCCCACCTGGAATTCTCGCGTGATTTACTTAAACAACGGCTGATGCGTGATCTCAGGCTTCAGTGACGATGAGTATCATTGAGGTAGAGGTTCTTTGAAAATGGAGGGTGTATTCGTTCCGCTCAGTCTGCAATCTGGGCTTAATCTGGTTGGTTTAACAACCCTGCACATTATTTTCTTGCAGATTTTATCCTCGCCCAACCCCCCTGGTCGCATGATGTCTGTCTGCGCGACCTGAGGATTGCGCACATGCAGCTACGCCTACCTCTGATGTGGATAGCGCTGACGGCTTATTAAAAGACGTATGTATGTGTGTTTTTCATATGAGTGCGTATGCTGACAACAACGTCTATTTTGAATGATGCAGTGAACGGCAGCAAGCGCGTAAACCAATGAGAGTTCAAATGAATCTGACACCTGCCGTTGACCAGAACGCCTGACTGACAGGGCAAATGAGAATGTATATAATTACTATTAGAGAAATTTTTGAGAAGTTAATTGCGCGTTTTAACATCGTTATCTGCTGTCTTTCGCGTGCGACAGCGGGCTACATAAGAAGCCTAAACCCGCTTCAGGTTCCCTCTAAAAACATTACTATTTTTTATTAAATTAAATTTAAAATTATAAACAATAAAATCAATTGCTTACAACTTAAATCATGTATTTTATATTCCACTTAAATTAAAAAAGACAAAGGCATGCAAATAAAACTCTTTTATTTAATTTGATTTGGAAATTATTCAGCACTATGCTGATGTCGATTCAGATAACAAATTTTTATCTATTAATTCCTTTCAATAGATGGGTATTCATGTCCATTTCTTTTGGTACAGATGGAGAGCACTTTGAGCCGAAAGATTACACTTAATCACTTTCTGGTTTTTGAACCCGAGAAAAAAAGAATTACTGGCAGAGGCAATCCGGCGATCATTAGTGCTTCAGCATCACTATGCTTCGAGTTGCTCATTGAAAATGTCGGTGAGTTAGTCACTCATCAACAGTTTTTTGACTATGCATGGCGTCGTTTTGGCATGGAGCCGACCTCTACGTCCCTCTATCAGAATATATCCAGCCTCAGGCGCGCACTGAGTAAAGCCGGACTGCAGGAAGACATCATTCGAACGATGCCCCGGCGTGGTTTTATCCTGTCACCACAAACCGTGGTGATGAAAGAAAATACCGTTACAGCCTCTTCAGCAGCTGTCTTGAGTGAGAAAAATTATGAACCTCTTTCGTCAGAAGAAAACACAGAATCCCACGAGGGAGCATCTCCAGCCGTGTTACAGCACGCAGATGTCGAAGATGATAAAGATCATAAGACGGTTTTACCCTCAACTCGTCAACGTGATCACTCGCCATGGTTACCCAAAACAGAAATGTTGTTAGCACGACTCTCTTTTAAAAATGTGTTTTTTACCGCCATCACTTTCGTTTCTTTTTGCTGTATTTTTATTTTTATCAAAGTCGAACCGCAATCGGCAGAGCCCGTTTTCGCTCACAGCATGGACTATAAAGGCTGCGTGATTTTTAATAACTCAGACGCCTGGCTCAATAGCGCTGAGTTAAAAAAACGCGTGGATGATTTGGATATCAATTGTAAAGACAGTCAATATATCTATATGACATCTTTTAAAAATGCTGACAGACTCTCTTACTTTCAATGCCAGCACCCCTTGCACGCTACAATTCGAGCAAACTGTCTCTCTCATTATTATGTTAAGAATTTCAATGATGAATAAAATTCTGGTTCTGACAGGGCTATGCTTTATCGCTCTTTTATTGTATCCATTTAGTGGAAACCGGGAACACCGTATATCGTGTAAAGCGGATATTTCTTATCAGTGGCAAGATAGCACGCTAAATTTATTCATTTCTCAAAACATCCAGAATGGCAAAGGGATACTGGCTCTCTCGGGTACGCTTCATGAAAAAAATAAAGGCGATGGTTATTTAAGTAAAACCATATCTTTCTCCTATCGAGAACAGGGCTATTATTATCACCTTAACTCAGATTTGGTCATCAACTCGCCACAAATGACCATGAGCGTTCAGGATCAAAGAAAATGGCTACCTGATTTCTTTATTGAAAAAGGGAAGCCTCTGCTGCTGAAAATCAGGCCTTACGGTGATAAAGCCTGGCTTTTTTACTCTGAGACTACGCCACTTTTCGTCTGTGAAAGAAGTAGTTAGCTTTTTTAACGATTTTTCACCCTTGTCCACTGCACGACGCTGAGATCTCAATGTTGATAATCTTGACGTCGTGCAGTGCATTTTTTACGACGAAATCAGTTTACTTCTGGCAGAAACAACTCTGTTTCGCCCCTCATGCTTTGCCTGGTACAACCATTGGTCAACGGAAAGCAATGTTTCCTCAATATCGTTGTTATGGTGAGCTAAACTCTCCACGCCAGCTGATATTGTCATTTTTCCTACTTCGCTAAATTGCGCACATGCGATATGTTCACGGATACGATTTGCAATAGATTCAGCCTCTGAGATTTGTGTATTCGGAAAGAAAACAACAAATTCTTCGCCACCAAACCG
Organism: Pantoea sp. SJZ147; assembly: GCF_007828605.1. Taxonomy (NCBI): domain Bacteria; kingdom Pseudomonadati; phylum Pseudomonadota; class Gammaproteobacteria; order Enterobacterales; family Erwiniaceae; genus Pantoea; species Pantoea sp. SJZ147. The sequence goes on from NZ_VIVB01000001.1 coordinate 304,966, forward strand.
ACAAACAATATCGTTAGTGCGGCAGCCTTTTTTTAAAAACATCGCGACGGCCACTAACGTTTTATCACCGATATCATGCCCATAGTGATCATTAATGCGCTTAAAGTAATCGATATCGAAAGAGGCAAGACTATGTTCGTTTTTAGCAGAGAGGTAAGGCGCGGTAAGTTGCTCAAATCCACGTCGGTTATACAGTTTGGTCAGATGATCGGTTATTGCATCATCACGTAATATGGCCAACGTTTTATTAATTGTGTTCGAATAAGCCAAAAAAGATTTTTTCAGCCGGTCAGATTCTTTATACCACGTTTTTATACCCTTGATTTTGGGAGGCAAATCCTTCGTTGTAGTAGACCGGGTCAGGCCAGCGAGTCTTTCGAGCGGTTTGGAAATCTGCGTGGAAACAAAGATGCTCACACCGACCAATAGCAATGCTATCACCAGTCCATAAACCAACACATCTTTAGCGATAAGCGTGAGTGTCGTGCTGACCACGTCAGGCGAAACGCATACGAATACGTGCCAGTTGGTTTTGATAACGTCTGAATAGCCTAACAGGCAGTCGCGTTGTTCTAACGTTGTCTTTAATCCACCGCTGCTGGCCTGATTCAGCCGCGTCGTCAGGCTGGTAGCCAAAGGATTGTTTTTTCCTGTAAGCATCTCATCAGGTGAATAAATGACTTCTCCAGTATCTGAAACAATGCTGATCGTTGTTTTATCAGTGTAAAAATGATGGCTCATGAGGCGGCTTAAAATACTTTTTCTTTTCAGGTAGATAGATCCTGCAATATAACCCAGATACGCCCCCGAAGAGGAATAGATCGGGTTCGACAAAAAAATGAGATAGTTACCTGTGGAAGGTGTAAAGGGTTCTGATACGAACGCCCCCTTTTTTACCGCCATCAACTGCTCAGGGGCAACATTCAAAGACGTACCAACAGGCAGTAAACCTGGTGGAGAGGATGCCGCAACGTAACCGTCTGGCGTTAGCATCACGACTGAACTGAACATATCCGATTGCAGTCTTAATCTGTCAGCTTCTTGCTGTAGTGCCTGTTTGTCTTCAAAACGTTTAATCTGAGTGGCACTGTATGCAAGCTCTTTTTGTGCCGTTCTGAATGTACTGTCGGTCATATCAGCAAGCTTACGGGCATAGGCGGTGTTAGATTCAATGATTCTTTTTTCAGTCAGAACCTTAAGAACAACGCCCACCACCAATATCAGCATGAGTGCAGTAATGACTATGCAACCAACAGAATGCAGGCACAGAAGCCCTTTTAACGAGGGTTTATAGGTTTTATTCATTCCCACAGCAGGTCTCTGTTATTTGCCATCATTATTTCAAAGATATTAGCACTGCCTGGAAAAAACAAAGCGTTTCACGGCTAAACGTCACCCTCTTACTCTCGCTAATCAGCGACATCGCGCTGATAAAGGCGTAAATCCAGCGCTTGCCAGACTGGCAATCCGGTGACGCAGTTATACCGCTGGCACCCTCTTCTCCATCATTAACCTTATTCTGCCGTGAAAAAAGAGGCGGGCCGTCGTTAACGTCTTCTGAAACAGGCCAAATACGTACAGGACAGGCATTCATTGCAAATGCGTTATGACCTGCTAGCAATAATAAACCGACATAACGCAGAGGGAATGGACATGCTTTATCCGTGATTGAGAAAGCATGCAGGCTGGCATGATGTGATACAACGCATGCACCCGCACGATGAATAATCCCTGTTGAGGCAATGCTTATTCACTCACGCTCTCTCACCTACCATTACCGATTATGGGTTGCGCCACCTGCTACTCAAAAAAGCGGCGCATCAGCGCCGCCCTTAGCTTATTGAATCAGCCGTTTCACCGGCGCGTTCCGTTGACGATCCCAAATTACCGTCAGCAGGCGCTGTAACGCGATAAACGCAAACAACAAAATGCCGATAGCAATCTTGGTCCACCAGGAACTGAGCGTGCCGTCGAAGTTGATCCAGGTTTGGATAAGCCCCTGGATTAACACGCCAAACAACGTGCCCAGTACCGTGCCCACGCCGCCGGACAGTAAGGTACCGCCGATCACGACGGACGCAATCGCATCCAGTTCTACGCCCAACCCTGCCAGAGCATAGCCCGCCGAGGTATAGATGGAAAAAACAATGCCCGCCAGCGTCGCTAAGGTGGTCGACAGCATGTAGATCTTGATGGTGGTGGCGCGGGTTGAAACGCCCATGAGTTGCGCGGAGGTCAGGCTGCCGCCAATCGCATAAACCTGATTACCAAAGCGGGTACGGTGCGCCAGAATAATGCCTCCGGCGACCACCAGCAGCATGATCAGCGCCAGCAGACTGAGCCGCCCGCCGCCAGGAACCTTCCATGCCATGCTGGACAGCGTGGCGTAAAGCGGATGATCGATGGGAATCGAGTTCTCAGACACCAGGTAGCTGCAGCCGCGCAGAAAGAACATCCCCGCCAGGGTGATAATAAACGCGGGAATTTTCAGCGCATCGATCAGCCAGCCCATCATGGCACCAAACATCGCCCCCATACTCAGGACCAGGGCGAACGCCAGGACCGGATTGAGGTGATAATCGCCGATAACCTTTGCCAGAAACACGCCAGAAAACGCGATGACGGCCCCCACCGACAGATCGATTCCGCCCGACAGAATCACAAAGGTCATTCCAACAGCGATGATGCCGAGGAAAGCGTTATCCGTCAAAATGTTACAGATCACCCGGGTTGAGGCAAAGCCGGGAAACTGGCTCAGGCAAAACAAATAGCCCATCACAAACACCAGCAGTGTGATCATTAAAGGCAGATGACGTTTAATCATGATGGACGTCTCCGTTTAAACATCGCAATAAAGCGCGGGGATTGCAGCAACAGGACGCACATCACGACTATCGCCTTCACCACCTGATTCAGCTCTGGCGGAAAGCCAGACAGTAAAATACCGGTATTCATCGACTGGATAATCAACGCGCCAATCAGTGACAGTGCGATATTAAACCGACCGCCCATCAGCGATGCCCCGCCAATCACGACGGCCAGAATCGCATCCAGTTCCAGCCACAATCCGGCATTATTGGCATCCGCACCGCGAATATCCGCCGCCACAATCAGGCCGGCTACCGCTGCGCAGAGCCCGCTGATGGCGTAGGTGGACATCACCACCAGCCAGCCATTCACCCCGGCATTACGTGCGGCGCGCAAGTTGATGCCCACGGCCTCAATAAACAGCCCCAGCGCCGTTTTGCGCGCCAGCAGCCAGACCAGCAGCGCCACCGCCACGGTAATCCACACCGGCACCGGTAATAACCAGAGTGAACCATTGCCAAACCAGCCCAGGCTGTCGTTGTTAAAGGTCACGATTTGCCCTTGAGTGATAAGCTGAGCAATACCGCGTCCGGCCACCATTAAAATCAGCGTGGCGACAAAAGGCTGAATACGCAGTAATGCCACCAGAATGCCGTTCCATATGCCGCACGCCAGCCCGCTGGCCAGCGTGACCATAATGATAAACGGCACGCCGTGCCCGGCGACGGTCAAGGTGGCGGCGGTCGCTCCGGCAATCGCCATCACGGCGCCGACCGACAGGTCGATGCCACCAGTGGCGATGACCAGCGTCATGCCAATAGCCAGTAACGCAACAGGCGCTGCACGGTTGATAATGTCGATCGGGCTACCAAACAGCCGACCGTCCTGTAAGTGAATGGCAAAGAAGTTGTTCGCGACCAGGCTGTCGACGATCAGCACCAGTAACAGCGCAATGATCTGTGGCATACCGGGCGGCAGCCTGAACTTGCGACGTTGAGGTTTGGTCGCGGTGACCGGGGATTCAAGCATGCTGCGTACCTCCATCAGCAATAGCGTTAACGATTGCCGCCACAGAAAGCTGCTCCAGTGGAATCTCAGCCACCTGTTTCAGGTCACGCATGATCAATACGCGATCGGCGTAGCCCACCAGCTCCTCCAGCTCCGAGGAAATCACCAACAATGCCAGGCCATCGGCACATAAGGATTCTATCAAGCGGATAATTTCCGCATGGGCGCCCACGTCAATCCCGCGCGTCGGCTCATCCAGGATCAGAAACTGCGGTTTCGTCACCAGCCAGCGTGACAGCAGGACTTTTTGCTGATTACCGCCGGATAACAGCTCCACAGGTTGCTCAGCGTGCGGTGTGCGAATACCCAGACTTTTAATAAAGCGCTCGGCAATGGCCTGCTGTTCCCGCTTTTTAATCGGACGTAACCAGCCGCGCTGCGCCTGTAATGCCAGAATGATATTTTCACGCACCGAGGCTGCGCCGATGATGCCGTCTGTCTTACGGTCTTCCGGGCAGAACCCCATGCCAAGGCGAGAAGCCTGTGCAGGCGTGCGAATATGTTCAACCTTCCCTTTGATTTTTGCCGTACCGCGATCGGCGCGACGAATACCAAACAGGACTTCTGCCGTCTCCGTGCGACCGGACCCCAACAATCCGGCCAGCCCTACCACTTCGCCAGGTCTGACCTGCAGGTTGAAGGGCTCGATAGTGCCCTTTTTGCCGTAGTCTTCAAACGACACCACAGGCTGATTGCTGCGCAGCGTACTGCCCTGCCGTTGCAATGCGGTGGCCATCAGCTCTCGGCCAATCATCAACTTTACCAGCTCAATCTGCGGCAGGGTTGCTGTGTCATGCGTGGCGATGAATTTACCATTGCGCAGGACGGTGATGCGGTCGGTAATGCGGTAAACCTGATCCAGAAAATGCGTCACAAATATCAGGCTCATGCCGCGATTCTTTAGCTGCGTCATGAGGGTAAAAAGCATTTCAACTTCACTGGCATCCAGACTGGCGGTGGGCTCGTCCAGAATCAGGACCTGCGCAGAGAGATCGACGGCCCGGCAGATGGCGATGATCTGCTGCATCGCGACCGAATAGTGACCGAGAGGTCGGGTGACATCCAGGGCAAAACCGTAATTGCGCATCAGGGCATCGGCATCGCGAACCATGCGCTTACGGTCAATCATGCCGAAACGGCGCGGTTCCCGACCGATATACAGGTTGTCAGCCACCGACATGTTCGGCAGCAGATTAACTTCCTGATAGACCGTCCCGATACCGATCTCTTGGGCTTCGGCGGTGCTGCGCGGCGAAATCGACTGACCGTTTAACGTGATCGTGCCGCTGTCCCGGGTATATACGCCGGTCAGGACTTTAATCAGTGTGGATTTTCCTGCGCCGTTTTCACCCAGCAGCGCCATGATTTCGCCTTTGCGCAGGCTGAGTGAGACATCATCCAGCGCTTTCACGCCGGGGAAGCCTTTGCTGACGCCGCTGATGGCTAAAAGAGGGTGTTCGTCGTGTGTGGTCATGCTGTCAACTCCGCACTACATCATAGAAAGCCGCCCCGAAGGGCGGCCTGCGGCTTAGTAACCCATGTTCTTTTTCTTATCTAACTCTGCCTGCGCGTCAGCAGGTAAAAAGAGTTTTGATTCTGTTCTGATAATTTTTGGCGGTAAGGTGCCGTCTTTTTTGAATTTTTCCAGTGCATCAAATGCCGGGCCAGCCATATTTGGCGTTAACTCCACGTTGGCATTGGCTTCGCCTGCCAGCATGGCTTTATAGATGTCTGGCACACCGTCAATGGAACCGGTAAGGATATCTTTACCCGGCTTCAGACCGGCTTCTTTAATTGCCTGGATAGCACCGATGGCCATGTCATCGTTATGGGCATAAACCATGCAAATGTTTTTGCCGTTATTCTCTGCTTTGATGAAGCTTTCCATGACTTCTTTCCCTTTACTGCGGGTAAAGTCGCCAGACTGAGAACGAATGACCTTGATATTCGGATGACCGCTGATCGCTTCAGCAAAGCCTTTCTTACGATCGATGGCAACGCTGGCACCCACGGTGCCCTGCAGCTCTACGACGTTACACTTCTTGTCGCCCACGGTCTTAACCAGCCAGTCACCGATAAGTTTGCCTTCCAGCACGTTATCCGCCGTTACCACAGCCTGATACAGCGAGTTGTCTTTAACAACAATGGCGCGGTCCAGAAGGTAAACCGGAATTTTGGCGTCTTTTGCTTCTTCCAACACCGGTTCCCAGCCTGTCTGAACGACAGGTGCGATAAAGATGGCATCAACGCCCTGAGCAATAAAAGAACGTACGGCTTTGATTTGGTTCTCTTGTTTCTGTTGTCCATCGGCAATTTTCAAATTAATGCCGCGTTTTTTTGCTTCGCTTTTTGCCACGTTGGTTTCAGCCGAGCGCCAGCCGGATTCTGAACCTACCTGCGAGAATCCCACCGTCATTTCCGACGCTAACACTGAGCCACTTAATGCGGCGCTGACCAGCGTGGTCAGGAGTAAACGTTTCCACATAGTTTTTATTCCTCTGAAGGGCGTTTGCTGTATAGGGTAAAGTGCCTGTAAAGACTGACGTAAAAAACGCTGAATTAGGGCGACACGCTTCACAAAATCGAGCTATTTAAAGGAGTTACGCTCTTGGTGGCGGCAAATCTGGCGAGGCATTATGGACAAAACGCCTGTTTATTTTTTCAACACATGCTAAATAAATGTAATAAACAGAATCGCTTAAGTGTGACGCAGTTGAAAACGATTACAGGGAGGCGTACATAATGAGTTATGGCATTTATTCGCCCACAAAAAGTGTATTCTGTGATTTCCAGCACATCGCCAGGCAGGCCTGTATATCGAATGAAACGATTCCGCTATAAGCGTTTGTTGAGGGTTTAGTGTCTTTATCTTCTTCAGGTCACGCAAACCGGTATTAACAACAGCGGATTTGTGCATATAAACAGATAAAAGGTTACCTGGTCTCTTTAGCGTAACAGGCATAACATCTGTTTAACGCCTGACCCGATAACGGCAACGCCTGTTACTCAGGACTAAAGTCGTTAAAACTGTTGTTTAGCGAGCAATCTCTCACGATTGTCTGATTTTGGCTTTTTTTACGCCCTGGCGCTGGACACAGTCCGGTGTCTCCCTATACTTGGCATTCTTTCACCCTCATTCGTTATGACAAAAATGACTGCGCACGATTATCTTTTAAAATTTCGCAAAGTGAACAACCTCGATAGTCTTGAAAAACTGTATGACCATCTGAATTATTCGCTTTCTGACGATATCGACATCATCAATATGTACCGTGCCGCCGATCATCGACGTGCAGAGCTGGTGTCCGGTGGTCGTCTGTTTGATCTGGGCTGCGTGCCTAAGTCGGTATGGCGCTACGTCGTCTGATACTGCCGTGAATGACGTTTATTGATACATCGTCATATTGGTTCCCTTCGGTCTTAACATGCTATTCTGAGCCGCTTCCAACGTTGAGACAGGATTAACCGCAATGAACACACAGGATGCCGCACCACGTATTGGTGGCTGGCTTTTGCTGCCGCTGGCATGGTTGTTAATGACGCTGCTGACCACGGCGCTGGTCATGGCGATGTATCTGACGCCGCTGTTTGATGCGCAATGGCGCGCCACCCTGTTTAACCACAGTTCACTTGTCACCAGCTACTGGGCCATTTCGCTGTTTACCGCGACGCTGCTGTGGGCTTACAGCATGTGGGTCGTCTGGATATTCTTCAAACGCTCTTACCGGCTGCCGCGCCACTATATCGTCTGGCTGCTGATTACCGTTCTGCTGGCCATAAAGACCTTTGCTTTTACGCCGGTGTCTGACGCCCGCGCCTTGCAGACGCTACTGCTTTCACTCGCGGCAGCGGCGGTTTTTGTGCCCTATTTCAAGCGCTCGGAACGGGTTAAAGCGACGTTTATCCAGCGGTGATGCCCTGATTATCGTCAAAAGTTTAATCCTGAGTGCGGTTGCCCGCAGGCAATGTTGTGTCACAGTTGTGATACAACGCGTTATCAATGATAATAAGCCGCTTTGTGGCAATCAGGCGAAAAAATGACCGATTATCTCCTCCTTTTTGTTGGTACTGTGCTGGTGAATAACTTCGTGTTAGTGAAGTTTCTCGGCCTGTGTCCCTTTATGGGCGTTTCCAAAAAGCTGGAAACGGCCATTGGCATGGGCCTCGCCACCACATTTGTTATCACACTGGCCTCCATTTGTGCATGGCTGGTGAACCACCTTATTCTGGTGCCGCTGGACTTAGTGTATCTGCGGACCATGGCCTATATCCTGGTGATCGCCGTGGTCGTGCAGTTCACCGAAATGGTGGTGCGTAAAACCAGCCCGTCGCTCTATCGACTGCTGGGTATTTTCCTGCCCCTGATTACCACCAACTGTGCCGTGCTGGGCGTGCCGTTGCTGAGCGTTAATCTCAACCATACCTTTTTGCAGGCGGCGCTGTATGGATTCAGCGCGTCGCTGGGTTTCTCACTGGTTATGGTGCTGTTTGCCGGTATGCGTGAGCGTCTGGTGCTGGCGAACGTCCCCGCGCCGTTCAAAGGAAACTCCATTGCGCTGATCACCGCGGGTCTGATGGCACTGGCCTTTATGGGCTTTACCGGTCTGGTGAAATTCTGATGAGTGCGATTTGGATAGCTGTTGCTGTATTGAGCGCCCTGAGCCTGGTCTTTGGCGCGCTGCTGGGTTACGCCTCGCGACGCTTTGAGGTGGAAGAAGATCCGATTGTCGAACAAATTGACGCCATTCTTCCGCAGAGCCAGTGCGGTCAGTGTGGTTATCCCGGCTGTCGTCCCTATGCTGACGCGGTGGGAAATAACGGTGAAGCCATTAATAAATGTGCGCCCGGCGGCGAACAGACCATGCTGAAGCTGGCGGCGCTGCTCAATGTGGAACCCCAACCGATTGACGGTGACGAAGACGCCAAAGCGCCCGTGCGTACCGTGGCGTGGATTGATGAAGCAAACTGCATTGGCTGCACCAAATGTATTCAGGCCTGTCCGGTTGATGCCATCGTCGGCGCAACGCGCGCCATGCACACCGTGCTGAGTGATGTCTGTACGGGCTGCGACCTTTGTGTGGCGCCCTGTCCTACCGACTGTATTGAGATGCGTCCGGTTGCCACCACCACGGCCAACTGGAAATGGGATCTTGAAGCCATTCCTGTTCGGGTGATCCCGGTAGAGAGTCATGCTTAATCTGCTCAATTTTTTCAAAAAAGATAAGGTCTGGGATTTTCAGGGCGGCATTCATCCGCCGGAAATGAAAACCCAGTCCAACGGCACGCCGCTTGCCGAATTGCCGCTGCCGCACCGGTTTATTATTCCGCTTAAGCAGCATATTGGTCATGAAGGTGAGATCGGTGTCTCGCCGGGCGATAAGGTGCTGCGTGGTAAGGCGCTGACGTTTGGCCAGGGCAGAATGCTACCGGTGCACGCGCCAACCTCTGGCGTGATTGAAGCGATTGGCCCGCACATGACGGCTCACCCGTCTGGCCTGTCTGAACTGTGCATTTTCCTGACGCCTGATGGTGAAGACCGTTGGATCTCGCTGGAACCGTTGCCGGACTATCGCCAGCACGAACGTGCCGCTATCCTGAAACGCATTCATGACGCCGGCATCGCGGGCCTGGGCGGCGCGGGCTTCCCGACCGCCACCAAACTGAAAGGCGGCTTGCGCGGCGTTAACACCCTGATTATCAATGCGGCGGAGTGCGAACCCTATATCACCGCTGACGATCGTCTGATGCAGGACTACGCAGCCGAAGTGCTGGAAGGCAGCCGTATTCTGGCCTGGGTATTACAGGCAGAACGGGTGTTAATTGGCATCGAAGATAACAAGCCTGAAGCTATCGCCGCACTGAAACAGGCGCTGGGTGGCGAGCGCGATCTGCAGATTCGCGTTATCCCCACCAAGTATCCGTCTGGCGGTGCCAAGCAGCTCACCAAAATTCTTACCGGTAAGGAAGTTCCGCATGGCGGACGCTCTACTGATATCGGCGTGCTGATGCAAAACGTCGGGACGGCCTGGGCGGTAAAACGCGCCATTATCAATGGCGAGCCCATTACCGAGCGCGTAGTCACCCTGACCGGTGAGGCGATTGCCCAGCCGCGTAACGTCTGGAGCCGCTTAGGCACGCCCATCAGTCATCTGTTACATCAGGTCGGTTTTCATCCCTCGCCACGCCAGATGGTTATTATGGGTGGCCCGCTGATGGGCTTTACCCTGCCATCACTGGATGTGCCGGTCGTAAAAATCACCAACTGCATTCTGGCCCCGTCCAGCACCGAAATGGGCAATGACGAACAGGAGCAATCCTGTATCCGTTGCTCTGCCTGTGCTGACGCGTGCCCGGCTAAACTGCTGCCGCAGCAACTTTACTGGTACAGCAAGGGCGGCGATCACGATAAAGCCCGTGCGCATCACATTGATGACTGTATTGAGTGCGGTGCCTGCGCCTATGTCTGTCCCAGCAATATCCCGCTGGTCCAGTATTATCGTCAGGAAAAAGCCGAGCTGCGGGCTATCGACCTGGAAGCCAAACGCACACTTGAAGCCAAAGCGCGATTTGAAGCGCGTCAGGCCCGACTGGAACGGGAAAAACAAGCGCGTGAAGCGCGCCATGCTGAAGCGAAACAGCGCGTGGCCCGTAGCGACAGTGGCGAACTGGCTGCGGCGAAAGCGCGCGCCAAAGCGCAACAAGGTGTTGAAAGTGAAGAGGCCGTCGCCGAGGCTCGCCACGCTCAGGCACGTTTACGCCAGGCCGAGGCGCAGGCAGAAACTCAGGCGCTGAGCCGTCAGGCCACCGATCCGCGTAAAGCGGCTGTTGAAGCCGCTATTGCGCGTGCTAAAGCAAAAAAATCAGCCGTGCCTGATGCGCCAGAATCCACCGAAGAGGTGGCGGAAGATCCACGCAAAGCGGCAGTCGCCGCCGCAGTCGAACGCGCCAAAGCCAAAAAAGCCGCGCAGGCTGCTGCTACGGACAGTGCTGACGTAGCGCAGGACGCCCCGACGGAACAAGATCCGCGCAAAGCGGCAGTCGCCGCCGCCGTTGAACGCGCCAAAGCCAAAAAAGCCGCTCAGGCTGCTGCTGCGGACAGTGCTGACGTAGCGCAGGACGCCCCGACGGAAGAAGATCCGCGCAAAGCAGCAGTCGCTGCCGCCGTTGAACGCGCCAAAGCCAGAAAAGCCGCGCAGGCTGCTGCTACGGACAGTGCTGACGTAGCGCAGGACGCCCCGACGGAAGAAGATCCGCGCAAAGCAGCGGTCGCCGCCGCCGTTGAACGCGCCAAAGCCAGAAAAGCCGCGCAGGCTGCTGCTGCTGCTGACAGTATTGACGTGGCGCAGGACGCCCCGACGGAAGAAGATCCGCGCAAAGCGGCGGTCGCCGCCGCCGTTGAACGTGCCAAAGCCAGAAAAGCCGCTCAGGCTGCTGCTGCGGACAGTGCTGATGCGGCGCAGGACGCCCCGACGGAAGAAGATCCGCGCAAAGCGGCTGTCGCCGCCGCCGTTGAACGTGCCAAAGCCAGAAAAGCCGCGCAGGCTGCTGCTGGGGCGGACAGTGCTGATGCGGCGCAGGACGCCCCGACGACGGAAGAGGACCCACGTAAAGCGGCAGTCGCCGCCGCCGTTGAACGTGCGAAAGCCAAAAAAGCCGCTGCCGCACTTGCCCGGGCAGAGGCCGCCTCGCGGGATGCAGCACTGGCGGCTACGGAGGCGCACCAGGACGTCGAGCAGGCAGAAATGGCACAAGAACAAGCCAATAATGCGAATGCCGAAGCCGAACAGGCACCTGAACTTGAGCACCCCACGGATGCGCGCAAAGCCGCTATTGCGGCAGCCATCGAACGTGCCAAAGCGCGTAAAGCGCAATCGACATTGACACCTGAGGAATAAATGGCTTTCCGTATAGCAAGTTCACCTTATACCCATAACCGTCGCAGCACCGGCAACATCATGATGCTGGTTGTGTTGGCTGCCCTGCCGGGCTTTGCGGCACAGTGTTATTTCTTTGGTGTTGGCACCCTGTTGCAGGTCATTCTGGCCTCGCTGACCGCATTGCTCACCGAGGCGGCAATACTGCGTCTGCGCAAAACGCCAGTTGCCGCGAATCTGGCCGATAACTCAGCCTTGCTGACGGCGATTCTGTTGGGGATAAGCATCCCCTCTTTGGCCCCTTGGTGGCTGGTGGTCATCGGTACGATCTTTGCCATTGTGATCGCCAAACAGCTGTACGGCGGACTGGGACAAAACCCCTTTAACCCGGCGATGGTGGGTTATGTGGTATTACTGATTTCGTTTCCGGTGCAGATGACCAGTTGGATGCCGCCGGAATCGCTGCAGATGATCAAACCGGGGATGCTGGATTCGCTGAATATGATCTTTACCGGTCATACCCTGGCGGGCGACACCCTACAGCAGCTGCAGCTCGGGGCCGACGGCGTGAGTCAGGCGACACCGCTCGATACGTTTAAAACCGGCCTGCGCGCCGGACACAGCACAGAGCAACTGCTTTCTCAGCCTATTTACAGCGGCGTGCTCGCGGGTCTCGGCTGGCAGTGGATTAACCTGGGTTACCTGGTTGGCGGCCTGTTCCTGCTGTGGAAAAACGCCATTCGCTGGCATATCCCGGCCGCCATCTTGCTGTCTCTCGCCTTCTGCGCGACGCTGGGCTGGCTGTTTTCGCCCGCCTCACTGAACAGCCCGATGATTCACCTGTTTTCCGGTGCGACGATGCTCGGGGCGTTTTTCATTGCGACCGATCCGGTCACCGCATCGACGACCGATCGTGGTCGTTTGATCTACGGTGCCCTGATCGGATTGCTCATCTGGCTAATTCGTAGCTTCGGCGGTTACCCGGACGGCGTTGCTTTCGCCGTATTGCTGGCTAATATATGCGTACCGCTGATTGACTATTACACTCAGCCGCGTGTTTACGGCCATCAAAAGGATTAAATGATGCTGGACACGATACGCAAAAATGGCGTGACGCTGGCGCTGTTCGCCGCCATCACGACCGGCGTCACTGCCATTGTGAATACGGTTACCAAGCCCACCGTTGAGCACCAGACGCAGTTACAGCAAAAAAATCTGCTGGATCAGGTGGTGCCAACCGATATGTATGATAACCACATTCAGCAGGAATGTTACGTTGTCACTGATGCGGCGCTGGGGAATGCCAGCCCTCATCATCTGTACCTGGCGCGTAAAGGCAATCAGCCTGTCGCTGCCGCTCTGGAAACAACGGCACCCGATGGTTACTCTGGTGCTATCCAGATGCTGGTCGGGGCGGACTTTAACGGCAAGGTCCTGGGCGTGCGCGTGATTGAACATCATGAAACGCCAGGCCTGGGCGATAAAATAGAGCTGCGTATTTCTGACTGGATCAACAGTTTTAATGGCAAAGTGGTGACGGGCCCGGACGATAAAGCGTTTGCCGTGAAAAAAGATGGCGGCGAATTTGATCAGTTTACCGGTGCCACGATTACACCCCGTGCCGTCGTCAATGCCACCAAACGGACGGCATTGTTAATTGAAACCCTTAAGGGAAAACTCTCTTCGTTACCCGAGTGTGGAGACGCAAATGAGTGAAGCTAAAAACCTGCTGGTAGGCGGGCTATGGAAAAACAACTCGGCGCTGGTTCAGTTGCTGGGCCTGTGTCCGCTGCTGGCGGTGACCGCCACCGCCACCAATGCGCTAGGGCTTGGTCTGGCGACCACGCTGGTGCTGACCCTGACCAACAGTTTTATTTCCGCCTCGCGCCGTTGGGTGCCATCGGAAATTCGTATCCCTATCTACGTGATGATCATTGCGTCCGTGGTGAGCTGTGTTCAGATGCTGATCAATGCTTATGCTTACGGCCTGTACCAGTCGCTCGGCATTTTTATTCCGCTGATCGTAACGAACTGTATCGTGGTGGGACGGGCCGAGGCTGTCGCGTCGAAAAGCAGTATTCCCCTTGCCGCGCTTGATGGTTTTGCCATTGGCATGGGCGCGACCTGCGCGATGGTGGTATTAGGTTCCCTTCGGGAAATTATTGGCAGCGGTACATTGTTTAACGGCGCGGACCAGCTTTTAGGCCCGTGGGCCAAAGTGTTGCGCATCGAAGTGATCCACTTTAATTCGCCGATGCTGTTGGCCATGTTACCGCCCGGCGCATTTATTGGTCTGGGCATGATGCTGGCGGGTAAATACCTGATCGATCAGAAAATGAAGCAGCGGGCGCTGCGCCGTGCTGAAGAGCAGGCCCTTGCCGCACCGCAAGGCACGACCGGAAGCGCCGTGTGAACCAGACAAAACGTACAGAGATTCTCAGCCGTCTGCAGCAGGCTAATCCCCATCCGACGACCGAGTTGCAGTTTAGCTCGCCGTTTGAATTGCTGATTGCGGTACTGCTCTCAGCTCAGGCGACTGACGTCAGCGTCAATAAAGCCACCGCAAAGCTCTACCCGGTCGCCAATACGCCCGCCGCGATGCTGGCGCTGGGCGTGGATGGCGTTAAGGAATACATCAAAACTATCGGCCTGTTTAACAGCAAAGCAGAGAATGTGATTAAGACCTGCCGCATTCTGCTGGAACAACACGGCGGTAACGTACCAGAAGACCGTGCCGCGCTGGAGGCGCTGCCCGGCGTGGGCCGTAAAACGGCAAACGTGGTGCTTAATACTGCCTTTGGCTGGCCCACCATCGCCGTGGATACGCATATTTTCCGCGTCTGCAACCGAACGAATTTTGCCCCCGGCAAAAACGTCGAACAGGTTGAAGAAAAGCTGTTGAAGGTGGTGCCGAAGGCGTTCAAAGTTGACTGTCATCACTGGTTGATTCTGCACGGTCGTTATACCTGCGTCGCCCGTAAGCCGCGCTGTGGGTCCTGCCTGATTGAAGACCTGTGCGAGTATCCTGATAAAGTCGAATAGGCCGATATCCTGCCTGATAAACGGCCCCGACTGAGAGAAGCCTGTGGAGACACAGGCTTTTTGCTTTTTGACCTAACGCTGCTTCAGCGCCGCCTGCATCCAGGCAATCACCAACGGGGAATCCTTGTCCTGTAATGCGGCGCGCTCAGACTGGAACAGCGTGGCGACATAAAAAGGATGATCGGTCAGTTCTATGCCGCGCACATCACCGTCCAGATCCCAGGCCGTAATCCGCAGGTTTCTGCCTTCCAGCGCCGCGATGAATGCCGGGTTAACGCCAAAGTTACAGTGATATCCTTCGTCACTGGATAATTCCCCGTAGGCCCTGGCAATACGCGAATCAGGTGCAAAAGTGACCTCACCGCGCTGTTCCACCAGAGAGCAACTTAACGGCGCAATGACCATCCGCCCTTCATCATGGGTTTCGGCATGATTTGCATCGTGCCAGCCAAGTACGTTGCGCGCATAGTCGATAACGGCATACTGGAAACCGCCACAGGAGCCCAGAAAAGGTTTGCCGCTTTCCCGCATGCTGCGCAGCATGCTGTATACGCCTTCATCATTTTTATACGGACTGCCCGGTACCAGCCAGACGGCATCGCTTTGCCTGATGGCGGATAAGTCGCCCAGCTCAGGCGTAGGAACCCACTGCGGGTCAATATCGATAGCGAGAGAGTCAGCGGCACGGGCAAGCGCCAGAGGAATGGCCTGATGTGCAACGGCTTCTGGGCGGTAGTCGCCCACCAGCGCGAGACGTAAAGGTAACGGCATAGCGAAATCCTTGTTAAGGAAATAATGATGCTACGTTAAGCTTAATTTTCTGTCGAGCATTCGGATACTTTCGCGCCCTGTTCAGACAGGATTAGTGAAGCTTCACAGGCATTATTTCCGCTGGAAACCTTTTTTCTCTCTATGAATTAACATTGATAAATGTGACCTTAATCAACATTTTCACGCCTTTGCCGGTCATTTCCGCCATAATCCGCAGACTATTTCATCAAATCGGCTTCAGAACCTGCATTTTAGCCAGATTATCCTGATGAAATATCACATTTCGATGTAAAGCTCGGCGCAACGGTCTTTCAGCAGTTAATATCATTATTAACGCTCTGATAACCACCAGGTTGCGATGTTATTTTGTTAAATCGACTTAAATCATAACAAAATGCTAATTAATAATATTTATTTAGGTTTTAACGCCAGATAACCGGTTTCCCGCAGAAGGTAGAAAAGGCTTGCCCTGTCGCCTTTATTCAGCCAAATTAGTCGCCGTTTTTCCCATCTAATAAAAATCTGGCCCATGGTCCGATCACATGGCGCGGACTTAATTCCTGTCGCGACACAGGATATGAAATAACAGAGGTACAAGTGTCAACTGCAAACAAACACACCGACGAGGCGGTCAGCCTTAATGCATTTAAACAGCCTAAAGCGTTTTATCTGATCTTTACGATCGAATTATGGGAACGTTTTGGTTATTACGGCCTGCAGGCCATCATGGCGGTTTACCTGGTCAGGCAACTGGGGATGTCAGAGTCCGACTCTATCACCCTGTTCTCCTCCTTTAGCGCCCTGGTTTATGGTCTGGTCGCCATCGGCGGCTGGCTGGGCGATAAAGTTCTGGGCACCAAACGCGTTATCGTGTTGGGCGTGCTGGTGCTGGCAATAGGTTACGCGCTGGTGGCCTTCTCGGGCCACAACGTCAGCGTGGTGTATATTGGTATGGCGACCATTGCCGTCGGAAGTGGCTTATTTAAAGCTAACCCCTCTTCGCTGCTCTCTACGTGTTATGACAAAGACGACCCGCGCATTGATGGTGCATTCACCATGTTTTATATGTCCATCAACATCGGCTCGCTGTTTTCAATGATGCTGACCCCATGGTTAGCAGAGAAATATGGCTACAACGTGGCGTTTTCGCTGTCGGTGGTTGGCTTGGTCATTACGCTGCTTAACTTCCTGTTCTGTAAACGCCTGGTGAAAGACTTCGGCTCCAAACCAGACTTTGCGCCACTTCAGTTCGGCAAACTGCTGATGACCCTGGTGGGGATTGTGGTCCTGATCGCCCTGGCAAACTGGATGCTGCATCATCAGTCGATCGCCCGTGTGCTGTTGGGCCTGATCGCGCTGGGCATCTTTGTCATCTTTGCCAAAGAAGCCTTTGCCCTGCATGGTGCAGCGCGCCGTCGTATGATTGTGGCCTTCCTGCTGATGGTAGAAGCCATCGTGTTCTTCGTCCTCTATATGCAGATGCCAACGTCGCTTAACTTCTTTGCCATTCGCAACGTTGAGCACACCATTTTTGGCATCACCTTTGCCCCTGAGCAATTCCAGGCGCTGAACCCGTTCTGGATTATGCTTGCCAGCCCGATTCTGGCCGCAGTCTATAACAAGCTGGGCGATAAACTGCCCATGCCACATAAGTTCGCCATCGGTATGGTGCTGTGTTCGGCGGCCTTCCTGGTGTTACCGGTTGGCGCGAAGTTTGCCAGCGACGCGGGTATCGTGTCCGTTAACTGGTTAATTCTCAGCTATGGTCTGCAGAGCATTGGTGAACTGATGATTTCCGGTCTGGGCCTGGCGATGGTGGCGCAGCTGGTTCCTCAGCGTCTGATGGGCTTTATTATGGGCTCATGGTTCCTGACGACGGCTGGCGCAGCAGTGATTGCCGGTAAAGTCGCTAATCTGATGGCGGTCCCTGAAAACGTTACCGACCCGCTGATCTCTCTGGCCACCTACGGCAAAGTGTTCCAGGAGATTGGTATTGCTACCGCGGTCATTGCCGTGCTGATGATGATAACCGCGCCGCTGCTGAATCATATGACGCAGGATACGGCAGCCGACAAAGTCTGATGACCTTATGCCTTTTCATCAAAACCGGGCCTGGCCCGGTTTTTTTGTTTTTGTCGCCGGTCAATTTCCAGTGAACGCCGCATTCTTATTACTGGCAATTCCGCGTCAGGCGATTACTATGCAAACACGATTCGCAATATGGTGACCTCGTTATGAAACTGTTTTGTAAAGCTGGTGCCTGTTCCCTTTCACCGCATATCGTTATGCGTGAATGTGGTCTGGACTTCACCCAGGTTAATGTCGATCTGCAAACTAAGCTCACCGAACGCGGTGAAGATTTTCGCCAGATTAATCCCAAAGGCCAGGTGCCGGCACTGCAACTGAGTGATGGCAATGTGTTGACCGAAGGCGGGGCCATTGTGCAGTATCTGGCCGATCTCAAGCCCGACCGTCACCTGCTGGCGCCGGTGGGAAGCCTGACCCGCTACCATACGATTGAGTGGCTCGGCTATATCGGCAGCGAGTTACACAAGAGCTTCTCTCCGCTGTTCCGCAACGATGCGCCAGAGGAGTACAAAGCCCTGGTACGTCGCCAGCTGGAAGCGAAATTTGCCTGGGTGAACGGTGAACTCGAAGACAAACAGTGGCTGATGGGCGTGCATTTCAGCGTCGCGGATGCTTATTTATATGTGGTGACCCGCTGGGCGAAAGCCCTGAGTCTGGACCTGGCAGCACTGGATCACCTGCAACGCTGGTTTGAACGCGTTGCAGAGCGGCCGTCGGTACAGGCCGCGCTTAAAGCGGAAGGACTTAACTAATAAGCAAAGGGCCTTACCGGCCCTTTGCTTTACAGCTTCACAGCTTCTCAGCCGGGAAAGCGTGCGTCGGTCGGGCGATGGCGTCCTGCGCGGCAACCAGCTGCAGTTCATACTCACCCATTTCATGCGTTTTCAGCATCACTTCATAGACCGCCGCCGTCACGTGTTCCAGTGCAGCCTGTAGCGATAGCCCGTGCAGCAGATCGACCAGCAATAAGCCGCTGGTTAAATCGCCCACGCCCACCGGCTGACGTACGCCAAAATCCACCAGCGGACGGCTGATGTGCCAGGCTTCATCGGCGGTAACCAGCAGCATCTCAAAACGGTCACTGCGGCGTCCTGCGCGCGCCAGATGCTTAATCAGCACCACTTTCGGCCCCTGACTTATCAGCATACGTGCCGCGTCTACGGCCGATTCCACGCTGGTTACGGTGCGTTCGCTGAGCATTTCCAGCTCCAGCAGGTTCGGCGCGATGATATCGCTGGCGGGTAACGCCATCTTGCAGTGGAACTCGGCTACACCGGGCGCGACGATACAGCCTTTCTCCGGGTGCCCCATCACCGGGTCGCAAAAATACCAGGCTTCCGGATTCGCGACTTTCACCTGACGCACAATTTCCAGAATCTTTTCGCCTTGCTCGGCCGATCCCAGATAACCGCTTAATACCGCATCACAGGTTTTCAGGCGGTCAATATCGGCGATGCCTTTAACAATGTCGGTTAAATGCGTGGCCGGCATAACAGTACCGGTCCAGTGTCCATATTGCGTATGGTTAGAAAACTGCACGGTATTCAGCGGCCAGACGTTCACACCCATACGGCGCATCGGGAACTCTGCCGCCGCGTTACCCGCGTGACCAAACACCACGTGCGACTGAATTGCTAAAACGTTTTTCACTTTTTTGCCCTGTAGTGCCTTGCCATAAAAAAGGGCCGGAAACCGGCCCTGAAAGGTTACTGCCAGTTAATCAGGCAATAATGTTTTTTACCGCGACGCAGCAGCGTAAAGCGGTTAAACAGCTTATCGCTGTCGCTAAAACGGTATTCGGCATCAGACTGCTTTTCGCCATTCAGCGACACGGCATTCGACCCAATCATAGTGCGCGCCTGACCGCGTGAAGGCACCAGCTCAGCGTTGACCAGCGCCTGTTGCAGATCGTCCTCGGCACTCAGCGTGATGGTCGGCATACCGTCCTGGGCCAGCTGTTCAAAGTCGGCCTCTGTCATGTCGCTTAACGCGCCAGAGAACAGGCTCTCGGTAATACGTTTTGCCGCCGCCAGGCCGTCTTCTCCATGCACCAGGCGCGTGACCTGCTCGGCCAGCACATACTGTGCGCGCGGCGCGGTTCCGCTGTTTTTATCTTCTTCTTCCAGGGCATTAATCTCGTCGATGCTCAGGAAAGTGAAGAATTTCAGGAAGCGGTAAACATCCGCATCGGCGGTGTTGATCCAGAACTGGTAGAACTTATATGGACTGGTTTTCTTCGCATCCAGCCAGACCGCGCCGCCTTCGGTTTTACCGAACTTCGTGCCGTCCGATTTGGTGATCAGCGGGACGGTCAGACCAAACACCTGATTCTGGTGCAGACGACGCGTCAGATCGATACCGGAGGTGATGTTACCCCACTGGTCAGAACCACCGATCTGCAAGGAGACGCCATGCAGCTCGTTCAGACAGGCGAAGTCGTAACCCTGCAACAGGTTGTAGGAGAATTCGGTGAACGAGATGCCCTGATCGTCACGGTTCAGGCGCTGTTTAACCGCTTCCTTGTTGATCATCTGGTTAACAGAGAAGTGTTTACCGATGTCGCGCAGAAAGGTCAGCACGTTCATATTGCCAAACCAGTCATAGTTGTTGGCGGCAATCGCGCTGTTGGCCCCGCAGTCAAAGTCCAGGAAAGGTGCGACCTGGCTGCGAATCTTTTCTACCCACTCACCCACGGTTTCGCTGGTATTGAGTTTACGCTCTGCGGCTTTAAAACTGGGATCGCCAATCAACCCCGTTGCGCCGCCTACCAGCGCAACCGGTTTGTGCCCGGCATCCTGAAAACGTTTAAGGCAGAGTAGCGGTACCAGATGGCCCAAATGCAAGCTGTCAGCAGTGGGGTCAAAGCCGCAATAGAGCGAAATTGGCCCTTGCGCCAGTTTCTCGACTAACGCGTCTTCATCCGTCACCTGGGCGATCAGGCCCCTCTCTTGCAATTGTTGTATCAGGTTACTGCTGGTCATCACTGACTCCAAATTGATCAGGCTGCACCTATGCTGGTACACAGCTTTCCGCTGAGTTGCGGAAGGAAAAAATTAAGGGCTATAGCATAAAGCGCTGACGCCTTCTGTGCCAGCGCTGATGAGGGGGAAAGCGCAGTTTTAGGGGGCGAGTCGGTCAATTTTCCAGCCGTCGTGATCCCGCTGATAAAGGAAACGATCGTGAAGACGATGTTCGCCCCCCTGCCAGAATTCCATAGTGCTAAATTTCACCCGATAACCGCCCCAGAAACTGGGTAGCGGTACATCACCCTGCTGGAATTTTTGCTTCAGCTCCAGAAACTTGCCTTCCAGCACGCCACGGGCAGAAATCCGGCTTGACTGTTTGGAAACCCAGGCACCGATCTGACTGTCACGCGGACGGCTGCTGAAATACTTTAATACCTCCAGCGGCGACAGCTTCTCGACCTCGCCTAAAACCATCACCTGTCGCTCAAGGAAGTACCAGGGAAAATGAAGCGAAATACGCGGATTATGACCAAGCTGCTGTGCTTTGCGACTGCCCAGATTGGTGTAAAACACCATGCCCTGCTCATCGAAATGTTTTAACAGCACAATGCGTTGATAAGGCTGTCCATGCTCGTCCACCGTGGCCACTGTCATGGCGGTGGGATCAGGCAGTTGCGCCTCGCAGGCCTGCTTTAGCCAGCTTTCGAACAGCGCCAGCGGATTATCGGGTAAATCTTTGCGACGTAGCCCACCCCGTGTGTATTCACGGCGCAGATGGGCAATAGTTTGTAGCATGTCACTGTCACTCATGATGCACACTCACTCCGGTAAACGTTAACTGGCCGGTTGCAATTCGCAATCGTTTACAACGATCTTATCATTACGCTCAATGAACGCGCCGTTCCCTTTAGACCAGAAAACGTAGTTACCGTCGCTATACCGTGCGCCGGACGCAGAAACCGTTTGCGTCAGCGTCAGCGGCTTGCCATCCATAATAAAGCTGACCTGCTGTTTGGCATTATCCAGGGTGACGGTAAGGGGCAATGTGCCACAGCGGTAATGCAACGTTTCTGGTGCTGGTGGAGCCTTGTGCATCAGGCTGCAGCCCGACAGCATGACCACGGCGGCAACGGTGAGTCCTTTTAACATCAGCGATTCTCCTGTAAGGAAAGCAGGTAATGGGGCCTTCTGCTTTGTTAGGTGTTTTTGACCTTGCACCGGATAGCGCCTTGCGCGCGCTCCGGCCTCTCAGGGCAATTTAACCGATGATAGCCTGGGCATCAGCAAAAGTTTTTAAACAAGTCGGCAGAATGAGGAAGAACAGGGGTGAAAGCACCGCCGCCCTGCCGGGTGAGCAGTTGTGTTTAATCTCAGCCAAGGAGAGTGTTTAAAGACGTGAAGTGATTACAGGTGATGAATGTCCGCTGTGAGCGAAGAGCGGACATTGCTTACCCTGCTCTGTGTCAATTAACGGGGAGCAGAGCAATGATTCACCATAATCCGGACTATAAATTTTCTCCGTAAAAAGCTATATTTCTCCAGTTTGTTCTCCCCGTATTATCGCGGCTGCTCACCCGATTAATCAGAGAGAGTGGAACAATGGAAACTAAACGTACTAGAGCTTGGCGCAATGCACAGAAGCGACGTAACAAGTCTCGTGATATCCGCAAGATCTTATTAAACTTCCGTGGCGAAAAAAACTGGAAGATGCTTTACACGCGGTCGGATAAATTGTTGCGTGCAGCACAACTGGGGCTTGAGTATCCACGTATTACTAACCAACAGCTTGCCTTGAGAGGCCTGGAAGAGTACCACTATTCTGATGAACGTACTTTTTATATGCAGTCGTAATCAATGGCGAAGCCCCACGGCGGAACAGGTGTTCCGCCGTTATCCATGCCTTGCCGTACTTTCCGCTGGGACTAGCCGGGATGCAAAAAAAAGAGTCTCTGCCGAATTGCTTCAATGGGCTGATGTTGTCTGTGTGATGGAACAGAAGCACAAAAACCGCTTAGTGGCCCAATATGGCAGGATCATCGCATTCAAGCCTCTACATGTGCTCAATATCTCTGACGAATACCTTTTTATGGATCCTGAGTTGATAGCAATATTCAAAGATATCGTACCGGAAAAATTGGGACTAACCGATCAAGAAATTGAGAGCCAATAATCGTTTTATCTTTTTGCTATTTATTTCCACATATCCTTCTTCGGCAATGTCCGCGTTTGGCACAAAGCGGACGGCAAGTGCTAAAAGTCCGCTGAGAGCGGACAGCAGACCTTTTATAAGGATTTTTTCATAAAGATACGGCTTGTTCCTTCAGGTTTGCACTCAATACGCCCGAACTCTTCCCAACCGTGCTTCTTATAGAAATCAGGGGCCTGAAAGCTAATTGTGTATAAGAATGCAGCAGTACAGCCCCTTTTTCTGCCTTCCTCCTCAAAGCGGGAAAGGATTTCTGTACCAATCCCCATCTTCCGCAACTCTGGTGGCAGATAGAAAAGATCTATAAAAAGTAGTCCTAACGAAGAGCGCCCCTGCATGCCCCCCAGTACTTCACCGTTTGTATTTGATTTTATTAATATAGCCAATGGCTGACGGTCACTCATCCCCGTCATTAAATCGTTAAAATCATTAAGGCCTTCTTCAATCGCAAGTAATTGTGCAGCGTGAGGATTAGCGCAAACCTCTAAATTTACCCCTTCGACAATGTTATTCATCTAAAATATCCTTTTCAAATAAAGTACTGTTTAAATATACAGGCCTCAGGAGCAATTTCAAAAGATTTGTCGTATAAGGTTTGCGTTCGAGCTCCATTATCAACTTCCGTTTCTGGCACGGAGCGGACCTTTGGGCCTCAACGGCCGCTACGAGCGAGGAGCGGACGTTCGCAGTGGCTCTCACCTCTGATGAAGGTATTAGTTAACATTGCGGTGTGTTAATCAATACGGCGCAAGTCATATCACAGGGATGCTTCACAGTGTCGCGCTAGCACGTTTTATCGCCGTCAGCCCAGCGCTTGATATCACTTATCTTTGGCGACCGGATACCCGTGCTCAAGAGGTTCTTGGTTGTATACAGGCTGACCTGCGCGTGGTCACCATTAGGGCTTTCGATCTCAATTAGCGTGTTGTTAATCAACAGTCCCTGTGAAAGGAACTTCTGATTAATCTCCCCTTTTTTGCGCTCACCATCAAACTCGCTTAATACGATTACCGGATTTCCTGAATATGCCTCATATTCGAGGCACTGCCTTGCCATGAGCCTTATGGTTCGATAAGTATCAGATGACCCTGCCTTGCTCACGAAACTGCCGTCAAAAGAGGATTGGCTGCTTTTTAGTTCGCTGACGGTAATAGCACACCCGCTGAGTGAGAGCGAAAATAACAGACTTGTCAGAGCAACGTATTTCACTTTTAACTCCATCATTCAGGTAAATGCCTTGCGCCGGCGCGGATCAAGATGGTGTTTGCTTTCAGGCGGATTTGTGATTCGGGAAATTAACCGAAACCATCAGCCCACCTTCTTCCGACGTACTGAGGCGTACGCTGCTGTTGTGTTGCTGCGCAACGGCTTTGACGATGGCAAGCCCCAGCCCACTTCCGCTTTGCATCTGATTGGGATCACGAAAAAATCTGTCGAATACGCGCTCCCTCAATTCAACGGGAATGCCAGGCCCTGCATCTGAAACACGCAACTGCGTGGATTGGTCTAAGGATCGTAACTCCACCTCAACCCTCCCGCCCCCAGGGCTGTACTTCACTGCATTTTCAACTATGTTATCGATAAGCGACATCAACCGCTCCCTGACGCCAGTCACCCAGATTTCCTCTTCGGCGTAGAATTCAAGTTCAATCCTGCGTTCCGCCGCGAGCGGTGCCAGCCCGGCCATGCGTTCTTGTATGAGCGTTGTCATCTGCAAAGGCTCCATAACCGTGTCAATGCGCGCTTCGCTGTGCATCATCAGCAGCAACTGATTGACCAGACGAGCCGCACGGCTGTTGCTGCGAATAATGCCTGCAAGCAACTCTTTTTGGCTGTCACTGCTCACATAAGACTGCAACGCCTCAACATTGATTCGCATCGCCGCCAGGGGGGTACGCAGCTCGTGAGCGGCATCGGCAATGAAAACGCGTTCCCGTTCAGTGCTTTCCCGCACTCTGGCAAGAAACCCATTAACAGCGTCAACCATCTGGCGAAGCTCCCTGTGCTTTGGCACTGCTTTTAAGGGCGAGAGATCGTCCGGCGTGCGTAAGGACACTTCATTTACCACCTTATTCCATGGGCGCATGGCAATGCGGATTGACAGCCACGCAGGAAACAAAAGAAACGGAATGCATACCAGCAGCGGCATCACGTAGTAGCCGCGCGAGTTCAGGTAGATAAAGAAATTCCAGCCTCCAGCAGGGGTGATAAGCGTGACCTCTGTGTCGGCGTTCCCGGACTTTAAGGTACGGCTGGTCCAGGCGCGACCAGCACTCTCAACACGCTCAATTTTTCCATAACGGCTGTTTATCACGCCGGCTGGCGCACCATCAGAGGCATAAACTATCTCTTTATTCTTGCGTACGATAAGGCTGATTGAGAGTTTTGGATCTTCACCGCCGCCATAATTTTCCCGCACTGCCTTACTTAATGCAGCCAGCACATGCGTTCGCGCCTGCGGGCGATCGTCCATATTCTTAACCACAGTAAAAATGGTTTCGTACGTCTTGCTGCCCGTTAATATTGGCGGGCTACGCAAGTCCTCCCACAAAACGTAAGTCAGAAAAAGACACCAGAGCAGGGTGAGCAATAGCATTTGCGCTACCATAATTCGCCGTACGAAGGTTGGGGTTCTCAGAAGGCGCCAGACATTTCGCATCAACCTGCCCCCTTCTGAATGGGTACGGTATCAATGACATACCCAACGCCCCTCACCGTTCGCACATAGCCGTCGCCGATTTTGCGACGCAAATTCCCCATATGCACATCGAGCGCATTACTCATATTTTCTTTTGCGCCGAAGATCCTTTCTTCCAGAAAACTGCGAGTAAGCACGCGGTCAGTGCGCAACATCAACGTTTCAAGCAGTGCGTATTCACTTGCCGTCAACTCAATATGCTGTGCATTCACGGTCACGCGTCGTGTGGGCACATAAAGCGATAATCCGCGAAGTTCTATCGCCTCGTTCTGAAAACCATAACTGCGGCGCGCAAGCGCTCTCACCCTCGCCAACAACTCGGCGAGAACAAATGGTTTGACGAGATAGTCGTCTGCACCCGCGTCCAGCCCGCAAAGGCGATCGTGCAGTGTGCCTCGCGCCGTCAGGATGATGACGGGAATACCCTTGAGCTGCTGACGCAAGTACGCCATCAGGCTCATGCCATCGCCGTCGGGTAATCCGAGGTCGAGCAACACAAGTTCAGGCACGCAGACATCAAGCTGATGCAGTGCATCCTCTTTGCGGCGAACCCATATAACATCAAATCCTTGATCTACAAGGGCAATACGTACGCCGTTGCCGAGATCCAGGTCGTCTTCGATTAGGAGTATTTTCACAATGGTTACGGTATCAACAGTGAATGAAGAACGTCTGAAGAAAAAAACGGTATCAGGAAATCTATCAGCTTTGCCGCCTCTGTGGTTGCTTCACCCTTTCTTCATTTTGGGCTCATGAGAACTTTAGCGGGCGCCTGCAAAATGCGCGTTCTGGCGTTTACAACCCGCTTGTATCGTAATCATTTGAATCCACGAGGACTTCTTTAATGAGAAATAACATACTGCGTCATAAGTTCCCCTTTTCACTCCCGGGGCGCAGCCTGAAAAAAATGTTGCCGGGCACCGTCCTGGCGTTACTGGCAACCCCGATACTGGCGGCAGCACAGAATCAGGACAACGCGTTGACTCTGGGAGGCGGCGCGAACGTGACGCCACGCTATTCTGGTTCGGATAAAAGCCGCGTCACGACCGCCATGGTGCTGGATTACACAATGGCAAATGGTTTCTTTGCCAGCTCCACGCGGGGCATCGGTTACGGCAATAACATCGGCAAATTCGATTACAACGCTGCGCTGAGCTATCGCGCAGGCCGGAAGGATCACGACGTGGACAGCGACTCGCTGAGCGACGGCAGCGACTATTTGCGTGGTATGGGCGACGTCAAAGGCTCGGCTCTCGGTGTGTTTGGCCTGGGATACGGGGTGGCCGACTGGCTCAATTTGCAATTGCAGGCTGAAGTGCCATTTTCTGAACGAAACAATGGCGCGGCACTGCATTTTGGCATTAATAGCCCGCTTTATACCTCACCGAATAATACCGTAACGCTGGCACTGACCGGCAGTTGGGGGACGGACAAATACATGCAGACTTACTACGGAGTCAGTGCATCCCAATCAGCCGCATCAAGGTTTACCCGATATGATGCCGGAGCGGGAGTTTACGCCTGGTCGATGAATCTTGACTGGACACATAAGTTCAATGAGGACTGGGGCGTGGTTGCCGCAGCAGGCGTTACGCAGTTGACGGGGGATGCGCGCAATAGCCCGATTGTGCAACGAAAAACATCGCCCACCGGAAGCCTGCTGGTGACATATCGCTTCTGATCGTTATTCAATGAGTCCGTCTAAACAGGCTTTATGACCATACAAGCAGGGCTGCGGTTAAGCGGTCAGACAGCGCGTGTTGCTGACGCGAGATGAGGTAAAACGTGCCGGCAGCGGAGGTTATCAGGGCGCTGCCGGGCGCTGTTAATTACCGCGATAGGTGGAATAGCCGTAAGGACTCAGCAGTAACGGAATATGGTAATGCGGCTCGCTACTGTCCATATGGAATATCACCGGAATTTCCGGAAAAAATGACTTGTGCTGCACTTTCTGATAATAATCGCCTGTTTTAAAGACGACTTTGTAATCTCCTGTTTCAACTTTCTTGTCATCTGGAAACAGTGCGCTAATTCTGCCGTTTTTATCGGTGACACCCGAGGCGAGTTTTACCCATTTGCCCTGCTCTTTATGTTCGAGGTCAACGGAAATACCTGGGGTTGGCGTGCCAGATTCCAGGTTTAATACATGAACACTCAGTGGATTTTTCATACTGGTTGATTCTGCTGCATACGCACTGACTGAGCCCATTAATAACGCTGCAACTGCACCCGTTTGCCATTTCATTATCGATTCCTTTTTTGGAGTTAACCTGCAAACGAGGTTATAGGGCGTCAGGTAAAATACCTAACTACAGGGGATAAATGTGAATTTTCTGAGAAACATGGTTCGTTATTGAACTGATTTAGCGATTCGCGCTTTCCATCCGGTAATTTGCGCTGTTTCGCTTTTACGCCTGCAAAAATCTCAAAAGCGACTATGCTGTTTAATTCAAGGTCCACTTCAAGGAGATGAAATGCATACTAAATCCTTCTCAGCTGCCGTTTTGCTTGCCCTTTCACTGGCAACATTAGTGGGTTGCTCTTCAAATCAATCCATTAAGACTTCAGACGGCCGCACCATAGTGACCGATGGTAAGCCTCAAATTGACAGCGATACCGGACTGGTTTCCTATCGCGACGCACAGACAGGCAAAACCGAACAAATCAATCGCGATCAGATCAGCAATATGAGTGAACTTAATAACTAATTAATTCCATCATGGATATAAGGTGAATAATATGAAGAAGACTCTGATTTTACCGCTGGCAGTTTTGATCGGCATGGCCGCATTAACCGGTTGCACACGTACCAGTTATGCTATTCATACTAACGATGGCCGTACCATTATTAGCGATGGCAAACCGTCTGAATCGGATGCCGGTTTACTGGGTTACACCGATGCTAACGGTGTGAAACAGCAGATTAATAAAACAGACGTGAAAGCTGTCTCTGAAGTACCCCACTAATATGATTGCCGCCCACCCAGGGCGGCATTTTTATTTCCCATCTGCCCTGCCCCTTTCTTAAAGACCTTCTGTTTTAACCGTTAATCCACAGGCGACAATCGCAAATCCATTTATTGTTTGCAGGATTTTGTGCGGCACAGATAAAGGTAAGCTGTTGCACAGGCCGCCCTGCCGCTGTGTGAAGCCCGTTACCCTGGCTCCCGTATCAGACAGAGCGCTTTTTTAATCACCCGCGTGATATTTCTTGATGTTATTGGCCCTTTTCTCGCCGCGGTATCGCTGTTATTCCGCTGAAAAAGTCATAATAATGGCGCGATATCAGTCCATTTTCGTCAAGTACCTATCTTAATTTCAGGCCAATAAATACATATCTAGTGGTTTAATCACTTCAATCTTTTCGCGTAAAACCGCTTTATATGTGTTTTTCCCTTCCTTTTGAGGAGGTTAGCCTGCTTATCGCAAAGTTCACTTTTTATGCAGGTTTATTTGATAGGTAACACCTAATGAAATAACACTTTCGTTATGCATTTCTTTTACTAAACTAATTACTGGGTCGACGACATTCTCACTCACTCAGGAGTTGCATATGTATTTTCACGATGAAGCTACCGGTCATAAGATTATTGGTGAAGCTGCGGTGAACCTGGCACTACAGGATGAGGAGATAACTGTGGTTTCGTTGATCCGTCAGCTAAGCATCATGGCGGACAATGAAATCGACGACGAGCGGGTTATTCAGATTGCAGATGCCCGTAAATGGCTGAAAAGCTTTATTAACGTCGCGACACGGGAACGGGCAGAACTCAGTTGGATGGTTGTTACCGGCCAGGTGCCCGCCAATTTGACCGAGCATTAACTCAACAGGTCAGTCGGTTATCCCTCTGCGCGGGCGCGCTCTGCGTCCGCGCAATCATCATCCGCTTCTGGCGCGTTTTGTTGCCGATCACCTGCTTTGACGTACTTCACTTGCATCCTGTTAACTCCCGCACAATTTTCCACCGAAATAGCTGTACAAGTTTTATTTTATTGTATAACTTTACGCAACTTTCAACTGACTATTTTTGGACCACTGCGAGAGCACCTATGCAACACAACCATCGCCTACCTCAGAGCGCCGACGATATCTCCCGTTATTTTGCTGCGGCCAGCCTGCCTTCACAGCAAGAAATGCTGGGGCAGATCGTGGTTGATATTTTACGTGCAGGCCAGAACGTGAATCGTAAAGCTATCTGCACTAAGCTGCTGCGCCGCCTTGAGCTGTCGGCAAGTGAGGAAGAAGAGCGTCTGTGTCGTGAACTGATTGGATTGCTCTTTGGGCGGTGATACGGCAACGGGCTGCCGTTATTCAGGCGGGTTGGTCTTTGTCAGAGCAGTCGCGGCATAGCTGCTGTTACTGCTGTTGCTGTTACTGTTATGCAGGAAACGTCCTGCCCGTCATTGCTATCCGCTAGTGAAGTTTATGCGCCAGGATGCGGATAGCCTGTTCACAGGTCAGCCTGGTTTTTTCACACTCCGTTAGAACACTTTGCTGATGCAGGGCGCTAATAATTTCCTGTACTGTCACCGTTTCTCCGGGCTGGAGAATACCTGACACAATCCTGCCTAACAGCGCGTGTATCTCTTCACCGATCTCTGTCCTGTCTTGTTTCACGCCTTTTCCTCGAACCTAACTTTTCATTTAATATCATCAATTTATCGCGACGGCGTGTGTTCGGCCGCCCAGTCAACGCGCCGCATGTTGTGCAGTCACGGTCAGCGTTGTGTCAAAATTTAGGAAACATTCGCTTCCTAAATAGACAAATGTTAATCCAGTATTTTCAGGGCCAGCGCAATAGTCGCTTGCTCATCGGTTACATCGGCGACCTTGCCCGTGACGCGCATACCAAATGCGATGCGCAAAATCAGCCCTGCTGCCGTCTCAACATCCAGACTGGCTGGGATCGAGCCATCGTGCTGCCCTTCCTGCAATAGCGCCATCAAAAATTGCTTGTTACGGTTGATGACCTGCGCAACCAGCTGCGACAGCTCTGCGTCCAGCACCTGTAACTCAATAGCGCTGCCTACCACCAGACAACCTGTTCGCCCTTCTGTCGCCCGGGAGGAATCCAGATAAAACTGTAACAGCTCGGTTAACTTCGCGCGGCCGGTAGAAAATCGGGCCAGTCGCCCGCGCAAATCCTCATTTCGAACGGCGATATAGCGCTGAAAGACCAGTAGAAACAAGGAGCGCTTATCCTGGAAAGCTTTATAGATACTTCCCACAGAGAGGTTCATTGCTTTACCCAAATCGGCTAGCGATGCGGCATGATATCCCTTTTGCCGAAACACAATCATCGCCTGGTCCAGAGCCTGTTCCATATTGAACTCTCTGGGCCGACCTCGTTCTTTGTGTTGATACGCTGTAGAGATTTGGCTGTTCATGACGACCAATTTGAAAGGCGGCATCTTCGGCTCGGCCGAAAACGATATGCGCGGGTGATTGTATCTCAGTCGTGGATCACAAGTACACCCCGAATCCCGGCCCGAATGCAGAAGCCTGGCCTGGACCACGCCGGGCGCGGGACAGGGGTACGAACCTTTTAGCTTTTAGCGGTTAGCGTTTAACAATTCCTCTGCGGCCAGTTTACCTAAGGCATTCGCGGCAAACGGGCTGTCACCGGTCAGTACGCGGCGATCTTTATGCACGGTACCTTTGATATCACTGTTAACCAGCGTTAATCCCATCGCCTGGAGCTTCTCGCCAAAATACCAGGTCAGGTGCCCTGGCATATAACCCATATCGGGGGTTTGCTTATCGGCTGAGTCCGGGAACGCGCAGATTGCATAGCCGTTAAGGGGATTTTCACCTTTGTCCAGCGCCAGGAACGCCGCCGGGCCATGGCACAGCGAAATCAGATGGCGATCGTTTGCCAGCGTCCAGCGGATAACCTCTGCCACCGCTTCACTTTCGGGCAGTCCAATCAATGCACCGTGCCCGCCCGGAATAAACACACCGGCATAGTCGGAATGGGGCGTGAGTGAGGTTACAACGTCACTTAACGTCAAAGGCGAACGGAACAGCGACAGACAGTGGTTATAAAATCCCACAACCACTTCATCCTGTTGTGGCATTGCCCAGTGTTCAAACTTCACCATTTGTCCAGACAGCGTGGCAACGTCAAACTGAAAGCCGGCCTGATACAGGTGGTACATAGGCAGCAACGTTTCAATCGGGTGATTCCCGGTTGAAAACAGCGTGTCGTTATCCAACGGCAGATAGCGTTCGTCGGCACAGATGACCAGAATTTTTTTATTCCCGGTGTGCGGTTGCGCGTACCCGGCATCGCTCAGATCGGATTTAGGGCTGGTGAACTGGTCAAGAGAGTAGGCTGATGGGAAAAAGGCATTATGTTCAGCCTGATCTGCCACCGGAGATTTACTAAGTTCTGACATGACAATGTTCTCCTTAAGGGCGAATGAATACCTGTTTCATCCTAGACCAGAAAGTCAGGTTTAAGCAGCGCGCCAGCACAAAACGAACCCTTTATGAGAGCATTCCGTTGTCTGCCCTGCCCTCAACCTCGATCTCAACCTGGCAGGTTCCATCATTTCACCACGGGAAAATCGCTGATGCGGATGGTGCGCAGACGTCCCCCGATTTATCTGCAGCACTGATTTTCTTTACGCAGTTTTTCGGCGGCACGTTCGGCCCAGGTACAGACCGGCTCACGCACCTGGGCATAGTTTGATAGATGACTGCTGACCACGATGTGGAACACCGGGCACGTATTAATGAAGCATTTGCCCTGATCCGTGCAGATTTCACCCTGACGCTATCCCATCCCTTTGTGCAGTAGCGGCCGCAACGGAAGGCGGTGTGACTTTCTCCGTTCCTGTGACGCCGCACACCTTCCGGCACAGCTACATGCACATGCTTTATGCGGGGATTCCGCTGAAGCCGCTACAGAGCCTGATGGGCCACAAAAGCCTGAAATTGACAGAGGGATATACGAAAGTTTTCGCACTTGACGTAACGGCGCGTCACCGAGTGCAGTTTTCGATGCCGGGTAATGAAGCTGTAGCCATGCTAAAAAATTTTAATGCCAGCATCAAGACATCAGGGTGATATATGTTTAAGTAATTTCACCCTGTGATTAAATAGCTATAAATATTATTATTTTTTTAGGCGAAATATTTCAGATATATTTTTCCAATCAAAACCAACGAATTAATAGATAATTTTCATTAAGTTTTTTTGTGACCATTATCACAATAGTGTAAATGCAAAGTTAACTTTTATTAATTTTTTATCATATATGAAATCGCTGAAAGATCATTAACACTGGGTTATTTATGATTATGCTGGCTGTTCAGAACTGCTGAACAGTCATTATGTTACCAAGAACAGAATGCTTGTTCCCCTCAGCATATTTCAGCAAGAAAAGGCGATCATTGAACGTTTTATGTTACTTATTAATCAGTCACTGATTTTTCGGGACGATTGTAAAAGTGATGTGGTCCGGCTTATTCATCAAAATTTCAAAAAATTGCCCTGCGACGAGATGATAGAAAGGTCACTTTTGCAGATCAGGGAAAAGAAATACCTTGATGAGCATGATCTTATCAACCTCAATAACACGCTTGCGGCCATGCTTGTCGGGTTAGAACCTGCCCGCCACTTGTCGGATCATGCGTATAATGTGGGTATGCTTTTCGACGGCAGAGTAAAGGGAAAGGAACATTTTGTCGACATTGCGCATTCCTTTATGGCCGTTTTTGAAGCCTGCAGAGGCATGACTTCTGGCAGTGATCCCTGCACCGATGTTCAGGCGTCAGACAGAGCTATCGCCTATATTGCTGCGCATCAGACGACCATGCAGCTCATTATGGCCACGCTCTGGGCCATATCTCACTTCAGTCTGAGAGTAAATGCAGATAATGTCCGCGACATAGTGGTTGAGGCCTCGCGTTTTTACAGCCCCGTTCTCTCCGTAGGAAGAGTGATTTCTCAGGATCTGAGCTTCAGAGGGCTGAATCTACGAAAGGGTGACAGGGTTATGTTCTATACCGCGCTGGCTAATTTCGATGCCGGGTTTTTTGATGAGCCTTTCCAGTTCATTCCGGGTCGAAAAGAGAAACCACTTTCTTTCGGAACCGGGATGCATATGTGTATCGGTATGGGGATCGCGCTCAACTTTGCTTCATCCTTTATCGCCCGTACCAGCTCAAATGGCGCACTCAGGAACGTCAGAATTACCGAACTGGCGGAGGGCGTTTCTGCGCTGGGCGCTTCGCGTTTCAGTATGGGAATGGACTGTCATGAACTGGCTGAAGATTAAGAATTTCCGAACCCTTCTCGCCTCGCTTTTTATGTCAAAGACAGGCGATTATGCATACGAAGTGGTTTTCGTATTTATCGTGCTGGAGAGCACACATCATGATTATCTGCTTACCGGTTTCGTTTACTTTTTCCGGTTTATTCCCTTTCTGTTCTTCGGCCCGGTTGGAGGCTGGATGGCAGATAATTATCGCCTTAAACATAACCTCTTACTCAGCGAATGGCTGCGTCTCATTGTGTCGCTTCTTCTTTTCATATGCAGCCTGAATGGTTCGGTCAGTATCACCGTCCTTATCGTGGCTTCTGTGCTGACAACCATTGGCCGCAGTATCTTCCAGCCAAGCTATCAGACCGCTGTGCCCAGAACCGTTGATGCATCAAGGCTTGCCGGTGCTAATGGTATATCGCAGGTAGCCGAAGAAACGGCTTCGGTGGCAGGCCCTCTTATTTGTTCCTTCATACTCACATTCTCGGATAAATCATGGGTCCTGCTCTTTAACACCTTGACCTATGCTGTATCGATTATTTTCCTCTTCACATTTTCTGAAACTGTAGCGGTAAAAATATCGGCTTTCAGGATCAAAAATGTTTATAAGGAAACCTGGTCCTGTATTCAGGGCCTTTATTATGACACCCGTGGGCTATTTATCACCATACTGTGCTCTTCCGTCTGCATCCTGTTCACCGGATCGGTTCTGCGTTTTATAATTCCTGCGATGACAGTCAGTCACGGACAGGGGGAACTGATAACCAGTTGGATCTTTTCTCTCATGGCCGCAGGCACGATCACTGGTGGACTTATCTATGGTCGGTTTTTAAAGCAGGCTTCACCCGAGAGAGTAATGCGGTACTGGTTCTTGTACGGTATGCTTTTATTTGTAATGTCACTTACCGCTCTGTATTCCTTTAATTTTCTTCTTCCTCTCGCATTTATACTTGGGATCAGCGGTGCCTTTGTAGATATTGCGCTTGTGACAGTTATACAGACGTTGTCCCCGGCGGAGAATACAGGTAAGACATTCGGCACGTTCTCTACACTGGCAAACACTGCTGAAGCCCTTTCTGGCCTTCTTTCCGGGCTGCTCGCAGCTGGGGGACTGATGGTTGCTTTTGCTGGGATGAGTTCGCTTATCGCGCTAACAGGCATTACCGGAACAGTCCTTCTTTCAGGTAAAACGCGGAACCTTCACCTAAAAAAAAATGAAGCCGGTGGCTCAGTTCAAAGAGAATCTTCGGATTGAGGTGTGCAAGATCCGGGTGAGCCGCGAGCATTGACGTCTGCGTACTGGTTTCATGCTACCCGCACTTTTTCAGATACAAGATTATGTTGAGGACAAACTGGATTCCCACAAATGACTGATCGGGCATCCGTGTGCACCTTACGTCATGAAAAATCATAATATGATGATGTAAAAGGTTATTTTACGACAAGGAGGTCTGAATACCTTGTGGTGTAACAAGGCGACAACATCTCGCGCTTCATGGCCCAGCGTTTTTCCGTGCCCTGCCCGGCAAACCACATCTTTCCTTTGCCCTCCTTATGAATCCGATCGATCACCTGCATCAGATCGTTACGGCCTGGGTTAACCGAACGCTCATCGAACATATCCAACTGCGTCACGCCATGATCGAAGAAATCGCTCAGGACTATGCCGGCCTTGATATAGCGGTGTCCTTCTATCCAGATATAGTCGAGCATCTCGGTCGCCACCCGAATAATATCGCGCGTATCGTGGGACGGCGTC
The DNA here is from genome assembly GCF_007828605.1 of Pantoea sp. SJZ147. NCBI lineage: Bacteria > Pseudomonadati > Pseudomonadota > Gammaproteobacteria > Enterobacterales > Erwiniaceae > Pantoea > Pantoea sp. SJZ147. Next base: position 340,516 of record NZ_VIVB01000001.1, read on the forward strand.
AGGAGTTGCCCTGTCGCCTGATTACCGTAAAAATTTTCGCCGGGTGCATGCGGACTGGTGCGCAGAAATACCCCGATTTGTCTGCAGTACTGGTTTTCTTTACGCAGTTTTTCGGCGGCACGTTCGGCATAGGTACAGACCGCCTCACGCACCTGGGCATAGTCTGAGAGGCGGCTGCTGAAGGAACGTGAACACATGATCTGTTGTTTGGTGGGTTCGAGCGCCTCTAAATCCTGACAGGGTTCGCCACATAATTCTCTGACCGTGCGCTCCAGCACCACGCTGAAGTTCTTACGAATCAGGCTGGGGCGCTGACGCGCCAGGTCCGCGGCCGAGGTTATGCCCATTTCCTCAAGCCGCTGGCTGAGCCGTCGACCTACGCCCCAGACATCCGCAACGGGCACCTTCACCAGCAGTTTTTGCCGACGCACAGGATCGGACAGATCGACAACACCCTTGGTGTAGTTTGCCCATTTTTTAGCGGCAAAATTCGCCAGCTTCGCCAGCGTCTTGGTGGGGGCTATGCCGACACAGACGTTGAGATGAACTTCTTTTTTTATCCGGGTTTTGATCTCGTGGCCCAACGTGTCGAGCGACATGCAATGGCTGACGCCCGTTAAATCCAGAAAAGCCTCGTCAATCGAGTAGATTTCAACCGACGGGGCCATTTCCTCCAGCAACGTCATTACTCTGGTGCTCATATCCGCATAAAGCGCGTAGTTGGAGCTAAAGACCTGTACGTTGTGGCGGGCAATAATCTCTCTCATTTTGAAGAACGGCACAGCCATGGTAATGCCCAGCGCTTTTGCCTCTGCATTACGCGCAATCACACAGCCGTCGTTGTTAGACAGCACAATGATGGGCTTTCCTTTGAGATCGGGGCGAAACACCGTCTCACAGGAGGCATAAAAATTGTTCACATCCACCAGCGCAAACATGATTAATAAACCGACTTGATCACATAGGTCACCACGCCAAACACTTCCAGCGCATCCTCCGTGCTAATCGCAATCGGTTTAAACTGCCGGTTCATCGGCATCAGTTGCAGGCAGGGCTGAAGCTGAAGACGCTTAACGGTAAATTCTCCGTCCACGGACGCCACCACGATATCGCCATGCGAGGCTCTTAGTGCGCTGTCCACCACCAGCATATCGCCGTCGTTGATGCCTGCGCCGGTCATCGACTCTCCGCTTACGCGTACAAAGTAGGTCGAACTGGGGTGCTGAACGATGAGCTTGTTCAAATCAAGACGTTGCTCAACATAGTCCTGAGCCGGTGACGGAAAACCACATGGCACCCGCTCCATAAACAGTGGCAGCGGTAACAGCGCACTGACTTTTGCTGGCCTGATAAATTCCATACTCACCTCCCCTTCAAAATAACTGTATATATTTACAGTAATCGCGATCGATGGGTTTGATCAAGTGAAACGGCAGAGGTTTATATGAAGCGGTTGATGTGGATGAAGATTTTGTTACAGCGAAACGGTGTCGGTTTTACGCAGCCGCTTAACGATTGTGCATTCAGGTTATGCTTTCACCTGTTGCCTTCTGCACGCCTGGCATTTTTTCATCGGTGGCTCCCTTTTTTGCCATCGTCCTGCAGAAGTACACAGCGGGTTTACACGACTCTGGCTGACGTTCTGTACTGCGCAAAACAAGACATAAGGCGGTTCTGTTGACGACTCACCCGGTTGTTTTCAGTTCTTTGTTACTGGCTGGATTTAAATTACCTGTCACGCCTGTTTTCTGAAATATATAGCCCTGAATCCCTGGCGATAACATAATATAAACCCGTTCGGGAATCGTTACGTTTTACCTCCCCTTCCCTTAGCCTTACCTGTTTATTCAAATACAGAAGCCGCAGAATACATAACGAGCCAAAGAGAAGTTTATTGCGCAAAATTCAAATGGTGTTATCTGTCCAACAGGATTAACACCAGAAGCGCAGGTATTTATTGCCGTAAGGATCAGCCACGCATTCGATCCAACGCGATAAAAAGCAATCGCAGAGTAGTCTGTATATCACACGGGGCTCAACAGGCCCCACGATATCTGATGCAGCGGCGATATGATGCGTTATATGTTCTTCGCTTAACCTGACCTTTCTCAGGCAGATCAGATCGGAAAACAAGAATAATCAATTGATTTAAATGAAGATTAAAGACTTAAGATAAGCAAAGAATACGTGAAATGCCATTACTTCATCCCAGCGCTATGATGAGCCCTGATCAGACAGCTGTATATTGAAAAGGAGCACAGCATGGAAATAAAAAATAACGACGGACAGAAGGTTTGTTTAACGGTCGATGAGATTTCATTAACGTGGTTTTTTATGACGGGAATGGATATGAAACAGATAGCAAGCTGGATGGCACTCCCTGTACACGCTGCATATTATATTAAACAACGCGTAATGAAAAAGCTTGGCGTCAAAAATAACAGTGAGTTTATTATCTGGTTTCTTAATAACAGAGGGCGTGACGAAACTGAAAAAACTGAACACCGCAGGCTTCCACACAGCGATAGTCTGATGAAATGAATCATCCCGAACAGGCTATTTTTTACATCCGTCATAGCGGGTAGCCGTTAACGCTTTTTCTCTGCACGATGAGTGAATACAGCGCCGCCTTGCCGCCTGAGCACGATGCTGCTGCTCAGATGGCGTTTAGCATTAAGGCGCGCCACCTGCATCGGGCTTATCCGGCTCTTCATGACCGCCTTTTGCCTGCTGCACTATCCATTCACGGAATATTTCCATCGAGGGCGTCATCTTCTTTGAGCGGAGCCAGGTTAACCAGTAGCCACCGACATCGATCTCAAGCGTAAAAGGACGGGCCAGCGTGCCAGCATCCAGCTCACGCTGAAACATGCACGCCGGCACCAGAGCAACAGCGCCGGTCTGGATCGCGGCTTCAACCATTAAACGTGACGAGTCAAATACCGGGCCGGTGATCCTGGGCGGTGCCATTCCCGCCGCCGTAAACCAGCTGTCCCACTCATCAGCCCGATAGGAACGTAACAGGTTTTCCCGCAACAAACAGGCAGGCTGCTGCAGACGGCTGGCGATGTCCGGGCGACAGAGCACCGTCAGCGGTGCCGTAAACAGCCGCTCATTGTGTGTGGCGGGCCAGGCACCCGCGCCAAACCGAATCGCATAGTCCACGCCTTCACCCGCCAGGCTGACCACGTTATTGTTAGTGCGCACATTCAGCTCCAGCGCCGGGTGCTGCTGACGAAACACCTCAAGCCGGGGTAACAGCCAGCCCAGCGCAAAGGTACCCACACAGGCGATCGTCATCACCTCGCGGTATTCTCCGCCTTCAAAGCGACGCCAGGCGCTTTCGAGCTGCGTGAAGGCCGCTGACACCTCCGCAAACAGTAGTCGCGACTCATCCGTCATCTCCAGACCACGCGGCAATCGACGGAATAATACGACGCCCAGTCGTTCTTCCAGCAGCCTGACCTGCTGGCTGACGGCGGCCTGAGAGACAAACAGCTCCAGCCCCGCGTGGGTAAAATTCAGGTGGCGGGCGGAGGCTTCGAAAGCCCGAAGCGCGTTAAGCGGTACATCATTTTTCACGTTTACCCCCAGAAATTCTTTAGTCTCCACTCAAATTATCTCGCTTGTCGACATTTTGAAATCCCCTACCATCTCCCTCGTGATTTAACAAAATAGAGGAATAGCGTGCTGCAGGGCTGAATGGCCTGACGCGTCACGCCGTTTAAAGCGACATAAGTTTATTGAGGGGCAGCCAGTCTGTTTCTTATTGCATCCTGCCGCGCAATGATGCGGTAAACCGCCATGCACTTCCCGGCCGCAGACGGCACTCAGCGATGCGGACATTTATCAGATGAGGTTTTATATGATTAATCTATTCACACAACGCGCACGCCCGGCCGTTATCCTGCTGGCGCTCGCGACCCCGCTTGCCGCACAGGCCAGCTTTGATGACGCCGCGTTGCAACGCGATATCCAACAGTTGGAACAGACCGCAGGCGGAAGGCTGGGAGTGGCAGTGACGGACACCGCCGATGGCGCCGTTTTTACCTATCGTGGCAACACGCGTTTTCCGCTCTGCAGCACCAGCAAAGTTTTCGCCGTTGCGGCCATCCTGAAAAAGAGTGAAACCGCGAGCGGATTGCTTAATGAAAACGTCGCGATCCACAAAACCGATCTGGTTAATTACAACCCGATAACTGAAAAACACGTCGGTGCCACAATGACGGTGGCTGAACTCAGCGCGGCTGCGCTGCAATACAGTGACAATGTGGCGATGAACAAACTGCTGACGCGGCTGGGCGGTCCGAAGAAGGTGACCCGTTTTGCGCGCAGCATTGGCGATACCACCTTTCGGCTCGATCGCAAAGAACCGGATCTGAATACCGCCATCCCGGGTGATAAACGCGATACGACATCGCCTGCTGCCATGATGCAAAGCCTGCAAAAACTGGTGCTGGGCAGTGCGCTGGCACCGGCGCAACGACAGCAACTGAGCGACTGGATGAAAGGCAACACCACAGGGGCGAACAGCCTACGTGCCGGCCTGCCCGCTGACTGGACAGTTGCGGATAAAACCGGCAGCGGCGATTACGGCACCACCAACGATATCGCCGTTATCTGGCCACCGCACCATGCACCGCTGGTATTGGTCACCTATTACACCCAGCCCGACCCACATGCCGCTTCGCGCAAAGCGGTTCTGGCGGGCGCAGCGAAAATCATCGCTTCGGGTTATAGCCAATAACGGCCAGTAAGCGGGCAGTTCAGGAAACAACGGCATCAAAGGCGGCGGTCTGCTGGACGCTCTCTGCGGGGAAAGGGTTGGCAAGGAATGATCGTCACCCAAAATTGAGCAGTTGCTCAAGGGCACTGAAATGCGCTATTTTTATCGCGTCCAGCCAGTCTGCCTGCGCTGACCTTCTCTTCTTATGCCGCGCCGTGGGTGCCGCAACGGAAGCGTTCTTTCTCGCTATGACAGGAAATGCATCATGCGCCCGGTTTTTAACGCATTACAACGTGTCCGCTATCCTCGTGGGATGTTAACCGCGATGCTACTTGCCTTGAGCCTCACGTCCGGCTTTAGCCTGGCGGACAATCATCCACTGAGAATCGCCATTTATCGTGGTGCGGCTGGCTGTGAAGGTTGTTCAGAAATGGTGATGAAAGCGCTACACGGCGTCGCGATGCCGCTCAGCATTTCTTATATTGGCGAAAACGAAAAACAAACACTGAATGCTCAGAACCTGCGTCAGGTTGATCTTTATATCCAGCCTGGCGGAGGCCAGGATATTCCAGCGGCCTATGAAGCCCTGGGGGATGAGGGGGCAAAAGCCCTACGCGATTTTGTCCGCGATGGTAAAGGTTACCTCGGTCTGTGCATGGGTGCTTATCTGGCGGACAGTAACTGGCTGGGGCTGATCGCCTCGCCGCTTGATTCCGAAGCAGGACGTCCGGGATCGCAGATCGCCGATGAGGGTGATTACACGATTCCTGTTAAGTGGAATGGCAGACAAGAGACATTCTATTATCAGGATGGCCCTTATCTTGTCGGCCATAAGCCGCAGGACGGTTTTACCCCTGTGGCCTTTTATCGTAATGGTGATGTGGCGATGGCGCGTTATGCCTACGGAAAAGGGACGGTGGTGTTAACCGGACCTCATCCTGAAGCAGATGATCGCTGGACAGGTAAAGTCACTGACGAGACTTATACCTCACCCCAGCAAAAGATGACCCGTCTGCTGGCTTATTTCTCTCAGCAGCGCTCTGAGCGATAACGCTATCGGTGCCGTCAAAGCCTGATGGCTGCGTAAAACCGGCAAGCGGTGTTGGTGACGTTACCGGGATGACAGGCTGTATAGCGCTGCGTAGTGGGATATGGTGGGAAAGCGGGCTGCGCAGGAGGCGGAGGATGAAACAGACAGCCTTGTTATTGAGCGTGAGCGTGCTTTTTACCGTCGCGCTGCCCGATCAGACAGCGCAATCTTACCGTTATACGTCGCTGTCAGACTCCAGCGCATCCTGAATCGCATCGGCCAGATTGGCAATTTCGTTTGCCACCGCTTGCAGATCCCAGGCCGCTTTCGAGCCATTTGCTGACGTTGAGGCGCTGACTGACTCTTTTGCCACTGCCAGTGCCGCCGCAACCGCGACCGTACGTTTATGCTGTTCCTGCGTCATACCCGCAGGCGACAGCGAGAAATAGTCGTTAACCATTATCATTTCCTTCTGATCCAAGAGGCGTAAACCTTAACGCCCTGCGGGTACAGAAGGAAGTGAATTATTGCACCGCCGCCCACAAAGCCTGCTTTATGACCACAGGACGCAAAAATGCGGGCCTGACCGGTCGAGCGTTCATGCGCCGCTGACCATCGGTTGCTATTCTCTGCCGGGGCACCGTTATCCGGAAAATGGTCATACGCTGCCCGCGGGCCGTCATGCGGTGATGTCGACGTTGCGGTCGCCCACAGGACAGTCGCAGCCGGCTTAAAGGCTCCCAACCCGATGCGTGCCCTGCCCAGGCCGGGACTTTTTCGTGCGTTCCTGACCAGAATTATACAGCTTACGCTGTACAAGTTTGCGCAGCCTTGTACAACCGAACGAAAAAAACAGGCGCATGCAACACCAGAAAAAAACTTTATAAATCATAATTAAATATCAAAAACAGTAGCAGAAAGCAGCGCATCCTCGGCCAGGAACTCATCCGACCAGCAGTTTTTCTTCGCAAAAAATTGTACAAAGTTAGTTTTTTTGTATAACTTTACGCCGTGATGTTAAATCACTTGTAACGAAAGGTGCCTTGCACCGCATCTGAAGGTGAGTGGATTTCCACCTTCAGATGCAAAATTTTCTTCGCCACGGGCAGGAAAACGTCTTCTTCCGATTTTGAGGCTACCATGCAAACGACAACGAATACTGAGTCTCAGATTTCTGAATATTTCATGAATGCGGGTGACACTTTCACCAGCGAAAAAGATGTGATTGCAGAGACCTGGTCAGAACTCGCTTCTTTTAAAGCGCACGTTTCTGAAAAAGATATGTTACTGGGTTTGATCCATAAACTGGAAAGTGAAACCGACGCGACCAAACAGGATATCTATCGTCAGGCTCTGGAGAGCGTTCTTCAGCGTAAGCCGGGCGACGTTCGTTTTTAATTTTGTTGTGATGATGACACGCTACTTAGCAAGGATGCTTTACCTTCCCTAAAAATTTGCCCCTGATTCAGGGGCTTTTTTTTGCCTGCGCGCCTCAGGCGATCAGGTTTTGACGCCGTCCCCAATCGTACAGCTGCTCACGCGCCAGGTTTTTCATTTTCACCTCACACATGATGTCGAAATCGCTGAATGACAATGCCCAGGCGTTGAGCGTGGGATTGAAATAGTAATCGGAATGGGCACGAAGCTTTGTTTTCGGCACGGTCAGGGCGTGCTGATCCGGAAAGCCCTCGGTGGGGATAATCCCCTCTTGCGAAATGGAGTAATGCAGCACCGGGCGGACGCCGCGCCAGGAATCAACAATCCGCGCAATACGTGCATCGTCCGCCCGGATAAACTGGTTCTCTTTGACCCAGTGATGATGGATATCCAGCACCACCGGACACAGCGCCCCTGCCTGCAACACATCGTCCAGTGAACACGAAATTTCGTCGTTTTCTACCGTCAGCATCAAGCGCGCTTCAGGACTGAGGCGCTGAAACGCCTGTTTAAACCCGTCAAACCCGAGTTTGCCATTCATATGAATGTTGATTTTAAAGTCCTGAAAGGTTTTGCCGTACCCCATCAAACAGGCGCACAACGCATGGTATTCCACATCCTCTAAGGCGCGTGAAACGACATCAGGATTGTCCGACGCCAGCACGCTGTACTGTCCCGGATGGAATGACAGCCGGATATGGTGCGCCCGCGCCAGCTCACCGCAGCGGGCAAACAACGGATACAGCTCAGGCAGAAACGCCGCAAATAACGGCTTTGCTTCAGGTACGGTATACAAGGGCAGTAAATCGCTGCCAATCCGCATCATTCTTAACGCGTCCGGGAGTACGGCAATGGCTTCCAGCGTTAAATACAGGTTCTGCAAATTGGTCTTCGAAATCTCATAAATGAGCGCCGTACGTTGCGCCTCATCCAGGCTGAGAAAACGGGTTCGCGTGGTCGCGCGAAAGGGGAAATACTGCTTGCCCTCTTCGTTTAAATACTTACATGCAAAGCCTAATTTCATAAACACTCCTGAACAGTATCCAGAAAGTGTAACAGCTAATTTTAAAATCGCCATTAAGGCCAGCACTATCAATAAGTTAAACGCTAACTTTATGAATAATCCCTGATTAATACCTTTGTTGTAACGGGTCGCGTATAACGGCAAAGTGCTCTACCTGACCCGCTTGCCCGGCGCGCACAGCTTATCCCCTGATTTTACAAGTAATAACCGCAACATCTCGTCACCGAATAATGGGTTTCAGGGTGGCATAATTTCGTATCAGAACTAAACTTAGCGCTGTGACTAGCTAGTCCTTCTTATCTAAGGAACCCTGATATGAGGTCTTGTCTATGACACAACAGAAATACAGAGGTGGTGCCGGTAATTTTGCCAACGATCCAGACCGAGCCAGTGAAGCTGGCAGTGCAGGAGGCAAAGCCAGCGGAGGTAATTTCAAAAATGATCCTGAAAGAGCCAGGGAGGCCGGTCGGAAAGGAGGCAAAAAAAGCCGTCGCACTTCTAAGTAGTTCTGAGTAAGGCGCCTTAAGGAGGTAGTACGCCATGGACTGGCGATTTTTATCCCCTCTCACCCCTGCATTTTTATTCCCGTTCACCCTTTCCAGTAATGCTTTTTACGCCTTATCCATCGTCGCTTATTTCCGCTTCGCTTTGAGGATAATAAGCGTAGCGTGAGAGAGAAAAACGTCGCTTATTTTTAGCAAAACGTAATAAACCTGAGCGGAACGATTTTCAGAAAATACCTGGGTTATAAAAAACAACTGGCTGTAATCACCCAGGCGACAGCAAAGGGAAATAAAAAATAACCCATTGAATAAGATAGAGATACCACATTGCCGTCGCGCTTAAAATAAGCATTTAGTTTCGCTATTAAATTATTTTTTCGCTGATTGAAAATCACTAAAAACAGGAGAAATATCGCCTGCTCTTTATTTAACCGCAACGATTAAGCGCAATATTTATAAGCTTATTAATTAAGTTGTTCTATATTTACTGGCACCTCAAGTAGTAAAAAAAAGCTGGAGCAATGTGTTATGTCGAATGAAAAAAAGAATAATCCCCTGAGTCATCGGGCCCCCACGACCGGCCCGGAATCATCACAGCCCGGACTGGGCTCACTGGCTCCTAAAGATGGTTCACATCAGCCACCAGCCGAACCGACACCGCCGGGTAAGAAACCCACGGCACCAGGCAGCCTTAAAGCCCCCGATACTCACAGCAGCAAACTCGATCAGTTAGCAGCGAACCGTAAAGATGGAACGGGCAGCCCGCTTACCACCAATCAGGGCACCCGTATTGCAGACGATCAGAACTCGTTACGCGCTGGTGCGCGTGGGCCGACGCTGCTTGAAGATTTCATCATGCGGGAGAAAATCACCCATTTTGACCATGAGCGAATTCCGGAACGCATCGTTCATGCGCGAGGCTCGGCGGCACACGGCTATTTCCAACCTTACTGCTCAATGAAGGACGTGACCAAAGCTCATTTCCTGAGCGAGCCAGAGCAGATTACGCCGGTGTTTGTGCGCTTCTCCACGGTTCAGGGCGGCGCGGGTTCAGCGGATACGGTGCGTGATATCCGTGGCTTTGCCACCAAGTTCTACACCGATGAAGGCGTTTTCGACTTAGTGGGTAATAACACGCCGGTGTTTTTTATTCAGGACGCCCACAAATTCCCCGACTTTGTGCATGCGGTGAAACCCGAGCCACACAATGAAATTCCACAGGGCCAAAGTGCTCATGACACCTTTTGGGATTATGTGTCGCTACAACCTGAAACCCTGCACAACGTGATCTGGGCAATGTCTGACCGCGGTATTCCGCGCAGCTATCGCACAATGGAAGGCTTTGGTATTCACACCTTCCGCCTGATTAACGATGAAGGCAAAGCCACGTTTGTTCGCTTCCACTGGAAACCACTGGCAGGTAAAGCGTCGCTGCTGTGGGACGAATCGCAGAAGCTGACCGGGCGCGATCCGGACTTCCACCGTCGCGATCTGTGGGAAGCGATTGAAGCGGGTGACTTTCCGGAATTCGAGCTTGGCCTGCAGCTGATCCCGGAAGAGGATGAGTTCAAGTTCGACTTCGATATTCTGGATGCCACCAAGCTGATTCCTGAAGCGCTGGTCCCTGTCGTGCGGGTCGGTAAAATGGTGCTGAATCGCAATCCGGATAACTTCTTTGCAGAAACAGAGCAGGTTGCGTTCCACCCGGGCCATATCGTACCTGGGCTCGACTTTTCCAACGATCCTCTGCTTCAGGGCCGACTGTTCTCCTACACCGATACGCAAATCAGTCGCCTCGGTGGTCCTAACTTCCATGAGATCCCGATTAACCGCCCGGTTTGTCCATATCACAACTTCCAGCGCCAGGGCATGCACCGGATGGATATTGACACCAATCCGGCCAACTATGAGCCCAACTCAATTAACGATAACTGGCCTCGCGAAACACCGCCTGCGGCAAAAGGTGGTGGTTTCGAGAGCTATCAGGAACGTGTTGAGGGGCATAAAGTCCGTGAGCGCAGTCCATCCTTTGGCGAATATTATTCTCAACCTCGCCTGTTCTGGAACAGTCAGACCGAGATTGAACAGCAGCACATCATTGGCGCGTACTCTTTCGAGCTGAGTAAAGTCGCCCGTCCTTATATTCGCGAGCGCGTGCTTGACCATCTGCTGCGCATTGATGTCAAACTGGCGCAAGGTGTGGCAGCCAATCTGGGTATTGGCCTTAGCGACGAACAGCTGAATACCGCTGCGCCAAAAGACGTGAATGGTCTGCAGAAAGATGACAGCCTGAGCCTGTATGCGATTCCGGATGGTGACATCAAAGGTCGTCAGGTGGCGCTGCTGTTGAGCGAAGGCGTGAAGGCCGAGGACGTGTTGCACATCCTGCAGCACCTGAAAGCCGCAGGCGTGCATACCAAACTGCTGGCGGCGCATATGGGCCAGGTCAGCGCCGACGACGGTTCTCTGTTACCCATCGATGCGACGTTCAACGGTCTCCCTTCACTGACCTTCGATGCCGTAATGGTACCCGATGGTAACGTTGACGCGCTGCTGAAAAGCGGTGACGCGCGCTACTTCCTGCTGGAAGCCTACAAGCATCTGAAAGTCATCGGCCTGAGTGGCGACGCACGTCGCTTTAAAGCGCAGTTTGATCTGGATGAAAACCAGCAAGAAGAAGGCATTGTGGAAGCCGATAATGCTGAAATTGCGCTGATGAATGATTTTACCGCCGCCATGGCAGAACATCGCGTCTGGTCGCGCAGTCAAAAAGCACAGACCATTCCGGCCTGATCCTGGTTCCAGCCATTCCGATCGGGGTGGCTGGAGCACGGGGTGCGCAAGTGTCACACCTGCCCTTTCTGTTTTCCCTGCAAAACCGCTGCTTTCAGCGGTTTTTTTCTGCAAAAGCCCTGGTCTTTATCTGATTTACCGCAGACAGCAGCAGAAGGATGTCGGGGGGATCGGACAACCCTGTCATGTAGAAGGGAAAAAAGGTGTGGTGTTCATTGTGCACCGCGACCGTAAATGCCGCAGCGTAGTCTATGATTACTTGTTGAGAGTCGTGTGAAGCAGGCGCTGCCGGGTGCCTGAAGCGGTATTACACATAACATTTTCTGAATAATGGCGCTGGTTGAGGCTGTTAAGGCGCACCGACCTCCTGGGCGCTGAATCTCGCTGACATACCTTTGAACTCGCCTCATCGGCTTAACGATAGCGCGAGGATGTTTATTGCGTACTTTCTGGTTAACGAGGCAACGGAATGGGATCTACATCTTTTTTTAAGAGTTGGGGAAGTGAATTTCTGGCTGATGGTACGGTGCGTTTCCGCGTGTGGGCGACGGGTCAACAGCAGGTCACATTAAGACTTTCCGGTAATGATATCGCGATGACGCCAGCCGAAGACGGCTGGTTTGAGCAGCAGGTCAGCGGTGTACAGGCGGGAGCAGCCTATAATTTCGTGCTGAACGATGGCACGGTGATTCCCGATCCGGCTTCACGCGCGCAGCAAGACGACGTCAACGGCCCTTCTCTGGTCATCGATCCTGGTCACTATCATTGGCAGAACACCAACTGGCAAGGCCGTCCGTGGCAGGAAAGCGTGGTCTATGAAATGCATATGGGCACCTTCACCGAAGAAGGAACCTTCCAGGCCGCGATAAAGAAACTGCCTTACCTGGCTGAAACCGGCATCACCATGATTGAAGTGCTGCCCGTCTCTCAGTTCGGCGGTCAACGTGGTTGGGGTTACGATGGCGTGCTGCTTTACGCACCTCACGCCGCGTACGGTACGCCTGACGATTTTAAGGCGTTTATTGATGCAGCCCACGGTTATGGCATTGCGGTGGTACTGGATATTGTGCTTAACCACTTTGGCCCGGATGGTAACTATCTGCCGTTGCTGTCGCCTGACTTCTTTCATAAAGACCGGATGACGCCGTGGGGCGCAGGTATTGCTTATGATGTGGATGCGGTGCGGCGTTATATCGCTGAAGCCCCGCTCTACTGGCTGCAGGAGTACCATCTTGACGGCTTGCGCTTTGACGCCATCGATCAGATTGAAGACATTTCAGACAAGCATGTTTTGACGGACATTGCCGAACGCATTCGTGCCGATATTCCCGATCGCCAGATTCACCTCACCACCGAAGACTGTCGCAACGTTATCTTTCTGCATCCCAGAGCAGAAGATGGCTCCGCCCCGCTGTTTACCGGGGAATGGAATGATGATTTTCACAATGCCGTTCATGTGTTTGCCACGGGCGAAACGCATGCTTATTACCAGGATTTTGCCGAACAGCCAGAGAAACGCGTGGCGCGCGCGCTGGCTGAGGGCTTTGTCTATCAGGGCGAGGTCTCCGTGCAGTCCGGCGAAAAGCGCGGCGTTGACAGTACCGGTCAACCACCGGTGGCCTTTGTGGACTTTATCCAGAATCACGATCAGGTCGGCAATCGCGCGCAGGGAGAACGGCTGATTTCACTGGCCGGGGCCGAACGTACCCAGGTGCTGCTGGCCACGCTCCTGCTGTCGCCTCACATCCCTTTGCTGTTTATGGGGGAGGAGTACGGCGAAACCCATCCTTTCCTGTTCTTTACCGATTTCCATGGCGATCTGGCCAAAGCGGTGCGCGAAGGCCGGGCGAGAGAGTTTGAAGGACACGCGGGCCATGAAGGTGAAAGCGTTCCCGATCCCAATGACGAAGCGACCTTTACCCGATCAAAACTGGACTGGCGCAAGCTGGAAAGTGAAGAAGGAAAACGTTGGCTGAAGCTGACCCGTTCGCTTCTGGCCATCCGGCAGCAGTACATTGTGCCGCTGCTGGCAACGGCGGGCGGGCATAGCGGGAAGGTGCTGGAAACCGCAGAGGGATTCGTTGCCGTAAGCTGGACGTTCCCAGCCGGAACCCTCTCTGTGGCATTGAATATCGGTGAACAGGATCGTCCCCTGCCAGAGATGCCGGGTGAAACCCTTTTTGCCTGGCCGCAACCGGCAGACAATCTGCCGCCAAACGCAATGATTGTTCGTCTGGCTGCCGGAGAGCATAAATGAGTATTCCAACCGCGACCTACCGTATTCAGTTCCGAAATAGCATGACCTTTGACCGCGCAGCGGCGCTGATTCCTTATCTGAAACACATCGGCATCAGTCATCTTTATGCCTCGCCGGTCTTTACCGCGACCCGTGAATCCACCCACGGGTATGACGTGACCGACGTGAATCAGATCGATCCGGCCATTGGTGGCCGCGCGGGGTTTGATCGTCTGGCGCAGGCGTTGAAACAGGCCGGTATGGGATTCATCATTGATATCGTTCCCAACCACATGGCGGCATCGCTGGAAAACGGCTGGTGGTACGACGTGCTGGAGCACGGCCAAAACAGTCGCTATGCCCACTATTTTGATATCGACTGGTCACGCCGTTTGACGCTGCCGTTTCTGGGCGATGATCTCGACACCGTGCTGGAAAACGGAGACCTCGCCGTCAAACGCGATCCGCAAACCGGCAAACCGGCACTGGCCTATTTTGAGAGCTACTATCCCCTGACCCCGGAAAGCTGGCAGGGACGTGAAGAGGCGGTTCTCCAGCTTCGCAGCAAAGCCGAGCTGGCGGCCCTGCACCAACAGCAACCCTGGCGACTGATGTCGTGGCGCGATGCCGCCCAGGATCTCTCCTACCGCCGTTTCTTTGAGGTCACTGGCCTGGTCGGTGTGCGGGTCGAAGATCCGGCAGTGTTCAGGGATGCGCACCGGCTTATTCTGGAACTGGTGCACAGCGGCGCGGTTGACGGCCTGCGTGTCGATCACGTTGACGGGCTGGCCGATCCAAAAGGATACCTTGAACAGCTACGCCACGAGGCCGGTGCGGCATGTTATATCACCGTCGAGAAAATCCTGGGTGAGGGAGAACAGATCCCCGCCGACTGGCCGATTTCGGGCACCACCGGCTACGAGTTTATCGCCGCGCTGTCCCATGTCCTGGTTGATAACCATCATCTCGACGCGCTCCGCCAGGCCTATGAGAGCGTCAGTGGCAACGCTGTCCAGATGGCAGACGAACTCCGCAAAGCGAAATGCCTGATGGCAGACCGCAACTTTGCGGGTGAATTTTCGCGCCTGATGGATCTGGCTACCGCTATTGCCGCAGGTGAACAGATGACGGTTAACCCGGATCAGCTGCGCGCCGCACTGCGTGAGCTGCTGGTGGCCTTTCCGGTTTACCGCACCTACGGTAATGCGCACGGCCTGCCCGCAGATGACCTGCAACGGCTACAGGATATCGCCAGCAACGTGAAGGCGTCAGCACAGGCACCGGACAGTCGCACGATCGATTTCCTGCTACAGATTATGCAGGGCAACGTTGACGCTAAGGTCACCGGGCTGGCGGACAGCTTCCGTACCCGTTTCCAGCAGCTCACCGGCCCACTGATGGCGAAATCCATCGAGGACACGCTGTTCTACCGACAGAACCGGGCGCTGGCGCTTAATGAAGTCGGCGCAGAACCCTTGCAGCAGCAGTTTGACCCGCAACAGTTTCACCATGAGATGCAAACGCGTCTTGCGCGCCAGCCGGATGCCCTTACCGCCAGCTCGACGCATGACACCAAGCGAGGCGAGGACGCACGTGCCCGCCTTTATACCCTGACAGAAGCCCCTCAGCGCTGGGCGACGTGCGTGGAACGCTGGCGCGGGCTTAATCGTCAGGCGGTACGTACCCTTGAGGATGGCCCTGCACCGGAGGCGTCCGTGGAGTGGATGCTGTATCAGGCGCTGGCTGGCGTCTGGCCACCGACCCTGGCCCCTCAGGATAGCGCGGGCCTGGATGCCTTAGCCGAGCGCTTTGCGGGCTATGTGGAAAAAGCGTTGCGTGAAGCCAAGCTGCGTACTGACTGGACAGAGAACAATGCGGCCTATGAGCAGGCGGTGCTGGACTACGCGCGTCATCTGCTTTCACCGACTAATCAGGCTTTTCTGCAGGATTTCGTCGAGGCGTTGCAGCCCTTTATCCAGACCGGGCTGATAAACAGCCTGAGCCAGAGAGTCATCAAGCTGACCGCGCCTGGCGTGCCGGATATTTATCAGGGAAGCGAAGCACTGGACTTCAGCCTGGTCGATCCTGACAACCGTCGCGAGCCTGATTATGCCGCCCTCCAACAGATGTTAGCGGCTGCGACGACCGCCCTGCCCGCTACGCTTGATGGCTGGCTTCAGGGACAGGTTAACCAGCAAGCGACGTTTGCGCTACTGAATGCCCGTCGGGATCGGCCTGAACTGTTCGCCCGAGGCGCTTACCTGCCGCTGACGGCACAGGGCGCGCATTCGGACAGGCTACTGGCCTTTGCCCGTACGCGCGGCAATGACGCTGTTATCGTGATCACCTCCCGGCTGATGTTTAACCCACAGCAAAACCTGGAAACGCCCCCGTCGGCGCGCTGGGCCGCCACAGAGATTGTGTTGCCTGACGAACTGGCACATCGCCGTTACCGTGATGTGTTAAGTGGCCAGGAAATCACCCTGACCGATCGCATTACGCTTGAAACGTTAAATAATTACTGGGCACTGGCATTATTCGCTTGCTGAAAGCAGGTCAGTACATGGACTGAAACGCCGTAACTGGGTTCGTTAATTGAGAGGGATAGATGTCAAATCATCGTTTTGAAATCACGTCGGGATCGAGTCTACAGCTTGGGGCAAACTTCGATGGTAAAGGGGTAAATTTCGCGCTGTTTTCTGCCCACGCAGAACGCGTAGAACTGTGTCTTTACGACCCAAGCGGAAAAAATGAGATAGCCAGACTGGATTTGCCTGAGTTTACCCATGAGGTTTGGCATGGTTACGTGCCCGGTTTACCGCCAGGCACCCTGTATGGCTACCGCGTTTATGGCCCTTACGATCCGGAAAACGGTCATCGTTTTAACCCGAATAAATTACTGGTCGATCCCTATGCGCGCGAGCTGGCCGGGGATATTGCGTGGAACGAGGCGCACTTCGCTTATGATCTGTACCACGAAGACAAAGACCTGACGTTTGACGATCGCGACAGCGCGCCCTTCACGCCGAAATGCCGCGTGATTGACCCGAATGAATTTGACTGGCAGGACCAAAACCGCCCTCAGGTTCCCTGGTCCGAAACGATCGTTTATGAAACCCATGTGAAGGGCTTCACCCAAATGAACATGGCGCTGCCGCCGGAGATGCGCGGCACTTACGATGGGATGAGCCATTCATCGACGGTGGGCTATATCAAAAGCCTGGGCATTACCTCGGTTGAACTGTTGCCAGTGCACTGGTTTCCAGACGACCAACACTTGCTGGATAAAGGGCTGAAAAACTTCTGGGGCTATAATTCGCTGAACTTTTTTGCCCCGGCGACGCGCTATTTCGGTCCGCGCGGCATTCAGGGTTTCCGGGATATGGTGCGCGCCTTTCATGATGCGGGCATCGAAGTGATCCTTGACGTGGTTTACAACCACACCGCCGAGGGCAACGAGCTTGGCCCAACCCTGTCCTTTAAAGGCATCGACAACTTCTCTTACTACCGCACCTTGCCGGACCAGCATCGTTACTACATCAACGACACCGGCACAGGAAACACCGTGAATACCTCTCATCCGCGCGTGTTGCAGATGGTCACAGATTCCCTGCGTTACTGGGCCGACTCCATGCATATCGACGGTTTTCGTTTCGACCTTGGCACCATTCTGGGCCGCGAACCGGAAGGCTTCGACCCACGTGGCGGCTTCTTCGACGCCATCACCCAGGACCCGTTGCTCTCCCGGTTAAAACTTATTGGTGAGCCCTGGGACATCGGCCCTGGCGGTTATCAGGTCGGCGGCTTCCCACCGGGCTGGGCAGAATGGAACGATCAGTATCGCGATACCGTGCGCGATTACTGGAAAGGGAACAATGTCTCAACCGACTTTGCTGCCCGCCTGCTTGGCTCCGGCGATCTCTATGACCAGCGCGGACGCCGTCCCTGGGCCAGCGTCAACTTTATCACCGCGCATGATGGCTTCACGCTGAACGACCTGGTGTCCTACAACGAGAAGCACAATGCCGATAACGGTGAGGACAACAACGACGGCCACAACGATAACCGCTCGTATAACTATGGTGCCGAAGGCCCCACAGACGACGAGGGCATCAATGCGGTTCGTGAACGTCAGAAGCGTAACTTTCTTGCCACGTTATTTTTCTCGCACGGTACACCGATGCTGCTGGCGGGCGATGAGTTTGGTCGCAGCCAGATGGGAAACAACAACGGTTACTGTCAGGACAGTGAAATTTCATGGGTTCACTGGGACAACCTGCCCGCCTCCGCTGAAGCCTTGCGTGAGTTCACGCGCCACGTCATCTCGCTGCGTAAAACCCAGCCGCTGTTACGACGTGAAAGCTGGCGCGATGGAATGGAAATTAAGTGGTTCAATGCCGGTGGTGGATTACAGCAGGCGGAACAGTGGGACGAAGGCTCAACGCTCGGTGTCTATATCGGCCGCCCGGACCTGCAACATCAGGACGGTGTCTGGTATGACGTGCTCATGCTGATCAACCCGTTTGAAGGCAACGTCCCCTTCCGTATTCCTCAGTTTGGGGAAGGCGGATGGGTACTGGAGCTGACCACCAGCGATGTGAGCAAACACGGAATGGTGATCACCAAAGAGAAGGACTTTGAGCTGGAAGGCCGGAGCATGGCCCTGTTCAGAAGGCCGTAACGGCGTCCTGCGCAACGCGATTCGGGCGCTTAGCGGTTAAACAATACGCATCCGGTCCCGTTGCGCTTGACCTGGGCCACAGGGCTGCCAGGCTGAACAGGGTTATAACAGCAAGCGACGCCATTAAGGAGGCAAAATGTCCAGATTTACAGGTAAAATCGTTGTAGTGACAGGAGCCGGTTCAGGAATTGGTGAAGCGAGTGCCAGGCGTTTTGCACAGGAAGGCGCCTCTGTCGTACTGGTTGGACGTCATCAGGATAAGCTGCAAAAAGTGTTAGCGCAGTTGCCTGGCGACAGTCATCTGGCTACCGCCTGCGATGTCGCCGAGGCCGATCAGGTAAAAGCCCTGGCAGCCCGCGTCGAAGAGAAATATGGCCGGGTTGACGTGCTGGTCAATAATGCCGGAATTATCGTGCAGGGGCGCATCCATGAGATCGAACCTGCCGACTGGAAGAAGCTGATGAGTGTCGATCTCGACGGCGTATTCCACTGCGTTCACTTCTTCATGCCCGCCCTGCTCAAATCCAAAGGCAACGTGGTGAATATCTCATCGGTATCCGGTTTGGGTGGCGACTGGGGAATGAGCGTGTACAACGCCGCCAAAGGCGCAGTCACCAACTTTACCCGGTCACTGGCAATGGATTACGGCGCTGACGGCGTGCGGGTAAATGCAATTTGTCCCGGCTTCACTTTCACCGATCTGACCGAAGGCGTGAAAAACGATCAGGCGCTGCTTGAGCGCTTCTACGATCGCATTCCGTTAAGACGTGCGGGTGAACCTGAAGATATTGCTGATGCAATAGCCTTTATTGCCAGTGAGGACGCGCGTTATATTACAGGCGCTAATCTCCCGGTTGATGGTGGCCTGACCGCTTCTAACGGACAGCCTAAACAGGCTTAATATGAATAAAGCAGCTGTTCGCAGCTGCTTTATTACACTGCGTGCCCTGCACTATTAATACGATGCGTGTTTAGCGGTTATTCGCTCTTAACGCGGCAGTGAACGCCCCGCCTTCATGACCCGATTTTTCACGCCCTTCCGACACCTTGTGCCGACAAGATGAAACGCACGCTCAGCGCTGGCGCAGCATACTCCGTTCAGGACGACTTTGGCGTATGACGCATGGGCATGGCACGGCTACGTGCTGCCAGACTTCTGCCAGCACTGGGGCACACGTACGGGCTCAGGCAGGCGGTACACAGGATGACGTCGGGATGATGAATTTTGGCCACCGTTAAGGCTTGCTGACGGGTATACAGCGAACCAATAAATTCACGTCCACGGCCGTTATCCAGATGAATACAACCTTCTTTATGAATTATCCATCCGCCTCGGGTATAAGGACAGACATAATAGTAGCTTGATTTAAGCATAAGATTGCCCCTGGTGGTCGCTGTGCCAATGAGGTAGAAAAAGAGTTAATTACGATTTAATTTAATAATGTAGCGTTGTTGACCTTAGCTGAGAATTATCCCTAAAACTACAGAGATAATTATAAAACCGTGGTTTTGAGATTTATTCGCAGTGGGCGGTTTCGCATAGGTTAACTTCTTATGAGCATCGGGTTTCAGGAAATGGCATTGTTCGCCAAATCAGGTCTGATCCTTTAATCATTGCGTTTAAACCCGTCACTGTGCATACCGCTTAAAAAAACATATCAAATCAACACGCTGCTATTTTCTGCCCGACGAAGGACGTAAGGCCGGAGGGATAATTTGATTACGCCAGATAACCTGATCGCAGACTGCGCCAGCCGGATTTATTAGTGGGCGATAAAATTCAAAAAAGATACTACTATTCAATACCTAACGGCTGAACTACTGATATAATAGAAACTATGCGTAACACGCTGGTAAAGAACAGAATAATAAAAAATCTGTTTACCGCCGACCCGGTCTGTTATCCACCCCATGGATCGATCGCGTTAACTCTTCTGTGACAACGGAACATCACAGGTAAGTGCCCCCTGGTGCAGTGCTGGTGAAGAGCATGGCACAGACACATTTTGCGATGATATGACAGCAGGATCAGGCTTTGCCTGATAAACGCTCTGGCAATGTGTGCGGTAAAAAAACAAGAATCTGGAAGACTTTATGCTGTCTACAATTATCTATCGCAGTCACATCGCTGACCACGTTCCGCTTAAGATGCTGGAAGGATTAGTCACTAAAGCTAACAAAATAAATGAGTCATCCAGCGTGACCGGTATTTTACTATTTAACGGTACCCATTTTTTTCAGGTGCTTGAAGGGCCTGAAGCGGATGTCCTGGCGGTTTATGAGCGTATTTGCCGCGATTCCAGCCATCATAATATTGTGGAATTAATGCGTGATTACGCCCCTTCTCGTCGTTTTGGTAACGTGGGCATGGAGCTGTTTGACCTGCGGGAATACGATAAAACCACAGTGCTCAATGCCGTGCTGGAAAAAGGCACGACTAAATATCAACTGACGTACGAAGATCGGGCGCTTAAGTTCTTACGCACGTTTGTTGAGGCGCGAGAGAAAGAAAATTATTTTGAAATTCCCTCTGCGGACAGCTGGGATTTTATTCAGGATGATGCGGAAACACGCGAAGGTGATGCGGCAATGATCGATCAGGAGGGCGTAAATTTTGCCTTTCAGGCGATCATTGATCCCTTTGCCCGTAAAATCGTTTCCCTTGAAGCCCTGCTGCGCGGCCGTCAGGGGGAAACACAACAGCATTATTTTTCGCGCCTTGCACCCGAGGATATCTACCGCAACGATTTGCACTCTAAGCGCACCGCCTTTGCCCAGGCAAAAGCACTGGGCGTCGACGGTATCATGCTGTCAGTTAACCTGCTGCCAATGTCGTTGGTCGTGGTGCCCGATGCAGTCGCTTTTTTGCTGGCGGAAATTCATGCCCAGGATCTGGTGCCCGAACAAATTGTGGTTGAGTTCACCGAAAATGAAATCATCTCGCGCCTTGATGAATTTGCCGCCGCGCTAAAACAGCTTAAAGCCGCCGGTATTAGCGTTGCGCTGGATGATTTTGGCGCGGGCTATGCCGGGTTGTCATTACTGACGCAGATTCAACCCGATAAAATAAAAATCGACCGCAGCATTATCAGTAACGTGCACAAGAGCGGGCCGAAGCAGGCGATTGTGCACGCTATTTTAGCCTGTTGTTCGTCTCTGGAAATTAGCGTCATTGCAGAAGGGATTGAACAACCTGAAGAGTGGATGTGGCTGGAAGCGGCCGGCATTTCACAGTTCCAGGGGTTTCTTTTTTCCTGGCCTAAGTTAAACGGCGTCTCTGCCGTCGCCTGGCCAGAGCTTAAATAAGGCTTAGCACGAAAACGTAATAAATTTTGCGTTTCCCTTGCCGGAAATAAAACGTGCTGCTAAATATGAGTAGCACGTTTCAGATTGTGTCATTGCTCTGCAATATTTAACGTGCACGCTGTTTTTTTAATTAACGATGATGTTAAGCAGTCAGATGTTCAGTGTTAAAGACCGATGCAACGCGCAGTGTTCAGGCGCGCCCCACAGGTACAGCATTTGAGGGACTGAATGAAGCAAATCATCCGCGGTGATAAAGAACCCGTCCATATCGTAGCCGCCTCGCGCGCGCTTGAAGCCCATATGTCTCGCTATGGTGAGGGCAATAAATACCATCCGGTTATCTATTCAATTGCCTATCGCAGCAAATACTACCAGGTCGAAGTCATTACACGTCGGGAAACCATCGTGGCAACCGTCATCACGGGCGTGCGTAATCTGACGCATCTTCCCGGGGTGGCCTGAGCCGCTACGTCCACGTCTTTCAAGGGGACAGCTTCTGTCCCCTTTCTTTTAGCGCGTATATAACGGATTGGCGGGATAGATTGCGCCGATAACGCTTTTGGCTCGTGCCCCGGTGACCGCCGGCAAATTCCCAGGCAGGCCCGACAGAGTGCGAAATGCCAGCCAGGCAAAAGCCAGGGCTTCCATATCATCACCGTTAATGCCAGCCGAATCGGTCGTGGTCACCTCGGTACCGGCAAGATGCGCCGCCAGACGTGACATCAGTAATGGATTGCGGCTGCCGCCCCCACAGACCAGTAAACGATCGCACCCGTCATTGAGCTGTACCTGTTGCGCAATGCTGATGGCAGTAAACTCGTTGAGCGTGGCCTGGACGTCCTGTGCGGCGATGCCGGGGAAATGGCGCAGGTGTTGTTCCAGCCAACCCAGATTAAACAGCTCCCGCCCGGTACTTTTTGGCGGCGGCAAGGCTAACCAGGGCTCACGCAGTAAAGCCTCTAACAGAGCATGACTGACGTGGCCACTGCGTGCCCACTGGGCATCTTTATCATAGGCTTTACCCTGATTGCGCCAGATCCAGGCATCAAGCAGCATATTGCCCGGCCCGGTATCAAACCCCCGAACAGGCTGTCCCGGGATCAGCAAAGAGAGATTGGCGATACCGCCTATATTCAGCACCATGCGACGTTCAGTGGCATCCATCAGCAAGGCCTGATGGAAAGCCGGCACCAGCGGGGCACCCTGTCCACCCAGCGCCATGTCTCGCCGCCTGAAGTCCCCCACCACCGTGATACCGGTCGCGGCAACAATCTGATTGTGGTCACCGATCTGGAGCGTATTCGGTGCCGCGCTCTGCGGCTCATGCCACACCGTCTGACCGTGGCAGCCAATGGCCACGATATCGCCCACCTCAAGAGATTCACGCTGCATCAGGGTCAGTACCGCTTCAGCAAACAACTGCCCCAGTCGCGTATCAAGTTGCCCTAATTGTGACAACGTCAGGGTTTGCCCCTGACATATCGCCAGAATCGCCTGACGCAAATCAGGCGGCATGGGATGGCAGTAGCTTGCCTGCTGCGCCACCATATTTTCGTCGATAGCTGCCAGCACCACATCCACACCATCAAGGCTGGTACCCGACATCACGCCGATGTAGCGTCCTGATTTCATAGCCTTTCCTTTCGTTGTGGTGAAAATGTTATTATGCGGGTATAAGCCTGACAAACTCTCCCCGCTAAATCCATGATTAATTTGTTTTTAATCAATTAATTGCCTGTCAGTTAACGCCTTTGAACTTTTTCTGTTATCGATTGAATCATTGTTAAATTTTAACGGTCTATGCTGGCGTCAGCCATGTTTTGTTCCGACAAAGGTCAACTATCCAGCTTTATGTCTTATACTGTTTACAGGATTTCGCGAGAGATATGGCGCATTCTTGAATAAAGGAGTTTTCAAATGATTAAGCGTGTAATTGTGGTCGCTTTGACTGGTGTAATGCTTGCAGGTTGTAGCAATACCGATACGTTGTCGGGCGATACCTACAGCGCCAGTGAAGCCAAACAGGTTCAGAGTGTTTCATACGGTACGTTGGTGTCCGTGCGTCCGGTTAAAATTCAGGGCGGCGATGACAGTAACATCATCGGCGCAATCGGCGGTGCGGTGCTGGGTGGCTTCTTAGGCAACACCATCGGCGGTGGCGCAGGACGCAGTCTGGCAACGGCCGGCGGTGCGGTGCTGGGTGGCGTTGCAGGTCAGGGCGTACAAGGTGCGATGAATAAATCTGATGGTGTCGAGCTGGAAATCCGCAAGGATGACGGCAATACCATCATGGTGGTGCAGAAACAGGCGGCCAGTCGTTACTCCGTCGGACAACGTGTGGCAATGGCGACTGACGGCAGCCAGGTTACCGTTTCTCCACGCTAACGCAGTAACCTACCGACGCCAGTGCTGCCGCACTGCGCGTCGGTGTTATTTCTCTTTGTTCTGTAGCTCGAGGATATTCTTCTCAAGGCGTGCAATCAGCGACACCATCTGATTGATTTCATCGCGGCTGATACCGGAGAGGATGTCATCCCGGGTAATATCAATCACGTCTTCAACCTGCTGAATAACCGGCTCTGCCTGCTGCGTCAGTTTGATGCGTTTGGCACGGCGATCGTGCGCACAGGTGGTGCGGGTAATTAACCCCTTTTCTTCCAGTTGATCTAAGGTTCTGACCAGCGAAGGTTGCTCGATGCCAATGGCTTTGGCTAACTGAATTTGTGACTGCTCAGGGGGAAGCTGATGGATATTGTGCAGTGTGACCCAGTGCGTTTGAGTCAGGTCGAGCGGTTTCAGGCGCTGATCTATCAGTGCGCGCCAGATGCGTACCAGTCTGGACAGGTCCGTTCCGAGAGGGGTATCCATGTTATCTCCTTATAATTTAGTATGCTAGCTATCAAGCGGCATTGTATAGTATTTTGCAAGCTTGAAGGTTAAATTACAAATAACTAAGTGAACAGTTTCGGCTGAAAATATTTCACCATCCGGTTCCAGGATGCACCACCATAATGGATATCATCAACCACGGATTTCTTACTGTTCACCCGCTCACGGAACTGATTTTCGGGGCGTCACTTTACTTCCCTCCCCTGTTTAAAGCGGTGCTGGCCGGTTTTTTTCTCTGGTTGCTGCTTCACCCAGTGCTGCGCGGCTGGCTCGCCTCCGGCGAAGTCTGGCATCCCACACTGTTTGATCTCTCCCTGTTCGTGCTGTGCGTAACTGGCTCACTCTGGCTGATGGATCACGGATGAAAAAGATGACATTTTCCGGATTAAAATACTTCTCTACGCTGATTGTTTTCACCATTGCGTTGCTCAGCGCCTGGTGGGCCTGGAATTACTACATGCAGTCACCCTGGACACGGGATGGAAAAGTCCGTGCCGAATTGGTGGATATCACACCACAGATATCAGGGCGCATCGTTGCGCTAAAGGTGGCGGATAACCAGTTTGTCCATCAGGGAGACACCTTATTCACACTGGACCCGGTGCCGTGGCAGATCGAACTGAACAAAGCCGATGCGCAACTCAGCCAGGCAAAAGCCGACTTCGCCAAAGCCCAACATGAATTCAGCAGACGAAGTAAACTGCCGCGCAATACGATTTCTGGCGAAGATCTGGATGTGGCTCGCCTGAATGCGGATGCGGCGCTGGCCAGCGTGAAAGCCGCGCAGGCACAGCGGGATCAGGCGCAGTGGAATGTGCAGCAAACCATCGTTACTGCCCCCACTGACGGTTGGATAAGTAATCTGACCCTGCGACCCGGTAACTACGCCAGCGCGGGCACGCCGCTCTTTGCCCTTGTCGACAGCCATTCTTATTATGTCGTGGGCTACTTTGAAGAGACCAAGTTGCGCCATATTCATCCCGGCGCCGCTGCCCAGGTGGTACTGTACAGCAGTGGTATGCAGTTGCCCGGCCAGGTCGAAAGCGTGGGGCGGGCTATTTACGATCAAAGCCTGGAGGCGGATAACGGTTTACTGCCGGATATCAAACCTAACGTGCCCTGGGTGCGCCTGGCGCAGCGTGTCCCTGTTCGCATTCGCCTCACCGCACTTCCCGATCACGCGCGTTTAATCGCTGGCACGACCTGCACGATTACGATACAGCCATGAATCTCAATGGACTGGCCTGGGGAAACCTGCCCTGGGTGAAGGCGGATCGCAATCAATGGCGCTATGCCCTTCGTAATGCCAGCGCGATGTGTCTTGCCCTGAGCATTGCCTATGGCCTGAATCTGGATGAGCCTTACTGGGCCATGACCTCGGCAGCCGTTGTCAGCTTTCCGACCATCGGCGGTGTGATCAGTAAAAGTCTGGGCCGCATTGTGGGCAGTGTGTTGGGTGCGACGGCTGCCCTGTTGATTGCGGGCCATACGTTGAATGAGCCCTGGCTGTTCGCCTTTTACATTGCCGGCTGGCTGGCGCTGTGTACCTGGGTGGCAAACCACTACCAGAATAACGTGGCGTACGGTTTTTCGCTGGCAGGTTATACCGCGGCGATTATTGCCTTCGGCTGCGTCAATCTCACCGATATCGCCAGCCTGTGGGACATCGCGCAGGCTCGGGTGTGCGAAGTGATTTCCGGGCTGCTGTGCGCGGGCTTTATGATGATGCTCTTGCCCAGCACTTCTGACGGCGATGCGTTAATCAACGCGCTAAAACAGATGCACACTCGCCTGTTGGAGCACGCCACGCTGCTGCTGCAGGACACCCGCAATGACGGGATACGCACGGCACATGAAGCGGTGATTGGGCAGATCCTCACCATGAATTTATTACGCATTCAGGCCTTCTGGAGTCATTACCGCTTTCGCCGCCAAAATAACGTGCTGAATTACATCCTCCATCAACAGCTACGGTTGACCAGCGTACTGTCCAGCCTGCGTCGTATGCTGCTGAACTGGCCCGACGCGCCTGAGACGGTGTTTGTGGCGTTAGAGAGCCTCACACGTGAGCTGGCGAAACCAGACTGTAATAAGTACCGCCTGGCAGCACTGCTCCGCACCATTACGCCAGCCGGTGACGGCGACTATCGGCAGCGCGCTTTTTGTCAGCGGCTGCGCTATTTCTGCTGGATGTATCTCAACGTATTACGCTGGATACGGTTGCTGGAGCACGCCGATGGGGAGAGGCGCTTTCAGCCACCCGCCGTGTCGGCGCTCGCCAGTGAAAGCGACAGTGCGGAAGCGGGCTGGAGTGCACTGCGCACCTTTACTGTGGTGGTTGCGGGCTGCGCATTCTGGATGACGACGCAATGGTCCTCTGGCGCGTCGGCATTGACCTTTACGGCAATTGCCTGTGTGCTTTACGCCTCGGCGCCCTCGCCCACGGGCAGCATCACATTATTACTGAAAACGCTGCTGTGGCTGTTTGCGTTTAGCTTTGTTTTTAAATTCGGTCTTATGGTGCAGTTTGATCAGCTGTGGCAGCTGCTGGCGATCTTATTTCCGCTGCTGTTGACTCTGCAACTGTTTCGGGTGCAACAGAAACAGCGGGCCGCCATGTGGGGCCAGTTTATTGTTTTCCTGGGATCGTTTCTGGCCGTCACCAACCCACCCGACTGGGATTACCAAACGTTTTTTGACGGTAATATCGCCAAAGTATGTGGCGTGCTGCTGGCCTGGCTGGCGTTTCAGATACTTCGGCCCAGTTCAGACAGCCGCCGTAGCCGACGGCATATTCAGTCTTTACGTATGGCGTTTCTGGATCAGCTTCGTCCCCGACCTCACCTGAGCGAAAACCGCTTCGAGTCACTGATCTATCATAAGATTGGTCAACTCAGCAGCAGTCGGGATGAAACGGCGCGCGTCTGGTTACTGCGCTGGGGCGTGGTCCTGCTCAACTGTTCACATCTCGTCTGGCAACTGCGCGACTGGCAAACCGGGTCATCGAGACTGAATGCCTGCCGCGTGCGCGCGATGCAGGATCTGCAGCACGTGATGAGCCTCCGCGGTGTGCAGCACCTGCAACTGGATGCGGCGCTGGACGCGCTACAGACGATGATCGAGGAAACTCTGCGGGAAAATACCCGCGAAGCCGGCACGCTTGCGGGATTGCTGTGGCGATTACGCTGTTCGCTGGATCAACTGAAGCAGGCGATTCCCGACTGATTACTGGCAATACTGCTGATGCTGCCGGTTAAAATCATCCTGCAGCTGCTGCACGGTTTTTTGTCCTTCAAACCGGGTTTTATCCGCCTCTGATACGGGCTCAATAACCAGTGCTTTTTCGTCAGGAGAGAAAATAAAGCGCCGCGAAATAAAGGTGCCGGTAAAGCTTTTCCCGGTGATCCCCCCACAAATCATCACCGCATTATGATGATAGATAGTGGTATCCGTGAAATTGGTCTCAGTGGCGCTACGCAGAACATTCTGGCAATGCGCGTCTTGAAGTTTTTGCATCACATCCCGACTCAACCGCTCACGCCCTCTCGCGATGTGTTCACACCGAATGCGCGCAGGATTGGTATCAATGGTGCGCTGAAGTTCACGGCCGGTTTCGGTGACCAACTGCGTATCATTCGGTTTATCGCATCCTGCCAGCAGCAAGCACAGTAACCATGCGCCCTTCCATTTCATCTGTCCTGCTCCTCAGGTTGTCAGGCTTTATGACGGGAATCAGTATCATAGGGGGGAATAAGGCGATGATGCTACAACAAATGTTCAACAAGCGAAAAGCATTGCTGGCGGCCACCTGCGCCGCCAGACTGGCCCGTCAGATAACGCCACAGGCAAACCGGGCACCGCCGCCGCCAAGCGGTTTCGGATGATCTGCATGATTATCGCCACCGACATGGATCATCAGCGCTTTGCCTTTCACCTCACTGAGGGTTTTGATGCGTGGTGCCAGCACGGGGTAGCTTGCCTTGCCCTGCTCATCGACATAGAGAGCAGGCAGATCGCCCAAATGCCCTTCACCGTAAGGCCCGAGGTGTTTACCGGTATTTTCCGGGTCCAGATGGCCCCCCGCAGCCCCTGCGGCTACCGTTTTCCCCTCTGACTCACCGGGTTCACAGCTGCCTTTGGCATGAACATGGAAGCCGTGAATGCCCGGTTTGAGCCCTGTCAGCATGGGCGTAAACGTTAAACCATACTTCGTTTCTTCGATCTTCACCGTCCCCACGGATTTGCCGATCCCCTGCGGCGACACGTCATGAATCGTCACCTCTTCACTCGCGGCCTGAGCTGCGCCGCAGGTTAACAGCGTTAATAACGCGATGGCTTTACCTTTCATTGTGGCTCCTTTCTGCTTTGGGTTTCAGCTTAAGCCTGGCCCCGTCCTGCAAAGATTGCCGCAAATTGACGAATGTTTACGCTCAGGGTACGTCATAGCCCAGGGCAGCTTTACGGATGCGGAACCACTGCTGGCGACTGAGCGACAGATCGGCGGCGCCTGCCGCTTCGGTGACGCGATGTGCCTTGCCCGATCCAATAATAGGTAAAGGTTTACTCGGTAAGCGCATAACCCACGCATACACCACCTGTTCCAGGCTGGATGCGCCTGTCTCCTCGCGGATTTGCGCCAGTTCGTCGCGCAAAGGCTGGAAATGGGGATCGCTAAACAGACGGCCGCCGCCCAGACATGACCAGGCCATCGGGCGCAGGCGATGCTGCTGGCAGTGGTCCAGCGATCCATCCAGCAGGACGTTTTGCTGAACGGGGGAAATTTCAAGTTGGTTAGTCACCAGGCTAAAGGGCAGCCGCGACTGTAACAGCGCGAACTGTGCAGGCGTAAAATTGGATACACCGAAGTGCAGTACCTTGCCGGCCTGGCGCAGTTGCTGAAATGCCTCAGCGACCTCGTCGGCGTCCATGAGCGGATCGGGGCGATGAATCAGTAACAGATCGATATGGTCGGTGTTGAAATAGCGAAGTGAACGTTCGGCGCTGGCAAGAATGTGCGCGGTGTCCGTCACGTAATGACCAATCTGATGTTCTGGTTTAGCCCGGGTTGCAATGCCGCATTTGGTGACGATTTGCAGCTGATGGCGCAAAGCCGGCGCGCATTTTAACGCTTCGCC
This sequence comes from Pantoea sp. SJZ147, assembly GCF_007828605.1. Classification (NCBI taxonomy): domain Bacteria; kingdom Pseudomonadati; phylum Pseudomonadota; class Gammaproteobacteria; order Enterobacterales; family Erwiniaceae; genus Pantoea; species Pantoea sp. SJZ147. The sequence continues at coordinate 370,276 of NZ_VIVB01000001.1, forward strand.
AAACGCCGCCTCACAGCGGTAGTCACCATAAATATCGGCATGATCGACCGTGGAAATCCCCAGTGAAAGATGGTGTTCAATAAATCCCACCAGCTGCTGAGGCGTCATGCCCCACTCCATCAGACGCCAATAGCCCATAATGAGCGGTGAAAAGTCGGGTCCCTGCGGAGCAATGGCTTGCGGTTGTAACATGGTGTTCTCCCTGTGGCACAAAAAGCGGCTGGTTAGGGAGTATAACGGAAATCGCGCAGGGGTCAGAACAAGGTAGGTTGCTGCGGTTCCTGAGGCTCGTCTTTATGCTGTTGACGCAGCAGGCGCAGGCGGCGCTGATGGCAGAGACGCAGCACCTCGCGCTTTTGGCTGTCGGTGTAGCGCATCCAGTTAAAACGCTCATCACGGCTGCGCAGGCACCCCACACAGTAGCCGCGTGTATCTGTCTGACAAATACTCCGGCATGGACTGGGCACCGGAAAAAACTCTAGCTGCTCTGCCACGACTGCTCCCACTCAAACGTTAATCCTTCTATTGAAGACAGACTGATGCATTTGTGCAAGAAATAATCACCGCACGCGCCATTTATTCACTTCCCGTCCGTGATGATTTAGCACTCTGTGCCTGCGACGCGATTAAGATTTGCATTAGACCGATTGGTCTACCAGGATAAAGCCCATGAATAAGATGCCACAACGTAATGAGACACGGGAACACTTGCTGGCTACAGGCGAATCGCTTTGCCTGCAGCGCGGGTTTACCGCCATGGGCCTGAACCAGTTGCTGACTCAGGCGGCTATCCCGAAGGGATCGTTTTATTACTATTTCCAGTCTAAAGAAGCCTTTGGCGTCGCCCTGCTGGAGCGCTACTTTATCCGCTACCTGCATGAGGTTGAGCAGCAACTGTCTCACCCCGTGGGTAAGGTCAGTGAACGATTGCTGGGCCATTTCAGGCATGCGCTTGAAGTCTTTGAACAACAGGGGCATATCGTCGGTTGTCTGAGTGTAAAACTGTCAGCCGAAGTGTGTGACCTGTCTGAGCCCATGCGCATGGCCCTGCAGCAAGGTGCCAGTCATGTTATTGCCGCGTATGCGCGTGCGCTCAAACTGGCACAGCAGGATGAAGGATTGCAATTGCCTCATCCACCCGAGCAACTGGCTGAACTGCTCTATGTGTTGTGGCTCGGCGCCAGTTTGCAGAGCAAGCTTTCCCGTAAAGCACAGCCCATGAGGCTTGCATTTATTACCCTCGAACAGTGGCTGAAAAATCCGCTGGTATAAAAAACCACAGTTTGTAGACGACCGGTCTACTTGAAAGGAGTTGTTATGGCGAGTACGCAGTTGTTTCGTCCGTTAAAAGTGGGCGCAATTACCGTTCCTAACCGTGTATTTATGGCACCACTGACGCGCTTACGCAGCATTGAGCCAGGAGATATCCCTACTCCGCTGATGGCTGAATACTACCGTCAACGCGCAGGTGCTGGCTTAATTATTACCGAAGCAACACAGATCTCTTTCCAGGCCAAAGGCTATGCGGGCGCACCAGGCTTGCACACGCAGCAGCAAATCGCCGCGTGGAAAGCCATCAATGAAGGTATCCATCAGGCAGGCGGACACAGTGCCGTGCAGCTGTGGCACACCGGCCGTATTTCGCATAACAGCGTGCAGCCAGAAGGCAAAGCACCGGTTGCCCCTTCGGCGATTCCGGCAGGCACCCGTACCTCACTGCGTGCTGAAGACGGCAGCGTTTATCGTGAAGATACGTCAACCCCGCGCGAACTGAGCATCAGCGAAATTCAGCAGATCGTGGCCGATTTCGGTCAGGCTGCCGCCAATGCCCGCGAAGCGGACTTTGACATGCTGGAGCTGCACTCAGCCCATGGCTATCTGATGCACCAGTTCCTGTCTCCGTCATCTAATCTGCGCACCGATGAATACGGCGGCAGCGTTGAAAAACGCGGACGTTTTGCGCTGGAAGTGGTTGATGCCGCGATTGCCAACTGGTCAGCAGACCGCGTAGGTATCCGCGTCTCCCCTGTGGGCAGCTTCCAGAATCTGGATAACGGCCCGAACGAAGAAGAAGATGCGCTGTGGTATATCGCTGAGCTGGCTAAACGCAACATCGCTTATCTGCACATGTCAGAACCTGACTGGGCAGGTGGTACACCTTACAGCGATGCGTTCCGTCAGAAAGTGCGTGACACCTTCCCTGGCGTGATCATTGGCGCAGGCGCTTATACTGTCGAAAAAGCCGATGACCTTATCAGCCGTGGCTTGATCGATGCCGTTGCCTTTGGTCGTGACTATATTGCGAACCCGGATCTGGCGCAGCGGTTACAAAAAGATGCCCCGCTCAATCCACAACGTCCAGAGTCATTCTACGGCGGCGGCGCAGAAGGCTATACTGATTATCCTGCCCTGTAACATGCAGGCAGCCGTGAGAGGTTCTCACGGCTGCGGTTATTCTTTCGCGGTTATCGTCGCTATACTTAGTAGTTGTGTCATCCGGGAATGACGTTTTTAAAAGAGGAAGCTATGCGTTTACTTCACACCATGCTGCGCGTTGGCGATTTGCAACGCTCCATTGATTTCTACACTCGTGTGCTGGGCATGCGCCTGCTGCGTCAAAGCGAAAACGCTGAATATAAATATACCCTGGCGTTTGTTGGCTACACCGAAGAGAGCGAAGGTGCCGTCATTGAGCTGACCTATAACTGGGGCGTTGACAGCTATGACCTCGGCAATGCCTATGGCCATATTGCACTGGGCGTTGACGATGTTGCCGCCACCTGCGAGCGCATCCGTAAAGACGGCGGTAACGTCACGCGTGAAGCCGGCCCGGTTAAAGGCGGCACCACAGTGATTGCCTTCGTTGAAGATCCAGATGGTTATAAAATCGAACTGATCGAAAATAAACATGCTGGACACGGCCTCAGAAGTTAAGCCGTACAATATCAGCCCGCGCCACGCGGGCTGATTCTCGTTTCCCCTCTCTCTACCTGCTGCAGACGGTGCGCTTTTTTGGCATACTACGCGTTGCCCTTTTTCTGCAATGAGATCCTGATGTCTGAATCGTCTTCCCCCAACGCACTTAATCAACGCTTTCGTGGTTTCTATCCCGTGGTTATCGATGTGGAAACGGCGGGCTTTAATGCGCAAACCGATGCGCTGCTGGAAGTCGCCGCCATTACGCTGAAAATGGATGACGAGGGTTGGCTTCATCACGACCAGACACTGCATTTTCACGTTGAACCTTTTGTCGGCTCCCTGCTGCATCCGGAAGCGCTCGCCTTTACGGGCATTGATCCCAGCAATCCATTGCGGGGTGCGGTAAGTGAATACGATGCGCTGCACGCCATTTTTAAGATGGTGCGCAAAGGCATTAAAGACAACGATTGCAACCGCGCGATTATGGTGGCGCACAATGCGACTTTTGATCTTAATTTTATTAATGCCGCGGCCGAGCGTGCCAGCCTGAAACGTAACCCGTTTCACCCTTTTGCCACCTTTGATACCGCAGCGTTAAGCGGACTGGTGTTAGGTCAGACGGTACTGGCGAAAGCCTGTAAAGCAGCGGGAATGGAATTTGACAGCAGTCAGGCGCACTCTGCCCTTTATGATACGCAGCAGACGGCTACGCTGTTTTGCGAACTGGTAAACCGCTGGAAGCGTTTAGGTGGCTGGCCATTGGCCATCGCTGAAGAGGCAACGGAAGGGAAAGAGACGGCGGAGTAAAATCCAGTCAAAAGAAAAGGCCGACGATGTCGGCCTTTTTTGTTATTCCGCTTCTTTAAACTTCTCAGCGGTTTCTTTCACCAGCGGCTGCAGTTCGCCGCGCTGGAACATCTCAACAATAATGTCGCAGCCGCCGACCAGTTCACCATCCACCCACAACTGCGGAAAGGTTGGCCAGTTGGCAAATTTTGGCAGCTCTGCGCGAATATCCGGGTTCTGCAGAATATCCACGTAAGCGAAGCGCTCACCACAGGCAGACAGCGCCTGAACCGCCTGAGCAGAGAAACCGCAGCTTGGCAGTTTCGGCGAACCTTTCATGTACAGCAGGATCGGGTTTTCTGCGATCTGGCGCTGAATTTTTTCTACAGTACTCATTATTGCCTTCCTTAATTCGTCACTTCGTGTTTCTTTATTGTAGCGACTTCCCTCCAGGACTGAAAACGAGATTTTGTGCCGGCCAGGGGTAAATCGCCATGTTTGTTAAGTCTGCTGGAGGTTTACTCCCGGGACAAGAATGATAGCCGGAATGAACTCATTAATAATTTGCAATAATTTTGCTGACTTAAGCTACTGAAATTGCTTATTTATGCCTGATTTTTACCCAAGTCATTAATTAATAAAAAAAGGACTTACTGTTTTAAAAAAAACTGGACTAGAATGTCTTCGGCACTGATCCTTGATCAGATTTTTCTTACCCTTGTCAGACACCTGTTGGATCTGACAGCTTAACCAGTAAACGGACTATGCGTTCAATTATTACGCTTCTTATTCTGGCTTTTGCGCAACTGTTCTTTAATGTCGCCGCGGCATCACCGCAGGCGCCGGTTAAGGCCAGCTTGCATAAGGTAGAGAAAAAAAGTGCGCGCGAAGATGAGCGGCGCAAACGACGCACGGTTAAAGCCTCGGCGAAAAAGAGCCGTCCCTCTACAGTGCAAAAAGCCAGTAAAACACTTAAAACCAGTAAAAATGCCACTCACACGGTTCCCTCTCATAAAACCCTCACCAAAACAGCGAGTTCACGTAAGGCGCTAACGAAGAAAGTCGCGGCCAACGCCACCAGTAAAAAACGTTACGGTCATCAGCGCGCGGTGAAAGTGGCCAGTGCCGATAGCAAAGAGACCGGCACCATCAAAATGAGCAATGCACACCGCCAGCGTTATCAAAAAGCGCGTGAAACCGCGATGGCGAAGCTGATGGGCCAACTGGGTAAGCGCTATCAGTGGGGCGGTAAATCACCCCATACCGGTTTTGATTGCAGCGGCCTGGTCTGGTACGCATACAAAGATGTCGTGAAGTTTAAAATCCCTCGTACCGCTAACGAAATGTATCATCTGCGTGATGCTGCGCCGGTGAATCGTGAAGCGCTGGAGAAAGGCGATCTGGTGTTCTTCCGCATTAATGGACGAGGCACCGCCGATCACGTTGGGGTTTACCTGGGCAACGGTAAATTTATTCAGTCACCGCGTACCGGTAAAGATATTCAAATCAGTGCGTTAAGCGAAGATTATTGGCAGCGCCACTACATTGGTGCGCGTCGGGTTATGACGCCAAAAACCGTTCGCTAAACGTCATTATTTAAAAAGCCGGGAAAGGGAAACCTTCCCGGCTTTTTTTATTAGTTCAGAATAGCGGTAAAGCTAAACGCGATAATCATCAACAGTGCTGCTGCCGTTGTCATTAATGACAGTTTCAAATCGGTACTCATCACAACTCCTTAGCCATGCGTTTTGTAGGGTTAAGGGATTTTCCCATACGCGCGGGTAAAAATCTCGTTTTATCCGTGCAGCCTTGTTAGAATCCCCCCTTTGTTGCGCAACAGCGCGCAACATCGGTTGCACCAGCACTTTTTTCAGACGTTATTTCCTGCCCCGATATCCCATTACCGGCCAGAAAAACGCTTTTTTTGCAGAAATAACCGTCCGCTGACGCAAACGTTTAACAACATGCTTATCAACATGTTAGGTAAGCCCGGGAGTTTGATTTTCATGGCAACAATTAAAGATGTGGCGAAACGCGCAGGTGTATCCACCACAACCGTTTCTCACGTGATTAATAAAACCCGCTTTGTTGCGGAAAATACTCGCGAAGCAGTATGGGAAGCGATTCGGGAATTACATTATTCGCCAAGCGCCGTGGCACGCAGCCTGAAGGTGAATCACACCAAAACGCTGGGCTTGTTAGCGACGTCCAGCGAAGCGCCCTACTTCGCCGAAATTATTGAAGCCGTTGAGAATCACTGCTTTGAAAAAGGCTATACCCTGATTCTGGGTAACGCGCATAACGACCTGCAAAAACAGCGCGCCTATCTGTCGATGATGGCGCAAAAACGCGTTGATGGGCTGCTGGTGATGTGTTCAGAGTATCCGGATGATTTGCTGCAAATGCTGGAAGCCAACCGCAATATTCCTATGGTGGTCATGGACTGGGGCGAATCACGTGCCGACTTTACCGATACCGTACTGGATAACGCTTTTCAGGGCGGCTACCTGGCCGGTCGCTATTTGATTGAGCGCGGGCATCGTGACATTGGCGCGATTCCGGGGCAGATGGAGCGTAATACCGGCGGCGGTCGTCATGCGGGTTTCCTTAAGGCGCTGGAAGAAGCTGGTATTCAGCCCCGTTCAGAATGGATTGTGCAGGGTGACTTTGAACCAGAATCCGGTTATCAGGCTATGCAGCAAATCCTGTCGCAAAAACAACGGCCCAGTGCCGTCTTCTGCGGAGGCGATATTATGGCCATGGGCGCTATCTGTGCGGCAGATGAAATGGGCCTGCGCGTTCCCCAGGATATTTCGGTGATTGGTTACGACAACGTGCGCAATGCGCGCTACTTCACGCCCGCACTGACAACCGTACATCAGCCCAAAGCGCAGTTAGGCGAGAAAGCGCTGGAGATGCTGCTGGACCGCATCACCAGCAAGCGCGAAGAGTCACAAACTATCGAAGTCCACCCGACGCTGATTGAGCGACGCTCTGTGGGCTATGGCCCTTACCGCGATTACCGCCGTTAATCCTCGCTTAACCACTCCTGATTTAGCGTTTGCGCATCACCCAGGTAATTGAGAAGCCAGCCCAATGCCGGTGATGCGCGATCTTCCGCCCAGCTGACGCAGCAAGGGCTTTCAGGAAAAGCCTGAGGCAAGGCAAGTTCGCTCACCTCGCCGCTATCCAGCAGCGGACGGGCTAAATGCCCGGGCACCATCGCCACGCAGAGTCCGGCACGGACGCAGTCCAGCCCGGTCTGCCATTCAGGCACCACCAGCCGACGTTGATTATCCAGCGCCCAGGTCATGCGGCGCGGTAAAGCACGCGAGGTGTCTTCCAGCACCAGCGACGGCCAGTTGCGCAACGCATCATCATCCAGTCTGCTCACCTGAGTTAACGGATGCTGTCGCGCGACAATACAGCGCCAGTTCAGGGTGCCCATATCGCGAAACGCAAACCGACCGCCTACCGGAATAGCCTGCGTTGCCCCTATCGCCACATCGACCCGTCCGTCTGCCAACGCATCCCAGACACCGTTAAATACTTCATAACTGATGTGCAGCTCCATATCGGGAAAGTGGCGATAGAAATCCCTGACAAATTGCCGGGTCCGCTGCGGTTTGACAATACAGTCCACGGCTATGCCTATCTGACCACGCCAGCCATTGGCTAACTGCTGACACTGTCGCCGGGTGGCATCCATTTTTTTGATGACGCTGCGCCCTTCGCGCACAAAATGTTCCCCCGCAGGGGTTAAAACCACCTCACGATGCTGACGTTCAAACAGCGGCACGGCCAGCCAGGTTTCAAGCTGACGGACGGTATAGCTGATAGCAGAAGGCACACGGTGCAACTCCTGTGCGGCGGCACTGAAACTGCCACCGCGCGCGACGGCATCGACCACTTCAAGCGCATATTCAGACCACATATTCTGCCTTCAAATTTTTTAACAGCAACAGGCAAATTTTACCGTTTCACAGCATGAAGTACAGCTTTTACACTCCCCCGCGTTTATCCTGCAAAAAAGAGAATCAGATGTCAGCTTCAAAAGGATTCATTCCCTATCTTGCCGTGCTCAGTATGCTGGGCTTTCTGGCGACCGACATGTATCTGCCTGCCTTCGGGGCTATGCAGCAAAGTTTCAACACCTCAGCGGGTATGATCAGCGCCAGCATGAGCCTGTTTCTGGCGGGTTTTGCCTGCGGTCAACTGGTATGGGGCCCGCTGTCTGACCGTATTGGGCGTAAGCCGGTATTGCTTGCCGGTCTGAGCTTGTTTGCCCTGGGTTGCGCAGGGATGCTGTGGGTGGAGGATGTGGTGCTGATGCTGGTGCTGCGCTTTATCCAGGCCATTGGCGTGTGCGCGGCCGCCGTCAGTTGGCAGGCACTGGTGGTCGATCGCTATCCTCCGTCCCGTGCCAATAAAGTCTTTGCCACCATTATGCCGCTGGTCGCGTTGTCTCCTGCGTTGGCCCCTTTGCTGGGTGCCTGGCTGATTGGCCATTTTCACTGGCGTTCGATTTTCGTTGTGCTGACCTTTATCGCGGCAGCCCTGATTATAATTACGCTGCGCCTGCCTTCGGTGCAAAAAACAAGCCGTGCAACACCCTCACAGCCCGGGTTTATCACGCTGCTACGTTCACGCGTCTATAGCGGCAACGTGCTGATCTATTCTGCCTGTTCCGCCAGTTTTTTTGCCTGGCTGACCGGATCGCCGTTTATCCTGGCGGATATTGGCCTGTCGCCCGCCGATATTGGCTTAAGTTACATCCCGCAGACGATTGCCTTTTTAATCGGTGGTTTTGGCTGCCGCGCACTGCTTAACCGTTTTAACGGCGCTCAGCTACTGCCGTGGCTGCTGCTCGTCTACAGCCTGAGCGTGCTGGCGCTGTTCGCCGTCGCACTCTCAGGCAGCGTTTCGCTGGCCGCTTTGCTGGTGCCGTTTTGCGGCATGGCACTGGCTAATGGCGCGATTTATCCCATCGTGGTGTCCAGTGCCCTTCTCCCGTTCCCGCATGCCACTGGCAAAGCCGCCGCCCTGCAAAACACATTGCAGCTTGGCCTGTGTTTTGTCGCCAGCCTGGCCGTATCGGCGGGACTGAGCCACGCGCTGTTGACCACCACGCTCATTATGGCGATAACGATTATACTGGCGCTGATGGGCTATCAGTTCCAGCGTCGCGTCTGCGCACAAACTGATATTGCCTCCGCAGCGCATCCCTGCCAGGATAATCACTGAGGCAACGACTTTCTGTCGTCGCAGTGATCAACACGTGATGGGCCCGCCAGCGCCTCCTGTGCCGGGCCCTGACTCGCAGTATCATCATAATAAAATAGTGAATCGCAGCGTCGTTGCTGTGACGGTGTCGGTGTGGGCAATGCCCTCTGCGGACATCGGCTTGATGTCATTTCTCTGTACTCTTTTGTTGTCTGGCGCAAGGCGTCATCTGTGACTTTTCTCATAACCCTGAGAAACGGCTCCTGCTCTTCCTCAGGTTCTGACAGTTCTGGTGATGGAGTGGCTATGAGTTCATCATGTTTAGCAGAAGTGGATATTGAACGAAACCATTGGTACCGCATCGTTCATGAGTTACTGCAAAAAGCAGATATCGACATTAACGGTTCTCGTCCGTGGGATATTCAGGTTAAACATCCCGATTTTTTCAAACGCGTCCTGCAAAAAGGCTCTCTCGGGCTGGGCGAGAGTTATATGGATGGCTGGTGGGAGTGCGAACGGCTGGATATGTTTTTTCATCGGGCGCTGAAACATAAACTGGATGAACAACTCCCCCATCACATCCAGGATATCGCCCGCATTGCGCTGGCGCGTCTGATTAACCTGCAGTCAAAAAAACGTGCCTGGCAGGTGGGCAAAGCCCATTATGACCTTGGTAACGATCTTTTTACCGTGATGCTCGATCCCTACATGCAATATTCCTGCGGCTACTGGAAAGACGCCACCACGCTTGAAGCGGCGCAGGAAGCAAAACTGGATATGATTTGCCGCAAGCTGGCGTTGAAACCCGGTATGACGCTGCTGGATATTGGCTGTGGCTGGGGCGGTCTGGCGGCCTTTGCGGCGAAGAATTATGGCGTCAGCGTACAGGGCGTGACCATTTCTGCAGAGCAGCAAAAGCTGGCGCAACAGCGCTGTGAAGGGTTGGATGTTACCATCCTGCTGCAGGATTATCGGGATTTAAATCAACAGTTTGACCGCATCGTGTCGGTGGGCATGTTCGAACATGTCGGCCCGAAAAATTATCCCACCTATTTTGCAACGGTCGATCGCAACCTTAAACCTGACGGCATCTTCCTGCTGCACACGATTGGCGCGATCAAAACCGATATGCATGTTGACCCGTGGATCGGGAAGTATATTTTCCCTAACGGCTGCCTGCCTTCTTTGCGCCATATCGCCGACGTCAGCGAACCGCATTTTATCATGGAAGACTGGCATAACTTTGGCGTCGACTACGATACAACCCTGATGGCCTGGCATGAACGTTTCCAGCGTGCCTGGCCAGCGCTGGCTGAACGCTATGAAGAACGTTTCCGGCGGATGTTCTCGTATTACCTGAACGCCTGCGCGGGGGCGTTTCGCGCGCGCGAGATTCAGCTCTGGCAGATCGTGTTTAGTCGTGGCGTCGAGGGCGGATTGCGTGTTGCCCGCTAGGACCGATAAAGGCGGACTGCGGCGAACGCGGTGAGGTTGTTGCGGTGAAGTTGTGGGCAGGTGCCGCGAGCGGCCCGGTCATACCTGTTGATCGGTTTACCGGGTGCCTCGTCCATCGCGTTCAGGACGACGGCGACGACAAACCGCTGCCGGGCGGCGGTAAAGTTTCCGTCTCCCGGCACCGCCTTATGGTTGGCTCATCCATAAGTTAGCCGTCCCGAAAGACGGCTTTTGACAGTTCATCATCGGGTCACTGGCCGTATGTCGCAAACGGCTTAGCGGCTGCTATTCATCCCGTTCCTCGTCGGGCTGATCGGCCTGATCGGCCAGCGCCTTCACTGCGGCGTTTTCACGCTGCGCCAGAACACGTTCAACCGTATCGACTATCGCCTGGGTATGAGGATCGATTTCGATATTGACCCGGTCGCCGAAGGTTTTGGCACCCAGCGTTGTTCGCTCCAGTGTCTCGGGGATCAAATGAACGCAGAATTTGGTTTTCGTCACATCACCCACGGTCAGGCTGATGCCATCAATGCCCACAAATCCCTTGTGCAGGATGTACTTCATCTGCGCGGCATCCTGGATTTTAAACCAGATTTCACGGTTGTTTTCAGAACGGATAATTTTGCAGATTTCGGCCGTGGTCATGATATGACCGGACATCAGGTGTCCCCCGATTTCATCGCTAAATTTAGCCGCACGCTCGATATTCACCACATCGCCCTGACCCAGGTCGCCAAGATTGGTCACGCGCAATGTTTCTTTAATCAGATCAAAACTAACCCGATCGCCATTAATGTCGGTTACGGTCAGACAGCAGCCGTTATGGGCGACGGATGCGCCCAACGCTAAGCCCGGCAGCAGTTCGGCGGGAAGTCTCACAACGTGAGTACGGAACAGACCTTTATCTTCAATGGACACGATTTCTGCGGTGCCCTGCACAATACCGGTAAACATAGTCTTTGCCTCTGCGAAGTTTGTGTCAGTTTACCACAGCCCTGCTTAAGTGTTAGGTTTCAACAGCCTGAGTGACAGGCCACAAAGGATGAAACCGCATTGCGTGACAAAGATTGGAGAAATCAGTCGCGCCAGTTACACTAGGGCTTGCTTCCGCTGAAGCATTCCTCATTTCTTTATTAATCAGACAAGTCAGGTGTTTACGTGCAGAAGTATTTAACAGAAGCGCGTCAATTGCTGGCCCTCGCGATCCCCGTTATCCTGGCTCAGGTGGCGCAAACCGCGATGGGATTTGTAGATACCATTATGGCCGGCGCAGTCAGCGCCACGGATATGGCCGCCGTCGCTGTTGGCACGTCCATTTGGCTTCCCGCCATCCTGTTTGGTCATGGTGTTTTACTGGCATTGACGCCCACCATTGCGCAACTCAATGGTTCAGGTCGCCGCGAGCGAATCGCTGAACAGCTTCGTCAGGGCTTTTGGCTGGCGTTTTTCCTCTCGCTGCTCATCATGCTGGTGCTCTGGAACGCCGGGTATTTTATCCGCTCCATGCATGACATCGATCCGCTACTGGCGGAGAAAGCCGAAGGCTATCTGCATGCCCTGCTGTTTGGTGCGCCGGGTTACCTGTTTTTCCAGGTCATGCGTAACCAGTGCGAAGGGCTATCCAAAACCAAACCCGCTATGGTGCTGGGTTTTCTTGGGCTGATGCTGAATATCCCGCTGAACTATATCTTTATCTACGGTCACTTCGGCATGCCGGCACTGGGCGGCGTGGGCTGTGGCGTAGCAACCGCTTCGGTCTACTGGGCGATGTTTTTCTGTATGCGCTTTTGGGTACGGCGGATGCGCAGCATGCGGGACATCCGCGTGGAGAGCCGCTGGTCGGCACCCTCACGCGCTATCCTGCAACGTCTTACAGGGTTAGGTTTGCCGGTCGCCCTGGCGCTGTTTTTTGAAGTGACCCTGTTTGCTGTGGTGGCGCTGTTAGTATCGCCGCTGGGCATTGTTAATGTTGCCGGGCACCAGATTGCCCTGAACTTTAGCTCGCTGATGTTTGTTCTGCCGCTGTCGTTGGGCGTGGCCGCCACCATTCGCGTGGGTTATCGTCTGGGTCAGGGTTCGACAGAGCAGGCGCGCGTGGCGGCCTGGACCGCGCAAGGCGTCGGTGTCGGCATGGCGGTAATCACGGCGATCTTTACCGTGACGTTTCGCCATCAAATCGCCCTGCTTTACAACGACAATCCCGCCGTGGTGACGCTGGCTGCGCAACTCATGCTGCTGGCGGCCATTTATCAGATTTCAGATTCTATTCAGGTCATTGGCAGCGGGATTTTACGTGGCTATAAAGATACCCGTTCGATTTTCTTTATCACCTTTATTGCCTACTGGCTGCTGGGTCTGCCGTCGGGTTACATCCTGGCGTTGACCGACTGGGTTGTCCCGCGCATGGGGCCGGCGGGGTTCTGGTGCGGGTTTATCGTTGGCCTGACCTCGGCCGCCGTGATGATGCTGTGGCGGGTACGACGTTTACAGCAATTACCTGCGGCGTTGATCCTGACACGCGCGTCTCGCTAACTGACTGAACGGGCCGGAAAAGGCCCGTTACGTTCAAAAAAACGGCGCATCGTGCAGATGATGTTCATTCATTGGCAAATTTGTATTTTTCTCCTTGCCAGCCTCTTACGCTGCCGTTAATATTCGTCCCCGCTGTCGCCCTGACAGCATGTTGCGCTCTTAGCTCAGTTGGTTAGAGCACCACCTTGACATGGTGGGGGTCGATGGTTCGAGTCCATTAGAGCGCACCAAGTGCGTCCGTAGCTCAGTTGGTTAGAGCACCACCTTGACATGGTGGGGGTCGGTGGTTCGAGTCCACTCGGACGCACCAAATTTGATATGCGCTCTTAGCTCAGTTGGTTAGAGCACCACCTTGACATGGTGGGGGTCGATGGTTCGAGTCCATTAGAGCGCACCACTCTTTTACGTCCTTTCTTCTTTTGCGCAACAACCCCTTTCTTGATTTACATTACCTTTAGTGACTGTTTTTCGATTGGTTTTCGCATACTTAGTGATTATACTGGCGGCGTTGTTTACTTGAAAGGTTTCAGCGACTACGTGCTTATGACGATAACTAAGATTGTTTGCGCAACAACGTCACGGTGGTTAACCCGGCTAACCACGCAACTTCCCTGCACGCCTGGCCTTCGTCACCTATTCTTATCTTGTACCGCCCTTATCGCTTTCAACCAGAGTTCTCATTTCGGTGCGCTGTCATCGAAATCCTGTTTCTCATCCATCACAACTTACAGATAACCCGTCATGAAAAAGACTAAGATCGTTTGTACTATCGGCCCAAAAACCGAATCCGAAGAGATGCTGACCCAGCTGCTTGAAGCAGGCATGAACGTTATGCGTCTTAACTTCTCTCACGGTGACTATGCAGAACACGGCCAGCGTATTACTAACATGCGTGCCGTGACGAAAAAAACCGGTATTCCTGCAGCTATTCTGTTGGATACGAAAGGCCCGGAAATCCGTACCATGAAGCTGGAAGGTGGCAACGATGTGTCCCTGAAAGCCGGTCAAACCTTTACCTTTACTACCGACCAGAGCGTGATTGGTAACAGCGAGCGCGTTGCCGTTACCTACTCAGGTTTTGCCAACGATCTCAAAATCGGTAACACCGTGCTGGTCGATGATGGTCTGATCGGCATGCAGGTCACCGAAGTCACTGAGAACAGCGTCGTCTGTGAAGTCCTCAACAACGGCGATCTGGGCGAAAATAAAGGCGTTAACCTGCCTGGCGTTTCTATTCAGTTGCCTGCACTGGCGGAAAAAGACAAACGCGACCTGATTTTTGGTTGCGAGCAAGGCGTTGATTTTGTCGCGGCGTCGTTCATCCGTAAACGTTCAGACGTGCTGGAAATCCGTGAGCACCTGAAGCAGCACGGCGGCGAACACATTCAAATCATCTCTAAGATTGAAAACCAGGAAGGCCTGAATAACTTCGATGAAATCCTCGAAGCCTCTGACGGCATCATGGTTGCGCGTGGCGATCTGGGCGTGGAAATCCCGGTTGAAGAAGTGATCTTCGCGCAGAAGATGATGATCAAAAAATGTAATAAGGCCCGTAAAGTCGTGATCACCGCGACACAGATGTTGGATTCGATGATTAAGAACCCACGTCCAACCCGCGCTGAAGCCGGCGACGTGGCTAACGCCATCCTTGATGGTACTGATGCCGTTATGCTTTCCGGAGAGAGTGCTAAAGGTCGCTATCCGCTGGAATCGGTAACGATTATGGCCACTATCTGTGAACGCACCGATCGTGTGATGAAGCCGCGTATCGACGGTCAGAATGACAGCCGTAAGCTGCGCATTACTGAAGCTGTCTGCCGTGGTGCCGTTGAGACAGCGGAAAAACTGGAAGCGCCCCTGATTGTCGTCGCAACGGAAGGCGGTAAATCAGCCAAGGCCGTGCGTAAGTACTTCCCGAACGCAACCATCCTGGCATTGACGACTAATGCCACCACCGCCCGCCAGTTGATTCTGAGCAAAGGTATTGAGACACGTATGGTCAGCGAAATCGCCTCTACCGATGATTTCTATCATCTGGGTAAACAAGCGGCGCTGGAAAGCGGTTTCGCTCAGAAAGGTGATGTTGTGGTGCTGGTTTCCGGTGCGCTGGTCCCAAGCGGAACCACCAATACGGCGTCGGTGCACGTTCTGTAATAGCGCATTTAACGCCTCTTTTTTAAAAAGCGCCTTAAAAGGCGCTTTTTTATTGGCTAAACAATTGCGATTCTGGAAAACCTCAGCCTAAAGTCACAATAAAAATGCCCTTAAAATTAAGGTTAATCCGATTAAATCTCTCTGTTTTAGCTAAATTTTTTTACGTTCCTCTTCAATTCGCTGTTTCTTTGAGCGAACGATCATGTTTAAGCATGTTCTTATCAAAAAATTATTCTCAAGTTAAAAAGCTTTGTGTAATACTTGTAACGCTACATGGAGATTAACTCAATCTAGAGGGTATAAATAATGAATCGTACTAAACTGGTACTGGGCGCGGTAATTCTGGGTTCAACTCTGCTGGCTGGTTGCTCAAGCAACGCTAAAATCGACCAGCTGTCTTCAGACGTTCAGACTCTGAACGCTAAAGTTGACCAGCTGAGCAACGACGTGAACGCAGTGCGTTCTGACGTTCAGGCTGCTAAAGACGACGCAGCTCGCGCTAACCAGCGTCTGGACAACCAGGCTCACTCTTACCGTAAGTAAGAGTTCTGGTTTTAAAAATGGTGCCCTTGTGGCACCATTTTTTTTGCCTGCTATTCAGCGGTCAAGGCTCGCGCGCTCCCCTCTCCAGCCGTCTCAGGGCGACGATAAGACCGCAGCCTCATTCTGCACCGGCTCTCCCGCACTTACCAGTACAGGCATCCCTGAGCGACGCATCAGGGTGGCTTTGATCAATGCCCCGTCACTCTGCTCGCTTTTCATAAACGTCCTGAAGCCACCACTGAGCGCGATTGGCGCGGTTTGCGGATCATCTTTCTCACTGTGCGACAGCGGTTGATGCACCTCGACATAACGTTTACCATCGGGTTCAACGCTGTATTTCACTGGCTGATTGATAATTTGTACCCGCGTGCCAACTGGCACTGCATTATAGAGCGCCTCGATATCCTCAGTACGTAAGCGAATGCATCCTGAACTCACGCGCATACCGATACCAAAGTTCGCGTTGGTGCCGTGGATAAGGTACTGCCCCGTACCACGGGCCATACGCAGCGCATGCAGCCCCATAGGGTTATCCGGGCCAGCCGGGAACACGGCGGGCAGCGTGATGCCCTCTTTGGCGTAACGCTTGCGGATATTCGCCGTTGGCGTCCAGGTGGGATTGGGGATTTTCTGACTGATACTGGTCACCATGATGGGCGTCATTATCCCTAACTGGCCAATGCCAATGGGATACACGATGACTTTGTTTTCGCCTTTCGGATAGTAGTACAAACGCAGTTCGGCCATGTTAACCACGATGCCTTCGCGCGGCGTATCCGGCAAAATCATTTGTAGCGGAACGGTGAGTTGGGTGCCCGGCTTCGGTAACCAGGGATCGGTGCCGGGATTCGCTTCTAACATCCCCAGCAAGCCCACCTGGTAGCGCGCAGCAACGTCTTCCAGCGGGCGTTTGTTATCCGGCACCTGCGTCAGGACATTTTCACCTATCAGGCGACTGTCAGGTGGCGGTAACGGGTATTCCGTGGCAAAAACGGGTGCAGAGAGCCCAAAACAGGTCAGCAGCAATGCACCGGCTAAACACAAAGCAGGTTTCATGCGGTTTTCTCGTCAGATAGTAAAAAGACGCCGGATGGCGTCTTTGGAGTGTATCTTAGCTGAGGTTCTGAGCGGTATGGCGAATTGCCTTAATCATCGCTTCCAGCCCCTGCGAACGCGTTGGCGTAAGGTGCTGAACAAGGGCCAGTTCGCCGAACCAGTGGCGAACATCCAGTGCCACGATCTCAGCGGGTTGCAGATTTTGATAGAGACTAAATACGATAGCTATCAATCCCTTAACAATAGCTGCATCACTGTCACCTTCAAAGCCGATGGTGCCATCTGCCTGCGGCGTCATTTTGATCCACACCTGGCTCTGACAGCCGGTAATGGCATGTTCAGGCTGGTGCAGTGTTTCAGATGATTCCGGGAGTTTGGCACCCAACTCAATGATGTACAGATACTTCTCTTCCCAGTTGGCGCAACGATTGAAGTTGCGCACCAGTTTCTCTTTTTCTGGCAACGTCGCCATTAATCACTCCGTTTACTCTGCTCAACCGCCCAGCAGACGATGAATACGCGTCAACCCAGCCGCCAGGCGATCGACCTCTTCTTCACTGTTATAAAAGGTGAACGACGCGCGGCACATCGCCGGGACCTGATAGTGGCGCAGTAGCGGCATAGCACAATGATGTCCGGTACGAATCGCAATACCGTACTGATCAAGGAAGCTGCCGACGTCAAACGCGTGGTGTTTGCCAAGGTTAAAGGCAATCACGCCTGCGCGCTGCTGCGGACCGTATATCTGAATATCAGGCACGGATGAGAGTTTATCAAGGGCATAGTTCATCAGGGCCGTTTCGCGCTGATGGATGGTATCCAGACCCAGCGCCTGCACGTAGTCCAGCGCCGCACCCAGCCCGATGATTCCGCCGGTGTTTGGCGTACCGGCTTCAAAACGCCAGGGCGCGGTATTCCAGGTGGTGCCGGTGGGCAGCAGCACTTCACCAATCATCGATCCCCCGCCTTCCCAGGGTGGCATCGCATCCAGAAGGGCCTTACGACCATAAAGCACGCCAATACCATTTGGGCCATAGAGCTTATGGGCGGAGAAGACATAGAAGTCGCAGTCGATATCCTGCACGTCGACCTTGTCATGCATCACGGCCTGAGCGCCATCAATGAGCGTAACCAGACCAGCGGCCTTCGCCTGCGCAACGATAGCTTTAACCGGGTTTACGGTGCCCAGCACGTTTGAAACGTGCGTAACCGCCAGCAGCCGGGTCCGGCTGTCAATTAATCCAGCCAGTTGCGCCAGGGCCAGCTCACCGTTGTCAGTGAGCGGCAGTACCCGGATCTCTGCTCCACAGCGCTCTGCCACCATCTGCCAGGGCACGATATTCGCGTGGTGTTCCATCTGGGTGATGATCAGATTATCACCGGGCTGGAGCTGACTGCCGCCCCAGCTGTTCGCGACCAGGTTGATGCCTTCCGTCGTACCCTTTACAAAGACGATCTCTTCCGACGACGATGCATTGAGAAAACGTGCCGCCTGTTCGCGAACGTTTTCCATGTCGCTGGTCGCCTGCTGGCTGAGCGTATGGATACCACGGTGCACGGCCGCATAGCCGTGCTGGTAAAAATGACTTTCGGCATTGATGACCGACAAAGGGCGCTGTGCGCTGGCCGCGCTGTCAAGGTAGGCCAGCGGATGACCGTTGACCTCACGCTTCAGAACGGGGAAATCCGCCCTGATACGCTCGAGATCGAAGTGCATCATGAGTCGTCTCCTGGAAAGCGCTGCGCAATGCGCTGCAGCACAGCCTGTCGCAGCACCGGGTTTTCCAGCGTTTCGGTCAACTCGGCAGCAAAGGCATGAATGATCATGGTTTGCGCCGCGTCCTGATCAATACCGCGCGAGCGCAGATAGAACATCTGTTCGTCATCAATACGGCCCACGGTCGCGCCGTGGCTGCACTTCACATCATCCGCATAAATTTCCAGCTGCGGTTTGGTGTCGACTTCCGCCAGACGGCCTAATAACAGGTTGTTATTGGTCATCTGTCCGTCTGTTTTCAGTGCATGTTGAGCCACTTTGATGTGGCCGTTAAATACGGCACGCCCTTTATCACGCACGATGGTTTTGTGCATCTGACGACTCAGGCAGTGGCCTTTGTTGTGTTCAAGATAGGTGCGAGTATCCGCCACTTCCTGATTCACCGGCAGCACCAGGCTGTTCAGGGACAGCTGAGTATTTTCACCATTGAGCTGCGTACTGGTATTGTGACGGCTTAAGCCGGCACCCAGTAAGAAGCTGGTACTGGTGACTTGCGCATCACGATTAATGACGATGTCGTTATGGGCAAAGTGATAGCTTTTGGTGCTTTCAAAGGCCAGCTTGGTGTGCTTGAGCCTGGCATTGTCCGCGACGGCAAACGTAAAACGGGCACCGGTAAAATGCGCGCTGTCGTTCAGCGTCACAAAGTGCTCGATCACTTCAGCTTCAGCGCTCTCTTCCAGTTGCAGATGGTGACGATGATGCACGGTATTCATGCCATCGTCTTTGCCGCTGGTGATGTGCAGCAGATATAGCGGACGTGCTGCCGCCTTTCCGCGCGCCAGGCGAATACAGGTCACTTCTTCAGCCAGGCTTTCGGTCAGATGCAGGAAAATTTCTGGCTGAACAGCCGCAGGCAAATCACGACGTTCGGCCGCTACGCTGTGCTGAATCTCAAACAGTTCAGTATCACGCGTACTCAGCGCAGGCTGGAATTTACCGTCAACAAACACCAGACGGATCGCATCCAGCGCCAGGGCCAGTTCGTCAACCTGCGAGGCGCTGAGTTCATGCGCGTCGGGCAACACGAAGTGCTGCGCCAGCAGGCCATCCAGCGGGGTGTATTTCCAGTTTTCATGTTTGCGGGTGGGCAAACCCAAACGCATTAGCTGCTGCCAGTGTTGCTGAGCCTGCATTGAACGCATTTCACCGCGTGATTCAAACAGGTGGTGCCACTGTTGCAGCGCAGAATCACTCTTCGTCGGTAAGCCAGCCATAGCCCTGCTCCTCCAACTGTTTCACCAGCGAGAAGTCGCCAGATTTTATGATTTTGCCCTGATACAGCACGTGCACGAAGTCAGGCTTGATGTAATCCAGAATACGCTGGTAGTGCGTCACGATAATGAATGCACGCTTTTCGTTGCGCAGGCTGTTTACGCCGTTGGCCACGATTTTCAGGGCATCAATGTCCAGACCAGAGTCGGTTTCATCGAGAATGCACAGATCGGGTTCCAGTGCGGCCATCTGCAGGATATCGTTACGCTTTTTCTCACCACCGGAGAAGCCAACGTTAACGGAACGCGTCAGCAAATCTTCTGGCATCTGCAGCAGATCAATTTTTTCTTCAATGAAGTCCTGGAAATCAAAGCGATCCAGCTCGTCCTGCTGACGATATTTGCGCACCGCATTCACGGAGGTCTGCAGGAAAAACTGGTTGCTGACGCCGGGAATTTCAACCGGGTACTGGAAAGCCATAAAGATGCCTTCGCCTGCACGTTCCTCAGGTTCCAGCTCCAGCAGGTCTTTGCCCTTAAAGGTGACTGAACCGCCGGTCACTTCATAGTCTTCACGGCCGGCTAAGGTCGCAGACAGCGTACTTTTACCGGAACCGTTAGGTCCCATGATGGCGTGAACTTCACCGGGTTTAATCTCAAGGTTCAGACCACGTAAAATCGCTTTGTCTTCAACGCTAACCTGTAAATCTTTGATACTTAACATGCTTATTCCTTCACATTGCTTCCGGCAACGCGTGTGACGGCGTCAATCAGCCCACACTGTGCTCAAGGCTGATGGCTAACAGTTTTTGTGCTTCCACTGCAAATTCCAGCGGCAGCTCAGAGAATACGTCTTTACAGAAACCGTTCACGATCATTGAGATAGCATCTTCTTCACTGATGCCACGTTGCAGACAGTAGAACATCTGATCTTCGCCGATACGTGAGGTGGTCGCTTCGTGCTCCAGCTGGGCGGTATTGTTACGGGTTTCAACATACGGGAACGTATGCGCACCGCAATCCGGGCCAATCAGCATGGAATCACACTGGGTAAAGTTACGTGCGTTGGTTGCCGTGGGCATGATTTTCACCAGGCCACGGTAGGTGTTCTGGCTTTTCCCGGCTGAGATACCTTTAGAGATGATGGTCGACCTGGTGTTTTTGCCGATGTGGATCATCTTGGTACCGGTGTCCGCCTGCTGGCGGCCGCTGGTCAGTGCCACCGAGTAAAATTCGCCCACCGAGTTATCGCCACGCAGAATACAGCTTGGGTATTTCCAGGTAATGGCCGAGCCGGTTTCCGACTGGGTCCATGACATTTTGCTGTAGTCACCTTCGCAAAGCGCGCGCTTGGTCACGAAGTTGAGAATACCGCCCTCGCCTTCGCCACCCGGGAACCAGTTCTGAACGGTGGAATATTTTACTTCCGCGTTCTTATGAATAATGACCTCGACCACCGCCGCATGAAGCTGGTAAGTATCACGCACGGGCGCAGAGCAGCCTTCGATATAGCTGACGTAGCTGTCTTCATCTGCAATCAGAATCGTACGTTCAAACTGACCGGTTTTCGCGGCGTTGATACGGAAATAGGTCGACAGCTCCATCGGGCAACGCACCCCTTTCGGGATGTAGACGAAGGTACCGTCAGACGCCACGGCAGAGTTCAGTGCAGCAAAGAAGTTGTCGTTGGGTGGCACCACGGTACCCAGATACTTTTTCACCAGTTCGGGATGATCGTGGATGGCTTCGCCAAACGAACAGAAGATAATCCCCTGCTCTGCCAGCTTGCCACGATAGGTGGTCGACACGGAGACGGAGTCAAAAATGGCGTCAACCGCCACTTCTTTGCCTTCACGTACCGGAACGCCTAACTGATTAAACGCGTTCTCAACTTCCTGCGTCAGATAATCACTGGCAGGTGCGCTACCGGATGCCTGAGTCGCGCCGGGTTCGGACGCGCAGGTGTCATCGCAGTTTCCGCACGATGGCGCGGAATAGTAGCTGTAATCCTGATAATCAAGCTTTTCGTAATGGGCTTTCAGCCAGTGTGGCTCATCCATTTCCAGCCAGGCACGAAAGGCTTTAAGACGAAACTCCAGCATCCACTCTGGCTCGTTACGCTTAGCCGAAATTGCCCGCACCACATCTTCATTGATGCCGTTGGCAAATTCTTCGGTTTGCAATTGGGTAAAGAAGCCCTCTTTGTAATTGAGCTTACCTTCCCACATTTGTACATCGTCAGATGTTTCGCTGTGTCGTGACATATTTCACTTACTCGACGCCAAAGCTTTCACCGCACCCGCAGGCGTGCTGAGCTTTAGGGTTATTGAATTTAAAAATCTGATTCAGGCCTTCGCGGACATAGTCCACTTCGGTGCCATCGATAAATGGCATTGCCTGAAGCGGCACAAACAGCGTTGCGCCGTAGTAGGAAAACTGCAGATCATCATCTTCTGGCTGCTTCACCAGATCCATCACATAACCAAAACCGGCACAGCCGGATTGTTTAATTGCTAAACGCAGGCCCTTGACTTCTGGGTTTTCTGCGGCCAGATTTAGAATTTGTTTCGCTGCGGTTTCAGTCAGCGTTAACCCTTTCCACACATAATCGTCGGGTGAGAAAGAGTCTGCATTCACGGATGACATGTTGATACCTCTTGAGTCCGGACCTTTTCAGGCTATCCCCCTATGGTAGTGATCTGACAAATCACTTCAACCTCTTGTTTTGCAGGGATAATCATAAGGTGCTGTTTTTGACAGCGCATTTATTAAGCATAGTCGTTTCAGGCAGGCTTGCAGAGGCAAGCGCTGGACGAAATACGGTGCTGTAACCTGTTAATAATTCGTGAATTTTTAAATAACCACTTTAGGATAACGCCCTTATTGATAGGTTACGCCTTTCTGCATTGTAAACAGATTGTTATTTCCGATTATACCGACAGGTGAGATAAATCGAAAAAAATTTCTTCCCGGGTGATTGCAATCCCGCTATGGATGAATATGATAATCATTATCATTCAATATTGAGGCGCGTTATGTCGTTATCCGTTTCCGCCTGGCTTCAGCATAAACTTGATGAATACCGATTTTCGGTACGCGATCTCACCGTCGACTTCTACCTGGCTCAGGCCAAACTTAACCGGGCTGAATGTACCCTTCAGCAACTGCGTCAGTTTAATGATACCTGCCGGGATATGGCAGAGATCTGCCAGCTAAATGGCGATGACCAGAGTTATCTGCATGCGATGGGCAAACTTCACCACCGACTGGTGGACGAAATGCAAAACCCCGACCGCGATCGCCTGTTTCGTCTTCAGGCTTACCAACTGGCAAGGCTGTCTCTGACTCAGCTTTGCCACCAGCTTGCCCGCTGCGGTGAATGGGAACAGGCCACCCTGTTGCAGCGTGAATTTGTCCGCCACGCAGGCTGGATATTCTAATCCAACCTGCGATCGGCGTCGCCTACCCGTTTTACACTAATTCAAGCAGTGCCTGAAGCGGATGACGCATCCCGTTGCCCTCTACCCGTTTGACCTGACTGCGGCAGGAAAAACCGGTTGCCAGACAGCGTTGACGCGGGAGTTTTTGCAACTGTGGATGCCATGACAGCGCATAAATCCCCAGCGAATTCTCCAGATTCTGGCTTTCGTGACCATAGGTGCCAGCCATTCCGCAGCAGCCCACGTTAATATTTTCGAGCTTTGCGCCGAAGCGCGAGAAAATCGCTTGCCACTGACCGGGCGTTGCCGGAAGGGCCGTGACCTCCGTGCAGTGGGCAAACAGATACCATGATTCCCCGCCGGTGACCTGTACCTCACGTTCCTGCAGCGCATGCTGCAGCCACTCATGCACCAGCAACACAGTGAAGTCACCGCGGGCCTCGCCCAGCGTCTGACGATACTCGTCGCGGTAACACAGCACCGTTGCCGGATCGATCCCCACCATCGGCATCCCCAGCTTTGCCACGCGATTCAGGAAATCGGCAGTTTTACTGGCCGTGCGGGCAAAGCGTTGTAAAAAGCCTTTCACGTGCTGCGCTTTGCCGTTAGGCGTGAACGGCAGCAGAACCGGCTGATAATCCAGTTTTTCAA
The DNA here is from genome assembly GCF_007828605.1 of Pantoea sp. SJZ147. Taxonomy (NCBI): domain Bacteria; kingdom Pseudomonadati; phylum Pseudomonadota; class Gammaproteobacteria; order Enterobacterales; family Erwiniaceae; genus Pantoea; species Pantoea sp. SJZ147. The sequence goes on from NZ_VIVB01000001.1 coordinate 394,029, forward strand.
TCAGCGTAATAAAATCGTGCACCAGCCTGGCTTCATAGAAACTGGTAAAGGGGTCCTGCACCACCAGCACTTTTTTGGCTCGCTGCGTGTCACTGAGCGCTTCAAGCTGCTCCAGCGTCATATTCATGGCCGGGTGCCCGCTCAACTGCTGCTTGAGCGTCGGCGATGACAGTAACGGCAAGTCGACCATGCCGATGTGCGTTTTACTGAAGGAAGAGGCCCAGGGCTGCTTCAGAAAAAAGTTAAACACGCCCGGCGCTTTTGCCATGAGTGGCGCATAGCTTTCGACCGCTGCGACCAGATGGTCGCTGAGCGGGCGCAGATAGCGCGTATGGTAGAGCTGTAAAAAGCGGGAACGAAAATCCGGGACGTCAATCTTAATCGGGCACTGGGTGGAACAGGCTTTACAGGCCAGGCAACCTGACATCGCCTCCTTCACCTCATGTGAAAAGTCATATTCCCCTTTGTTCGCATACCAGGTATTGCGCATTCTGCTTATCAGCGCGCGGAGCGACAGGGTATTTTCCGGCAGCTTTTTCTCCAGCATCAGCGGATCAACCCCCTGCTCCGCCAGTAAACGCAGCCATTCCCGCGTTAAGGTCGCGCGCCCTTTGGGCGAGTGAATGCGGTTACGGGTGATTTTCATGGAGGGGCACATCGGGCTGCGGGCATCAAAATTAAAGCATAGCCCGTTGCCATTACACTCCAGCGCACCACGCCAGGTTTCACGCACCTGAAGGGGAATCTGGCGATCGTAGCTGCCACGCTTGGTCGCATCGACCTGCATCATTGCCGCATCGCTGTCGAACGGTGTACAAATCTTGCCGGGATTAAGTCGGTTATCGGGATCGAAGGCGGCTTTAATGCGGCGCAGCTCATTAAACAGCGTTTCACCAAAAAAGGCCGGGCTGTACTGTGCGCGGAAGCCCTTGCCATGTTCGCCCCAAAGCAGGCCACCATAGCGTGCGGTTAAGGCAACTACCTCATCGGAAATTTGCTTCATCATCATTTCCTGATGAGGATCGCACATATCCAGTGCCGGGCGGACGTGAAGCACGCCGGCATCCACATGACCAAACATGCCATAACTCAGGCCATGGCTGTCCAGAAGCGCACGGAACTCGACGATATAATCGGCAAGATGTTCAGGTGGAACGGCCGTGTCTTCAACAAACGGGATCGGCTTGGCACGCCCTTTGGCATTGCCAAGTAAGCCCACGGCTTTTTTACGCATGTTGTAGATGCGCTCGATCCCATCAAGATCGTCACAGAGCTGGTAGCCGATAACGCCGCCCTGCTGCGCTGCCATTAAGGTATCCAGACGGGCACAAAGCTGCGTCATTTGCCGATCGATCTGCGGGGCATCATCTCCGGCAAACTCCACAATATTCAGCCCCAGCATCTCTTTATCCGGAATATCCGTAATCAGCTCGCGAACGGAATGCCAGACAATGTCTTCCCGCGCCAGATTCAGGACTTTGGAGTCAACCGTTTCTACCGACAGCGCCTGGGCTTCTACCATCAGCGGCGCGTTACGAAGCGCGGAATCGAAAGCGTCATACTTGATATTGACGATGCGCCGCACCTTGGGCAGAGGCGTAATATCCAGACGGGCTTCAGTGATAAACGCCAGTGTCCCTTCCGCGCCACATAACAGCCGCGTCAGGTCAAAGGTCTGCATATCATCGCTAAACACATGGCGCAGATCGTAACCGGTCAGGAAACGGTTAAGTTTGGGAAACTTTTCCAGAATCAGTTCGCGATGTTCACGGCAACGAGTCAGTACCTGCTGATAAATCCGGCCTTCGGGGGTTGGCGTTTGCGCCAGATGCTCTGCCAGCGCGGTGGGTACCGGTCGGGTATCCAGAATATCCCCGCCGAGCAGCACGGCCCGCAGGCCCAAAACATGGTCAGAGGTTTTGCCGTAGACCAGCGAACCCTGACCGGATGCATCGGTGTTAATCATCCCGCCGAGCGTGGCTCGGTTACTGGTCGATAACTCTGGCGAAAAGAAGAAGCCAAAAGGTTTCAGGTAAGCATTAAGCTGGTCTTTTACCACGCCGGCTTCAACGCGTACCCATCCCTGTTCGGTATTGATCTCCAGGATGCGGTTCATGTGGCGCGACATGTCGACAATAATGCCCTGATTCAGCGACTGGCCGTTGGTGCCGGTGCCACCGCCGCGCGGGGTAAAGACCAGGCCTGAAAAGGGTGCTTCACCCGCAAGCCGGGCTATCAGGGCAACATCTGCCGTGGAACGCGGGAAAAGCACCGCATCGGGCAGGAGCTGATAGATGCTGTTGTCAGTGGAAAGTGAAAGTCTGTCGGCGTAACTGGTGGCGGTATCGCCGGTGAAACCCTGCGCTTTGAGGGTTTCAAGAAATGTCAGCACCCGTTGGATAAGACCCGGTGCCTGAGAAATCTGTGGGATCATTATTATGTGACCAAAGATGTTGGGTAGGTTTGCGTCTGTATCTTGCTTTACGCCTCAGTTTTATCACATTTCCAACGGCGCTGTCGTTTTTTCAGGGGAAGCTGAAACCATTTATTTACAAGCCTGTATAAACGCCATGAAATGGCTCATGATTATGGGGCACCGTTATCCCCTGAGTTGACGGATTCCAATGAGGTAATGCCTAAGATGAAAAGCCTGGAACGGCAGATAGATCTTCCCCAGATGTTATTCACGTTGATGTTCATTTTACTCTTAATCGCCGCCTGTTTATGGGTGGTTCAGCCGTTCATATTGGGCTTTGCCTGGGCAAGCATGGTGGTCATCGCCACCTGGCCACTGATGCTGAAAATTCAGCGGCTGCTCTGGGGACAGCGCTTTCTGGCGGTGATTGTTATGACCATTCTGCTGCTGCTGTTGTTTATTATTCCGGTTGCCCTGCTGGTTAACAGCCTGATCGATAACAGCGCACCGGTTATCGCCTGGGCAACCCAGGGACATATGTTGCCAACCCTGAGCTGGCTTAACGATATTCCCATGGTGGGCGAGAAGCTGTATGCCAGTTACCAAAAACTGGTGGCGGGCGGCGGCGCGGCCATCATGGCAAAACTGCAGCCCTATGTGGGCCGCACCACCGGCTTCTTTGTTGCGCAGGCCGGACACTTTGGCCGCTTTATGATTCATCTGGCCGTGATGCTGCTGTTCAGCGTGCTGCTGTACTGGCGCGGTGAGCAAGCCGCGCTGGGTATCCGTCATTTTGCCTGGCGCATGGCGGGCAGACGGGGTGATGCCGCGGTTTTGCTGGCCGGACAGGCCGTACGCGCCGTCGCGCTGGGCGTGGTCGTTACCGCGCTGGTACAGGGCGTTCTGGGCGGCATCGGGCTGGCAGTCTCTGGCATCCCCTATGCCACCCTACTGACCGTGTTGATGATTCTCTGTTGCCTGGTGCAAATCGGTCCTCTGCTGGTGCTGGTTCCCGCCATTATTTACCTCTACTGGAGTGGAGATACCACCTGGGGCACGGTACTGCTGATCTGGAGTTGCGTGGTCGGTACGCTGGATAACATTCTGCGTCCGGTGCTGATTCGCATGGGCGCGGATCTCCCCCTGATTTTGATTCTGTCCGGCGTCATCGGGGGATTAATCGCCTTCGGTATGATTGGCCTGTTTATTGGACCGGTTGTGCTGGCCGTTTCTTATCGACTGGTCTCCGTCTGGATGCATGAAGTGCCCGCCCCGAGCGCCGATCCCCTGCGGGTCGCAAAGGAATCATCCGAAGAACAGCCCTGATTCTTGATTTTATATGATTAGTAGTCGTTAAGTTGGCTGGCTGATTAAGATATCGCCAGCCATTTTTTCATTAGCGGATTTTAAGATAAAACGCATATTTCACGTCACTGGCCCATTCCTCACGCTAAAATGATTACTTTCTAAACATAATAACGGTCCGAAACGCTCTAGCCAGTCGTCAAAATATTATTTCCTTTAAACTAATAAGAGGATTCTTAAAGACGCCAGCGTGCCGTGTGAATAACATATTTCCTATGTTGGAAATCAACTTACTGGTTTCTAAACACCCTAATTTCCCCTGAGTAGCGTAAAGAATTGCTGTGTGTAGTCTTTGCCCATCCCCTGTGATGGGCTTTTTTTTGCCTGTCGAAAAGTGAAACCAAAAAGGCCAGCATTCGCTGGCCTTCAGGCAATAATCTTACCAATAACCTCAGGCGGTTTTGTTCAGGGCCGCCAGGCTTAACCAGGTTTCAACAACGGTATCCGGATTCAGTGACAGGCTGTCAATGCCCTGCTCCATTAACCAGGCAGCAAAATCCTGATGGTCGGAAGGTCCCTGACCACATATCCCAACGTATTTCCCCTGTTTTTTCGCCGCCTGAATCGCCATGGACAGCAACGCTTTTACCGCCTCATTCCGTTCATCAAACAAAGCTGAGACGACCCCGGAATCGCGATCCAGCCCCAGCGCCAGCTGAGTCATGTCATTAGATCCAATGGAGAAACCGTCAAAGTGTTGTAAGAACTGCTCGGCCAACAGCGCATTCGACGGTATTTCACACATCATAATGACCTTAAGCCCGTTCTCTCCGCGCTTCAGCCCCTGGCGACCTAACTCCTCCACCACCGCCTGAGCCTGATCGACCGTACGTACAAACGGCACCATGATCTCGACGTTGGTCAGTCCCATCTCGTTTCGTACCCGCTTCACCGCTTCGCACTCCAGCGCAAAACAGTCGCGGAAGCTTTCGGACACGTAACGGCCCGCGCCACGGAATCCCAGCATCGGGTTCTCTTCTTCCGGTTCGTAACGTTCCCCCCCCACCAGATTGGCGTATTCATTAGTTTTAAAATCCGACAGGCGCACAATCACCCGTTTTGGTGCGAAAGCCGCGCCCAGCGTCGCGATCCCTTCGGTCAGGCGAGCAATGTAGAACTCAACCGGATCGTCGAAGCCTTTCATCAACTGACGAATTTGCTTCTGCAACTCGGGAGTTTGCTGATCAAACTCCAGTAACGCTTTGGGGTGCACGCCAATCATGCGGTTGATGATAAATTCCAGACGCGCCAGCCCGACACCTTCGTTAGGCAGGCAGGCGAAATCAAAGGCGCGATCCGGGTTACCCACGTTCATCATGATCTTAAGCGGCAAATCCGGCATGGTATCGACCTGCGAACTGGTGACATCGAAGTCGAGCAGTTCGTCATAGACATAGCCAGTATCGCCTTCTGCACAGGAAACGGTGACGTTGTGGCCTTCTTTGAGGCGCTCAGTGGCATCGCCGCATCCCACCACCGCTGGAATACCCAGCTCACGCGCGATAATCGCAGCATGACAGGTACGGCCGCCGCGATTGGTCACAATGGCTGAGGCCTTTTTCATGATCGGTTCCCAGTCGGGATCGGTCATATCCGTTACCAGCACGTCCCCTTTTTCAATGCGGTTCATCTCGCTGATATCATGAATGACCTTAACCGGACCAGCACCAATACGGTGGCCGATAGCGCGGCCTTCAATCACCACATTACCCTGCCCTTGCAGGCTGTAACGCTCCATCACCTGACCATTGGAACGCACAGTTTCAGGGCGCGCCTGGACGATAAACAGCTTGCCGGTATGGCCGTCTTTAGCCCACTCGATATCCATCGGACGTTTGTAGTGTTGCTCAATCAGCACCGCCTGATGGGCCAGCGCCTCAACTTCGGCATCGCTCAGACAGAAACGGTCGCGCTCGGCTTCCGCAACGTCTTCGATGCGCACCTGCTCGCCATGCTCCCGCGAGTCGGCGTAAACCATCCGCACTTTTTTCGAGCCCATGTTGCGACGCACGATGGCAGGACGTTTCGCGGCCAGCGTCGGCTTGTGCACATAAAACTCGTCCGGATTCACCGCTCCCTGCACCACCATTTCGCCCAGGCCCAGCGCGGCGGTAATAAACACCACCTGATCAAAGCCTGATTCCGTATCAATGGTGAACATCACACCGGATGAGGCCAGGTCAGAGCGCACCATGCGCTGAATCCCCGCCGACAGCGCCACGCCACGATGATCGTAGCCCTGATGGACGCGGTAAGAGATGGCACGGTCATTAAACAGCGAGGCATAAACGTGTTTGACCGCTACCATGACTGACTCAATGCCCTGCACGTTCAGGAAGGTTTCCTGCTGTCCAGCGAAGGACGCATCAGGCATATCTTCAGCGGTGGCGGATGAACGCACGGCGAAGGACGCGTCTGCATCATCCGCAGAGAGTTGGTCATACGCCGAAAGAATGGCGGCTTCGAGTTCAGGCTGGAATGGGGTTTCGACTACCCACTGGCGTATTTGTTTACCCGCTTTCGCCAGTTGATCAACATCATCAATATTGGTGTCATCCAGCAAAGCATAGATACGCTGGTTCAGACCGCTCTGCTCAAGAAACTGATTAAAGGCCCAGGAAGTGGTGGCAAAACCATTCGGTACTGACACACCTAAAGATGACAAATTGGTAATCATCTCACCCAGAGAGGCATTTTTGCCCCCCACCCGATCAACATCATGCATGCCAAGCTGGTTGTACCAAAGTACTAAGGGCTGTTCGCCTTTATTGGACATTGAACTGATCCTTTATTAATGAATGGGCACATGGAAAATCCTGCTATTAACACATTCAGCCTGGCATAACGTCTGACGAAACACGATCTGTTGAATCGTTAAAGCAGATTCTCTGAGGCAGTTTCAGAATTGCGCCTGGTTTTTTGCAACGTTGCGCAAAGCAATCGTTTCTCAATAACATATTGATAATAAATCACTTATTATTTTTACCGTCGCGTATGCCGCTTTTGTTGTTGCGCAACACACGCCGCCCGTGTTTATCGCCAAAGGCTACCAGGTGAGGAAATATGCAGGCAGGAACAGGGATAGCCTTAGGGCGAAAAGGGAAAAGCGGCTGGCACAGAATGAGAGAGCTACACTTGCGCCTGAAGGCATGGTTATATTGACTGAATCATCCAATTCTTATCACGACTTCTCTGCCCGAGGCACGACTCATGACCACTGACAGAAGCGTTTTCTACATTTCCGACGGCACAGCAATTACAGCCGAAGTGCTGGGCCACGCCGTGTTATCTCAGTTTCCGGTAAATACCACCAGCGTCACCCTGCCGTTTGTTGAAAACGTGCAGCGTGCGCAGGCCGTTAAGGCGCAAATCAATGCGCTTTACCAGCAAAGTGGCGTGCGCCCGTTGGTATTTTTTTCCATTGTGACGCCTGAAGTACGCGACATCATTGTTCAGAGTGAAGGCTTTTGTCAGGACATTGTCCAGGCGCTGGTCGCTCCACTTCAGCAGGAGCTGGGCCTGTCACCGGCACCGGTCGCGCACCGAACGCACGGGCTTGATGCCAGCAATCTGGGTAAATATGACGCCCGTATCGCGGCGATCGATTACACCCTGGCGCACGATGACGGCATCTCTCTGCGCGGCCTGGAAGATGCGCAGGTGATCCTGATTGGCGTTTCCCGCTGTGGCAAAACGCCAACCAGCCTGTATCTGGCGATGCAGTTTGGTATCCGTGCTGCTAACTATCCGTTTATCGCCGACGACATGGATAATCTGAAATTGCCCCCCGCCCTGCGTCAGCATCAACACAAACTGTTTGGCCTGACAATCGACCCGGAACGCCTGGCGGCTATCCGACAGGAACGTGCGGAAAATACCCGTTATGCTTCTCTGCGCCAGTGTCGGCTCGAAGTGGGCGAAGTCGAAGCGCTGTTTCGCACTCACCAGATTCGCTATCTCAACAGTACCAATTATTCCGTAGAAGAGATCGCCACCAAAATCCTCGACATTATGGGCCTGACGCGCCGCATGTATTAATGATCCCCAGGCGGCGGAGCTGTAACGCGCCGCTGCCGCAATTTTACCGTGCATTGTCACGTTGTGGCTTGAATTCACAGGCTAATGGTTTATTGTGACCATCATCACTTCCCGGTATTTCACCGCTGCGAAGACAAAGCTTAGAGAACAACATGAATAAAACTGACGAACTGCGCACGGCGCGCATTGGCAGCCTGATTTCCCCTGCCAGTCTGGCAGCAGAACATCCGCTTTCATCTGCCATGGCCGACAACATCACCGCCGCACGCAAACGTATTGCCCGCATCCTCACAGGCGACGATCCCCGTTTACTGGTCGTCATCGGCCCCTGCTCCCTGCATGATCCGGTCGCCGCGCTGGACTACGCTCAGCGTTTAGTTGCCCTACGTGAACGTTATCAGGATCGGCTGGAAATCGTGATGCGCACCTATTTCGAAAAACCGCGTACGGTGGTCGGCTGGAAAGGCCTGATATCCGATCCCGACCTGGACGGCAGCTTTGATGTGAATCGCGGCATCAGTATTGCCCGCAAGCTTCTGATTGATATCAACGCGCTGGGCTTGCCGACCGCCACCGAATTCCTGGATATGGTGATCGGCCAGTTTATTGCCGACCTGATTAGCTGGGGCGCCATTGGTGCACGCACCACAGAAAGCCAGATCCACCGTGAAATGGCGTCGGCGCTCTCCTGCCCGGTCGGTTTTAAAAACGGTACGGATGGAAACGTGCGTATCGCCGTGGATGCCATTCGTGCATCCCGTGCCAGCCATATGTTTCTGTCGCCGGATAAGGAAGGCCAGATGACCATTTACCAGACCAGCGGTAACCCGCATGGCCATGTCATCTTACGAGGCGGTAAGCAGCCCAACTATCATGCCAGCGACGTAGCCGACGCCGCTGCCTGTTTAAATGAATTCGGTCTGTCGCCACAGTTGGTCATCGATTTCAGCCACGGCAACTGCCTGAAGCAACATCGCCGCCAGCGTGACGTCGCCATCGACGTCGCCGAACAGATTAAAAGCGGTTCGCGTGCGGTCGCCGGCGTGATGATTGAGAGTTTTATCGAGGAAGGCAATCAGAAAGTGGTGAGCGGTGAACCCCTGACCTACGGCCAGTCGATCACCGATCCCTGCCTGAACTGGCAAGACAGCGAAGACGTGCTCGCGCTGTTAGCGGACGCCGTTTCTCACCGTCTGTAAATCAGCTGGAGCAGCTTACCTCCAGCGTTTTGCCCCAGTCCGGCGGCCGTTGACGATATTCAGCGGCCGTCGCGTCACTAAAAGGCTGTTGAAGCGCCTGATGTAAACGCGCCAGCGCCCCGCTTTCGCCCTGTTCCGCCTCGTCTATGGCCTGTTGAGCAAGATAGTTACGCAGCACCACGGCGGGATTGGCCGCTTTCATCGCCTGCTGCCGTTCAGCATCGCCGATCTGCTCCTGCAATAAGCGGTTACGGTAATGCTGATACCAACGGTCAAAGGCGGGACGATCGATGAATTCATCTCGCAGCGGCGAACGGCTCTCAGCCTGCTGGGTCTCACTCAACAAACGAAACGTCAGCGTATAATCGCTGCGTTCCTGACTCATCAGGCCGAGCAAACCGGTCAGAATGTCATTATCGCCGGCATCTGCTGTCAGCAAGCCCAGTTTTGCCCGCATCCGCTCTCCCCATTCGCGCATCAGCTCATTTTCATAACCGCTCAGCGCCTGCCGGAGCTGTTCAGTCGTCAGCAACCCTGACAACGCATGGGCCAGACGATTAAGATTCCACAAGCCAATCATCGGCTGATTTTCGAAGCTGTAGCGCCCTTGATAATCGCTGTGATTGCAGATGTAGTCTGGCTGGTAGTCATCCAGGAATCCGTAAGGACCGTAGTCGATGGTCAGACCGAGGATCGACATATTATCGGTATTCATCACACCGTGGGCGAAGCCCACGCTTTGCCACTGGGCAATCAGCCGTGCGGTGCGCAGCACAATATCGGAAAACCACAGTTGATAACGATCGGCCTCGTCGACCAGGTGCGGCCAGTGATGACGAATGGCATAGTCCGCCAGCTGCCTGACCTGTTCAGGTTGCTGGCTATAGAAGAAGTGCTCAAAATGACCAAAGCGTAGATGGCCTGGTGCAATGCGCATCAACATCGCGCCGCGTTCGGCGGTTTCGCGGTAAACAGGTTCATCGCTGATGGCAACGCTCAGCGCGCGCGTGGTAGGAATGCCCAGATGATGCAGCGCCTCAGAAGCCAGAAACTCGCGCACCGTTGACCGTACAACAGCCCGGCCATCGCCCATTCGTGAATACGGCGTCAGCCCTGCGCCTTTCAGATGCCAGTCGAGCCGGCGGCCGTCGTCCAGGTATTGTTCACCCAGTAACATACCGCGGCCATCGCCCAGTTGACCTGCCCAGACGCCAAACTGATGCCCGCTGTAAACCTGAGCCAGCGGTTGCATGCCAGGCAACAGCGCGGCACCATACCAAACGCCATGCCCCTGCCCGGCAAAAAGATCGCTGTCCAGCGCCATCTCATTCGCCAGGGCTGCGTTGTGGTACAACAGTCGACCGCCTGCAAGCGGCGTAGGATGTAACGCGGTGTAGCTGCCCGGAAGCTCACGGAACCAGCTATTGTCAAAGACCATTATTTCTCCCCAACGACACCGGGTATCGTGTGATAAAACCCACAGTGTAGCGTTGATGGCCAGGATTGGACAGGCGACAGTCGTGCGGGTATCAGGGCGTGTGCAGGAATTGTTCGGAGTAGATTAAGGTCTCGAAGGCGTCTGATTTTACGACCGGAAACAGTGTCCCCTGGAGATGGACATTGCTGAGTTGACTCACCTTATCCAGTAACATTTCATCATCCACACCGCAAATAATCATCCGATCACAATGGGGCCGGAAATTATCGATGATGCTTTGCATAAATGGTAAAAAAGAAGCACGTTTAGAAAGTGCGTGAATAAAGTGTTTATCCAGCCTGATGCAGCTAAACAGATTATCGTAAACCGCTGTTGTCGATGATTTCCCTGCGCCAAAGTGGGACAAGGACAATTTAAACTCACGATTTAATGCCGCGATTAATGGATTATTTTTTCCCAAATTTAGCGAGAGAAACGTTTCGCTGATATCGAGCCTTAAAAAAGGAAGCTGTTTTATTTTACGGGTCAGAAACTCACTTTCAAGAAGGGTGTTCGCCATGCCTTCATCCACAGGCATAAAAGCCAGTAGGTGATGGCTTTCGAAAAACGTCTGGTGCTTTTCCAGCAGGGAAATCTGACGCTGCAGCAGGCGCAGGCGCTGTGTTTCATCGAGCTGAGGCAACAGGACGTCCTGCGGCAACGTGATCGGCGCACTCTCATGCACGAACTGTGTAGCCAGCTCAATAGCGGTTAAGTGCCCTTCCTGAGAGCAGGCGGCATAAAACCAAATTTCCGACTGATAGTCGGCAGATAGGTGAATTTTCATTTTACAGCCAGAATATGTGGCGATAGTGCATCGTATATGATTAAAAACAGGCTGGCAATAGTAGCAAAGGACTGATGAGATGGATATTTTTATCGCTTCATTATCGTTAGGCTAAAAAAATAAACCTTAAGCCAAATAAATTCCCAAATAATTTTGTTAACGATGAAAAACATTCTTAGGTCCGGCGGTATAAATAAAAAGAGTAAGTTAAATCCGAATGAGTAATAATTTTTCAGGTCCGCTATTTTTCTGATTTAACCCCTACAAATCTGCTGGGCTTGCAGGCAGAAAATTAGATGCGGCGCGCCTGCCAAAATACTTTTCGCCAGTAGACATTATCCAGCGAAGAGCGAATCACCCCCTGGCTGGTGGAGGCATGAATGAACGCGTTATCCGTATCATAAATGCCTACGTGCAAGCCATTCTCGCCGCTGCCGGTTTTGAAGAACACCAGGTCACCGGGCAAGAGGTCATCTTTGCTGATGCGCGTCCCAATGTCGCTTTGTGCCGCGGTGGTGCGTGGGAGTTGCAGATCAAACTTATCGCGGAATGTCAGGTAAACAAAGCCAGAGCAGTCCACGCCACCGCGGCTCATCCCGCCATAACGGTAAGGCGTTCCTCGCCAGTTACCCAGTTGATCGTTAAGTTGCGCTATTACAGTGATGGAGTCAGAGAGGCGACCATTAATGGGCGGCGCATGATGGCTACAGCCCACCAACAGCAAAACGAATAACAGCAACCCCGTGCGCATCACAGCTCATCCTTAATAAATAATAACCAAATTACTGTAGCGGCAAAGCGCGCCAGGTGGCAAGTATCAGGGCAAAACAGTTAGCAGAGGCCGACCGTCTAACATTAACTGGCGGAACGGAATGCCATACAGGGGCGAAAGCTGTTCCGGACGAAGGACGTCTGCTGGCTCACCCTGTAATACCACCTGGCCCTGATGTAACAACCAAACCTGCGTTGCGTGCCATAAACTGTGGTTAAGGTCGTGGCTGCTGGCGACCACGCAAACGCCAGCCTGGCAGAGTTCACCAATCAGATCATCGACCGCTTTCTGCTGCGCAATATCCAGCGCCGTCATGGGTTCATCCAGGATCAGCAACTGACCATGGGCGTTGATCTGCGGATCGATTTGCATCATGACCGCAGCAATCCGCACCCGCTGCCACTCTCCACCGGAGAGCCGGGTCAATGGCCAGGTTAATTTGTCATCCAGTTGCAGCCGCGACAGTATTGAGGCTAACCGAGCGTCGTGAGGTAAAGCGGGAGACGGGAGATGCAGGCGAAGATAGTGATAAACCGGCATCTGTCCCGGGGGCAACTGTTGCTGGGGCAGCCAGCTGCGCACCCTGGCCAGCGCCGGGCCTTTCCAACTGGACAGCGGGTTATGCAGGAGCGTCGCCTTGCCGGTAACGGGTTCCAGTCCGGCCAGCGCAGAGAGCAAAGTGCTCTTCCCTGCGCCATTCGGCCCGACCAGATGCACCCACTGCCCGGCCTGCAGGGTGCCAGTTACCGGTTGCAGCCGTCCGGGAACGGCTGCATTTTCCAGGCTCAGCAACATTTATTTTGCCAGTGCCTGCTTGATGGTTTCGAGAATAATCGGATCTTCTGGTGACATGTCCGGAGAGAAACGCTGAATGACACTGCCATCCCGACCAATCAGGAATTTTTCGAAGTTCCACAGGATATCGCCTGGGACTTTGGGCGCACGTCCTTTACTTTCCATGCGCTCATAAAAACCACTCTCTTCCGGGCGAACCGCCTCAGGTTTTGCCGCCACCAGCTGCGCATAAAGTGGGTGACGATGCTCACCATTGACGTCACACTTTTCGAACATCGCAAAGGTCACACCATACGTGGTGCTGCAAAAGGTTTTGATCTCTTCACTACTGCCCGGCTCCTGCTCCAGAAACTGGTTGCAGGGGAAACCCAGCACGCTGAAGCCCTGCTCATGCCAGGCTTTATGAATGTTTTCCAGCGCTTCATATTGTGGCGTTAAGCCGCACTTAGAGGCCACGTTAACGACCAGCAGCACCTGTCCCTGCCAGGATGACAGCGAGGTTTTTTCACCATCCAGTGTAACCAGTTCAGTTTGATAAATGCTCATACGGAGTTCCTGTGGTTAATGCAAGTATGCCAGCTAAAGCTGACGCGACGATTTGACTAACAGTACGATAAACAGCGGTGCGCCCAGGGTTGCCGTGACGACACCGATAGGTAACTCGGCAGAAGCCAGCGCCAGGCGGGCAATAATATCGGCGCCAAGCAACACGCTGGCTCCTGCCAGCGCGGAGGCTGGCAACAAGGCACGGTGATCGTTCAGACCTGCCAGCCGCAGCAGATGGGGAATCACCAGACCGACAAAGCCGATTGCCCCGGCAAGGGCAACGCTGACCCCGACCAGCCAGCCCATCGCTAATACCAGTAAATTACGCCAGTAAAACAGGGACAGCCCCAACTGGCGGGCTGAGGTTTCCCCCAGCGCTAACAGGTTGAGTACCCTGGCCGCCGAGGTTAACGCCAGGATAACCGGCAGCAGCGCCAGCATCATCCAGCCATAGCGCCAGTCGATGCCGCTGAAGCCGCCCATCATCCAGTACATTAACTGTCGCAGGTCGAGGCTGCTGCTGAAATACACCGCCCAGGTCATGATGGCGCTGCAGATAATGCCCAGCGCCACGCCAGTAAGCAGCAAACGCGTGACGGATAAGTGACGATGGGCAAAGTGCAGCAGGATAAGCGTGATCACCAGCGCACCGGCCATCGCCGAAACGCTGAGGCTCCAGAGTGAACCGCCGCCAAACAGCACCGCCGCCACCAGACCAATGCCCGCGCCGTTGGAGACGCCAAGCAGCCCCGGTTCGGCCAGGGGATTAGTAAACAGCGCCTGCATGACAACGCCGCTCAGCGCCAGCGCCGCGCCAACCAGTATGACCGCAAGGCTGCGCGGCAGGCGAAGCTGACCGACGAACAGTCTGCCGCTGTCGCTAAACCACTGGGATGGGCCTATCCAGCTTTCACCCGCACACAGGCTGATCATAAATAAGACAAGCAACGTGCCACTCAGACCCAAAAGCCAGGTCCTGCTGCGACGATCGCGTTGAAGCGCAAGTTGTTCAAGCTGGGACATAAGCCGGATTAGCCAGGATAACAGAGGGTTGATTGTAAAAGGATTGCAAAAAAAAGAAATGAAAAAGGCCGCTTGCGCGGCCTTTTTAAAACACTGGGATCAGTCACTGTCTTTTGGTGTGGCGTTCTCAACGCGACTTTTAAGCTTCTGCCCTGGACGGAATGTCACTACGCGACGCGCAGTAATTGGAATATCCTCTCCCGTTTTTGGGTTTCTGCCTGGACGTTGGTTTTTGTCACGCAGGTCAAAATTACCAAACCCCGACAGTTTAACCTGTTCTCCATTTTCCAAAGCGCGGCGAACCTCTTCGAAAAACAACTCCACTAACTCTTTTGCATCACGTTTGCTCAGCCCGAGTTTTTCAAACAGGTATTCTGACATCTCAGCTTTTGTAAGCGCCATAGGTTCAATCCCTCAAGGTTGCCTGGAATCGCTCTTTTAATGCCGCAACGCATTTGGCAACCGTCGCGGCAATCTCCTCTTCTTCGAGTGTCCGGCTGGTATCCTGCAAAATCAGGCTGATTGCGAGGCTCTTATAGCCCTCGGAAACACCCTTACCTCGGTACACGTCAAACAAGTTTACGCCAACTACCTGATTTACGCCAACTTTCTTACACTCCGCGATGATATCTGCTGCAGGCACGTTTTCGGCCACAACAACAGCGATATCACGACGGTTTGCCGGGAAGCGTGAAATCTCTTGCGCATCAGGCAGGACGCGGTCTGCGACCTTATTCCAAAGCAGTTCAAAGACTAAGGTACGACCGTTGAGATCCAGCTTACGTTCAAGTTCGGGATGAACCACTCCGATAAATCCGATTCGTTCATCGTGTAAATAAATTGCCGCACTTTGTCCAGGATGCAACGCCGGATTCGCTTCAGCGCGGAAGCTAATCGCATTCATCTTGCCGGTTAAATCCAGCAGCGACTCTAAATCGCCTTTCAAATCATAGAAGTCAACGGTCTGGCGCGCCAGGTCCCAATGTTCTTCATAGCGGTTGCCACTCAGCACGCCTGCCAGCATCAAATCCTGGCGAATACCGAGATCCGCCTGCGTATCAGGCACAAAGCGCAGGCCGCTCTCAAACAGGCGCACGCGGCTCTGCTGACGGTTCTGGTTATACACCACCGCGCTGAGTAAGCCGGTCCACAGTGACAGACGCATCGTGGACATATCGCTGGAGATCGGGCTTGGCAGCAGCAGTGCCTCTTCACCCGGATGCAGCAACTGCTGCACTTTCGGGTCCACGAAGCTGTAGGTGATCGCTTCCTGATAACCTTTGTCTACCAACAGCATCTTCGCCCGCTTCAGCGACAGATTCGCTTCACGGTGCTTCGTCATCACCAGGCCAGCATGGACAGGTACATCCGGGATATTGTTGTAACCATAAATACGGGCAATCTCTTCCACCAGGTCTTCTTCGATAGCCATATCGAAGCGCCAGGTCGGTGCCACTGCACGCCATTCACCGTTACCTACGCTGACCTGACAGCCCAGGCGCGTTAAAATGTCGGTTACCTGCTCATCGCTGACCACATGACCAATTAACCGATCCAGCTTTTCACGACGCAGCGTGATAGTCGCGGGCTGTGGTAACGTGTCCGCCGACGTCTGATCGATAACCGGCCCCGCTTCACCGCCGCAAATGGTCAGCAGCAACTGGGTGGCGCGCTCCATCGCCTTATGCTGCAGCGCGGCATCCACACCGCGCTCGTAGCGATGGGAGGCATCGGTATGTAAGCCATGGCGACGAGCACGGCCCGCAATCGCCAGGGGTTCAAACCAGGCGCTCTCCAGTAAAACATTTTGCGTTTCCGCGTTTACACCGGAATGTTCACCGCCGAAAATGCCGCCCATCGCCAGGGCTTTCTGGTGATCGGCAATAACCAGCGTATCGCTGCTGAGTTTAACCGCGGTGCCATCCAGTAACGTCAGCGCTTCACCGTCTTTCGCCATGCGTACCACGATTCCGCCGTCAATGCGGTCGAGATCGAAAGCGTGCATGGGCTGGCCCAGCTCAAGCAATACATAGTTAGTGATGTCGACCACCGGATCGATAGAGCGAATACCACAACGACGCAGTTTCTCTTTCATCCACAGCGGTGTGGCAGCGGCAACGTTAATCCCTTTAACGACCCGGCCTAAATAACGTGGACAGGCTGCGGTCGCCTCTATATTGATCGGGACAGTATCAGAAATCGTCGCCGCAACCGGCTCAATGGCAGGTGCGTTAAGCGGCAGGCTGTTCAGTACCGCCACATCACGGGCAATACCAATAATTCCCAGGCAGTCGGCGCGGTTAGGCGTGACGCTGATTTCAATGGTGTTGTCGTCCAGCTGCAGGTAGTCACGAATATCTGTGCCAACCGGTGCATCGGCGGGCAATTCGATAATGCCACTGTGATCGTCGGAAATACCCAGCTCCGAGAACGAACACAGCATGCCTTCCGACGGTTCGCCACGCAGCTTGGCCGCTTTAATTTTAAAATCGCCCGGCAGCACAGCACCCACGGTGGCGACCGCAACTTTCAGGCCCTGACGGCAGTTTGGTGCGCCGCAGACGATATCCAGCAGACGATCGCCGCCGGTATTAATTTTGGTCACGCGCAGTTTGTCAGCATTAGGATGCTGACCGCACTCCACGACTTCGCCAACCACAACACCGTGAAACGCGCCCGCGACCGGCTCAACGCCGTCCACTTCCAGGCCGGCCATGGTGATCTGTTCAGATAAGGCTGCACTGTCAAGGGCGGGATTTACCCATTCGCGTAACCAGAGTTCACTGAATTTCATTGGATAACCTGCCCTTACTTAAATTGTTTGAGGAAACGTAAATCATTTTCGAAGAATGCGCGCAAATCGGTCACGCCGTAGCGCAGCATGGTCAGGCGCTCCATGCCCATGCCAAAGGCAAAGCCTGAATAGATTTCCGGATCGATACCGACATTACGCAGGACATTCGGATGCACCATGCCGCAACCCAGCACTTCGAGCCACTTGCCATTTTTACCCATGACATCCACTTCCGCGGACGGTTCGGTAAACGGGAAATAGGAAGGACGGAAACGAATCTGCAAGTCTTCCTCAAAGAAGTTGTTCAGGAAATCGTGTAGCGTGCCCTTCAGGTTGGTGAAGTTGATATTTTTATCAACGATCAGGCCTTCCATTTGATGGAACATCGGCGTGTGCGTCTGATCGTAGTCGTTACGATAAACTCGGCCCGGCGCAATAATGCGCAGCGGTGGCTGCTGGTTCTTCATGGTACGGATTTGCACGCCAGAGGTTTGGGTACGCAGCAGACGCGTGGCATCAAACCAGAAGGTGTCATGATCGGCGCGCGCCGGGTGATGGCCTGGGATATTGAGTGCATCGAAGTTATGATAATCGTCTTCAATTTCCGGCCCCGTAACGACCGCAAAGCCCAGTTCGCCAAAAAAGGTTTCAATACGATCGATGGTACGGGTAACCGGATGCAGGCCGCCGTTCTCGATACGACGTCCCGGCAGGGAGACATCGATGGTTTCTGCCGCCAGACGCGCGTTGAGCACCGCTGACTCCATCTCTTCTTTACGCGCGTTCAGGCGTTCCGTTACCTGCTGTTTGGCTTCGTTAATCACGGCACCTGCGGCAGGACGCTCTTCCGCTGGCAGCTCGCGCAGTGTGGTCATCTGCAGTGTCAGATGCCCTTTCTTCCCCAGATATTCGACGCGCACCGCGTCAAGGGCGGCGATATCGGTCGCCCCATCGATGGCCGCCGTGGCGTTCGCCACCAGTTCTGCTAGTTGGGACATGTTTTCCTCTTTTTCCAGTCAGGCTGGTTAGTACGTGTTGGGACCTGGCGGTCCAATATGCCAGCGCCAAAAACAAAAAAAGCCTCCACGTGGGAGGCTTTCAGCGCGATTTTTCGTTTCTTTTCTTATGCGCAAAAGCCCCTGATTGTCAGGCGCTAAAGTAAAAAAAGAAACGGAAAATAGCAGCATTCATGCTTGCGTTACCTTGTCGTGATTCTCAACGGCACTATTGAAATGCGCAGCGGTGAAAAAGTCAATCTTTTGCTCAGGTTACAGATAATAAAAAAGGGAGCAAGCTCCCTTTTTCAACTGACTTACGCCAGCGCTGATTTCGCTTTTTCTACCAGTGCAGTAAATGCCACTTTATCGAATACGGCGATGTCGGCCAGGATTTTACGGTCAATTTCAATGGCTGCTTTTTTCAGACCATTGATGAAACGGCTGTAAGACATACCGTTCTGACGCGCCGCTGCGTTGATACGCGCGATCCACAGCTGACGGAACTGACGCTTACGTTGACGACGGTCGCGGTAAGCATACTGACCAGCTTTGATAACAGCCTGGAAGGCAACGCGGTAAACACGTGAACGTGCACCGTAGTAACCTTTAGCTTGTTTTAAGATTTTTTTGTGACGTGCGCGAGCAACTACACCACGTTTTACACGAGCCATTTAGCTCTCCTGTTTAATATTCTGAATTAATTAAAAAATTTACTTATGCGTACGGCAGGCAGGCGATAACCAGACCCAGATCGCCTTTAGACACCATGCCTTTCGGACGCAGGTGACGTTTACGCTTAGTAGATTTTTTAGTCAGAATATGACGCAGGTTTGCGTGTTTACGCTTGAAGCCGCCAGAAGCGGTCTTCTTGAAGCGCTTAGCCGCGCCACGTACAGTTTTAATCTTTGGCATTTTAAAAAATATCCACTTCGCATTGTTGATAACATGACCCAGACAGGCGAACAACAAACCGCGCAACGCAAGCGCTGCGCGGCCATTGCTACTTGAATGCCTACTGTTTCTTCTTAGGAGCGAGCACCATGATCATCTGGCGGCCTTCGATCTTCGAAGGGAAGGATTCGACAATGGCCAAATCCAGATCTTCACACAGGTCTTTACGGACGCGGTTAAGCACTTCCATACCGATCTGCTGGTGCGCCATCTCACGACCGCGGAAACGGAGCGTGATTTTGGCTTTATCGCCATCTTCCAGAAAGCGAATCAGGTTGCGTAGTTTGACCTGATAGTCGCCATCATCGGTTCCAGGACGGAATTTGATTTCCTTAACCTGAATAACTTTTTGCTTCTTCTTCTGTTCCTTAGAAGATTTGCTTTTTTCATAGAGGAACTTGCCGTAATCCATAATTCGGCAGACCGGCGGTTCGGCGTTCGGGCTAATTTCGACTAAGTCGCCACCCGCTTCCTCGGCTTTTTCCAAAGCTTCGCGTAATGTGACAATGCCAATCGGCTCACCATCCATGCCTGTTAAGCGCACTTCGGTCGCGCGGATTTCACTGTTAATTTTGTTCGGACGCGTAGGTAGTACTCGTTTTCCGCCTTTAATACTTTATTCCTCCAATTGTTGAAGATTTCGGCTGCGAACCTCTTGTTGCAACTTCTCAACAAACACATCGACATCCATCGACCCAAGGTCTTTTCCACGGCGGGTGCGAACGGCAACTTTGCCAGCTTCCACCTCTTTATCACCGCAGACCAACATATAAGGGACGCGACGTAATGTGTGCTCGCGGATTTTAAAGCCTATCTTCTCATTTCTCAAGTCTGCTTTCACACGAATGCCAGCATTCTGCAATTTACGTGTCAAAGTCTCAACATATTCTGCCTGACCGTCGGTAATATTCATTACCACAGCCTGCATCGGTGCCAGCCAGCTTGGGAAGAAACCCGCGAACTCTTCGGTCAAAATACCGATGAAGCGCTCCATCGATCCCAGAATCGCACGGTGAATCATCACCGGGGTCTGACGATCGTTGTTTTCTCCCACGTAGCTAGCATCCAGGCGTTTAGGCAGGGAAAAGTCTAGCTGAACTGTTCCACACTGCCAGGCGCGGTCAAGGCAATCGTATAGTGTAAATTCAATTTTAGGGCCATAAAACGCACCCTCACCCGGCTGATATTCAAACTCAATGTTGTTTTCATTGAGCGCCGCAGCCAGGTCTTCTTCTGCACGATCCCAGGTTTCATCAGAACCGATGCGCTTTTCAGGACGCGTGGACAGTTTCACCACGATCTTTTCAAAGCCAAAGGTGCTGTACATGTCGTAAACCATGCGGATACAGCTGTTAACTTCAGTACGCAGCTGGTCTTCAGTACAGAAAATATGGGCATCATCCTGGGTAAAGCCACGAACACGCATCAGACCGTGCAAAGCACCTGAGGGTTCATTACGGTGGCAGCTACCGAACTCAGCCATACGCAGCGGCAAATCGCGATAGGATTTTAACCCCTGGTTAAAAATTTGCACGTGCCCCGGGCAGTTCATTGGTTTGATGCAGTACTCACGGTTCTCAGATGAGGTCGTGAACATCGCATCTTTGTAGTTTTCCCAGTGACCCGTTTTTTCCCACAGGACGCGATCCATCATAAAAGGACCTTTAACTTCCTGATACTGGTACTCTTTTAGCTTACTACGGACGAACACTTCCAGCTCGCGGAAAATAGTCCAGCCGTCATTATGCCAGAAAACCATGCCCGGCGCTTCTTCCTGCATATGGTAAAGGTCGAGTTGCTTACCAATCTTACGATGGTCGCGCTTCGCCGCCTCTTCCAGACGCTGCAGGTAAGCTGCCAACTGTTTCTTGTCTGCCCATGCTGTACCGTAGATACGCTGCAGCATTTTGTTATCGCTGTCACCGCGCCAGTAAGCACCCGAAATTTTCTGCAGTTTGAAATGATGGCAGAAACGCATATTCGGCACGTGCGGGCCACGGCACATATCGACGTATTCTTCATGATGATAGAGCCCTGGGCGATCATCATGACTGATGTTCTCATCCAGGATGGTGGTCTTATAGACTTCACCGCGCGCAGCAAAGACATCACGCGCTTCCTGCCAGCTGACTTTTTTCTTCACCACATCGTAGTTGGTCTCGGCCAACTGATGCATGCGTTTTTCCAGCAGCTCGATATCTTCCTGCGTCAGGGTACGATCGATATCGACGTCATAATAGAAGCCGTTGTCGATAACTGGACCAATCGCCATTTTCGTATCGGGCCACAGTTGCTTAATGGCATGGCCTAACAGATGCGCGCAAGAGTGGCGAATAATCTCAAGACCCGCTTCGTCTTTTGCTGTGATAATGGCAACAGACGCGTCTTCGGTGATGGGATCAACCGCATCAACCAGTTCACCGTTAACCCGTCCAGCGATACAGGCTTTTGCCAGACCGGGACCAATATCAAGCGCGATGTCCATAACGCTGACAGGGCGATCGTACGAACGCTGACTGCCATCAGGAAGCGTAATTACAGGCATAGAATGTCCTTAGTTGCAGTGGTAAGCCACACGAAAGCTTACATACAAAATTGAGTAGTTTTATTGACCTGGCGGTATATCAGACCCACATTGTCGGAATGTCGCCAGGAGTGTAATGCGGTACGGATAATAGCAGTTTTCAGGCGCGAGCAAAACCCATGCGTTTTACGCTAACCCTCAGAGAGATCAAAAAAAAGCGGCCGGGCACTCTGCCAGACCGCGATTGATTAGCCATTCTGAACGCGCATTACATTGCGTAGGACAGCATGACTGAGGTTCGGGTATCGGTACGGTCTGGCGCAGAAGCCGGTGGGTTGTTGTTCCAGGTCACGTTATAAGCCAGTTTCAGGGCAAAGTGATCGTTGATGGCAACCTGCAAACCGGTTTCTGAGTTGACCGTGGTATCTTCGCCCAGTGAACTCAGCACAGATACGCCCTGAATAAACTTGGTCGTATCGGTCAGTTGCCACTGGTAGCTCACCGCACCGTAGGCCAGGCCTTGGGTTTTGTGATCGCCGCCGCGGTAATCATCGTAACGTACGCCCGGACCGAATTCAGCACGCAGCGAATGCACCGGACCATTCAGAATCTGACGACCATAACCGGCGGTCAGCACATCACGGGAATCATAGCCGTTGTAACGGTCGCTTAACCAACTCGCCTGACCGAACAGATAGTCATAGGCGCTCATGTTGTAACGGGAACGTGCGCCAACGTTATAGGTTTCAGAAGAGCGCTCATCGTTAGCAGAGGTGTTTGCGGCATTGCCCCACAAGCTGTAGGCCATTGATTCTGTGTACCAGGTCATATTGCTTTGTGCGGTCAATGATGAACTGGTGGTGTTACCACTTTGTGCCAGGTAACCCGCAGAGGCAGAACCTTCAAAAGGCTTTTTAGCCGTGGATGGGTCATCCATTGCGGTAAAGACAGCATTATCGGCCAGCGCCTGGTGACAAAACGCTCCGGCAGAGAGCAAAAGAACAGCAGACAGCTTGTTAAAGGCTTTCATTAAATGTGATCCGTGCGGCAGTTTTAAAAACGAAGATTCTGAAGGGTTTCCCAATGCGATCAATGCAATTTACGGTAACTTTTGTAAAAAAACATGAATTCGCTCAGAACGGCATACATTAGCGTAACGCCGTGCATTCACTGGGCGTTAACCTGATTTCGGCGCGCATTATAGAGCCATTTTTACCAAATGGCATCTGTTCATTTACAAGATTTACATTGGGTTTCTTTCGCACTCTCGCCGT
Organism: Pantoea sp. SJZ147; assembly: GCF_007828605.1. Taxonomy (NCBI): domain Bacteria; kingdom Pseudomonadati; phylum Pseudomonadota; class Gammaproteobacteria; order Enterobacterales; family Erwiniaceae; genus Pantoea; species Pantoea sp. SJZ147. The sequence goes on from NZ_VIVB01000001.1 coordinate 416,988, forward strand.
GACTTGCGCACAGATTGATCTGATTTTTAGGCTCATCTCCTTCATTATTCGCCTGTTTTTTCGCCATGTACTACGCTGTGTGTTATTTAACCATGTCGAGGTGCAAAATGAGTAACGGGGATTTACACCGCTATGTCGTCACGTTTCATTATCAGGAAAGCGGACTCGCTGACGTTCTGACACTAACCGGCGCGCTGACATCAGGCGGCTTCTCTACCACGTTGATGGATGATAAGGGGAACCCCCACGAGCTTGGCACCAACAGTTTTGGCATCGTCACCACGCTTACACACGAAGATTTAGAACAGCAAGCCATTGCCGCTGGCGAAAGCGCGCTGGGCCAGAAACCCGACGTTACGTTGACCACGCTTGAAGATTTTCTGCGCGACGCTGCCCGTTCGCCAGAATAGTCTGTGCGCAAGCGCAGATTTTCGAGAGAGGTTACAGGTTACAATCGAACTCAGGCAGCGAATAAAGAGGATAACCCGATGTGGTCAGCCATTAGTCGTCTGTTAAACGAGCCATTTGGTCATGCCGATATTACCCAACGTCTTGAACTTCCCGGTGGGGACGTACATCCTGCCTGGCTGATTCGCTATGGCGACCAGGATGTATTTGTGAAATGTAACAGCCGCGACAAGGTGACGCTTTTCAGTTGGGAAGCCGATCAACTCGCCCTGCTGCGCCGAACGCAGACCGTCCGCGTGCCGGAAGTATACGGCGTCGGCAGCGATCGGGATTACAGTTTCATTCTGCTGGAGTACATCAAGCCTGAGCCTCTCGACGCGCACAGCGCACATCAGTTAGGACAGCAGCTGGCGCGCCTGCATCAGTGGAGCGAGCAGCCCCAGTTCGGTCTTGATTTTGACAATAACCTGACGACCACGCCGCAACCTAACAGCTGGCTACGGCGCTGGTCTGCTTTTTTTGCAGAACAGCGCATCGGCTGGCAGCTGCAAATCGCCGCAGAGAAAGGCATTCTGTATGGTGATACCGATCTGATTGTCGACTGCGTGCAGCGAACGCTGGCATCACATCATCCCCAACCTTCTCTGCTCCATGGCGATCTGTGGCCCACCAATTGCGCAGCCAGCCAGAGTGGGCCATGGATTTTTGATCCGGCCTGCTACTGGGGAGATCGGGAATGTGACCTGGCCATGCTGAGCTGGTTTAACGATCTGCCCAGAGAAATCTTTGACGGTTATAACCAGACCTGGCCGTTACCGGATGGCTTCTCACAGCGCCAGCCGGTCTATCAGCTTTATTATCTGCTAAATCGGGCGAACGTCTTTGGCGGCAACTGGCTGGGAGCCGCGCAGCTTGCCGTAGGTCAGCTACTGGATGATGATGCACTGGCGGCCGGTCAGGCTAAACCGGCCTGACCGGTTACAGAAAACCCAGCAGAGAAAGCAGGAAATATCCCGCGATGGCAATCACCACCGGCAGAATATAGAGCGGGAAAATCTGCAGGAAAATGGTGTGACGAGGTACGCGCACCTTCTCTTCTAACTGCTGACGTGTGCGCCCTTCACTGCCCTTAGCCTGTTCAAGAATCATCTGGTCTTCAATGCCTTCCCGCACGTGGCGCGCCTGGCGTCCCATGCGGGAACCTGAAGCTTCCAGCGCCAGGCCGACGAAGATCAAAATATAGACAAGCCAGAATCCCAGATTCATCTGCCCGTTAAAGTCCGGCACAGGTGAGTTATGCCAGAAAACGTTCAGGAACGGCGTATTAAAACGAATCATGTCGACCATAACATGAATAAAATCAAGCATAACGGCATCAATGCCAGGCTTCTTTTCACTGTGCTTAAATAAAAAACTCAGCAGTGAGATTATTGTGGATACTAACGCCAGTAAAAAAACTATCCAGCCGACGACACGCTTAAGGATGGCAATGCGGCCAGCCTGTTGATAGGTCATGATATCTCCTGAACCCAAAATCCTGTTAGCCTCTAGTCTACCTGCCCTTAGGGCGTTTTCCCAAAAAAAAGCGCGGGCTGCGCCCGTAATGCCTCTCCTGAGCGAGCCTCCCCCGTTCGTGATAAAGTAAGCTGTCATGTTTACGGGAGAGCCTCATGCCTTACCACCGCCCTGTTTATGCTGCTTTATTTGATATGGATGGATTGCTGATCGATTCGGAACCGCTTTGGGACAGAGCCGAAATGGATATCTTTTCAACTCTGAATCTCGATCTGACGCGCCGCCATGAGCTCCCCGATACGCTGGGGCTGCGCATCGACCAGACCGTGCGCATGTGGTACGAAACCCTGCCCTGGTCAGGACCGAGCCAGCAAGAAGTGACTCAGCGCATCATCGCCCGTGCGATGGAACTGATCGCCACGCAGCGCCCGCTGCTACCCGGCGTTGAATCCGCACTGACACTGTGCAAACAGCACGGCCTGAAAATCGGCCTTGTCTCGGCTTCGCCACTGTTTATGCTGGAAGGCGTGCTGGAAATGTTCAACCTGCGCCACTATTTTGACGTGCTGTCATCGGCGGAGAATCTGCCCTACAGTAAGCCGCATCCGCAAGTGTATTTACATGCTGCCGACGCGTTGCGAATCGATCCGCTTCACTGCGTTGCCCTGGAAGACTCTGTCAACGGAATGGTCGCGAGCAAAGCGGCGCGCATGCGCGCGATTGTCGTCCCGGCTGCCGCGCATCAGGACGATGCCCGCTGGTCGCTGGCCGATGTTAAACTGAGCAGCCTGACACAACTGACGCGCGCGCATTTGCTGGGTTAATTGTGGCTACGCTTTAACCTGTTGCACAACCTTAAAAAATTAACGCTTCGTTACAGCGTCACGGGTTCTCATTTACTGGATAAATCCCTATACTGGATGCATCGACAGTTTTTCTTGCAGCCAGGTTTTATCATGACGGCCGAGGGCCATATCTTTTTTGCTATTGCCAGCGCTATTTTCGCTAAACGGGCCGAACTTACCCCAGTGATGGCGCATGCCGACTGGTGGCATTTGATTCCGGCCACGCTACTGACCTGCCTGCTTCCCGATATCGACCATCCTAAATCCCTGTTAGGACAGCGGCTGCGCTGGCTGTCGCACCCTATTGCGCGGGTGTTTGGCCATCGCGGATTTACCCACAGCCTGCTTGCCGTGGCAGCCAGCCTGTGGTTGTTCCAGATCAACGTGCCGAAAAGCTGGCCTGTCCCGGCGGATGTGTTGCAGGGCATGACACTCGGTTATCTGAGCCATATTGTGGCTGATATGCTCACCCCCGCCGGCGTTCCCCTTCTCTGGCCCTGCCGCTGGCGTTTTCGCCTGCCAGTGCTTAACAGTCAGAAAGGCAATCAGCTGGAGCGTACGCTTTGTCTTTGCCTGATTGGTTACGCCTTATGGTTCCCGCTGGGGATGCCGTCGTTTGGCGAAAATGGCTGGCCGGCCCAGGTATTTGATACGCTGCAAAACGGCGTCAGTCGTCTCATCTCTGCGCAATCAGAACGCTAAGCCGGGAGCAAAACAGTCCCGGTTATAAGCTATTCCATTTGGATATAAGATTGCGCCATTTCTAACTGTTACCATTTCCGAATACGTATCTTTACGATCACTATCTTTGCCGCTCTCCTACCAGGGAATGCTGCATAACTTCGGAGTTGCTATGGATATTCCTCTTACGCTTAACGTCGTAGCATTTGTCGTGCTGCTGCTTTTATTGTCACGCATGAGCCGCGCAAACTGGAGCCTGTCAAAAAAAGTGCTGACAGGTTTAGTGCTGGGTGTGCTTTTTGGTCTGGCACTACAGCTGATTTACGGCGGCAACAGCGATATCGTTAAAACCTCAATTAGCTGGTTCAACATCGTGGGTAACGGCTATGTACAACTGCTGCAGATGATTGTGATGCCGCTGGTGTTTGTATCCATACTCAGCGCCGTGGCCCGTCTGCACAATGCCTCTTCGCTGGGGAAAATCAGTTTTCTGACTATTGGCGTACTGCTGTTTACGACGGCCATTTCCGCCCTGGTCGGCGTTTTCGTAACCGGTTTGTTTCATCTTAACGCCACCGGCCTGGTACAGGGCGCGCAGGAAACCGCTCGCCTGAGCGCGATTCAGAGTAACTACGTCGGTAAAGTCGCCGATCTGACCGTGCCGCAATTAATCCTGTCGTTTATTCCTAAGAATCCTTTTGCTGATTTAACCGGGGCCAGCCCGACCTCGATCATCAGCGTGGTCATTTTCGCCGCCTTCCTTGGCGTCGCTGCCCTGCAGCTCCATAAAGACGATGAGGTTAAAGGCCAGCGCGTCCTGACCGCTATCGATACCCTGCAGTCGTGGGTGATGAAGCTGGTGCGCCTGATTATGAAACTGACACCTTATGGTGTGCTGGCGCTGATGACTAAAGTGGTGGCCGGTTCTAACCTACAGGACATCATTAAGCTGGGCAGCTTTGTGGTGGCGTCCTACTTAGGACTGACCATCATGTTTGTGGTTCATGCCCTGCTCTTATCGGTCAACGGCATCAATCCTATGCGGTTTTTCCGCAAGGTCTGGCCGGTACTGACCTTCGCCTTTACCAGTCGCTCCAGCGCCGCCAGCATTCCGCTGAATGTTGAAGCCCAGACTCGCCGTCTTGGCGTGCCCGAATCGATTGCCAGCTTCTCGGCCTCGTTTGGTGCCACTATTGGACAGAACGGCTGTGCCGGTCTTTATCCGACCATGCTGGCAGTGATGGTGGCCCCAACGGTCGGCATTAACCCTTTTGATCCGCTGTGGATTGCCACACTGGTCGGCATTGTGACGTTGAGTTCCGCAGGCGTGGCCGGTGTCGGCGGCGGTGCGACCTTTGCCGCCCTGATTGTGCTGCCCGCAATGGGGCTGCCGGTTACTCTGGTGGCACTGTTGATCTCCATTGAGCCCCTGATTGATATGGGCAGAACAGCGCTGAACGTCAATGGTTCCATGACCGCAGGTTCCCTGACCAGCCGCTGGTTGGGCCTGACCAATAAACGCGTTTTAGAACGCAGCGAACACGGTGAATTAGAACACAGTTAATCACTGCAGACCTGGCGCCAGCCGCCAGGTCTTTCCCCCTCTTTCTGTCTTATCTTCTCCATATTTCTTCTTGATTATCGTGGTGCCGTTAAGAAAACGTTAAGCGTGGTAAACGGGCAATAATACAGGGTATTTCTGCTTGTCTTTATGCGGCAAAAAGAGAATTCTGCAGGTAATAACTGCAGGAGAACACTCATGAAAACGGTTATCGCCTCATTACTGGCGTTAGCGATAGTTGCGCCAGCTCACGCTTTTGGTCGTCCCGGTGACTGGGGACCTGGCCCGCACTGGCGACCCGGCCCAGGCTGGCATGGCCCGGCACCGCGCTGGCACGGTCCCGACCACTTCCACGTTTTGCCACTGGCCGCGACGGCGGTGTTGATCGGTGGATTAACTTACTACCTGCTTAACGGCAGTTATTATCAGCGTCACGGGGAAGAATACGTGGTGGTGGAACCGCCCGTGCAAACCTATGAAAGCGGCATGCGGGTTCTGGATTTTAACGGCAGGCGTTTCTACGTGCAGGACGGTCATTATTATCAGCGGGAAATTAACGGCAGCTATATTGAAGTCCCTCGTCCGGCGGGATTATAGGCATAAAAAAACGGCTCGCCTGATGGCGAGCCGTTTCTTGTTAAAGCGGGTAGTTACTGCTTAACCTGCGGGTCAGTATCGTACTCAGCACAGCTCTGGAAGCCATAGTTCATCACGCGACCGGTATCGTTATAGCTAACGAAGTAAGTCTGTGGCTTGCCTTCACGCTCGCCAATGACGTAGCTCTGGCAGGTACCACGTGCATGCACCATCGTAATTTCAGTGGCTGCAGGGCCAGCAATCTGACGAACCTGTTCGCGAGTCATGCCTTTTTTGACATCCTTAACCACAGGCTTAGTCACGAAGCTTTCCGCACGATCGTAAGTCGTACAACCAGAGAGCGCAGCCAGCGTCAGCGCTGCAGCGATACATCCCATCACTTTATTCATCTTGTTGTTCCTCGTTTTTTTGTCCATGTGCTGAGAAGCCTGGAACATAAAACGGTTTTTTTCAAGTTAATGACGTACTTAAACTCAATCTGCCCTGAAAGATTTGATAAAATGCGCCGCACTGGCCTTAACGCAGCGGTTATTCAGGCGAATAGTGGCGCTGACCGGCCTGCCTTAATGGCTAATGGCCCGCGTTTCAAGGCGGGCGAACAACACAAGTGACGTTGTCACCAATAAGCATTCTGGTTCCAGAGGATTAATGACGCTTTCATCACCAAACCGACGGGTTTACGCCATCACCCTGGGATTACTGGCTGCCCTGGGGCCGCTCTGTATTGACCTGTACCTGCCCGCACTGCCGCAACTGGCGCAGGATCTTCAGACCTCGACCTCAACGGCTCAGCTCAGCCTGACTGCCGGGCTACTCGGATTGGGTGCCGGACAGCTGTTTTTCGGGCCAATGAGCGACAAATTTGGTCGACTGCGCCCGCTAACCTTATCCCTGGTGCTGCTGTTTATCGCCTCGATAGGCTGCGCCCTGGCACAGGACATTCACCAACTGTTACTGGCCCGCCTGTTTCAGGGATTAGCGGGCGCAGGTGGCGCCGTCCTGTCGCGGGCCGTGGCGCGTGACATGTACAGCGGCCATGAACTTACCCGTTTTTTTGCCCTGCTGATGCTGGTCAACGGCCTGGCCCCTATCGGCGCACCAGTATTAGGTGGCGCACTTATGGCCGTGCTGAACTGGCGCGGTATTTTTGTGGTATTGAGCTGTATCGCCGTTTTACTTATCCTGCTGGCGCGCTGGAAGCTGCATGAAAGCCTTCCTGCCGAACGTCGTAGTCAGGGCTCTGTATTTTCAGCCTATGCTGCGCTGGGTCAGGTTATTACCCATCGCCCTTTTATGGGATTTTGCCTCACACAGGGGCTGATGATGTCTGGCATGTTTGCCTACATCGGTGCCTCACCCTTTGTGTTGCAACAACTTTACGGCTTGTCTCCGCAGGCGTTCAGCTTCTGCTTTGCCGCAAACGGTATTGGATTAATCATCGCCTCACAGACCAGCGCCCGGCTCTGCCCACTGTGGGGAGAGTACCGCGTATTGAAAGGCGGTCTGACGCTGGCCTGTGTCGCATCGAGTGCGTTGCTGATTGCCGGGCTCAGCCATGCGCCTCTGCCGTTGGTGCTACTCGCCCTGTTCTTTACCATTGCCAGTAACGGGGTGATTGCCACGACGGCGTCGTCGCTGGCGATGCAAAGTCAGGGACAGCGCGCTGGCAGCGCCTCGGCGGTGATTGGCGTCACCGGCTTTACCCTGGGCGCTATTGCCGTGCCGGTAACGGGCATTGGCGGGACATCAGTAATCAGTATGACGCTGACGATTTTTGGCTGCTACATGCTGGCTATACTGACGTTTACCGTTCTGGCGAAAAAACCCGCAGCCGAAGTAAAAAGCGTCTGATTCTGCCCGTCTCAATAAAAACAGCAGCCGCTTTGGCTTGTTGTTTCCCGGGATGCGCGTTAGCTTTAAAACATGCTTTGTATTGTGCCAACGGGCTACAGACTTAAGGAGATGTTGATGTCACTGCAGCAGGAAATCATTACCGCACTTGGCGTTAAGCCAACTATCGATCCACACCAGGAGATCCGTACCAGCGTTGATTTCCTTAAAGCCTACTTAACGCGCCACAGCGGCCTTAAGGCGTTGGTACTCGGTATCAGCGGCGGACAAGATTCCACCCTGACCGGCAAGCTGGCTCAGATGGCGATAACGGAGCTTCGGCAGGAAACAGGCGATAACGACTACACCTTTATCGCGGTGCGTTTACCTTACGGCGTACAGGCAGATGAGCAGGATTGTCAGGACGCTCTGGCCTTTATCCAGCCGGATCGTTCGCTGGTGGTCAATATCAAAGAAGCGGTCCTGGCCAGCGAGCGGGCGCTGAAAGAAGCGGGGATCGTGCTGTCCGATTTCGTGCGCGGTAATGAAAAAGCCCGCGAACGGATGAAAGCCCAGTACAGCATTGCCGGTATGTCCAAAGGTGTGGTGGTCGGTACCGACCACGGCGCAGAAGCGGTAACCGGCTTCTTCACCAAATATGGTGATGGCGGCAGTGACATTAACCCTATCTTCCGCCTGAATAAACGTCAGGGGAAACAGTTACTGAAAACGCTGGGCTGCCCTGAACATCTTTATCTGAAGAAACCCACGGCCGACCTGGAAGATGATCGCCCTGGCCTGCAGGATGAAGTCGCGCTGGGTGTCACCTACGATATGATCGATGACTATCTGGAAGGCAAAACCATCGCGCCGGACAGCGCGAAGATTATTGAAGGCTGGTATCTGAAAACCGAGCATAAGCGTCGTCCGCCTATCACTGTTTTCGACGACTTTTGGAAATAACACGCTATAGCCTTTATCCGGCTTTAACATCGCGCCCGGTCAGCTCAGTGGCCGGGCGCGACTGCGTGATACGTCCCCCGATCAAAAACGCTGCCAGTCAGCTTCACCCGCCGCTTCCATCGGGCTGCGGACAGGCATCTGAATACGGTCTGCACGTCCGATCATGCTGCTTTGGATCGGTGCCTGGTGCTGCGTTTTGGCGAGCGTGAAGGTCGCAACCAACTGGTTAAGGGTTGAGGCCTGATCCATTAATGAACGGGATGCAGAAGATGCTTCTTCAACCAGAGAGGCATTTTGCTGCGTCACATCATCCATCTGGTTTACGGCCAGGTGCACCTGATTAATTCCCTGCGACTGTTCGTTTGCAGCAACCGAAATCTCATCGACCAAATCGGTCACCTGACGGACCGCGTCTGTCATGCGCGTAATATTATTACCCACGCCCTCGGCCTGGTTCGAGCCAGCTTCTACATGGAGCATAGAAGCTTCAATAAGCGCTTTGATCTCCCTGGCAGAAGAAGACGATCGCTGAGCCAGGTTGCGCACCTCGCCAGCTACCACGGCAAAACCGCGCCCTTGTTCACCTGCCCGCGCCGCTTCAACCGCCGCGTTAAGCGCCAGGATATTGGTCTGGAATGCAATACCTTCAATCAACGCAATGATATCAGTAATTTTTGTCGAGCTCGTCCGGATATCACCTATGGTCATCAGCATCGCCTTCACGCGTGACGCACTGTCTTCAGATATATCACGCGCGTTTTGGGCAAGCTGGCTGGCAAGTCGCGTATTTTCTGCCGTCTGACGCACTGTTTCACTCAACTCAGACATGCTTGCAGCCGTCTGCTCCAGGGAGGCAGCCTGCTCTTCCGTACGAGATGAGAGATCTTCGTTGCCTGCAGAAATCTGTGCGGAAGCCGTACTGACCGACTGAGCCGCGCTTTCTACTGCGCTGAGGGACAGTGCAACATTTTCCACCAAATGATTAAATGCCTTTGCCGTCAGACCGATTTCATCTCCGCGAGAGTCATCTGCACGTAATGTCAGATCCAGATTTTCGCTCGCGGTTTCCATTGTGTGGCGCATGGTGTTGAGCTGACGACGAATAGCAAAAATTGTTTTAAGCGTAAAAAAGCCTAACAGCAATATGGCTGAAACAGAACCGGCAATCAGAATGAGTAAAGTATGACGATAGGTGCTGTCATTCTCTTTACGAAGTTGATTACCAATATCCACATTCAGTTGCAGCTGTTTCTGATAATCGTCAATCAGCTGTCGTGTTAGCGCACCAATACCGCTATTACCCTGTAGCATCGACAAAGAAATCGCGTCGTTCTGTGCGCGTGAGGCCGTGAGAAAAGCAGGCAGATCCGCCTCAATCTTTTTAATGGTGACAAATGCCTTTTCGGTCATCTGTCGATCTTCCTCACTGGAAATATCATTCTTAAGGTAATTCTGGTTGAGCATCGAAATATGGTTTAAGACGCCCTTGATTTCTTTCTCAATTTGCATCTGCTTAGCGGGATCGGTCATGCTCTGATGATGATAGAGCGCGATGATAATGGCATTGCTACCGTCAACCATTTTGGCGATATCAGTAATAGAAGGAATGGTATTTTCCTGCACATACTGGAAACGGTACTGAAAACCGTCCGCTACGGAAACCGCCACGATAACCATGGCTATCAGCGCCATGCAAAGAAGGGAAAAGGTCAGTAAAAGCCGCTGTGTTATAGTCATATTTTTCACCTGGTTCTTATTAAAAAGTTAATTCGTCTGAAAATTTCAGACGCAGACCTTAACTATCGACATAAAAATGTGATAACAGCGCCAAAAACAAGCATTGTTTATCAAGCATTTAAGGTTGATGAATTTTTTAAAAAACAACAACTTATCATTATAATAATGTATAAAAAAACACATCCTTACTCACTGCAATAAATCGCTAACTAATCCTTAACACTTCACTCTGTTCCACCGCATGTGGGTGGAATGCCATAAGACGTAATACTGTGGGCATCCCCCTTTGCCTACGCGTGGCTGATAAGCTTGCGAGGCTCGTCAACAGAGGTAAAGCCCTGACAGGTTGGATTGCGGTCGGTAAAGGGCGTTAAGCAACCTGATGATCAGGCCTTTCATGAGGTGCGTTGAGGGAAAAACGTTGCTCAGCACACAGCCCATTACAGCAAACTCTGCCTCTACCCAGACGGAATACCTGATGGACAGGGTACAGGCTTACCGTTAGCATATTTCGCGCTCGCTGCCCGCTGGCGGCCCTTTTAGACATTGAGTTTCCATGCCTGCTAACTTACCACGCGCGACCTTAGTCGGTCTGAGCGCGATCTTGCTCTGGAGCACCACTATCGGCCTGCTGCGCAGCGTCAGCGAGGCGTTTGGCCCGACTGGTGGTGCCGCTCTTATTTACTCCACCACGGCTGTTTTGCTGTGCCTCACACGCGGCGTTCCCAACCCACGTAACATGCCGGGCCGCTATCTGCTTACAGGCGGCGTGCTGTTTGTCGGGTATGAAATTTGCCTGGCGCTGGCGGTCGGCCTTGCCCGCGATCGTCACCAGTCGCTGGAGATGGGGATGATCAACTATCTTTGGCCCTGCCTGACAATCGTGCTGGCGATTCCGTTTAACCAGCAGCGTTTTCGCCTGTGGCTGTGGCCCGGACTGCTGCTTTCACTCAGCGGTATTATCTGGGTGATGAAAGGCGCTAACGGGAATGTGACAGGTCAGATGGCGCAGAATATTGCCAGCAATCCAACAGCCTACCTGCTGGCGTTTATCGCGGCGATTGCGTGGGCGCTCTACAACAACATCACGCGCCGCTATGCTCGCGGCAGCAACGGCGTCACCCTGTTTTTTATGGTGACGGCCCTGGCGCTATGGCTCAAATTCGCGTTGTTCACGCAGCATGAAACGCTGCAATTTAGCGTGACCGCTGCAGCAGAAGTGCTGTTTATGGGCGCGTCAACGGCGGTTGCCTACTCTGCCTGGAATTACGGCATCCAGCATGGCAACCTGACGCTGTTGGCGGCGGCATCTTATTTCACGCCGGTGCTCTCGGCGTTGCTTGCCTCGCTATGGCTGGGGCTGACGCCACCGATAAGCTTCTGGCAAGGCGTTGCTATGATCACCGCTGGCTCTCTGATTTGCTGGCTGGCGACAAGGCGTTGATGAATCTCTGACTGGCGAACCTTTACCCTGCCTGTTACACTGTATGGACAACCAGTACAGGAGTCCGTTTTGGTCAGACGTGCAGCCACCCATCGCCTCGAATTTGACGCGGCAACCATTTATGAATACCCGGAACATTTGCGTGAATGGCTCGAAGGCCTGCCAAATCAGCCCGGCGTTTATACTTTTCATGGCGACAGCGATACCTTGCCGCTTTACATCGGCAAAAGCGTTAATCTGCGTTCGCGCGTGATGTCCCATTTTCGTACACCCGATGAAGCAAAAATGTTACGCCAGTCGCGGCGCGTCAGCTGGATTCCCACAGCAGGCGATCTCGGTGCGCTGCTGCTGGAAGCGCAAATGATCAAAACGCAGCAGCCCCTGTTTAATAAACGCCTGCGCAAAAATCGTCAGCTTTGTTCTCTGCAAATTACCGCAGAGGGTAAACCGGAAGTGGTGTATGCCCGTGACGTCGATTTTAGCCAGTCGCCGAATCTGTTTGGTCTTTACCGCAGCCGTTTTGCCGCGCTGGAACGTCTTAAGCAGCTTGCCGATGAATATCAGCTGTGCCACGGCTTGTTAGGGCTGGAAGCGTTGAGTGCTAACCGGGGCTGCTTTCGCTCTGCCCTGCGCCGCTGTGCCGGTGCCTGCTGTGGCAAGGAACCTGTGAGCGATCATCAGGACCGACTGCTCGCCGCGCTGGAAAACGTCCGGGTATTCTGCTGGCCATGGCAAGGTGCGGTGGCACTGGTGGAAGAAGGTAAACACCTGACGCAAATCCACGTTATCGATCACTGGTTCTATCTGGGTTCTGTGCAAACGATGGATGAGGCAAAGTCCCTTAAACGTGGCAAAGGCGGGTTCGATCACGACGGCTACAAAATTCTCTGCAGTCCGGTATTGTCTGGCCATTACCCCATTATTCCCCTGTAGAATAAAAAAAACCGCCGACACTGCCCACGCAAGGTGGACAAGGTCGGCGGTCTTCAACCGTCTTTACTGATTAACGTGCGGCTTATTGAGCGGGTGCAGGTGCAGGCGCCATCTTGCCGTGCATCGGACGTTTTTCAGTCAGGTGCTTTTCAAAATTCGCGTTGTACTGTTTTTTCTGCTCCGGCGTCAGCACGTTATACAGTTTATTTTGGGTTTCCATCATGGTCACCGCGTTGGCTTTGGCATTCGCGGTCATTTTATCTGCCTGAGCTTCAGCCTGGGCTTTGTCGAAGCTGTCAGAGGCGATGATGGCGTGCGTTGCACGACGTTCATCCTGTGACGGGCGCTGCATTTCATCGCGGCGCTCTTTCATAATTTCGTGCATTTTGGTTTTCTGGTCTGGTGTCAGATTCAGCCCGCCAAACATCATATCCATACCGTGACGCATCGGTTTATGCATCGGCTTTTCCGTGCCTGCCGGTGGTGGTGTCAGATTATCGGCTTCAGCATGAACAACCGTTGCCGCGCCGAATGCCAGAGTTGAAGCCAGTAACAGAGAAGTTAATTTACGCATAACAGTGTCCTTTTTATTCACTTGTTCAGTTTCGTAACGACAGCACTCTGTCGCGTCTTCGGAAACAAGCATACGACGTTGAACGTCAATTACTGCGAGCGAGAGTAAAAGCGTGAAAGCGCAAAAGCCACAATTCAGGCAATCATGGAGGGATTAAGAAGAAAGGCGTCAGAAATTGAAAAAGAGTATGAATAATCAGGAGATTTCGGATAAATCGTGGAGAATTGTAATGCCTTTAGCAGTAAAGCGGAAGGTGTCTTCCGCTATTTTGTATCGATAACGTCAAAGGGGCAAAGCCTGGGTTTGCTCACTCTCTTCAATCAGCATGAGTCCAGCCCGCAACCCCAGAGCCACACGGGGATTGGGGAACAACACATATTCCCGCGCCTGCTGCACGAAATAGCGCCTTTCCCCGTCTTCCGCTAGCAAAGCGCCCTGCGGAAAGGCGGTAAAGTTCTTCGTGTCGTCGCTCATATGAAGCTGAAACTTTTCACTGTGGCGGGTGATCTGCTGACTGACCCGATAGCGACGCGGAACAGATTGCGCTTCCGGCAAGGGCTCGCCATACAGCAATGCTGCCAGTGCCTGAGAGACAGCGCTGAACTGCGTCAAATCGTTTTCGCCAAAAGGTCGCGCCTGACCCAGCTCCAGGGTACAGCTGGCTGCACCAAAGTGTTCACAGCTAAAATGGGTAAAGGTGCCCGCGGGCGAACGGTGAAAGACCAGCGCCTCAAGCCCGGCAACCGCCAGCCAGTGCAAAAAGGGCTCTGGCCATGGCCGATCATTCAGCGGCATTACGCCAAAACGCGTGTGGTAAGAGCCGCGCAGCGCCGTGTGCATATCCAGGTGCCAGCGGGTTTCATCGCACTCACCCAGTTGCCAGAAGTTCTCCAGCATCTGTTCCAGACGGAGAACCCGGCGCGCTTCATCACCGTCGTCAATCTGCTGCCAGCGACCGCCAAACAGCCGGTTGATGTCATATCCCACATAGCGTTTTCCCGCACGCAGCGCTGAAGGATTACCTAATACCACCAGCATTCGCTGCTGAAGTGGCTTTTCGCCCTGAAGTAAAGGCGTAATAAGCTGGTTAAGGATTTCCACCGGGGCGGTTTCATTACCGTGAATCCCTGCCGAAAGTACCAACGCCTGTTTCACAGGCGTCTTTGGCTCCATGAGCAGAATACCGTGATACAACCACTGCCAGCGAAGATGCGCTGTCTCACCTCTACGCATACGCGGTGCGTCACCAGACAGCGTCTGCTGTAAAAAGTCCTGCATCGTTCCTCCTAAGACCGGAAGCAGGCAGCCCTCATGGCAACGCCTGCTTCACTGTTGAAATGCATACACATTTCCTAAGTCTAGCAGCCTGGTCAATTCATCAAGGGCAACCCGCCCTTCTTGCAGCAATTGCGGATCGCCTAAATCGTCTTGCGTTAATCTGTCACGGTAGTGGCGATCGACCCACTGATTTAGCGAAGTAAACAGGCGATCGTTCATCAGTACCGCAGGGTTAACGGCCCGTTGCTCATCTGGCGTTAATACCACGCGCAGACGCAGGCAGGCAGGGCCACCGCCATTATGCATACTTTCACGCAGATCAAACACCTGTAATGACTGTAAGGGTCCCTCGCTTTCCACCTGCTCACGCAGATAATCCCAAACGCCCTGATGCTGGCGTGACTCTTCAGGCAGCACCAGCATCATACTGCCGTCGGCACGGGTAAGAAGCTGACTGTTAAACAGGTAAGTATTGACCGCATCCTGAACGGAAACACGTGCGCTGGGCACTTCAAGGGCGACAAAGCCCGGAACACGTTCACGAAGACGGTTCAGCAACCCGGGCTGATCGACAAAGGCCTGCTGATGGCAGAACAGCATCTGCTGATTGCTGACCGCAATCACATCATTGTGAAAAACCCCCTGATCGATGACCAGGGGGTTTTGCTGAGCGAAAATCACCTGGTCAGGCGCAAGCTGGTGTAAACGTGCGACGGCTTCGCTGGCCTCACGGGTTTGCCGCGCAGGATAGCGCTGCGGGGCCGCGCCAGACGAGTTATCACGACCGTAGATAAACAACTGTATTCCGGCATCGCCATAGTCCCCGCCAAGGCGGTTATGATTAGCGGCACCCTCGTCGCCGAACATGGCCACCTGGGGCAGCGCCTCATGGACGGTGAAGTGATGGGGATCGCGAAATATCGCCCGCAACAATGCCGCCGTTTCGGGCGCTTCAATTGCACGGTGAAATTTATTATTGAGATTCGCCACGGTGAGATGAACGCGGTGGTCGGCGCTATCGGCAGAAGGCGAAACCGTGGCGGCGTTAGCCACCCACATCGCCGAGGCCGAGCTGGCCGCTGACAACAGTGCGGGTGCGGTTCTTCCGGCTTTTTCCAGTACCTGCGCATCGCTGCCGCTAAACCCCAACTGGCGCAGTACCGCGATATTGGGCCGCTCATGAGGCGGGATCACGCCCTGAACAAAGCCCATATCCGCCAGGGCTTTCATTTTCAGCAAGCCCTGCTTTGCCGCCAGGCGTGGATTTGAGGGCTGCCGCTGGTTGCGCGTCGAGGCTTCATTACCAAACGACAGCCCCGCATAATGGTGCGTCAGCCCGACCAGCCCGTCGAAATTCGCTTCAATGGCTTTCATGAACGCGCTCCTTGCGGCGAAAAGTCCAGGCCCGGTGACAAAACATCAGGCAAGGTAAGCTGAGACGATTCCAGCGAAGCCATCGGCCAGGCGCAGTAATCGGCCGCATACCAGGCACTGGCACGATGGTTACCCGATGCACCGATACCGCCGAAGGGTGCCGTGCTGGCAGCGCCCGTCAGGGGCTTATTCCAGTTCACGATCCCGGCACGCGCTTCCAGCAGCAGTTGTTCAAACTGCGCGCGAGACGGCGAAATCAACCCGCATGACAGCCCATAGTGTGTCTGGTTGGCCAGACGAATGGCCTGCGGATAATCGTCATAACGAATCACGCCCAGCAACGGCCCGAACACCTCTTCATCGGGCACATTGTCTACCTCGGTCAGGTCGATAATCCCCGGCGTTAACAACGCCTGTTGACGATCGGGCCAGCGCATCTCCAGCAGCACCTTGCCGCCCATCGCCACGCGCTGCTGCCATTCGGCATAAATCTTTTCGGCAGCGGCGCAGGAAATCACACTGCCCATAAAGGGTTGCGGATCGGCATTCCAGGCGCCGGGCTGCAGCCGGGCGGCCACCTCGACCAGACGTTGCAGAAAAGCATCGCCCGCCGCACCTCGCCGCACCAGCAGACGGCGGGCGCAGGTACAGCGCTGACCTGCCGTAATAAATGCCGACTGAATGGCAATATGTACTGCACCATCCGTGTCCGCAGGGTCCTCAACGATCAAGGCATTGTTGCCGCCCATCTCCAGCGCCAGCATTTTTTCCGGTTGCCCGGCAAACTGACGATGTAACTGATAACCGGTGTGCGCGCTGCCGGTAAACAGCAGTCCGTCGATGTCCGGTTCCGCCGCCAGTGCCTGACCGGTTTCACGACCGCCCTGAAGCAGCCCAATGACACCGGCAGGCACGCCCGCCGCCAGCCACAGCTGCAGGGTTTTCTCTGCGGTAGCTGGCGTCAGTTCACTCGGTTTAAACACCACGCAATTCCCGGCCAGTAAGGCAGGTACGATATGCCCGTTGGGCAAATGCCCCGGAAAGTTATAGGGGCCAAAGACCGCCAGCACGCCATGAGGACGGTGGCGCAGGGCGCTCTCACCCTGCTGCTGTTCACCGGTGCGCTGATGGTAAGCTTTCACTGAAATGGCGATTTTATTGATCATCGCCGTGACTTCCGTCAGGGCTTCCCAGCGTGGTTTTCCCGTTTCCTGGGCGATGATGTCAGCCAGCGCCGTTTTGTGCGCCTCAAGTTGTGCCGCAAAGCGTTCCACAATGACCTGACGCGCGGTAAAAGGCTGTCGTGCCCATGCCGGAAACGCCGCCCGCGCCGCCTGACAGGCCGCGCTTACCTGCTCTGACGAGGCGGCTAACCCTTGCCACAGCAGGTCGCCACTCACCGGGTCCTGTTTTGTAAAGCGCCCTGACTCGCCGTTGATCCAGTGTCCGTTGATAAGGTGCGTCATGCTTTTTTCTCCTCACTGCACAGCGTGACCACGCGCAGGCTGTCGCCCGGCTGGCACTGTAATGCCTGCAGTTGTTCATCATTGAGCTGAATACGTTGCGCGGTCGGATCGACCGGTAAAAGTGCCACGCGAAACTGGTGATAATCGGTATTCGCCACTAAACAGAGCGGCGCATCCTGCTGTACATCGCCTTTTTGTACGGTAAGCAACCGGCTCTCGCGTACTGCACGAATGTCATCGATATCGCACTCCAGCGTCGGGCCGCCATCAAAGATGTCGATATACTGGCGATAGCGAAAGCCTTCGGCTTCCAGCACCGTACGCGCGGGTGCAGTTTTAGGATGTACCTGACCGATCACGGCCTGCGCTTCCGGCGTGAGATAGTGCAGATAAAGCGGATGTTTTGGCATCAGTTCGGCAATAAAGGCTTTTTGCCCGGTGCCACTGAGAAAATCGGCTTTGCGGAATTCCATAGAGAAGAAGTGGATGCCTACGCTGTCCCAAAACGGTGAGTGTCCCTGCTCATCACTCACGCCGCGCATTTCGGCGACCACCCGCGCCATAAAGTGTTCGCGGAAATTCGCCATAAACAGAAAACGTGACTTCGACAACAGGTAACCGTTTTTGCCATCGCGGTAGTCGGCATCCAGGAACAACGTGCAGAGTTCGCTGCTGCCAGTATGATCGTTACTTAGGGATAAGGTCGGTAAGGCGGCGTAAACGTTCAGCTCTTTCGAGGCGTGCACCTGCGTCCCCACGCGAAAGTTATACCAGGGTTCCTGAAGCCCAACCGCCACCTCAATGGCGCAAATCCCCACCGCGCGATTATCGTGACTGTCGGCCAGCACAAACACATAGCCCTGCTCGGCACGCGGCAACGTGCCCTGCCAGGTTTGTAGCGAGCGTTCGATTCGTGCCTGTAAGGTGGCGCTGTCAACCGGCAACGAGGTCAATCCTCCACCCGTTTTGGCCGCCAGTTCCATCAGCTGGCTGAGATCGTCCCGCTCAACCGGACGGATCACCATCATGATGCGTTTCCCTGTAGCAGGTGTTCACAGGCCTGGGCAAAGCGTGCCATACCGGTCTTCACTTCCTGTTCGCTGATGTTCAGTGCAGGCGCGAAGCGCACCACGTTAGCACCAGCAATCAGCACCATAACGCCCTGCTCGGCAGCCGCGAGATTGATCTGTTTCGCTTTACCGGCAAAGTCGTCGCTGAGCACGGCACCAATCAGTAAGCCCAACCCGCGAACCTCTTTAAACAGGTGCAGGCGTTGATTGAGGTCGTCCAGTGCCGCCACAATCCAGGCATGACGCTGCGCGACGCCGTCCATCACTTCAGGCCGGTTAATCAGTTCCATGACTTTTCCGGCCACCGCACCCGCCAGCGGATTGCCGCCATAGGTGGTGCCATGAGAGCCTACGCCCATCACCTGAGCCAGATCTTCTCGCGTCAGCATGGCACCAATAGGGAAGCCACCGCCCAGTGCCTTGGCGCTGGTTAGCACGTCTGGCGTTACGCCATAGTGCATATAAGCGTACAGCGCGCCGGTGCGTCCCACGCCGCTCTGCACTTCGTCAAAAATGAGCAACGCCTGATGTTTATCACACAACTCACGCAACCCACGCAGGAACGCGGGTTCAGCCGGCACAACGCCCCCTTCCCCCTGGATCGGCTCAACAATCACGGCGCAGGTGCTGTCGTTAATCAGGGCAGCCGCAGAGGCAAGGTCATTAAATGTGGCATGCTGAATGTCAGCAGGCAGCGGCGCAAAATCTTTGGAATAGGCTGGCTGACCGCCTGCAGAAACCGTAAACAGGGTGCGCCCATGAAAGGCATTCTTAAACGCCACGATGCCGCTTTTATGCATTCCAACCCTGTCGTGTGCCACCTTGCGGGCCAGCTTAAGCGCCGCTTCGTTGGCCTCGGCACCGGAGTTACAAAAGAAAACCCGATCGGCAAAGGTGGCATCAATCAGCTGTTTGGCCAGGCGTAAAACGGGTTCATTCGTATAACCGTTGCCGGTGTGCCACAGCCGTGAGGCCTGATCCTGAAGCACCTGCTGGAGCGCCGGATGCGCATGCCCGAGAGCGTTGACCGCAATGCCGCCAGCGAAGTCGATATAGTCTTTCCCCTGCTGATCCCAGACGGTAGATCCCTCAGCACGTACCGGTACGAAACTCGCGGGTGCATAAACGGGCATCATCCATTGATCAAAATCATGACGCGAAACCTGCAGTGACATAACCCTTCTCCTGTTCCCCAGCGGGTAACGTAATTGTTTGTTAATTGTTAAAAATGTAATGAATCTGGCCCTACTCTAGTTTGCAGATAGCGTGCCAGCCAAGGACTAAAATGCATAAAACGGATTGCCTGACGAAATATCAATAGGTTACAAAAGGCCATCATTCACTTTATTTGCATAAATAGTGAATAATCATCTTAGCGGGGGCCGATAGCAGAGCTTTTTAAAGCAGAATTATGCAATGGCGGGATGAAATATCGCTTTTGTGATCGCTGATAAATTATCTGCTCAAAAACGTGCAGAAACCGCCTCAAAATGGGGCAGTTGCCTGTGTGTAGTGCAGGCTGTGATCAATATCCGTAGAAAAGTAAAAGCAATAAGCCGAGTAATAACCCAGGTTATTACTGGCGGGTGATTAAAATATGCTCTCTTTATTTGTTTAAATATACTTATGCGAAGCCATTAATATTGTTTCCCGGGTTATCATCAGAACGTTAATAAATTATTTAGCGCTGAATAAATTATTAATAAGCGCGCTAATGATTAGATGAAAAATCTTTATTGTTTATTTATCATACAAAATGCGTTTATTATTCAAGCAAGATGGCTGGTGTTATCATTTTTTTGCCATATTGCTTTATCCCTTCCCGATGAAATCAACAATCCCCTGTTTTATATGCCTTTTTATCCTTTACATTGCTAACGGGGTCATAAGAAAAAACACTGACAGGCGCACCATGGCCGCCGAATTGGCTTTATTGAGATTTAGTTCCCTTGCATACACATTTAGTTACACTTATTGCGCTAGGCTGAATTAACAATTTGTGTCATTTTCTTTTCACCCCAAAAGAGGGGAAATAATAATATAACCACAGGGTAAATAATAAATGATGAAGCGCACATTAGTGGCGGCATTAATGCCGTTACTGATCGGTCTGTCTACTGCTCAGGCCGCACAGATTTATAATAAAGACGGGAATAAGCTGGATTTACAGGGCAAGGTTAACGTTTCGCACTTCTTTTCTGACGACCAGTCAAATAACGGCGATATCAATTCCTATGCCCGTATCGGTTTTAAAGGCGAAACCGCCATTACCGATAAACTCACGGGTTACGGTTTCTGGCAGTACCAGTACAGCCTGAAAAACTCTGAAGGTGCGGATGCAAATACTGGCAACAAAACCCGTTTGGGTTATGCCGGTCTGAAATATGGCGAGCTGGGTTCACTGGACTACGGCCGTAACTACGGTCTGGTCTATGACGCATTAAGCTATACCGATATGTTGCCGGTGTGGGGCGGTGATTCTGCCTACAACGACGCCTTCCTGACTGCTCGCTCAGGTGGTGTGCTGACGTGGCGCAACAAAGACTTCTTTGGTCTGGTCAAAGGCTGGAACATCGCGGCGCAGTACGAAGGCAAGAACGATCGCACCACGACCAACAATGCGGGTCTGCAAGTCAGTCGTGCGAATGGCGATGGTTATGCGCTGTCTACCTCTTATGACTTTGATTTTGGTCTGAGTTTTGCTGGTGCTTACGCCAGCCTGCAACGTACTCAGGCACAAAACGCAGCCACCTTCGGTCGCGGCGACAAAGGTCAGGTATGGGCAACGTCTGTTAAGTATGATGCCAACCAGATTTATCTGGCGGCGATGTACGGTGAAACGCTTAACGCCACACCAATGCCAACAAGTGCTACTGGCTTTGCCAACAAAGCGCAGAATATGGAATTTGTTGCACAGTATCAGTTCCTGAATGGCTTGCGCCCTTCTGTAAGTTATGTGACCTCTAAAGGCAAAGATATTGAAGGGATCGGTGATGCCGACCTGTATAAATACTCTTCTGTAGGTGCGACTTACTACTTTAACAAAAACATGTCAGTGTACGGTGAATACCGTATCAACCTGCTTAAGAAAAATAATCCGTTGGGTCTGGCGACAGATGACATCACGGCAGTGGGCCTGACTTACCAGTTCTAATCGCTTTCCCTCATTGTTCAACGGCCCGGCCTGTGTCTGACGGGCCGTTTTTCTTTAGAACACGGTATATCAGCGGCAATCGATAAAAGCGATTCGGCTGCATCGGCCCGCTCCCCCACCTTTCACGCCTTTCACGCCTTTCACGCCTTTCACGCCTTTCACGCCTTTCACGCCTTTCACGCCTTTCACGCCTTTCACGCCTTTCACGCAGGTAGATTTCAATATCGATGCAGATTGTTCCATCGGCAGAGGGTGATTTTATCCCCAAACGGCATCCCCGGTCGTCTGCCTGCGTAGCCAGCGACAAAACAAGCAGGAAATAAACCTCGCTTCCTGTGGCGTCATCAGGTGCAGGTCAGGTGCCAAGGCAACAGGCGGATAACCCAGAGATCGGGTAGATGACGAATCTTGTTATGCAGACAGGCCGTGTTTTTGCCGCTTCTGTGAAGGCTAGTGCGTAGTGTCCAGCGAAAAAAGCATGACGCAAATCACACTTTATTTTGCCGTTATTCCGTGAAGCTCAGCCCGCTGGTGGAGGACGACATTGTTCCGCCAGGCGGTTCATCCATCGACAAAGGCGGTTTAACTTGCAGGGTGATCCAGTTTGACGTTACGCGTTGCTGTTTACTGTCTTCCACCGTGACCGACAAACGGTACTCATTGCTGGCACCTGGCGTGCTGTCCCAGGGCGGAACAATCACGCTCCAGCCGTCGGTCGCATTATTATTTGGCGGCGATGTCAGGCTCAGCGCCTGAGTGTCCCCTTGCCAGCTAAGCGACTTAATCGCGTTACTGGCGCGCAGCTGAAGCTTAAGCGGTACGCTTTCGCCAGGATTGAGCTGCCAGGGTGGCGTCGCCAGGAAAACCGATAACGTCTTACGCTGCCGGTAAGCCATCACCGGGTTTTGGCTACGCGTAACGGTGTCGTAGCGACTGCCGCGCAACGAACGCACTTCGGCCACGTTGTTGGCATCCAACTGCTTGCTCAGCGCCACACCAAAGCGATAGTTAAGTTTCAGGCCAAGCTGGTCCTGGCTCTCACCGGCACTGCTGGTTTTATGGCTGGCCGAGAAGGTCACCAGTGGCACCGGCGTATAAGACAGCCCAAGCGAAAGCGCGGCCGGATTATGGTAGCGATTGCCGCTGTTAAACAGGTCAACCTTTTCGCCAAGGTATTGCTGATAACTGAATGACACACCCAGTTGACGGTAAAACGGCAAATAGCTTTGGCTGGTGATGTCGTAGCCTTCGGCCATGCGATATTGCTGGCTGTCACCGCGATTACGCCATCCCGACAGCGGATGATAGTAGTTAGCAGACAACCGCAGATTGCTGCTCCAGGCCTCGGTGCCGACTGACGCACGCTGAAGTCCACTGCGAAAACTGCGATCGATAAAACCGTTATATCCCACCAACCAGTTGCCCGCGTCCCAGCGCTGACCCAGCCCCGCATTGCCTACCACACCTTCAACGGAGTCATGAAGCCCGAGCTGACTGAACGTCAGAGAGTGATTTCTGTCGGCGAGCGGGCTAAACAGATTGCCGCCGGTGCCCTCAAAGTTACCGTCCATATCGACGTTTAAGTTGAACTCGGCGTTGCCATAAGGTGACAGTAAAGACTGGCCTTCATTCTCAACCCGCGTAGCCACTTCATCGCGCAGTCGTTCAAAAGCCCACTGCCCGGCCTGCTCGCCCAGGGTTAAATCACTGCTGCTTTCGCTGGCTTCCGCGATACTTTTGGCCGCCTTCGCCAGCCTTTCGCTCCATTCGTTGTTATCTTCGACGTTGCCCAAAGAAGGAAGGTCGTCCAGTGAATGTTGAAAGCGCGCGGGATCGCCAAAGGGGGTTTCTGGTACCTGGTTGTCCGTTTGCAGCGCACCGGCAGGCAGCGCTGCAAGCGTGGTCAGTGAAGCCAGAAAGAAAGTCACAGGTTTAAGCATCAAATCATTACGTCCGGGCAGAAAAATCATCAGGTGGTTTTCTGAAAGAAAAACAAAACCAGCGCTGATTATTTTAGCATAATGTGACCCAGATTCATGACTTGACTCGATATTTGTGCTGAAGGCAGCCACCGACCCTGTGCACAGCGGGCCGGTGGCGTCCCGGTTTTAGGAAAATATCAGCCCGCCATCCACATTCACGGTTTGCCCGGTAATGTAACGCGCATCATCCGATGCGAGAAAAGCCACCAGCCCTGCGACGTCCTGAGGTTGCCCGGCCCGCTTAAGAGGAATGTTCTCCACCCACTCCGCCATCAGCTCGCCTTTAGCGTAGGCTTTATGCTCCGTGCTGAGAATTTCGCCCCAGACGCGATCGTTGTAATCCCACATTTCACTTTCAATGATGCCAGGGCAAAACGCATTGACCGTAATATTCCAGCGAGCCAGCTCCAGCGCCAGACTTTGCGTAATGCCAATCACCCCCATCTTGCTGGCAGCATAGTGCGGCGTATAGATAAAGCCTTTGCGCCCCTGGCCTGAAGAGGTATTAATCAGGCTGCCGCCGTTTTGCTGCACCATGTATTTGGCGGCTTCACGACAGCACAGCCAGACACCCGTGGTGTTCACAGCCAGCACGCGTTCGAAATCGCTTTTGGGCATGTTGTCGACCGTATCAATGGTAATCACGCCTGCATTTTGAATGGAGACGTCGATCCGGCCAAAGCGCTCAAATGCCTGCTGATACACCTGCTGCACTTCGCCTTCGTCGGTTACATCCACCTGCAGGGCCAAAATCGAGGCGGCAAGGGGACGCAGACTGTCGGCGGTGGCAAATACGCGTTCGGAATTGGACAACATCACCAGGTTTGCACCCTCGTGGGCAAAGCGGGCAGCAATGCCTGCGCCGATACCGCGGCAGGCACCGGTGATCACCACCGTTTTTCCATTGAAATCTCGTGTCATTGTTCTCTCCTGTTATCCATGACGGATGTCAGCTTGCGGCGTCACTGGCTGCTTTTTTTCATGACGGCGCAGTAATATCACTTTGCTTTGTAAACGCTGCTGGAACTGGTCAATCACCACGGCGGTCACAATCACCACGCCCTTGATCACCATCTGCCAGAAATCACTGACGCCCATCATCACCATGCCATCGGCCAGAAAAACGATAACGAAGGCACCGATAATGGAACCTGATACCCGACCGCGTCCCCCGGCCAGCGCCGTTCCGCCGAGCACCGTGGCACCGATGGCGTCCATCTCAAACATGTTGCCCGTCATGGGATGCGCGGTCTGTAACTGAGAAGCCACCACCAACCCCACTAATCCCGCGCACAGCCCGGAAAAGGCATAAACAAACACTTTCACTTTGATAATGGGCACGCCCGCCAGCCGCGCTGCCGACTCATTACCGCCGGTGGCATAGATATAGCGCCCAAGCGGCGTTTTACGCGTCAGGTACAGGCCAAGAAGTAAAAAGCCAATCATCAGCCAGATGGGAATAAACACCCCGAGCACGGTGCCAGAACCCAGTAACGAGAAGCCGGTATTGCCCAGCGCCGGAATGCCCACCAGATTGGCGTAGGTCGCACCATCGTTAAACAGCAGCGCCGCGCCGCGGGCGACATACATCATGCCCAGTGTGCAGATAAAAGGTGCTACGCCAAGCCGGGTAATCATCGCGCCGTTAACCATGCCGACCAGCATCCCGAACAGCGCCACGACGAGAATCACTTCCGGCACGTTAAGAAACAGTCGATCCCCGCCCCACAGCGGCACGCCCACAGTGAGTAAGGCACCCGCCACCATGCCACAGATCCCGGCAACGGCCCCGACCGACAGGTCGATGCCACCGGTCAGGATCACCAGCGTCATACCAATTGCCAGCAGCCCGGTAATCGCCACATGCTGGGTCATAATCAGCAGGTTCGACGGCGTAAGAAAATTAGGCACCATTACGCTAAAAAAGCCGACCACGATCAGCAGCGCAATAAAGGTGCGCGCCTTGAGTAAGTACATGTACAGCAGATATTTTTGGTTCATCTTATTCTCCAGCAACCTCAGGCTTGCGGGGTGGACGCGCTAATCAGTTTTTCGCGCGTTGCATCGGCACGGGGCAGATCGGCAGTAATGCGACCATCGGCCATCACCAGAATCCGGTCAGCAAGCGCCATGACCTCATCCAGTTCCGACGAAGAAAACATCACCGCCAGCCCCTGCTGCGCCAGTTTGCCAATCAGGTGATAAACATCGGTCTTGGCACCCACATCAATGCCGCGGGTAGGCTCATCCAACAGCACCACCTTTGGCCCGGTCATCAAGGCTTTTCCCAGTACCACTTTCTGCTGGTTTCCGCCGCTTAACGCACTGATGGGTAACTCGCTGTCGCTGACTTTAATCGCCAGGTGCTGAATCATTTCATTCACACGCTGCCGCTCTTTGTCAGGATGCACGATGCCCAGCGCGCGTCGAAAGCCGCGCAGGCTGAGACTGGAGAGCGTCATGTTAGCGGTGATCGACATCAGTTCGATAACGCCTTCACCTTTACGATCCTCGGGCACCAAGGTGATACCGCGCTTAAGGCGCTGCTGAAAACTGCAGTTGTCCAACCGCTGACCGCTTAACTGGATATCCCCGCTCTGACAAGGCAGTAATCCTGTAAGTCCCTTAAACAGCTCGGTTCGCCCGGCCCCCAGCAGGCCATAAATCCCTATCACTTCCCCCTTGTGCAGGCTAAAACTCACCGCGTTGAGCCGGTAGCCGCCGTTTTGATGCAGTGCAGTCAGGTCATCCACCTGCAGCACCCTGTCGCCCTGAGGAGCGGGTTGATAGTCAAAATGTTTTTTCTTGTCCCCGACCATTTGCGCAATGATCCAGGGCACGCTGACGTCGCGCACTTCACGCGCGGCGATAAAACGGCCATCCCGGAAAATCGTAATGTGGTCGCCAATCTCCATCAGCTCCTCCAGCCGATGCGAGATATAGATGATGGTGACGCCGCGTCGCTTGAGCTGTTCAATGACGTTGAACAGCACTTTGACCTCTGACTGACTCAGGGCGCTGGTCGGCTCATCCATAATCAGCACGCGTGTATCTTTCGACAGCGCGCGGGCAATCTCGACCAACTGTTGATGACCAATGCCCAACGCATCCAGCGCAGCATAGGGATCGACGTCCAGCTCCAGCCGTTCCAGCAAGGCTTTTGCCAGCTGATACTGATACTTTTCGTTGATAACGCCGCGCTGGAAGAACTCGTTGGCGATAAAGATGTTGTCCATCACATTCATATTCGGGAACAGGTTCAGCTCCTGAAAGATGATGCTGATGCCCAGTTTTTCGGCCTGTTGGGTGGAATGCAGCCTGACAGGTTTGCCATCCAGCAAAATGTCGCCAGACGACGGACTTTCCACCCCTGCCAGCATCTTCATCATGGTGGATTTACCGGCGCCGTTTTCCCCGATGAGCACATTGACCTTGTTGCGATAAACCCGATAGTTAACCTGATCAAGGGCGGTTACGCCCGGATAGACCCGCGACAGGCCCCGCGTCTCAATAATGACGTCGTCTTGCTGCTCAGTAACCTGCATGATCAACTCCTTACTGACGCGTGATGTGGGCTGGCGTGATATCGGGCAGCGTATGCGGGATATCCCAGCTGCTAAAAACGCCCACCACGTTAACCCGGTCACCGGGTTTTACCCCGGCGTTGTGCATCATGGTGACCGCCTGCTGATTGATGGCTTTGCCAAAGTCGCTGAACAGCACCTGATCGTTAAAGTCCTGATAGCTGGCCCCTTTGTAGGCATCCCGCAATGCCGTTCCGCGAATGATCGGCCCAACCTGAACCGTGACAGTGTCACCTGATGCGTCTTTAATTTTCATTTTGCCGTTGCGCGAGGTGGTATCCAGCGCGGTGACTTCCCCGCTCACGCTGACGCTAAATATGCAGGGATTCTCGCTCTGCGCCCGATAGCCCAGCGCGCGACAGGCGCTGTCCAGATCCTTCTCTGACTGCAGGCGCTGTGTGAACTCACTCAGCGGTTTCGCCTGCGCGACGATTTGTGGCACTAACGTCTGCTGCCAGAGTTGATTGATATGGGCCATATGGGGATTGGGTGGGTTCTTAAGATCCGCCAGTTCCTGCTGCGACACAATGCGACAGCCACCGAGCGCCATCACGATCGGTATCAGCCAGAGTCGGTTGTACATGACATTCTCCCTGGCGCCCGTCAGTACGGGCGCGACAACGATGGATTACGACTTGTAGTTAAAGTCCTGTACGTTTTTTGCATTTTCCTGTGTGATCAGAATGCCGCGAAACATCACGCGCTGTTTCTCCGGTTTCGTGCCTTTCTGGATATAGTTATCCAGGTCTGTCACCCCCTGAGCCGCGATCGCCTGCGCCTGTAACATCACGGTGGCTTTTAACGTTCCGGCCTGTACCGCATCGCGTTCATCGTTGCTGCCATCAATTCCCACTACTACCACGTCGTTGCGTCCGGCCGCTTTCAGGGCGGCAATCGCGCCTAGCGCCACGGGGCCGTTACCGCAGATAACCCCTTTCACATCCGGGTGAGCCTGCAGAATACTGTCCATAATGCGCTTGCCATCGATGAGTGTGCCTTTGGCATCCTGGCGCGCAACGCTCTGCATATCGGGATACTGTTCCAGCACCTGGTGAAAGGATTTTGAACGGGTGACGCAGTTGTTGTCCGCGAGGTTGCAGGTCAGCTCGGCGTATTTCCCTTTTTCCCCCATCTTCTCGACAAACACGTTGGCCACATCAGAACCGGCCTGGAAGTTATTGTGGGTAATTTGCTCCAGCGCCACATCGTCCACCGGAATTTCACGGTTGATCAG
Organism: Pantoea sp. SJZ147; assembly: GCF_007828605.1. Classification (NCBI taxonomy): domain Bacteria; kingdom Pseudomonadati; phylum Pseudomonadota; class Gammaproteobacteria; order Enterobacterales; family Erwiniaceae; genus Pantoea; species Pantoea sp. SJZ147. The sequence continues at coordinate 445,218 of NZ_VIVB01000001.1, forward strand.
CACCACTGGAATACCGGCCTGTTTGGCTTTTTGGATGGCTGCCACGCTGGCCGTGGAGTCCGCGTTGTCCAGGATAATGCCCTGCACTTTTTTGCCAATAGCCGCATCAATCAGTTCATTTTGCTTCTTCACGTCTTCCCCGTGAGAGAGCACCGAGGTCTTGTAGCCCAGTTCCTGAGCTTTCATATTTGCGCCCTTCGCCTCGGAGGCGTAATAGGGGTTATCCAGTGAGTTAACCAAAATCATGATGGTGCCTTTTTCAACCGCCAGCGCGGTGTGAGAAAACAAACAGGCGGCAAGCGTGGTGCAGAGCAACGTCGTTTTTTTCATGGTGTGTCTCGCTATTGTCGTTATGGCAGGGGGAAACGGGCGCCTGGCGGTGGCCTTACCAGATGGTAAAGCCACCGTCGATCATCAGATCGGCACCGGTAATCATGTCGCTGCCGTTGCTGGCAAAAAACAGCACGGCAGCGGCAATCTCGTCGGTATAGGCAAAGCGACCTAAAGGGATCAATTTTTTCATTTCGGTGCCCTTCTCGCCGCGCCAGGCTTTTTCGCCCATGGGGGTGAGCACCACGGTGGGCGACAGGGTATTAACGTTAATCCGGTGCGGGGCGAACTCTTTCGCCATCACTTTGGTCATGCCCAGCAAACCGGCTTTGGCAGAGGTGTAAGCAACGTGGTTGTCGATGGCGATGGACGCCGCCTGTGAGGCGATATTAATGATTTTGCCGCCGTTTCCGGCGTTGACCATACGTTTGCCCGCGGCCTGTGAGCAGAGAAACGGCCCGGTCAGGTTCACGGCGATCTGTTTTTGCCATTCGGCAAAATCGGTTTCCAGCACCGGCTGAAGCATCACGTAGCCGGCACAGTTCACCAGAATGTCGAGATGACCATAGTGTTCAACAATGGCATCGAAAGCCTGCTCAACGTCGGCAGGATCGGTTACATCGCAGCAAATAAACTGCACCTGTCCGGCCAGGGCTGCGCGCGCACTGTCGACCTTATCCGCTTCAAAGGGCGGATAAAGCAGCGCCAGGCTCGCCCCTTTCTCCAGCAGCATCTGATTACTGGCCATGGCGATACCGCCCAGCCCGCCCGTTACCACGGCCACTTTGCCGCTCAGGTTCATTGTGGTATCTACGCCATAGCGCAGGTTAACGTCATATTCACCGCTCATCCGCCTGTCCTCTTTGGTATTTTATTTGCCGCACTCATTTTCGAACAAAAATATAAGCTATCGAATTGATGGTTAATGTGGCTAAGATCAAATTTCGCAACACTGCCTGTCTGACGGCGTCATTCGGTTAAAAGCGCGTGATCGCGGTTGCTAACGGGTAGAAAGAGAGGGATTGCACTGCTGTAGCGGATGCAAAAGTCATGAAAAGTGACGCATATACGCTTTCGAACGAAAATTAACATCTTTATTTGCCGACTCGCAAAGGCGAAACCTGCGGGTTAAACTCTGCGACAACGCGTTATCGCCATAAGCCCGATGCGATTAAAAGAGGGAGCGTTTCGATTGAAAAGCAAAACTGAGCAGTTAGCTGAAATGCAACAGCGCCGTGAAAAGATCCTGGAGATGATTCGGGAAGACGGAACGGTGACGGTGAAAGCGCTGACAAAGACGTTCGGACTGACCGAAGCCACGCTGCGCACCGACCTGCGAATGCTGCAAAAGCAGGGTTTTGTGCAGCGTTATCACGGCGGCGCGACCCTGATGACGGGCAAGCAGAATACCGGCCTGCTGCAGCTGGAACGTCAGACGCATATGGAAGAAAAAGACGCGATTGGACGCCTGGCAGCCCAGCATATCGAAAACGGTGATACGGTGATTTTCGATTCCGGCACCACCACCACGGCTATCGCCGATGCCATCAGCCATATCCGGCGTTTATCGGTGGTGACGACCGCCGTGAATATCGCCCTGAAGCTGGGCGGCGAGCCAGGGATCAATGTGCTGCTGACGGGCGGTACGTTTAAATTTCCGACGCTTTCGACCTCCGGTGACAAGGCCGCCAGCTTCTTTGAGAATGTGCTGTCGGAGAAGCTGTTTCTCGCCACCGCCTGTATCTCGCCACGTCTCGGCCTGAGCTTTCCCAGCGAAACCGATATCAAAGTGAAAATGGCGATGATCAAATCCGCCAGTACCGTCTACGTGGTGGCCGACTCCAGTAAGATTGATAAAGTGTCGATGTTTGCGCTGCCCTGCGACTGGAGCCATATTCACTACCTGATTACCGACAGCGGGATCAGTCAGGCCCACATCAGCGCGTTTGAAGCGCTGGGCGTGAAGGTTCTGGTCGCCCCGCTACCCGCTCGCCGCGCCCCCTGATGTCACCGCGCATCCGGCCACAACCTGGCTATTACGCCTGGCGGATAGCCGCCTCTGTACAGTGTTGGGCAAGCAGATCGGCACGGTAGTAGCGGACGACATCGCCAACGATCAGCAATGAGGGGGAAACCGGTTGTTGCTGCGCAATGGTCTCCGGCAGCCCTGCCAGCGTGGTGATCAGCACCCGCTGATCCTGGCGCGTGCCGTTTTCAATAATCGCTACCGGCGTATCCTCCCTGCGACCGTACTCACACAACCGGGCGCTAATCACGCTGCTCCAGCTCAGCCCCATGTAAAACACCAGCGTCTGGTTAGTGGCTGAAAGTGCGGCGGCATCCAGTTGAGGCTCTCCGCTGCGCCCGTGTCCGGTGATAAAGCGCAGTGACTGGGCACAATCCCGATGCGTAAGCGGAATCCCGCTTGCGGCGGCGCACCCCACGGCGGCGGTGATACCAGGCACCACTTCGCAGACAATGTTGGCCTGCTGCAGGCTCACCATCTCTTCACCACCGCGACCAAAAATAAAGGGATCGCCGCCCTTCAGTCGAACGATGTTGCGCCCGCTGGTGGCCAGATCGACTAATAGTTGATTGATCTGTGCCTGTTTCAGGCCGTGATGACCGGGCCGTTTGCCGACGTCAATGCAAAGCGCGCTGTCTGGCACTTCTGCCATGACCGCCTCACTGACCAGGCGATCATAGACCACCACTTCAGCACGGTGCAGCAAACGTAGCGCCTTCACCGTGAGCAGATCGACATCCCCCGGTCCGGCACCCACTAACCAGACGCGTCCTGCGCTGGACGCTTTCTCAGGCGCCAGCAGTTTATCTAAAGCGTGTATTGCCAGCGTCATAATTCCTCCGGGACAGAGACGGAAAGCAGAAGGTGTTTTAGCTCCGGCAAGCAGGAGCCGCAGTTGGTGCCGCACTGGAGCGTTTTGCCCAGTGCCTGGGTGCTGTGGCAACCCTGGCTAATGGCATGCAATATCGTTTGTTCGCCTATGCCAAAACAGCTACAGATAAGGCGGCCAGTCGCAGGGCTCTGCGCCGCCTGCCCCGCCAGTAAGGCATGACGTTCAGCCGCGTCCGCGGGGGCCTGACGAAAGGCCAGGGCAACCAGATCGTGATCTACCTCGGGTAAATGCCGATCGGCATAAAATGCCAGTTGCAGCTCGCCCTCGCGCCATGCCAGCAGCCGGTAGCTATGATCGCCCCCGCTGGCAGTTTGCAACTGATAGCCTTCAAGGTTGAACTGAGACGCCAGCCAGCGCTGCGGCGTGGCCTCTCCGGCCACCACAAAACGTTGCGAACCGGCGTACGGCGTACGCGCCCAGTAGCGCAGTGCGGCGGGCGCGGTACTGTCGTGCTGCCAGAGCCAGCCCTGCCAGCAGGTTACTAACGGCTGGATGCGCACTGCCGTTTGTTTAAAGGCAGGCTGGGCCGAAACCGGACAGCGGGTCGATGCGACGACGCCACCGACATTGCCTTGCAGGCTGAACTGGCGGTTCCAGTGCATCGGCACAAAGAGTTCACCGCGCCGTAGGCCGCTGTCCAGCGTCACGCGCACCACCATCCATCCCCATTCTGACTGCACGCGCGCCAGCGCCCCGGCAGACAAGCCATAACGGCGCGCCTCTTCGGGATGCAAGGCGGCAAAAGGCTCGTCACAGTGCTGCATCAGGCGAGGCACCAGCCCGGTGCGCGTCATGGTGTGCCACTGATCGCGTATGCGCCCCGTGTTCATCAGTAAGGGATAACGGGCATTGCGCACCAACGGCGACGGCGTGGCCGGTGGCAGCAGCCGTGCCTTGCCATCGGCATGATAAAAACGCCGGTCGCTGAACAGCCGGGCACAGCCTTGCGGATGTTGAGCATTGATCGGCCACTGAACAGGCGTCAGCGCATCCCACTCGGCATCGCTGAGCTGCGCCAGGCCGCTGATGTCGAAGGCGCGTTCGCCGTGGTTCTCAAAGCCGGACAGCGCCGCGTGCTCGCGGAAGATCGCTGCCGGATGGGTCCAGTTAAATGCCTGGGCGAAGCCAAGCCGCTGCGCCACCTGCGCCAGCAGCCACCAGTCGGGTTTGGCCTCCCCGGCGGGTGCAACAAATGCGCGCTGGCGGGAAATACGTCGTTCAGAATTGGTCACGGTGCCGTTTTTTTCGCCCCAGCCCTGGGCGGGTAACAGAATATGGGCAAAGGCTGTGGTATCCGTTTGCGCCAGCACGTCGGAGACGATCACCAGCGGACAGTTGGCCAGCGCCCGCGCCACGCGGTTGCCTTCCGGCATTGACACCGCCGGATTGGTTCCCATGATCCAGACGGCTTTCACCTCACCTCGCTCAATCGCGTCAAACAGCGCCACCGCGGTCAGTCCGGGCTGGCGCGCCATGGTCGGGCTGTTCCAGAAACGCTGTAAACGATCGCAGTCCGCTTCGTTAAAGCTCATGTGCGCCGCCAGCTGGTTGGCTAAGCCGCCCACTTCACGTCCGCCCATCGCATTGGGCTGGCCGGTGAGTGAAAATGGCCCACAGCCGGGACGGCCTATTTTTCCGCTGAGAAGATGCGCATTAATTATCGCATTGTTATTGTCACTGCCGCTCTGTGACTGGTTGATGCCCATGCACCACAACGTCAGGACACGGTCACGCCGGGCAAACAGCTGATAAAAGGCCACCACCTGCTCCTCGGTCAGATCACAGTGTTCAGCGACCTCGGCAATGCCCCACTGGCTGGCGGCCTGCAGGGTGGTTTCAACGCCGTCCAGATGTGGCAACATCGTCGCATCTATTCCCTGATGCTGCGCCAGCCAGTGCAGTAAGCCCGAAAACAGCGCCGGATCGCTGCCCGGGCGCAGCGGCAGGTGGACATCAGCGATGTCACAGCTGGCGGTGCGACGGGGATCGATCACCACCACCTGCATCTCAGGCCGTTGCTGTTTTGCCTGTTTCAGGCGCTGAAAAATCACCGGATGTGCCCAGGCTGCGTTAGAGCCGACCATGACGATCGCATCGGCCTGATCCAGATCCTCATAACAGCACGGCACCGCATCCGCTCCGAGCGCGCGCTTGTAGCCCACCACCGCAGAAGCCATACACAGTCGCGAGTTGGTGTCGATATTTGCGACGCCAAGAAAGCCTTTCATCAGCTTGTTCGCCACATAGTAATCTTCCGTGAGCAGCTGGCCTGAGCCGTAAAAAGCCACCGCCTCTGGGCCATGCTCCGCAATAATCTGCCGGAGTCCATCGGCGGCGGCATCCAGCGCTGCCGCCATGCTGACCGTCTGTTGGTTAATTTGGGGATGCAGTAAGCGTCCTGTCCGGGTCAGGGTTTCCCCCAGCGCCGCCCCTTTAACGCACAGCCGCCCGAGATTGGCCGGATGCAACGGATCGCCACTCACCTGTGCAGATTCGCTGTGATTCAGTGTCACCTCGACGCCACAGCCCACGCCGCAATAGGCACAGGTGGTTTTCATGAAGCCTGCGCCATGAGGTTCAGTGGACGGTTGGCGACCCAGACCTGACCGGCTTCAAGTTTCACCGGCCAGCAACGCAGCTGGTGCTGCGGGTTATCCAGACTTTGTCCATCGCGCAGGCGCACGCGCTGTTTGTAGATCGGTGAAATGACCACAGGTTCACCCGCCACATCGCCAAGGATGCCACGGGACAGGACGCTGGCATCGCTGCCTGGCTCGCGATCTTCCAGTGCGTAACAGTCGTTGCCAAAACGGAACAGCGCAATACGGACGCTGCCAAGCCGTGCACCGATTCCCGCACCGGCGGGGATCGCCTCCAGGGAACACACCGCGCTCCAGGGGTCAGCGGGCAGATGCATCAGCGGAATGCCGGTCGCCGTATGCGGCTGACGCTGCCCGCGTACGCGGGCATAGTGCAGCGTTTCATCCGGGTGATCGCTGTTCACCGTCGCGGTAAACAGCGCCCGCCGCGAGGGTTCAGCCAGCGTGGTCTGCCATTCACACTGGTAGGTGTCCACGACCTGCTGCATCTCCTGCTCCAGCTGCGCCGCGATACCGAGGCTGTCGTTGATCACCACGTCGCGCAGGTAATCCAGTCCACCTTCCATGTTATCCATCCAGACGCTGGTGCGCTGCAAACGATCTGCCGTCCGCACGTAGAACATCAGAATGCGATCGACATACTGGATCAGGGTTTCATCATCCAGATCGCTGGCAAACAGCTCCGCATGGCGCGGCTTCATGCCGCCATTGCCGCAAACATACAGATTCCAGCCCTTTTCCGTGGCGATCACCCCAATGTCTTTGCTCTGCGCTTCGGCACATTCGCGGGTACAACCCGAGACGGCCATCTTGATTTTATGCGGTGCGCGCAGGCCCTTATAACGGTTCTCCAGCGCGATGGCGAAGGCCGTCGAATCCTGCACGCCATAGCGACACCAGGTGGAGCCCACGCAGGATTTTACCGTGCGCAGCGATTTCCCGTAGGCATGGCCGGTTTCAAAACCCGCCGCCAGCAGGGTTTCCCAGATGTCGGGCAGTTGATCCAGCCGTGCGCCAAACAGATCGATACGCTGACCGCCGGTGATTTTGGTGTAGAGATCGTAACGCGCCGCCACTTCGCCAATGGCGATCAGCCCCTGTGGGGTGATCTCACCACCTGGTACGCGCGGCACGACCGAATAGGTGCCATCTTTCTGGATATTGGCGAAGTAACGATCGTTGGTATCCTGAAGCGGCAGATGGGCCGGTTTCAGTAAATAATCATTCCAGCACGAGGCCAGCAGCGACCCAACCAGCGGTTTACAGATCTCGCAACCACAGCCACGTCCGTGGCTCGCCAGCAGGTCATCAAAGGTTTTGATTTCATTGATGCGGATCAGGTGGTAAAGCGCCTGACGTGAATAGGCGAAGTGTTCGCAGATATCTTTTTTCACCTCAACGCCCAGGTTTTCCAACTGGAACTCCATCACCTGCTTCACTAATGCCGAACAGCCCCCACAGCCCGTTGCGGCTTTCGTGCAGCTTTTAATGCTGGCCATATCGCCACAGCCGCTCTGCACCGCGCTGCAGATATCGCCTTTGCTCACATTGTGGCAGGAGCAGACCTGGGCGCTGTCGGGCAGCGTGGCCACGCCCAGCCCTTTGACCGGAGCGCCGTTCAGCGCAGGCAGAATCAACCCTTCCGGGGAATCCGGCAGCGGCATGGCGTTTAACATCATTTGCAGCAGCGTGGCATAGTCGCTGCTGTCGCCGACCAGCACCCCGCCCAGCAGCAGTTTGCTGTCGGCGCTGACCACGATTTTCTTGTAAATGCCCTTCGGACCATCGGCCCAGTGGTAGCTCAGGCTGCCTGCCGTTTTGCCGTGCGCATCACCAAAGGAGGCGACATCCACGCCCAGCAGCTTCAGTTTGGTGCTCATATCGGCACCGCTGAACCGGGCCGGCTCGTCCGCCAGATGCCCGGCCAGCACGCGCGCCATCTGATAGCCCGGCGCCACCAGACCAAAAATCTGTCCGTTCCACAGGGCACATTCACCGATGGCATAAATGTCATCGCCGCTGGTCTGGCAGACGTCATTGATCTCAATGCCGCCGCGCGGGCCAACACCGATCCCGGCACTACGGGCCAGCTCATCACGCGGCCGGATGCCCGCCGAGAACAGCACCAGATCGGTCGCCAGTTCGCCGCCATCGGCAAAGCGTAGCACCAGGCTCCCGTCTGGCTGGGTCTCAATCTGTTCGGTCTGCTTCGAGGTGTGAACCGTCACGCCCAGTGCGTCAATTTTCTGCCGCAGCATCAGCGCGCCGCCCTCGTCCAGCTGCACCGCCATCAGGCGTGGCGCAAACTCAACCACATGGGTTTCCAGCCCCAGCTGTTTCAGCGCGTTGGCCGCTTCCAGCCCCAGCAGGCCGCCGCCGATGACCACACCGCGCTGACTTTTGTCGGCACAGGCCGCGATCGCATCCAGATCGTCCAGCGTGCGGTAAACAAAGCAGCGCTCGCCCTCATGCCCCGGCACCGGTGGCACAAACGCCCGTGAGCCGGTCGCCAGCACCAGTTTGTCCCAGCACAGTGCTTTGCCGTCGCTGTCGCGCAGGCTGCGCTGTTGCCGATCGATCGCCTCGACCCGGCAACCGCTGCGCAGTTCAATGTCGTGTTGGGCAAAAAAGTCCTCAGCGACCAGCGAGAGCTGCGCGGCATTTTTGCCGGTGAAGTATTCAGAAAGGTGCACCCGATCGTAGGCCGAATGGCGCTCTTCACCGTACACCACGATGTGATAATGCTGATGCAGGCCACGCGCCACCAGCTGTTCCAGAAAATGGTGACTGACCATGCCGTGGCCCACGACGGCTAATACAGGTTTAGAGTGATTCATCGCGGAGTTTCCTGCAGCCTGCGGCTGCGTTTCAGGTTCATCAAGGCCAAACAAGGTATTCATTGAGACCTGCCTGGCGTTATGCAGTGTGTTAAGCAACGCGGCACCCTGCTGGCTGTCGCCATACAACAGCACCCCATTCAGCCGTCCGTGCTGCAGAAAAAGACGTCGATAGTGTCCGGAAAGCGGATCGAAACTGGTGATTGACGGGGCTTCACGAATATCGCCCGCGCTGAACAGCGAAATGCCGCTGACCTTGAGACGCGTGCCGGTGGCTTCGCTGTAGAAATCGGCCTGCGGACAACCGGCCAGCTGCGCTGCCAGTACCTCTGCCTGCGCCAGACAAGGCGCAACCAGACCAAAGGTTTCTCCGCTGATTTCACAACATTCGCCTACCGCATAAATACCGGCGTGCGCGCTGCGTAACTGCCGGTCCACCAGGATGCCGTGCTGGCAGGGAATGCCCGATGCCCGGGCCAGCGCGGTTTCTGGCTGCACGCCAATCGCGATAACGACCTGTTGCGCTGCCAGTTGACGCCCATCGTTAAGCAGCACGGACTGCGGGCCAATTGCGGCGATACTGCTATTCAGCTCACAGCGGATACCGCGCGCGCTGAGCTGAGCCAGCAGTAATTCTCCCGCCCTGGCATCCAGTTGCCTGTCCAGTAAACGCGACTGACGATGCACCAGCGTCACCTGGCGTCCCTGTGCCCGAAGCGCTGCCGCGGCCTCAATGCCCAGAAATCCGCCACCGGCTACCACGACCGAACCGCTGCCGGCCAGCAGTGCATCCACATCCTCCAGCGTGCGGAAAGCCGTGACGTGAGGCAGATCGATACCTGCTACCTGCGGCATGCGCGGCTGCGATCCGGTCGCCAGAATCAAACGATCCCAGTGCAGCAGGCGCTGCTGAGTCCGCAAGGTGCGTCCAGCCACATCGACCTGCTCCGCTGTTTCTCCGGTCAGTAAGCGAATGCCATGGCGTGCGTACCAGTCAGGGCCGTGAATCAGGATTTGCTCAACGGTTTTTTCGCCGGCCAGCAGCGGCGACAACAGCACCCGGTTATAGTTACCCTGCGGTTCACGGCCAATGACCGTAATGTCATAACGCGTCGGTGCCAGCTGCAACAGCGTTTCCACCGTGTGCATGCCCGCCATCCCATTACCGACCACCAGCAGCCGTTGTCTCATGGTGTAATCCTTACGCCGCCGACGTCTGTTTTTCGTAGAGAAAATGCAGCACTTTCTGGCGCAGCTGGTGATAACGCGCATCCTCTGCCAGCGCCACCCGCGAACGCGGTCGCGCCAGATCGACCTTAAGGATGTCGCCAACCTGGGCGGCCGGGCCATTGGTCATCATCAGCACCCGATCGGACAACAGCACCGCTTCATCCACGTCGTGGGTAATCAGTACGATGGTGGTATTCAACTCCTGCTGTATACGCATCACACTGTCCTGCAGGTGCGCGCGCGTTAAGGCATCCAGTGCACCGAAAGGCTCGTCGAGTAATAAAACGCGCGGCTTCATTGCCAGGGCGCGGGCGATGCCGACGCGCTGCTTCATCCCGCCGGAGATCTCACCGGGGCGCTTGTGCATGGCATGGCTCATTTGCACCCGGTTCAGGTTATGCTCGATCCAGTCGTGCATCTCCGCCTTGTGCATCTTGCCTTTGAAGACCTGCTGCACCGCCAGCTCCACGTTCTGAAACGCCGTCAGCCACGGCAGCAGAGAGTGGTTCTGAAACACCACCGCCCGCTCAGGGCCAGGGCCGGTCACTTCACGGTTATCACACAGCAGCACGCCGCTGGTGGGTCGGGTTAAGCCCGCAATCAGGTTCAGCAGGGTTGATTTACCGCAGCCGGAATGACCGATCAGGCTCAGGGTTTCCCCCTGATGGATATCGAAACTGACGTTATCGAGCGCCAGGAAATCCCCGCCGGAGGTAGTAAAACGCTGGCTGACCTGCTGTACGCGAATGATAGGTTGCATGGTGTTCTCCTTATTTATCCCAGCTAAAACGACGCGCCAGCAGCATCAGTCCCTGCTCAAGCAGCAGGCCAACCACACCAATCAGCAGAATGGCAATCAGGATGTTTTCCACGTTCAGATTGTTCCATTCGTTCCAGATCCAGAAGCCAATCCCCAGACCACCGGTCAGCATCTCGGCCGCAACAATCACCAGCCAGGCAATACCAATGGAGAGGCGCACGCCGGTAAGCACGGCAGGCAACACGGCAGGAAACAGGATGCGGCGCATAACGGTCCATTCGGAGAGCTGCAGCACGCGCGCCACGTTGAGGTAATCCTGCGGGATGCGCTGCACGCCTTCAGCGGTGTTGATGATCATCGGCCAGATCGAACAGATAAAAATGGTCCAGCTTGAGGCCGGTTCCGCGCGCTGGAACAGCAGCAGGCCGATAGGCAACCAGGCCAGCGGGCTGACCGGGCGCAGCAAGGCGATGATGGGATTGAACATCCGCGCGACAAAGGTGAAGCGACCCAGCAGAAAGCCAGCGGGAATGCCCACCAGCGCCGCCAGACCAAATCCAACAGCCACACGTTGCAGCGAGGCCAGGACGTTCCAGCCGATGCCCTGATCGTTGGGGCCGTTGTTATAAAAGGGATCGGCGAACAGAATTTTAGCCGCCTCCCAGGTGGCGTAAGGCCCGGGAAAGCCCTGGCTGTACAGCGCGGCGATCTGCCACACCAGAAGCAGGAGCAGAACGCCGCACAGCACCGGAATCGCACGCTGTAACAGCGGACGTAAGCGCGCAGGCGGTCGTACTTTTTTAGGCGTAACCTGAAGGGGAACTACCGTTGCCTGGCTGGGCGCGGTTACCGGCTGCGCCAGTGGACGAGTCTGGGTTTTCATCACGGCCTCTCTTAACGTTTAATAGCGAAGCTGGCAGCGTAGGCGGCTGGATCGCTGCCATCCCATACTTTGCCATCGATTAAGGTGCTGCTGCGCATGTCGCTGCCGGGCAGCGTGACGTTGCCGACCGCGCTGGCAGCCTGTTTGTAGATATCAATACGGTTGATCTGCTTCGCGACCGCCAGGTAATCCGGATCGTTGTTCACCATCCCCCAGCGCTTCAGTTGAGTCAGGAACCACATGCCATCAGAGAGATAAGGAAAGCTGACGCTGCCGTCGTGGAAAAAGCGCATGGCGTGGGGGTCCTGCCATTTTTGACCCAGCCCGTTTTCGTACTGACCCAACATGCGTCCTTCCAGCGTTTCGGGTTTGGTGTTGATCCAGGCCCGCCCGGCCAGCACCTGGGCCGTTTCACGGCGGTTATCGTCCGAGGCATCGATCCAGCGGGCAGCCTCCAGCACCGCGGCAGTGAGCGCACGGGCCGTATTCGGGTTGGCGTTGACCCACTCAGCGCGGGTGCCCAGGATTTTTTCAGGGTGATCCGGCCAAATCTGCTGGCTGGTGGCGGCAGTAAAGCCGATATTGTCGCTGATGGCGCGTTGGTTCCACGGCTCGCCGACACAGAAGCCGCTCATGTTGCCAATCTTCATATTCATCACCATTTGCGGCGGCGGCACCACGACGGTGCGCACATCGTCAAAGGGGTTGATTCCGGCATTGGCCAGCCAGTAATAGAGCCACATGGCGTGAGTGCTGGTGGGAAAGGTATGGGCGAAGGTGAAGCTGCCTTTCGCCTGGCCGTCGATGGCCTTTTTCAGGCTTGCACCGTCGGTTACCTGCTGGGCTTTAAGCTGGTTCGACAGAGAGATGGCCTGACCGTTGTTGTTCAACGTCATCAGGTTCGCCATATCATGCTGGGGACCGGCAACGCCCAGTTGCAGGCCATAGATCAGACTGTAGAGCACGTGTGCGGCATCCAGCTCACCCGAGGTGAGTTTGTCGCGCACTGCCGCCCAACTGGCTTCTTTGCTGGCCTGCAGCGTCAGACCATATTTCTTGTCAAACCCTTTAACCGAGGCCATCACCACCGGCGCACAGTCGGTGAGGGGAATAAAGCCGACGCGCACGGTCGGTTTTTCTGGGGCATCGGAACCCGCCGCCCACACTGCGTTGCGCAATCCCGGCAATAGCCAGAGTCCACCGACGGCTGCGCCGGATAACAGCAGTTGACGACGAGAAAGTGAAACTGGCGATTTGCTCATCTTTGCCACCCTGAAGAGATAAAAAAAAGGCGTCCTCCCCACTGCTCTCACAGAGGGATGGACGCCTTTATCCAAAGCACTCGCTCTACCGCCGTTGGCAAAGCAAATACACATACTCATTAAGGTAAAGCAAACCGCGTGCCAGAGTGAGGAGTGCGGTCAAACAGCCTTGCGCGGGCCTGCGCGATGGTTTTTTAACCGTTTTTGCACGGTAGTGACGCAGATCACGCACAAGCGTTGTGCAGCTAACACTTTCGGGTTAGCGCTTCACCGTGGCGGCAACCGTTACGATCGCCTGGGCGATTTCCGGTAAGCGTTTGTTCTGGTCCATCGCGCTTTTGCGCAGCATTTGCCATGCGTTTTCTTCGCTCAGGCCGTGCTGCTGCATTAACCAGTTTTTAGCCTGGTCGAGTAACTTGCGCTCTTCCAGCGTGGCGCGCATCGCGGCCAGCTCGTTAGCCTGGCGCTGCAGGCGTTGGGACTGTTCACCAATCAACGACAGTAACGATCGCCCGAGCTGGGGAGCGAGCCCCTCGCTGTTGAGGGCAGCAGGCTGATTCTCCAGCCAGTCTGCGCCTGAGACATAGAGGGTAAAATTGCAGCCTGACTGCGCCACACTTAAGGGTTCACCGGCCTGATGCTGTGCCAGGGCGATAGCGTCACGGCAGCGCGACATCAGCACGGCAGAGAGTTGATCCTCCAGCGACTTCATCTGATCGAGGCGCTCCGAAAGCAGTGAGAACCAGTGCAGTGCACCGCTGTCGTCGCGTCTGCCATCGGTGCAGGCGATGCGCCGTAGCCGTTCGATTTCCCGACCTGGCTGGGCCAGAGGCTGCCAGCTGAGAAGCACCGCCTCATCCGCAAACTGCTGAAAGGTTTTGAAGTTTTGTTCCTGCGCTTCGATTAATGCCACCATCGTACTGCGCTGTTCGGCACTAAACTGCCCGGCCGCAAATCCGGCGGCTCCCTGTGCCCGCTCCTGTCCGGTCAACTCCTTGCCCTGCATAAAGCTAAACAGGGCAATGAGTGCCCGGGTAATTTCCGGGTGGCTGGATGTGTCGGCGGCTTCAAAGACCAGATTGAGCAAACTTCGGATAACAGGGCTAAACGCCATCATGGCCTGCGCGTGGGTAATCTTCAGACCAGCGATCTGCTGGCGCAGCGCGGGCAATTCTGCCAGTGCCTGCAAGGCGGCGGCTATCAGGTTGCAGAACCGGCTGTATCCCGGCTGTGCCTCCGCCCTGGGTAATGCCTGACAAAAGGCAAGCTGACTGCGGCTGACATCCTGTTCACTCGCCTCACGCTCCTCGCCATACAGCCGCCCCTGTGAGCAAATCCACAGGTTGCTGGCACCACGTTCGCGCTGTAGCTGATGGACTAATTCACTCACCGTGGTAATTAATTTACCGGTCTGGCGAAGTCGCTCCAGACTGGCGATATCGCTTTGCCGTGAGGCCTGCAACCAGCTCAGTGCGTCATCCATTGCTCATCTCTCTCAATGCAAAAAAAGAATAAAGCAAAAGCCATGCCGCTTCCGGTTCACCGTCCCTAAAGATTGTGACGCGTAAACAATGACCGTATTCATCACCGGCCAGGCATTGCGTGCCATTAAGTCGTTAAGAACGCTTACTCTTTTTTTGCCTGTCATCTGAATGTGACATTATGCAACCGGCTTGTCAGGCGGCCCTGACAGCGTCCGCTTTCTCTGCGATTCAGGGGCGGCGGAACCGGCGCATCAGGGCGGTGGGATAAGAAGATGATGAACGCGCTTTACCATGCTATATCATTGGGTGCAATGGTTTGAATTCTCAAAAGTCTTAGGTAGACTGAGCGCGGTACAGAATGAATGTCATTTGCCCGTTTATCTTACCGGCTTGCCTACCCTTTTGCGCTTCCCCTGTGAAGGTGAACGGTCGTGTTCTGATGAACAACATGCAGGTATATTGATAATATCGTGAGGAAAATGGTGAAAAATAATTTAGCGTTTATCCTGTCAGTTGGACTGTTATTGTCCGGCTGCAAAACGCCACCGCCCTCGGTGAATGATGACACGCTGGTCACCAGTGATATTCAAGGCGTGAAGCTGGTACACCGCCATGCGGTAGCTGCCCCGACAACCTTTACGCCCGTTAATCAAACCTGGCGCGCCCTGTATAACGCGTCGGTGATGACCCAACCTGACTACGGCGGCAAGGTCGTCCGTTATCTTGAGGCTGGAAAACCTTTTGAGGTCCTCGGCAGCGTCGAGAACCACTGGCTGGCCATTGCCGATAAACCGGACGGGATGTTAACCGGTTACGTGCCGTTAAAGGCGGGCGTGGAAACGCATCGTTACGATGACACCTTACGCAATGACAGTCCGCGTCCGCGGAAAACAAAACAAGTGTGCGTTGACGTCGGGGGCGACAGCAAAGCCTGCCGTAATACCGCGACGGCGACCTGGATTCTGAACTAATGAAATTTAACACCTGCCGTGCTGGGCACTCTGCCAGAAACGCTACCTGTCGCGGGAAAAACACACAGTAATGAGCGTGGAATCATCACCGCGAGAGGTTACGACCTCGGGTACAGAAAATCTTTTACTTAACGCTGCCGCGCCACTGCTGAATGCGGTGGTGCAAATTCGTCAGGCCGCGACTCATGATGACCCGGCGGGTTTACGTCAGTCGCTGATGGATGAGGTGCGGGTATTTGAGCAACGCTGTAAGCAGGCGGGCCTGCCGTTTGAAATGATCATTGGTGCGCGTTACTGCATCTGCAGCGCTCTGGATGAGGCCGCCGCGCAAACGCCCTGGGGCACGCGCGGCGTCTGGTCTGGAAACGGCATGCTGGTTACGTTTCACAATGAAAGCTGGGGCGGTGAAAAATTCTTTCAGCTGCTGTCCCGTATCTCGCAAAGCCCGCAGCAGCATCTCTGGCTGCTGGAAATCATTCATTACTGCCTGTTATTAGGTTACGAAGGTCGCTACCGGGGCAGTGAAAAAGGCCGGGCACAGTGCGACAGCCTGCGGGCACGGTTAAAAGTCCTCATCGATGAAACCCGCGCCCAGCAGAGCACCGATTCCCCTCCGCTGGTGCAGGTGCATCCGCTGGTCAGCACGCTTGCACGTCCGATGGTGCCGCTCTGGGCCTGTGCAATGCTCGTCGCCCTGATTGGCTGCCTGATTTACAGCGGGCTAAACTGGCGGCTGGGCAATGCGGCCGAGCCGCTGCTGCGCAGCCTGTATAACATGCCGTTGCCGCAAATCACGGTAAATCGCCGCCCTTCTTCGCCTCAGGCCCTGCTCGATTTGCGCCAGCGGCTCAATGATGTGATCGCCGCCGGTCAACTGGAAGTCAGTGACGGTGCCTTTGGCAGCAAGGTCATTATTCCTGCGGACAAGCTGTTTGCCGAGCAAGGCACGGTGATCAACCCGGTGGGCCGGGCCATTCTGGCGCGGGTCTCCAGCGCGATGAAAGATGTTAAGGGCACGATTCTGGTGTCGGTGTTTACCGATGATAAACCCGTGGACGGCAGCCGTTTTGCCTCCAGCTATGAATTTTCTTTTGCCCGGGCGCGTGCCGTCAGCCAGCTGCTGCAGGTTCAGCTTGCCGATGCGCATGTGATCCGCTCGGAAGGACGCGGTGACAGCGATCCCCTGCTGCCCAACGACAGCAGCGAAAACCGAACCCGTAACCGACGGGTTGAAATCACGCTGTTTGCCGCCCCTGAAACACTGAGCACTCACCAAGGAACACACTGATGCGCGCTTCATTTCGCTTATTTTTAACGCATCGGCTGCTGTGGAGCTTTATTGGCGTCACGGCACTGAGTTGCCTGTTGTGGATGCTGGGGCCGCTTATTGCGTGGGATGAAACCCGTCCGCTTGAGCCTGCCCTGCACCGCGAGATCGCGGTGAGCATCCTTTATCTGCTTTGGATCGTGCTTCAGCTGATCCCTGCGGTTTACCGTGCCTGGTATAACAGCCGTCTTCTGGATCGGCTGCAGGTCGTAGAAAGCGACGATCCCGCCGAGCGTCAGGCGACTGAAGCGCTGCTGAGCCAGCGTTTCAGCGACGCGGCCATGCGCCTGAAACGCACCCATTTTGGTCGCCGTCAGGGCAGCCTGTGGGCACGCATCAACGCCAACTATCTCTACCAGTTGCCCTGGTATCTGATGATTGGCGCGCCCGGTGCCGGTAAAACCACCGCGCTGCTGAATGCCGGACTGAAGTTCCCTCTTACCGATACCTTTGGTCACGAGGCGGTGCGCGGCGTCGGCGGCACACGTCATTGCGACTGGTGGTTTACCGACAGTGCCGTACTGATCGATACCGCCGGGCGCTATGCGCTTCAGGAAAGCCAGCGCGCCCGCGACGCCAGTGAGTGGCAGAGCTTTATTAATTTGCTGAAACGCTATCGTGCCCGGCAGCCGATTAATGGCGTCATCATGACCATCAGCGTGGCGGATTTGCTGAGCGATTCGGCCGAGGCGCGTTTTGAGCAGGCCAACGCCCTGCGCGAACGCCTGACCGAACTGCATCAGCACACTGGCATTCACTTCCCCGTGTATATCATGCTGACCAAAACCGACCTGCTGAAAGGCTTCATGAGCTACTTCGGCACGCTGGATAAAGCCCGACGCGATGCTATCTGGGGGTTCACCTTCCCCTGGGACGCCGGCAAGCCGAATAAGCAGGACTGGCATCCGCATTTTGACCTGCAGTTTACGCAGTTAGCCCAGAAGCTGCAGTTACAGCTGGCCGATCAGATGACCCACGAGCGCGATCTGAATGAGCGGGCAGAGTGTTTCCTGTTTCCGCAGGAGTTCTCGTCTCTGCGCCCGCTGCTCAGCGAATATCTGGATATCGTGTTTTCTCAGCGTGCTGACACCGTTGCCTGGAATCCGCGCGGCCTGTTTTTTACCAGCGGCACTCAGGAAGGATTACCTTTTGACCGTGTCATGGGCGAGTTGAGCCGCAAACTGCAGCTGCGCCAGGCCGGTTCCCATTCTATTGCCGCCTGGGATCGCGTTAACCGCAACAGCCCCATTCCCGGCAATAAAGGCCAGAGCTTTTTTATTCGCGATCTGCTGAGTAATCTGGTGTTTAAAGAGAGCGGCCTGGCGGGCAGCAACCGCCGCTGGGAATACCGTAATCAGCTTTTACACTGGATTGGCTACGGCATGCTGGCCGGTGCGCTGGTGATCATGAGTGGGTTATGGTTGGTGAGCTACTATCAAAACCAACATTATCTGCAGCAGGTTTCGGCGCGAATGCCGGTTATCTCACAACAAAGTCAGCAGGTGATACATCAGCCTGCTGATAATATTTTTGATCTGCTACCCTTTCTGAATAACCTGGTGAAGTTGCCTGTGTCCGACCAGTTTTCTCTCGATAATCCGCCGTTTACTATGCGAGCGGGGTTATACCGGGGAAATCAGGTCAGCGATGCGGCCTGGGCGCTTTATCAAAATGCGCTTAAGTCTTTATTACTGCCGCGCGTTGCTCAGCAGATCACCAACCTGCTGCGTAACGACCCAGGTGATGATAACGAATACAGCCGTAACGCGCTGCGGGCCTATCAGATGCTGTACCAGCCACGAAATTATGATGGGGAATTTCTCCGCGCCTGGCTGCTGCAGAATCTGCAGCGTTCGTTACCGGACAAGGTCAGCGCCCGTGATTTGCAGCAGCTGGACTGGCATTTGAGTCAGTTGCTGGATCAGCAAATTCAGTCTTCGCCTTATGCGCGCGATAACGCGCTGATGTTGGGCAAGCTGGCTGATAATTTAAACCATGCAGGTGACAGAAATACCCTGCTGGCCGTCGCGCCCCGTAAAGCACAGCGCCTGACGACGCATAACCCATAATGGCGAGGTGAACATGCCTGCATCTCTGGCCCCTGGCTGGTACGGCAAATTGCCCTCGACGGGGGACTTTTTGCATCATCGGTTAACCGAGCAACTTATTGCCCCCTGGAACCACTGGTTTCAGCAAGGCCTGGTGCACTGGCATCACCAGGACGGTGCGGTGAATGCCGACTTTTTACGCGCGCCGGTATGGAATTTCGTATTACCGATCACCCCAACCCGCAATCAGGTGCAGATGGGTTGTCTGCTGCCCTCCTGCGATCGGGTAGGACGCGCCTGGCCGCTTCTGGCGCTGCTGAGCTTTCCCCTGGCCCAGTGGCATCCGGCGCAGCTGACCATCTCTGGCGACTGGTTTCAGGAACTGGGTGCCACGCTGCTGAACGCCGTGACGCAGCGCCTTACGCCGGCCCAGCTGGAGCAGCAGATTCAGGCGCTGACGCCGCTGATGATCCCGGTACAGCAGCACTCCGATATTATGGATGTAATCGGTTTCCACGATTTGCCTTGCACCCTGAGCTGGCAGGAAGTCGCCGAACGTTTCGACCCTCAGCAACACATTAGTTACTGGTGGAGCAATCGCAGTGACGGTTTCGTTCATGCCACACACAAGCATAGCGGCAACCTCACAGCGGAACTGTTCTCATTACTGTTTAATCCGGCGGCAGGTGCACAGCCGGGACGCAATGGCCTCTATCCACCGATGTTTGAGTGAGGCGTTGCTACTGTCCTCCATGACGGGATAACTCATGCAATTTACCATCGTACAATGCACGTCTGATATTCCGGTGAAAACCGTCACCTTTCATCCGCCGGGCGGCACCATTGGCCGCAGCCAGGATAACGACCTGGTGTTACCGGATGAAGCCCGTTCTATTTCGCGTCTGCAGGCGCTGGTGCACCTGTCAGGCGAAGGCGAATGCCGTTTGACCAATCAGGGCAGCGTTACGCCTGTCGAACACAACGGTGTGCCGCTTAAGCGCGGCATGCAGGTGCACCTCAAGCACGGTGACGCACTGCGCATTGGTGACTACGCCATCGACGTGCGCGATCCGGCGTACCACGGCGTGAACAGCGATCCTCTGGCGTTTTTTTCCCATGCCGCCACGCGTAGCAATCCGCTGGATATTCCCGAGCATGCGGAGGTGGAGGAAGTCACGGAAGAGCCTGTACCGAAGCGTCCTGAGCGTCGCGGCGACGCCAGGCTGGCGATCGATCCCCAGGTTAGCGAAACTTTTCATGCGCCTTTTGCCGCCGGGCTGGATCAGGACAAGCTGGTGGCGGCGCTGCTGGACGGAATGGGGCTGAAAAACGGCCACAATACGGTAATCAGCGAAGAGCAAATGCGCACTACAGGCCGGATGCTAAGCCTGTTTTCTCAAGGTACGGTTGCCCTGCTGTCGTCGCGTTCCATTCTGAAACGTGGCGTCAAAGCCGAAATGACGATGATCCTGAACGAGGCCAACAATCCCTTCAAAATTCTCCCCTCAGGCAAAACCGTCTTGATGCAGATGTATCAAAGCCAGATGCCGGGCTTTATGCAGCCCGAACAGGCCGTGCGCGATGCGTTGGTCGATCTGCAGGCGCATCAGTTGGGCATGATTGCCGGGATACGCGCGATTATCGCCGCGATGCTGCAGTCGTTTAATCCTCAGGGGCTGGAAGAACAGGCACGCGCGGACGGCGCGGTGTCGAAACCCCCCTTTTCCCCCTTTAAAAAAGCTGCCCTGTGGGACTATTTTACCCGCCGCTACCAGCGTACCGCCGGGGAAATCGAAGACGATTTTCACACGCTGTTTGGGGAAGCCTTTCTTCATGCCTATGACATGGAAGTGAATCAGTACAAAGACTCACAGACGCGCACGGATGACGCATGAATATCGCCTTTGCCAGTCAGTATCAGCAGGGGCTGCGCGCCGAGAATCAGGATCGAACCGGCGTCATTTTGGATGAACGCAAAGCCTGCTTTGTGGTGTGCGACGGCGTGGCTGGCTTGCCCGGTGGCGACCAGGCGGCGCAACTGGTGTGCGATGTTCTGATTGAACAATTACTCACCTGCGACCAGGTGACGCCAGCCCTTACCCGTCAGGCGGTTGAAAAGTGCCGATCATTACTTGAAATAGCCCAGGGTAATAATCCGAATTTTTCCACCATGTGCACCACGCTGGCAGGCCTGTTTATCGACCGTACGCGACAGCGCGCATGGTGGGCGCACGCGGGTGACAGCAGGGTTTATCACTTCCGTCACGGGGTGCTGAATGAGGTCACGCGTGACCACAGTCTGGCGCAAAAGTTAAGCGATGCGGGCTATGAAAATACCGGAATTAACAGTAATTTACTCTATAATGCGCTCGGCATAGAACCTGCCCATCCGGTGAGCTTCTCTGACGAAATCATGCTGGAAGATGGCGATGCGTTTTTAGTCTGTAGCGACGGTTTCTGGCTCAACCTGACCACCACGGAAATGGAGCAGGCGCTGCGCATGGTGAATGCCTGTGACGAGTGGCTGATGTTAATGGAACAGGCGGTGAGCCGCGACGTAAAGAAAGACAACCTTAGCGCACTGGCCGTATGGATTGGTGAGCCGCAAGATGCCACCCTGCTCTATACGCTGGCCGATTCCGCGCGTTTTCTGCCATCAGGTTATTGATTAAAGGAATTCTATGAAATTGTGGTTGCCCGCTATAGCCACGTTGTTTATGGCCTTTACTGCGCAGGCGGAAAATTATCGCGTGGTGTATTCACCCAGTCTTGAACTGGAAGTGTATATCGACAACGTTGCGGGCAAAACGCCGGATGAGTGGTGCCAGGAAACGCTGCCGCTGCGTATTGTGTCGGGTAAAGGCCAGGATGCTGAGGTTTTAAAAACGTTTTTGCCGCGCGTGGGCACGCTGTTAGCCAATCAGTGTAACGATCTGGACGTGCTACCCTGGCAAATGACCAATAGCGAGGGCAACGTGCTGGCCAGCGGCAGCGCCAGCAAATTGCAGAACTGGCGACTGATTGTGAATACCGATGCCAAAGCCACTGCCCCGGCACAGAGTGCGGTCTCGCCCAGCCTGTCGCGTCCGGCAGACGGCACGCCGCTGCAGCATTTCGCCTTACCAAACGGCTGTCGTTTTCGCACGGCCTGGGACGCGCGTGGGCTGGCTATGTTTGTGCCTGATATTGGTAAACAGCAGTGCTCCGCCGAGGGCTGGCTGGAAGGTAAAAGTGACATAACCCTGAGCGGTGGCGCGCAACCACAGACGCTTGCGATCAGCTTTTATCAGGGCTATCCCATTGCCAACCTGACGCTATCCGACCAGCATCTGCAAATTGTGGACGTCAATAACCAGCGCATGATTCTGGCCCGTTCCGATGCGCCAGACAGCTGGATGGTCTTGCCCTTTGATGTACAGCAGCATCTGTGGCGTTTTGACGGAACCTTATTGATCAAAGCCGATAAAACGGCGGCACAGCAGAATGCCAGCGCGCTGACCTCGCGCATTACTGCTCTGCGCAGCCGCTGGGCGACCGGTATGACATCGTCGCAAAAAGTGAATGTGTTACTTGTCGACGCCTTACGCGCGGATCGGGTCGATCCTGCTGAAGGTGCATGGCGTAACATCCATTAATTACCGCGTAGCCTGACAAGCAGGCCCCGTTCAGAGAGTCTATTATGTCGGCAAATGACAGTCAGAAAACAATACCGAATGCCTTGCCTGACGGATATCGTTTTAACGAGTTCGAAATTAAAGAGGTGATTGGCGGCGGCGGTTTCGGCATTGTCTACCGTGCATGGGATCACCAACTCGAACGCACGATTGCGATTAAAGAGTACATGCCGGTGTCGCTGGCGGTAAGAACCGAAGACTTATCACTGGCGCTGCGCGGTGAACGGTTTCAAAAGCTGTTTAACGCGGGCCTGAACAGCTTTATTCAGGAAGCCCGACTGTTGGCGCGTTTTAACCATCCTGGTTTACTTCACGTCCTGCGCTTCTGGGAACAGAACGGCACTGCCTACATGGGCACGCTCTACTACAACGGCATGACGTTAAAAGAGTGGCAGGTCACCAGCCATGAGGCGATTTCAGAAGCCTGGATACGTCGTCTGCTGCCGCCGCTGTTAGGCGCTATCAACACCATTCATCAGGCGGGCTACCTGCATCGGGATATCTCGCTGGATAACATCCAGATTCAGGAAAATCAGCTGCCGGTGCTGCTCGACTTTGGCTCCGCCCGTAAAGAGATTGGCAACCTTTCCGACGAAACTGAAATCATGCTCAAACCGGGTTTTGCGCCCATTGAGCAGTACAGTGAAGAAGGCGAAAGTGAACAGGGTCCGTGGACGGACATTTATGCGCTGGGCGCCGTGTTGCATACGTTGATTACAGGCTCTCCGCCGCCGGTCAGCGTGGTGCGCTGCATTGAAGATAATTACCAACCGCTGGTGGCACGTAAACCGCAGGGCTACTCGCTGCCGCTGCTGCACGCGATTGACTGCGCGCTGACGATGAAGCCCCACGATCGCCCGCAGAACATTGATGAGTTTGCCGCGCTGATTGATTTGCCCGTCAGCGACGTTGAGGCGGTGGTGAACAGCCTGCAACAGCGTAATGATGAGCAGTCTATCAGCGACGCCGCGTCAGCCGAGACCGTGCCACCGGTCGTGTTAGCGATGAATCACGGTGCGACGATGGCCGAGCCGTTAACCGGACGCAACGTACGTCGCCTGTCGCCGGGATTACTCGCGCTGGCTGGCGTCGCGATGATTGCGGTGGCGGTAGTAGTCTGGATTGAGAATACGCGTACGCCTGCTGCTTCGCTCGTTGATAAGAGCCATGCGTTACCGGCTACCGGCACGGTACCCGCCGGTCTGGCGATGGTCTATCTTAAGCTCACCAGCGACGAACAGGTGGTGCTGAACGGTCAGCCCGTTGCGGTACATGCCAGCAGCAACGGTTTTGCGGTGTTGAATCTGGCCGCCGGTCAGTACCGTATTGACGTGCGGGCCGGGAACCGGCTTCGCAGTCAGTCACTTCTGATTGATAAACCCGGCACCTGGCTGATTAATCCCACCAATTAATTCGGTGCCAGCCTGGATCGGTGCATGGTTCAGGCCTGCTTCAGCCAGTCTTGTTGCAGCGCACGTACCTGATGCGCCAGGCGGATCAGATCGTCCTCTTCCATTCCGCGTTTGGTCAGCTCTTCTTCCAGCGAGAAGAGATACTGGGCATTTGAACCCAGCGGCCCGGTCGCCGCAGCAATTAACGGCGCAACCGCCTGCGGACAGGTATCATCCTCATACAGCGGATGGCGGGGGTCCATAATAAACACCAGGGCAGAAACGCGACGTCCGTCTTCCAGCGTCAGCTCACACCAGGTAGGCAAATAGCACCCGGTGATCATTTCACGTTTCCACAGCAGTTCCAGTTCGTCGTGCAGACGTTCTTCCGGCAGGCGAAACGCCAGCCCACGGGTAATACCGCCCTCTTTCAACGCCAGCATACGTCCCGGATGCGAAGCCGTGCCGCGCCCGGCAGTCAGGCGTAAGCAAAAGGCGCGATGCCAGCCGTCCAGCGACGCCGACGCAACTTCATCAGCTTCAAAAACCGGGTTCCACATCAGAGAACCGTAGCCGAAGATCCATACCGGGCTGTGATCGGGCCGACAGGCCAGGGTTGCCGCCAGCGATGCCGCGCGCTGTTCACAACTCCACAGGAGTGTCTCCTCAATATCACCAAATGATGTTTTACAATCCGCTTTTAATAAGAATTCCCGGGTTAGCAATGCGACCTCCTCGACTTTCACCACGTCCTGTGTAAGTGGCTCCTCTGCTCTGTTATGTTCAACATTCACTAATTTACGCTCTGTTCATTAAACTGACATTAATTATTAACACAATCAGTTGCAAGAAAGAGTCGGAGTAGAAAGTAAAAATTTGCCTATATTGCGGTATTAACAGAAAGGTTAATTGCACACCAAAAGGATATTTTAAAAAAACAGGAGATGTAACAGCCCGTTATTACAGGTTGCTTGCGCGCCGTCTGAATGGCTTAGCGGATGAAAAATAACGTAAAAAGGGTTACCCGCTAATGACCGTATATAGCCAGATTAACGAGCAAGGTTGTTGCGTTAAATGACCGTTTCGGCGTGAAATAAAGCCGTAAATACCTGCACGCACCGAGACAGAAAAATGCCTTCCCGTCCATGGGAAAGACTACAGGACGACGCGGAGTGACCTGACGTTCGCGTGATAATGGCGCTGGGCACTACTTTTTAGGATGCCATTTATCATCATCGCCTTTCTGGTATTGATGTTTTACCGCCGACCAGGCCACCTTGTGCGCCACCTCTTCACGGGATTCATCACCGCGACGGTCATCGGGATGCTTGTACTCTGTCCAGGCGTGGTTAAAAGCCTGCTGATAGATGTCCTGAGCATGTGCAGGCAAAACGTTTTTCACACTCTCGGGAAGGTCGTTTCGGTTAGCGTAAGGCATCATGTCTCCTCAGTTAACAAGCGAATTTATAAGCCTGGCGTAGATGAGTGAAAATGCAAACCCGCACTTATTACCGCCTTTACGGGTTTCGCCTTCAATGGCAGCTTAACGACAACCTTCCCTGAACTTTTATCTTGATAAAATCCAGGATAATGCCGCAGCCGCTTGATGTTTGTTACTGATTTAGTAAATAAAATCCCCAATAAGATAAAGTTATCCGCCTTTCAGGCAAAATCCCTTTAAAAGTAAAAAGCGGTAAATTTTTACATTAGGTGCGATTGAAAAGTTAAACTGCGTAACCTATAAGTTTCAATGTAATGGTGGGTAAATGAATTACCCCTTTTATTCAGCAGAGAGGATGGTGAATGCCTTCACATGAAAAAACACGTCACAAAGAGTTTTCACTGATACTTCCCCTTATTGCCCTTGGCATACTCTATTTTTTTAATGCACAAACCTCACTGCCCATCGTGGTTGGTATTAACTTACTCGCGCTGGTGGCGATTCTTAGCAGCGCCTTCAGCGTGGTGCGCCATGCAGATGTTCTGGCGCATCGTCTCGGTGAACCCTATGGCTCGCTGATTCTCAGCCTGTCGGTGGTCATTCTTGAAGTCAGCTTAATCTCGGCGCTGATGGCAACCGGTGATGCCGCGCCCGCCCTGATGCGCGATACGCTTTATTCCATCATCATGATCGTGACCGGTGGTCTGGTCGGCTTTGCGCTACTGCTGGGCGGGAATAAGTTTGCTACGCAGTACGTGAATCTGGCCGGGGTAAAACAGTACCTGATTGCCATTTTTCCGCTGGCCATCCTGGTGCTGGTGTTCCCGAATGCGTTACCCGGAGGGAACTTCACGACGGCCCAGGCACTGCTGATTGCCGCGATCTCCGCTGCAATGTATGGCGTTTTCTTGTTAATCCAGACCAAAACCCATCAGAGCCTGTTTGTATATGAGCATGAAGATGAAAGCGATGATGGCGATCCCCATCACGGTAAACCTTCTGCCCACAGCAGCGTCTGGCACGCTATCTGGTTGATTATCCATCTGATTGCGGTCATTGCCGTGACCAAGATGAATGCCAACCCGCTGGAGCATTTACTGAGCGAGATGAACGCGCCTAAGCAGTTTACCGGCTTTCTGGTGGCGTTATTGATTCTGTCACCAGAAGGACTGGGGGCGATCAGAGCCGTGTTGATGAACCAGGTCCAGCGCGCCATGAACCTGTTCTTTGGCTCGGTGCTGGCGACCATTTCACTCACCGTACCTGCCGTCTCGATCATCGCAACCCTGACCGGACAAGAGTTGGTGTTTGGCCTGGAGCCACCGCAGATGGTGATTATGATTGCGTCACTGATTCTGTGTCAGCTCAGCTTCTCGACTGGCCGAACCAATGTCCTGAACGGCGCGGCCCATCTGGCCCTGTTTATCGGTTACCTGATGACAATCATGCTGTAACCCGCTGACCTGCGACGAAAAAAAAGAGCGAATTTTCGCTCTTTTTTGTTATCAGCCGGTCGCTTAGTTGCTGGTGTCGAGCGCCGGGAAGCTCTTGACCAAATCATCAATGGCTTTCATCTGCACCAGGAAAGGCTCCAGCTTATCCAGTGGCAGCGCCGATGGGCCATCACACTTGGCACTGTTCGGTTCCGGGTGGGCTTCGATAAACAAGCCTGCAATCCCCACAGCCATACCGGCACGGGCCAGTTCGGCCACCTGAGCACGGCGACCACCGGAGGCGGCACCGAAGGGATCGCGGGTTTGCAGCGCGTGCGTTACGTCGAAAATGACCGGCGAATTCTGAGTCACGTTCTTCATTACGTTAAAGCCCAGCATATCCACAACCAGATTGTCATAGCCAAAGTTACTGCCGCGATCGCACAGAATCACTTTGTCATTTCCGCCTTCGGCAAACTTATCGACGATGTTGCCCATCTGGCTCGGGCTGACAAACTGTGGCTTCTTCACGTTAATGACCGCACCGGTTTTCGCCATCGCCTCAACCAAATCGGTCTGACGCGCCAGGAAGGCTGGCAGCTGAATCACATCAACCACATCAGCAACGGGCTGCGCCTGCGCTGCTTCATGAACGTCCGTGATGATTTTCACGCCAAACGCCTGCTTCAGCGCCTGGAAAATCTTCATGCCCTCTTCCAGGCCAGGACCACGGTAAGAGTGAATAGAGGAACGGTTAGCTTTGTCAAAAGACGCTTTGAACACGTAAGGAATGCCGAGTTTGTCGGTCACTTTTACATAGTGCTCGCAGATGCGCATGGCGAGATCGTAGGATTCCAGTACGTTCATGCCGCCGAAGAGAACAAATGGCAGATCGTTTGCGACCTTGATATCACCGATACTGACGACTTTCTGTGTCATGCCCTTTCCTTATCTGGGGTGACGCTTAATGCAGCGTCACGCGTTTTTGTTCGATTGCGTGAATCTGAACTTTGATCATCTCGCTGACCGGGTCTTCAGGACACTGTTCAACGAAGTAGGTTAAGTCATTTAACGCGATATGCTCGCACTCAAGCTGAGCGTAAATTAAACCACGGTCGCGAATCTCATAGGGATCATCTGGATCAATCCGCAGTAACACCTGGCTGACGTTTAGCGCCAGTTCCATCTGCTTCTCTTCCATCAGCGCCGCTTTCAGCGTATCCAGCATCTTGCGCATGACGCTCTCGGTTTTGGCTTCGTCCAGATCGTCATCATACAGACGCGCCAGCGGACTGATATTGCCTTTTAGCCACACTTCCAGCGTGTGCGTGTCCAGCGTGTCCCCGTTAAAGGGATTAATCAGCCATTTATCCCCGTCGAGCCAGTCGGCACGCAGAATCAACTGGGTCGGGAAAATAACCGGCATCAGGGGCAATTCGAGTTCAGCCGCGATATGCAGCAAAATCACGCCCAGCGACACGGCCGTGCCCTGACGGGTTTTCAGGACCTTATCCAGCCAGAGTGCATCTGACAGGTTATAAACCCCGCTGGCTCCGCCAAATTTCCACTGTTTGTAAAACAGCTCCAGCAGCTTTTCGAGCTTTAAATCGGCATCCTGTTCCTGACTGACGTAGTCACGGGCTTCCGCCACTAACGCAGCTAACTGTGCTTCAACCGACAGCGCCGGAAAGTCAGTGCGGATGGCCATCGTGGCACCAATCACTGCCTCACACAGCGGCGTCTCACTGTAATCAAGTTGTTCGGTGGAGCTCATACTATCCCCAGTAACGGCATTTTACTCAGTGCCAGCTTAATGATCGTCACCAGCGCAATCAATGCCACGATAAAGGCGATCCAGCGGGTGCGGTCAGAACGAGGGCGGCGACTTAATGCCACCGACCCAAGGGCAATATAGATAATAACGCCTAACAGCTTCTCAGTCAGCCAGCTTCCCTGAGGCGAAAACGGATAGAAATGGGTGATCATCACCAGCGATGCGCCGCTCAGGAGCAACAGCGTGTCATTAATATGGGGAAGAATGCGCACCCAGCGCTGTTGCAGCATGGCAGAGCCCACGCGTTGCCAGTAAAAACGCAGCAAAAAAAGTGAAATGGTGACTGCCACGGTCAGCAGGTGCAGATTCTTAATTAGCGGATAGTAAGCAAACATCGTTCATCCATGTTGTTCTTCAGTATTCAGTCGCGCGCTTAAGCCGGACCGGAGGCTGCCTGCCCAAACGTGACCCGGGGATGACCGCCATAATCCTTCGCCGTCGCCACGGACAGATAATGGTGCTGTTGCATCAGCTGACGCACGGCTTCATCCTGTTGCCAGCCGTGCTCAAGCAGCAGCCAACCGCCAGGCTGCAGCCAGTTGACCGCCTGTTCAATTAGCAGCCGTAAATCCGCCATGCCCGCCTCGTCCGCCACCAAAGCGCTGCGCGGTTCGAAGCGCACATCGCCCTCGTTAAGATGACGATCGTTGGCGTCGATATAGGGAGGATTACTGACGATCAGGTCGAATCGGTCAGGCGTGAGCTGCGCAAACCAGTGGCTGTGTAAAAAAGTGGCGTTAGGGATGGCCAGATAATCGGCATTGCGTTTTGCCAGTTCTACCGCCGCAGGAATGCGATCGATGCCAATAATGTCACAATCCGGACGTTCACTGGCGATCGCCAGGGCAATCGCCCCGCTTCCGGTGCCAAGATCCAGCACCCGCGAAGGTGACGCGGGCAGATGCGCCAGCGCCTGTTCCACCAGTATTTCCGTGTCGGGCCGTGGGATCAGCGTGGCGTCGTTCACCTTTAGCGGCAGCGACCAGAACTCCCGTTCGCCCACCAGATGGGCAATGGGTTCGCCCCGGGCGCGACGCGCCAGCAGAACCTCTAGCTGTTGCAACTGGGCATCCGTGAGCAGGGTTTCATCAAAGGCCACCAGCCAGCTGCGGGATTTGCCGGTGACAAACCCCAGCAGGATCTCGGCGTCTCGTTTCGGACTGTCGCCCCCGCATAAGGTGGCGACCGCCTGCTTGAGCCAGTGACGGATATCCATTAATCCTGACCGGCCAACGCTGCCAGTTGGTCAGCCTGATATTCCTGCACGATAGGCTCAATCAGACTGTCCAGCTTGCCTTCCATGATTTCGTCCAGACGGTAGATCGTCAGGTTGATACGATGGTCGGTTACGCGGCCCTGGGGGAAGTTGTAGGTGCGAATACGGTCGGAACGATCGCCGCTGCCGAGCAGATTACGGCGCGTGCTGGCTTCGACTTCGTGACGTTTTGCCATTTCAGCCGCATGAATACGTGCGCCCAGCACGGACAAGGCTTTGGCTTTGTTTTTATGCTGGGAACGTTCGTCCTGGCACTCCACCACGATACCGGTTGGCAGGTGGGTAATACGGATCGCGGAGTCGGTGGTGTTAACGTGCTGACCACCGGCACCTGAGGAGCGGAAGGTGTCGATTTTTAAATCCGACGGATTGATTTCCGGCAGCTCGGCTTCCGGCAGTTCTGGCATCACCGCCACCGTACAGGCGGAGGTGTGGATACGGCCCTGGGATTCGGTTTCCGGTACACGCTGAACACGGTGTCCGCCTGACTCAAACTTCAGCCGACCATAGGCACCGTCGCCAATCACGCGGGCGATCACTTCTTTGTAGCCGCCGTGTTCGCCCTCATTGGCACTGACGATTTCTACCCGCCAGCGGCGTGCTTCGGCGTAACGGCTGTACATGCGGAATAAATCACCGGCAAAAATGGCCGCTTCATCGCCGCCGGTACCGGCGCGCACTTCCACAAAGCAGTCGCGCTCATCGTCGGGATCTTTCGGCAGCAGTAACAGCTGCAGTTGTTGCTCCAGCAATTCGCTTTTTTCGCGCGCTTCCAGCAGCTCTTCCTGCGCCATATCGCGCATCTCTGGATCGTCGAGCAACATTTTAGCGGTTTCGATATCTTGCTGGTTCTGCTGCCACTCGCGGAAACAGCGCGTGACATCGGTCAACTGAGCATATTCACGCGACAAAGCACGAAAGCGGTCCTGATCGGCAATCACGCCGGCATCGCCCAGCATCGCTTCCACTTCTTCGTGGCGCTCCTGCAGCGCTTCCAGTTTAGCAACAATAGAGGTTTTCATTTAACTGTGGGATTCCCGTAACAGATGACGACAGCAGTGTGCCTAATCGAGACCCAGGCTGTCGCGTAAAATCTGCAGGCGTTCGCTATCGCCGTCGCGGGCGGCCTGCTGAAGAGATTTGGTTGGTGCATGAATTAAACGATTGGTCAGCTTATGGGCCAGTTCCTGCATCACTTTTTGCGGGTCGGCACCCTGCTGTAGCGCCTGTAACGCACGGCCTTCCAGCTCTGCGCGAATATCCTCTGCCTGAGAGCGATACTCGCGAATGGTGTTGACCGCGCCTTGCGAACGCAGCCATGCCATAAAATCACTGCATTCCTGCACGACAATGCTTTCTGCCTGCACCGCAGCGGCTTTACGCTGGGCGAGGTTTTGCTCAATGATGGCCTGCAGGTCATCGACGCTGTAGAGATAGGCGTTGGCTAACTTGCCCACTTCCGGCTCCACATCGCGTGGAACCGCAATATCGACCAGCAGCATCGGCTGATTACGGCGCGCTTTCAGCGCACGTTCCATCATCCCTTTACCAATAATGGGTAACGGGCTGGAGGTAGAGGTAATCACAATATCGGCGTCGGCCAGACGGGAATCGATATCGGCCAGACTGATCACTTCGGCGCCCACTTCATTTGCCAGCACTTCCGCCCGTTCACGGGTACGGTTCGCGATGATCAGCTTTTTCACCTGATGCTGGCTCAGATGACGGGCCACCAGCTCAATGGTTTCTCCCGCGCCAACCAGCAACACGTTTACCGTGGACAGCGATTCAAAGATTTGACGCGCCAGCGTACAGGCGGCAAAAGCTACAGACACGGCGTTCGCGCCAATATCGGTTTCGGTACGGACGCGTTTGGCAACGGAGAACGTTTTCTGGAACATGCGTTCCAGCTCGCTGCTGAGCGCATGGCCGCGCTGCGAGTCGGCAAAGGCTTTTTTCACCTGGCCCAGAATCTGAGGCTCACCTAACACCAGGGAGTCCAGCCCGCTGGCAACGCGCATCAGGTGGCTCACCGCCTCATTATCCTGATGCCAGTAAAGGCTGTTACGCACATCCGCTTCATCAAGCTGATGATATTCGCACAGCCAGCGCACCAGACGCTCCTGGAGATCGACCTGTTGCTCTACACTCAGGTACAGCTCGGTTCGGTTACAGGTAGATAGCACGACGCCACTCTGCACCATAGGCTGAGATAACAGGCTGTTTAAGGCCTGCTCCAGCGACTCCGGCCCGAACGCAACGCGTTCGCGCAGAGCAATGGGTGCAGTTTTGTGATTGATTCCGAGTGCGAGCAGCGTCATAGCGTTTTAGTTGGGTTGTCCCAATAAATGTCAGGTTTTTGTGAAGCGCATTCTACAAGATGCAGCAGATCAAGAAAAGCCATACAAAGGCTATGACTGTAATAAGATTAAGCCGATCATAGCGTTTTTGCCGTATAACAGCATTGACGGTTAAAACGCGGATGGTTAGCGTTACCTGTTATCAATTAAAAATGTGTCCGAGGAGATGACCACTTGATGCTGACTTCTACACGCAACCTGTTGCGCCTTTTACCCCTTGCCAGCGTTCTGCTGGCTGCCTGTAGCATCAATAAACCACAAGGCCCTGGCCCAAGCGTCACCGCGCCGCAGTGGCAACAGCATCAGCAAGCCGTCAGCCACGTCACGCAGTATCAGACGCGCGGCGCGTTCGCCTATCTGTCGGATAAACAGAAAGTTTATGCCCGCTTTAACTGGCAGCAGACCGCAGCCGATCGCTATCGCCTGCTGTTAACGAACCCATTAGGCAGCACCGAGCTTCAGCTGGATGCTCAGGGTTCGGTGGTGCAGATTGTGGACAATAAAGGCAAACGTTATGTCAGCAACGATGCGCAGAAGATGATCTCGCAGCTGACCGGTATGGATATCCCGCTGACCAACCTGCGCCAGTGGATGATGGGCCTGCCGGGCGATGCGACCGATTATCAGCTCAACGAGCAGTATCAGCTGCGCAGTCTGAACTATAAGCATGACGGCCAGAACTGGCAGGTGACCATTGCTGACTATGACAACAAGGTCAACCCACCGCTGCCCGCCAGCCTGGAATTAAAAGAAGGCGATCAACGTATTAAATTACGCATGGATAACTGGACGCTGAAATGATCACCACCTGGCCTGCTCCGGCAAAACTGAATCTTTTTTTGTACATCACCGGGCGTCGGCCAGATGGTTACCATAATCTACAAACCCTGTTTCAGTTTCTGGATTATGGCGACAGCCTGGACATCACGCCCGACCAGAGCGACAACATCAGGTTACTGACGCCGGTGCCAGGCGTGCCGGATGCGCAGAATTTGATTGTGCGTGCGGCAGAGATGCTTAAGGCGGCGGCGCGCGAAAATGGCAGCCTGCCTGCCCGGGCCGGTGCGCGCATTGCCATTGAAAAGCGTCTCCCCATGGGCGGCGGGCTCGGCGGCGGCTCATCCAACGCCGCTACCGTACTGGTGGCGCTGAACCACCTGTGGCAAACGGGTTTTTCACCCGAGGCGCTGGCGCAAATAGGCGTGAAACTGGGTGCCGACGTGCCGGTTTTTGTGAAAGGCTATGCCGCCTTTGCCGAAGGCGTCGGTGAGGTGCTTTCTCCAGCATTGCCTGCGGAAAAATGGTATCTTGTTGCACATCCAGGCGTTAGCGTGGCAACACCGCTGGTCTTTAATGACCCGGCGCTCACCCGTGACACGCCCGTGCGCACTTTATCGGCACTTTTACAGGCTCCGTTCATCAATGATTGCGAATCAGTAGTAAGAAAACGTTTTCGTGAGGTTGATGAGCTTGTTTCATGGCTGCTAGAATACGCGCCGTCGCGCCTGACGGGTACAGGTGCTTGTGTGTTTGCTGAATTCGACACCGAGCATGCTGCTCGCCAGGTGCTGGAGCTTGCCCCACCATGGGTGCGCGGTTTTGTAGCCCGAGGCCTTAACGTCTCGCCGTTACAGCGCACTCTGCAAGGCGATTAGCGATAGCGTGACTGTGTCACCCCGTTCCAGACACAGCACGTTTCGCACTCACATACCCGTGTGAACGTTCACGACAGTATTCGCCGGTTACTGTCATGACGTTCATTCTCTGGACGCAAAGCCTGAGGTTCTTCTCGTGCCTGATATGAAGCTTTTTGCTGGTAACGCCACCCCGGAACTAGCACAACGTATTGCCAACCGCCTTTACACCAGCCTGGGAGACGCCGCCGTTGGTCGTTTCAGTGATGGCGAAGTAAGCGTACAGATTAATGAAAATGTACGCGGTGGTGATATTTTCATCATCCAGTCCACCTGTGCTCCCACCAATGATAATTTGATGGAACTGGTCGTGATGGTCGACGCGCTGCGTCGTGCTTCAGCTGGTCGTATTACCGCTGTTATCCCCTACTTTGGCTATGCCCGTCAGGACCGCCGCGTGCGTTCTGCCCGTGTACCTATCACGGCCAAAGTGGTGGCTGACTTCCTTTCCAGCGTTGGCGTTGACCGTGTTCTGACGGTTGACCTGCACGCGGAGCAAATCCAGGGCTTCTTCGACGTCCCGGTTGATAACGTATTCGGCAGCCCGATTCTGCTGGAAGATATGTTACAGATCGGTCTGGAAAACCCGATTGTTGTGTCTCCGGACATTGGCGGCGTGGTGCGCGCCCGCGCCATTGCCAAACTGCTCAACGACACCGATATGGCGATTATTGATAAGCGTCGCCCACGGGCGAACGTTTCTCAGGTGATGCATATCATTGGTGACGTTGCTGGCCGTGACTGTGTGCTGGTCGACGACATGATCGACACCGGCGGCACACTGTGCAAAGCCGCGGAAGCGTTAAAAGAGCGCGGTGCCAAGCGCGTCTTCGCTTACGCTACGCATCCTATCTTCTCCGGCAATGCGGTGGAAAACCTGCGTAAATCTGTGATCGATCAGGTTATCGTGTGTGACACCATTCCGTTATCTGAAGAGATGAAGTCGCTGCCAAACGTTCGTACCCTGACCCTGTCAGGTATGCTGGCCGAAGCCATTCGCCGCATCAGTAACGAAGAGTCCATTTCGGCTATGTTCGAACATTAATCTTCGCAGGCCGGGCATCATGCCCGGCCTTTTCTTTTTCCCTCGCCGTTCCCCTCCGACAAAGCTGCTTGATTTACAGAAATTTTCGTTATGAGTCACCTCTGTTATTGTCACGCTCACTACGAAAAACTCTTTCGCTAAAATTATGTTATCTGGCCTTTTGCCTTTTTACGTTGAGTGGTAATTTGCCCGCACTTTTTATTGCGATCTCCGTCCACTATGAACCTCGACGTCTTTACGTTATTTATTTGCGAACTCTACGTACTGGGGTTTATGAGTCTGATTATGGTCTTTGCCTGGGTCGGTTCACACTATGACCGTATTCTGGGCTATGTCTGTGCCGCCATCGTGCTAACGCTGATCGCCTTTTTCCTCAGTAGCCTGCGCAGTCAGGGATACCATTTCTTACCGGTGGCCGTGAGCAATGTGCTGGTCATGCTGGCTTACGGCGGATTACTCAGCGCCTTTCGGACATTTTGCGGTAAATCACCGGGGATGGCTGGCCTGGCTGGAGCAGCCTTATGGTCACTGCTCTGCCTGATCCCGGCCTTCTATGACAGCTTATCCCTGCGTGTTCTGGTGCTCTGCCTGCTCTGTATCGCTTACACCGCTACATTCATTTACTTACTCTGGCTGGCACGCCGCGATATGGATGCCACCTTCTGGCCTGCACAATTATTGCTCTGGACCCATCTGATTTTTCATGTCGCCCGCTTATTTCTGGATAACGCCCGTCCCATTGGATTACAGGGGGCGATCAGCGGTTCTGATTTTTCGGTCTATGTGATTATCGAATCGATGCTCTTTGTGATTGGCTTTACCGTGATCATTCTGGCGATGGTGAATGAACGCACGCGTAATGCATTAAAAAATGCCTCACTTCACGATCCGCTGACCAATATCTGGAATCGTCGTGCGCTGTTTTCTGGCGCGGATAATATGACCCGGCAGTGCCTGAAACAAAATAAGGCACTAACGGTCGTCTTATTCGATCTTGATCATTTCAAAGGGATTAATGATCGCTACGGGCATCAGCAAGGGGATCAGGTATTAATTGATTTTTGTCAGAGGGTTTCAGGGATGTTGCCACAGGAAGGTCACTTTGCCCGACTGGGCGGTGAGGAGTTTGCCGCGCTGCTGCCCTTACCTTTTGAACCGGCCAGAGACTGGTGCGAAGCGGTGCGCCATACCATTCAGCTTTCGCGTCCTGGTCAGATCGACTATTCGGTCAGTATTGGTTTTGCCACCGCCGATGAGCGTTATATTGATTTTGGCGAGCTGATGGCTCTGGCGGATAAAGCACTTTACCGCGCCAAAGCCAAAGGCAGAAACCGAACAGAACCTTACCAGCTTATGTCAGAAAATCTAATGTGACGAATGATGGGTTCGGCGGCAGCGTTTATCGCCGTAATGACGGACCCAGTAATAGCGATCTTCGACTTTTTCACGACCGCTGATACAGGCACCCACCAGCCACAGTAGTGCGCCAAAGAAAATGCCGAACATTGCACTTTGAGCAAGTATCTGCGGCAGATTAAGCGACGGCAGTTGGTTAACAATCGAAAAACCGACGCCGAGAATCATGGTCAATAAACCTATGACCATCAGGGCATTACCTGCCATGCGTGAGTGATGACGTTTCATCTTTCACCTCCTGTGTGTGCGGTCGGATGAGCGCACACAATGTTAAACTGCTGATAGTGTAGGCAATGCCGTCAGGCTAATTTGTGAACTTAATCACATAAAGACCAGATGATTTGTGACCAACACGTTATTCCAGCTTATTGATTTAGATGAAAAATAATTAATCACTGACACTAATAAATTCTCTGGCACAGTCTTTGTGATCCGCGTCCCGGCACAGTAAACTATCGCCCTTTGGTTATAACAGCAGGATATTCCTTGTGAGCAGCATAAAACTGATTGTGGGCCTGGCGAATCCCGGCGCTGAATATGCCGCCACGCGCCACAACGCGGGTGCCTGGTATCTGGATTTGCTGGCTGAGCGTCACAATCAGTCGTTAAAAGAAGAAGCCAAATTTTATGGCTACACTGCACGACTGGCTTTAGCCGGTGAAGACGTGCGCTTGCTGGTCCCGACCACCTTTATGAACCTGAGTGGCAAAGCCGTGGCGGCCATGGCGACCTTCTATCGCATTGCGCCCGAGGAAATTTTAGTGGCCCATGATGAACTCGATCTGCCACCGGGCATTGCAAAATTCAAACAAGGCGGCGGTCATGGCGGTCACAACGGCCTGAAAGACATCATCAGCAAGCTCGGCAACAACAACAACTTTCATCGCCTGCGCATTGGCATCGGCCATCCTGGCGATCGAAATAAAGTGACCGGTTTTGTGTTGGGCAAGCCCCCGGCCAGCGAGCAAAAACTGATTGATGATGCCATTGATGAGGCCGCGCGCTGCACCGAACTGTGGCTAAAAGAAGATCGCATCAAGGCGATGAACCGCCTGCATGCCTTTAAGCCTGTCTAATCGCCCAGATTGTCGCGAATCTGTGTATAATGCGCGAAAATTATCTTACGTTTCCGGTGGAGCCTGCCTAATGGCTCTGCCCATCCAGCTATAAAGGGTACTAAACCATGGGATTCAAATGCGGTATCGTGGGCCTGCCAAATGTCGGTAAATCCACTCTTTTCAACGCGCTGACGAAAGCGGGTATTGAAGCGGCTAACTTCCCCTTCTGCACAATTGAACCCAACACTGGCGTCGTCCCTATGCCAGACCTGCGTCTGGATCAGCTGTCTGAGATCGTTAAGCCGCAGCGTGTCGTTCCGACCACCATGGAATTCGTTGATATTGCCGGTCTGGTGAAAGGCGCATCCAAAGGTGAAGGCCTGGGCAACCAGTTCCTGACCAACATCCGTGAGACCGAAGCGATTGGTCACGTGGTGCGCTGCTTTGAAAACGACAATATTATTCACGTAAATAATAAGGTCGATCCGGCGGATGATATTGAGACCATCAATACCGAGCTGGCGCTGGCGGATCTGGATACCTGTGAACGTGCTTTACAGCGCGTACAGAAAAAAGCCAAAGGCGGCGACAAAGACGCCAAGGCTGAACAGGCCGCCCTGGAAAAATGCCTGCCGCATTTAGAAAACGCTGGCATGCTGCGTGCGCTGGATCTGACGGAAGAAGACAAAGCCGCCCTGCGCTACCTGAGCTTTCTGACGCTGAAGCCGACCATGTATATCGCCAACGTCAACGAAGACGGTTTTGAGAATAACCCGTACCTGGATAAAGTGCGCGAAATCGCCGAGAAAGAAGGCTCAGTGGTCGTGCCGGTTTGTGCCGCCGTGGAGTCCGACATCGCCGAGCTGGAAGATGAAGATCGCGATGAGTTTATGGCCGAGCTGGGCATCGAAGAGCCAGGTCTGAACCGCGTGATTCGCGCCGGTTATTCCCTGCTGAACCTGCAAACCTATTTCACCGCTGGCGTGAAAGAAGTTCGCGCATGGACTATCCCTGTCGGTGCCACCGCGCCGCAGGCGGCCGGTAAAATCCACACCGACTTCGAGAAAGGCTTTATTCGCGCGCAGACTATCGCGTTTGAAGACTTTATTGCCTATAAGGGCGAGCAAGGTGCGAAAGAAGCTGGAAAAATGCGCTCAGAAGGGAAAGAGTACATTGTTAAAGATGGCGACGTGATGAACTTTTTGTTTAACGTCTAAATAAAATGTGTCGTCTCATGAGGTGTCATAACATCCCATGAAAACCACCTAATCCCTTAAAATCCACGCTATTGCGTGGATTTTTCATTCCATATTGTCCCATGTTATTCCATGAAAGCGCATTCTAAAATGAGTACATAGATGAGTACAAATCGTTTCCATTATCATTTTAGGTGAGTACAATGATAATCTAGTAAATAGACATGGATCCGCTATGCTCACTGATACGCAATGCCGCACTGCCAGGCCGAAAGAAAAACTCTATCGACTCAACGACTTCAACGGTCTCTACCTGGAAGTGAAACCCAGCGGCAAAAAAGCATGGCGTTATCGATTTAAACTCAACGGTAAATCAAGCATGTTTGCGTTGGGTGAGTATCCAGCAGTAAAGCTCGCCGAAGCACGAGTGAAATGCGAGCAAGCGAGAAAGCAAGTTGTAGATGGAATCAACCCGGCACAGGCTCGTCAGTTAGATAAGATCCGCAAGGTCAATGATGCATTAAACACATTTGAGCTAGTCGCCAAAGAATGGTTACAGATGAAAGACTGGGCAGAAATAACTAAAACTCGCCGACTGGATATGCTTG
This sequence comes from Pantoea sp. SJZ147, assembly GCF_007828605.1. NCBI lineage: Bacteria > Pseudomonadati > Pseudomonadota > Gammaproteobacteria > Enterobacterales > Erwiniaceae > Pantoea > Pantoea sp. SJZ147. The sequence continues at coordinate 484,294 of NZ_VIVB01000001.1, forward strand.
AACGTGTGGTATTTCCCTCAATCGGTAAGCTTCCTGTCAGAGAAATCAACTCACACCACATTCTTAAAATTCTTCAGGAAACTGCCAAACGCGGCGCACCAACTGTTGCCGCAGAAGCTCGACGTACCATATCATCGGTTTTCGAGTTAGCAGTGGCAACGCTTAGAGCTGATAGTGATCCTGTCTGGTCTGTGCGCAAGGCGCTTCCCGCGAATAAGACACAGCACAAACAAGCATTGAATACGAAGCAAATCGGTAAGCTATTAAGCAGTTTTGATAACAGTCGCGGCTCATATCAGGTTAACTATTGCATGTGGCTAATGTGGTGGACATTGGCGCGACCAGCCGAAGTCACCGAGGCAGAATGGGAAGAATTCGATCTTGACAATGCACTATGGATCATTCCGGCAACGCGCATGAAAGCTCGCAGGAAACATGTTATTCCCCTTCCCTCCCAAGCCGTCAACATGCTCAAAACACTACAAGGATTAACCGGGCACCGACAGCATATTTTTCCGGGCAGGGATAACCCGCTAGGCCCAATGACATCGCACTCTCTGCGTCAGCTACTCAAAAGCCTCAGTTGGAGTGGAACTTACAGCCCTCATGCCACCAGAACTACGGGTAGTACACGTTTAAACGAGATGGGCTATCGACCTGATGCTATCGAAGCTCAGTTAGCGCACGCTGATGCAAACAATGTTCGCCGCACGTACAATCATGCAACTTACATTGATGAACGAAAAGCGATGATGCAGGAATGGGCAGATAAGCTGGACGAGTGGGTAGCAGAATACGATTAGTACTTATTGCATTCAGTAAATCATACAGATAAAAATCGCTATTCATACTCCGCTATGTGCTAAAAGAAAATGAATGGCTTTGTCGAGGGCTAATTATTTCCATTTATTTATCCTTCTCATATGTGAAAACCGATTATTAGACCATCCAATTAGAAGGCACTTTTGAAAAAAGGTACTAAACAGTGAAGTAAAAATAATATACATTACCCCCCACACTAGGAATTATATATTCCTCTTCAATGCAAAATACAATATAAGTTACTGCCGCACCCGGTGGGTTTGTCCAACCCTTCACAGCCAAAAACAAGTTTTAGTCTGCTCAGCGTTATATCAAAGGCTAAAACTTAACAGTATGTACCTGATTTCTGGTAGTTAAAGCTCCCTTATCTTTTTTACATTGTTCAAGTGCTCTTGATAGTTTTTCAAAAAATCTCTGATTAGAATAAACCTGAGCGATATCTTTACTCGCCATCGTCATTCTGCTTCCAATGTTTTTTCTGTAATTTTTAATGAAATTTTCAATGTCCACTTTAAACTCATCATTGAAGATTTTTTCAAATTCAGATGTCGCAATTTCCGGATAACAATCTGAAAGAATAGAGAACAGAAAAAAAGCCATGTGGTCTGTTGCTGCCGCGATGACCTCATCGTTACTTTCTATATCGTCTGTTGTCAGTTCATTCATTTTGGTTTTTCTTCCCTGTCAGTTTCTTTTCAAGCATTGCGAAAAAAGTGTTATTAAGCTGCATTGTTTTATACTTCTCAGTATTTTTTATCATTGTATCAGGTTGTAAAACACTTTCCGATTCATGATGTACCTTAGTATCATTTTCTTCACGATCCGGTTTTTTTATGTAATTTTTATTTTTTTGTTCTTTTCTCAGATTCTCATTTCCTCTGGCTCTGGTCCCGTTACTTAACCAGGTTTTTCGTTGTACTTCTGTCGAACTGGCGAAAGTCAGAAGAAAACCAACTAAAACATCATGATCGATATCCAGCCCCATATACTTTGCCACCTCTCCACCTAATACAATTTTTCTGTGTGTTGTTTCTTTTCGTGCCAATGCTTTTTCTTTTGTACTTAATCTGTTTAGTTCCAGTTGGGCTGACGCAATTAGCTGACGTAAATCTTTTCTTTCCATTAAATTTCTCCTGTAATATTAAATTACATCACCAGGTGTTAAAAATTGCATCAAGACCCGGCAATATTATTTTTTGCTTCAATCAACCATTCAATGAATGAAGTCTTCAATTTTATATAAACTTCCTTATTAAGCAATTCATCTATCAATAAAGCAAAGGGATATATCTTTTTGTTTTGTATTATCGTTTAGTGGCTGCAACAAGCTCGTCCAAGCGGCTTTTTATGGCTTCATATTGTTGTCCGGAATTAATCACGCCATTAAAACAGTCGGACAACATTGATTTTTCGTGTTTTTGCATACTGAACCACCCGCTTTTCCTGTCTGCCTGTCTTCCACCTGATGCAAAGGATGATAAAACCACCTCTCGCTTAACCGATAGGCCAAATAACTGCCTGATAACATCTCTGGCGGTAGCATATGTACTGTCGATACTGAAATAATTCAGGAAAATCCCGGTTATGATAATAATCAGCTCCTGCATGATGCTTCTTTTCAAAGAAGAAACCGCGTTACCATATCGTCCTGACAGGGTTCTGAAACGGGTTTGCTCGCTGGCTTCCAACAGTTGAGGTTTATACTCGCTGTGGATAGCAGTAAAAGATTCTCTTACAGCGTCTTCTTTTAATCTGATGCGTATACTTTCGTTGTTATCGCAGTAATCAATCAGAAACCATTTTGTTTCCAGATCGCCATCTCCATTCTCATTGTTAATCACATTTATCATTTTATTCATTTCAACCTCTATTGTTGTTTTAACCTAAATAAAACAATTATCACATCTTTTTTATTTGGCAAATTTTACAAACATTAAACACCGGGTTATATTATTAATGTAAGCAATAAGGAAACATCCCTTCTTCGATTTATATCCCTTTACGCCAAACTTACGCGCCTCTTCTTTCGGCGCTTAAATCCAGAGAAAAACCTGACCATTGTTTTATTGTTATTCGGCGATTAGCTGAATAAAAAATAAATACAATGCCCACTTATACATTGCTTCGCAACGTGTGGGCCTGGCGGGGGCCTTAAAGTCAAAACCAGCGTTTTTCTTGCGAAAAACTAAAAGCAGCAAAGGTCAACACCTTAAAACAAATTAAAAATAGCAAGGAGTATTTTTGTAGTATGACAATATTTCATTTATCATTTAGTATGCTAAAAAGATCCGCAGGAAAATCGTCCTGTTATCTTGCCGCATATAACGCAAGAGAAAGAATAGAAGACATGAGAACAGGAGACGTGTACGATTATTCATATCGTTCTGATCTGTTCCACCATTGTATTCTTGCACCAGAACACACACCTTTTAATTTTATTGAAAACTCTGCTGTGTTGTGGAATGAAATCGAAAAAGTTGAAAAAAGGAAAGACGCCCAGCTCTCACGTTATTTTGATATCGCTATTCCTGTTGAACTGGATAACGTTGCCAAAATCGCGTTGGTTAAAAACTACTGCAAACGTAATTTTGTCAGTAAGGGCATGATTGCCGATATCTCTTTCCATGACCTTGACGGTCATAATCCCCATGCTCATGTCATGCTTACTTTGCGTGAGATAACACCACAAGGTTTTGGCAACAAGAACAGAAGCTGGAACGAGCATGATTTAATGGACGAGTGGCGAGCGTCATGGTCCAGAATGTCTAACCGTGCGCTTGAACGTACTGGTTCTGCGAATCGCATGGATCACCGTTCCCTTGCTGCACAGCGTGAAGAAGCCATTGCTCTTGCGAAAGCAGCAAAGGAAACAGGAAGACAGGATATCGCTAATGAACAACTGGCTAAGGCCATTGAACTTAACCGCCCCGCGCTTACCAGGATAGACCGCAAATCATGGCACACCAAAAGAGCCAAAGCGTTACGTGCCGCAGAACAGGTGCAGGCAGCACAGACCAAACAAGCTGCTAACGATTTCAGGCAGTTGTTTAATAGTGATGTAGGTCATCTCATGCTCGTTAACCTCAACACCTTCCATATTGAAGCTCTAAAAGCGAAACCAGCACCACAACATCCGATACAGCGTTCGCCAGAATCTGCTCATCTACCTGAGCTGGTTGTTCCCGAAAGAAAACGTCGCTTCAAGCCTGTCCAAGCGAAGCAAAGGGATATGTCCCTTTACTATGGTGTTGCGCCAAAAACAGCAAAACCAACTCTGTTGAGACGTAAGCGTAAGATCAATTTGCACACGCTGTATGATTTTATCAAAACCTTTATGAGTGTGTTGGTTAAGCACCCTGTTCAAAAAGCCGTACCAGAACCAGCTATCACTACCGTAGCCACGCTGGGCTTTATCGATCCGCTGCAAGACGCAAAAATCCTAACGGATACTTCGCTGAATGAGATCATGGTTGACCCTGTTACGAAATTGAAGATAACCCGCAGTCAGTGGGTGTCGATGGGGGCTACAAGTAAATCAGCAGACGTTTCCGTACCTCCGGGCGCTAACTACAACCACGAGCCTGAGAAAAAACAAAAGCCAGACAAAACAAGCGAAGCAATTTCCTTTCCACCTTTACCAAAGGAAAAGAAAGTTTCCACAAAATCAAATGGTTTCACGCTGCCAAAACTTCGTTTTGGTTTGGGCAAGCGCAAATATGAATAATTTTTAATCAAAACAATCAATTCAAAGTGATTAATAATCCTTTGATAAGCTCGTAACAACAGGAACTTTAAGGCAAAATAGATCAATCGTCCGTATCTGGAAAATGACCGTAATGGCTAGAAAACCCAAACAAATCAAAACAGACCCGTTAGAGGTCATCCTGTGGAAAGCGGCTGACAAGCTGCGTAAGAACATTGATGCCGCCGAGTACAAGCATGTCGTACTAGGCCTGATTTTCCTCAAATATATTTCAGATTCTTTTGAATCGCATTACGAATTGCTAAAAGATGGGAAAGGCGAATACGCGGGAGCCGACCCGGAAGATAAAGACGAATACACTGCTTATAATGTGTTCTTTGTTCCTGAACTGGCGCGATGGAGTTACCTGATATCTAAGGCCAAGCTCCCCGAAATCGGTAAGTTGGTAGACGATGCTATGGAGCTTATCGAAGCGGGTAACCCACAGCTAAAAGGTGTGTTGCCGAAAGTCTATGCTCGCCAGAATCTTGATGCCACAGTGCTGGGCGAACTGATTGATCTCATTGGCAACATTGCACTAGGTGATGCCAAAGCGCGTTCTGCTGACGTTTTAGGCCATGTGTTTGAATACTTCCTTGGTGAGTTTGCACTGGCAGAAGGTAAGCAAGGCGGTCAGTTCTATACACCGAAATCCATTGTAAGCCTGCTGGTTAACATGCTGGAACCCTACAAAGGACGTGTCTTTGACCCCTGCTGTGGATCCGGTGGTATGTTCGTTCAGTCAGAAAAATTTGTTGAAGCTCATCAGGGCAATATCGACGATATCTCTATTTACGGTCAGGAGTCCAACCAGACCACCTGGCGTCTGGCAAAAATGAACCTGGCAATTCGTGGCATTAACTCAGAACACGTTCGCTGGAATAATGAAGGTTCATTCCTTAACGATGCCCATAAAGATTTAAAATCCGATTATATCATTGCTAACCCACCGTTTAACGTTTCCGACTGGTCAGGCGAACAACTTCGTGGGGATGCCCGCTGGCAACATGGTATTCCACCTGCGGGTAATGCTAACTTTGCCTGGATGCAACATTTTCTTTATCACCTGTCGCCAAAAGGTCAGGCTGGCGTGGTGCTGGCAAAAGGGGCTTTGACTTCGAAAAGTTCTGGAGAAGGTGATATCCGTGCGGCGCTGGTTAAAGATGCAAATGTCATTGATTGTATCGTTAACCTACCTGCAAAACTGTTCCTGAACACCCAGATCCCTGCCGCATTATGGTTTATGCGTCGTGATCGTGAAAATAGCAGCCAGTATCGTGATCGCAGCAAAGAAATTCTGTTTATTGATGCCCGTAATCTTGGTCATTTAATCAACCGTCGTAGCAAAGTGCTTTCTGACGAAGATATCAAAACTATTGCTGACACCTACCATAACTGGCGTAATAAAAATGGCGACTATGAAGACGTCGCTGGTTTCTGTGCATCTGTCGATATCAACGAAGTCTCTCGACTTGATTATGTGCTTACTCCGGGCCGTTATGTTGGTCTTGCTGACGAAGAAGACGATTTTGACTTTAAAGAACGTTTTACGGTTCTTAAAGCTGAGTTTGAAGCACAACTGGAAGAAGAAGCACGTCTGAATAAAGCTATCACTGATAATCTGGCGAAGGTGGTGTTATGAGTGAGTGGCGGAAACTCCCCCTGAAAGAAATAACAGTCAAAATTGGTAGTGGTTCTACTCCTACTGGAGGAAGTGGTGCTTATAAAGAAACTGGTGTTTCTTTAATTCGCAGTCAAAATGTTTTAGATTTCAGCTTTACCAATAATGGACTTGCTTTCATAGATGAAGAACAAGCGCATGCATTAAGAAATGTTATTGTCGAACCACAAGATGTTTTATTGAATATAACAGGCGATAGTGTAACAAGGTGTTGTAGTGCCCCCAAGGAATGGCTACCAGCAAGAGTAAACCAACACGTTGCCATTATCCGAGCCAACCCAAAACACCTGGACTCTTTATTCTTAAAATATAGCCTTATCTCAATTAAGGATGAGTTGTTATCCTTATCTGAAATTGGTGGAACTAGAAATGCTCTCACTAAGAGCATGCTTGAAAACTTAAATTTATTTGTGCCTTCAGTAATAGAGCAAAAAGCCATCGCATCTGTGCTGTCCTCTCTTGATAACAAAATAGACCTGCTTCATCGCCAGAATAAAACGCTGGAATCTATGGCTAACGCCCTGTTTAGGCAGTGGTTTATTAAGGAAGCACAAGACGATTGGGTGGAAGGAACATTAAGCAGTATTGCTTCCAACGTAAGAGAGAATGTCACCAAACAGAACATTTCTTCCGAAGCTCTGTATGTAGGCTTAGAACACATTGATCGCCGCAATATTGCTCTACTGAAAAATGGTAATGGAAGTGATGTAGACAGCAATAAGTCAAAGTTTTCAACTGGCGATATTTTGTTCGGCAAGTTACGTCCTTATTTTCATAAGGTGTGTACAGCCCCGTTTGATGGTATTTGCTCGACAGACATATTAGTAATCAGACCTAAAAATCATAATTTACAGTGTTTTTGTTTATTTGCATTTTTCCAAGATGAAGTAATTGAATTTTCAAACATAGCATCAGGTGGCACAAGAATGCCGCGCATTGACTGGACTTCACTAGCAAACTATCCGATCTCTTTACCCCCAGACGATAAACTCAATGATTTTGAGAAAATCGTTTCTATACAGGTGAGAAGAATAAACTTTAATGTTCATAAAATTAAAAATTTAGAAAATCTCCGCGGTACCCTTCTTCCCAAACTGATGAGTGGTGAAGTACGGGTTCAGTATGCAGAAGAAGCAATCGCGTCAGTAGCATAAAATAATTAAGCGGCAATAAGGACAGTACGCATGGCAAAGATGACCGAATCCGATATTGAAGTAATGGCAATTGAGCACCTGCAAGGTTTGGGCTATGAATATGTTTACGGCCCGGACATTGAACCTAGTGGAATCAATCCATTACGAAGCTATCAGCAGGTTATCCTTGAAGATACAGTGCGGACTGCCCTGCAACGCCTGAATCCTCACCTTAGTAAACAGAAGTGTGAGGAAGCTCTAAAACAGGTGATGCAAATCAGTTCACCTGAAATAATGGCAAACAATCTGGCGTTTCACCGTCTGTTGACCGAAGGAATCAATATCGAAGTCAGCAAAGACGGTAATACCCAGGGCGAACTGGCCTGGTTAATTGATTTTAACGATCCAGCCAATAACGAATTTCTGGTGGCAAACCAGATAACCATCCGGGAAGACCGTCATAACCGCCGCCCTGATATTATTCTGTTTATTAATGGATTGCCGCTTGTTGTTATTGAACTCAAAAACGCAACGGATGAAAACGCTACGGTATCGGGCGCTTATAACCAGATTAAAACCTATCAGAACCAGATTCCCGGCCTGTTTACGTACAATGCCTTTAATGTGGTTTCTGACGGACTGGAAGCCAAAGCGGGGACAGTTTCGGCTGATTTCAGTCGTTATATGACATGGAAAACCGCGAATGGTAAAACGCAAGCAACCAGTACCCAGCCACAGCTCGAAGTTTTATTACAAGGGTTGCTTAATCCTGTAACGCTGCTGGATATGATACGCCACTTTATCGTGTTTGAAGCCAGCAAACATGAAGACAACAAAGGGATTATCAGTATCCGTACAGTTAAAAAAATGGCGGCTTATCACCAGTACTACGCGGTCAATGCAGCAGTACTTTCCACTATTCGTGCATCGGCGGTAAATGCAGACTCCCCCTCTGCCGAAGTGGCAGTCCGCCAACAGGGACGTAACAGTAAAGATCTCGTTAATGCACAAAAAACCGGAGATCGCAAAGCAGGCGTAGTCTGGCATACCCAGGGGTCCGGTAAATCGCTTTCGATGGTGTTTTATACCGGGAAGATTGTGCTGGCTCTGGATAATCCGACCATCGTTGTGATCACTGACCGCAATGATCTGGATGATCAGCTATTCGGTACGTTTTCTTCCGCTACCCAGCTACTGCGTCAGACACCCAAACAGGCCGATAACAGAGAGGAACTCAAAGAATATTTGCGGGTAGCCTCTGGTGGCGTGGTGTTTACCACTATTCAAAAATTCCAGCCTGATGATGGCAGCAATATCTATGAGTTGCTGTCAGGCAGAACCAATATTGTCGTTATCGCTGATGAAGCCCACCGCTCACAGTATGGATTCAGCGCCAAAGAAATTGACGTCAAAGACAGCGAAGGCAACGTTACGGGTAAACGCACCGTTTATGGCTTTGCCAAATATATGCGTGATGCCTTACCCCATGCGACCTATCTGGGTTTTACCGGAACCCCCATAGAAAAAACGGACGTTAACACACCTGCTGTTTTTGGTAACTATGTCGATATCTACGATATGTCACAGGCCGTAGAAGATGGTGCCACCGTGCGTATCTTCTATGAAAGCCGCTTAGCGAAAATTGCCATCAGTGATGAAGGTCGACAGCTTATCGAAGAGTTTGACGACGAGTTTAATGAGGACGAGCTGACACTTACCCAGAAAGAACGTTCTAAATGGGCCAGAATCGAAGGTCTGATTGGCAGTTCAAAACGTATTAAAGCGATTGCGGCGGATATGGTCCAGCACTTCGAACAACGCTTAAAGTCCAATGCCGATCATGGCAAGGGTATGATTGTATCCATGTCCCGCCGTATTGCCGCTGAATTGTATAAGGAAATCGTGGCCCTTAAACCTGAGTGGCACAGCGATGATCTAAATGATGGTGTGATTAAAGTCGTCATGACCTCTTCCGCTGCTGATGGGCCAGAAATCGCTAAACACCACACCACAAAAAAAGAACGTCAGGTTCTGGCTAACCGAATGAAAGAGGACGACGACAAGCTGAAACTGGTGATAGTGCGTGATATGTGGCTGACCGGTTTTGATGCGCCAAGTATGCATACCCTGTATATCGACAAACCGATGAAGGGCCATAATCTGATGCAGGCCATTGCCCGCGTCAACCGGGTTTACAAGGATAAAATCGGTGGTCTGGTGGTTGACTATCTCGGTATCGCTTCTGATTTAAAAGAAGCCCTGTCGTTCTACTCCGATGCCGGAGGACGGGGTGATCCAGCTGAGGTTCAGGAAGAAGCCGTGACGCTCATGCAGGAAAAACTGGAAATTCTGGAAGGCATGATGCATGGCTACGATTACAAAGCCTACTTTACTGCAACGACTTCACAGCGCCTGACGATTATCCTTGAATCAGAAAACCACATTTTAGGGCTGGATAATGGCAAGGGTAAAATGCGTTTCCTTGCCGCTGTTGCTGCCATGTCCCAGGCATTTGCGCTGGCGACGCCGCATGATAAAGCTATGGAAGCAGCCCCCGAAGTCGCATTCTTTCAGGCAGTGAAGGCTCGCCTGAATAAATTCACTGAAAACCCAGACGGCTCAGAAGAGGAACATAATGACAGTCTGGAAGTGCGGGTAAAACAGACTATCGATCAGGCACTGGTCACAGATAAAGTAGTTGATATCTTTGACGCAGCGGGAATACAGAAGCCGGATATCTCTGTGCTCTCTGATGAATTTCTCCAGGAAATGAAGGATTATCAGCATAGAAATATTGCTTTGGAAACGCTTAAAAAGTTGCTTGCTGATGAGATCAAGGTTCGCTCGAACCAGAGTATCACACAAGGGAAAAAACTGATTGATATGCTGACCTCTGCAATCAATGGCTACCAGAACAAAGTACTGACCGCTGCGGAAGTGATCGATGAACTTATCAAGCTTGCCAAGACTATCCAAGAATTCGACAGCCTTGCCAGCCAGTTAAATCTAAGTACCTACGAATACGCCTTCTATTCTGCTGTTGCGGATAACGACAGCGCTCGTGAGCTGATGCAAAAGGAAAAACTACGAGAACTGGCAGTCGTTCTGACGGAGGCTATCCGCAACAATGTTAGTCTGGACTGGACAGTGAAAGAAGCGGCAAGAGCGAAAATTCGCGTGGTGGTAAAACGTCTGCTCAAAAAATATGGCTATCCGCCTGATATGTCATTGCTGGCTACGGAAACAGTTTTGAAGCAGGCCGAGTTGTTAGCAGGAGAGTTTACGTCTTAAACTTTTTGCGCATAAATATACAAATTTCACCTTTGACATTAGATGTTAATTAATATTTCGTGATTTAGGCTGAGGCTCACTTATGACATCAAAATATTCAATCAAGATAGACTTCGACAAAACACTCATGGAAAATCCAGAAAGGGTGTTCGAAGCCATGAGCTTCTATGTCAGAGGATTTAACGGATTATATGAAGCATTCATTAAAGGATTCGATGAGGAATTAATCATTGAATCGGGTTTAGAGGAAACAAGAGAAGGTTCTCTTATTGCTGATATTACCCACAAGATAACAGACAAAAAAAAGCTTCTTAATATATTCCGCATCTGGGATGGTATTTTTAAAGGATTGGAAAATTCCATATCAACTATTGGACAAATAAATACTCAAGAAGATATAAAAAATTTCTCAGCGAATGTTTATCAAAATATCCCTGCTAACGATGATACTATCTGTGGATGTGATGCCAGTAATTATGAAATTGCAAAAAGTTTAAAACTGATTTATGAAGGGACACAGAAACTCTCAACAACTGATAGTACTGAATTTGGGATAAACGATAAATTTTGTTCAGTAAGTAAATCCTTTCGATTTCCAAAGAGTGTAGACGAATTATTTGATGATAAGATCATTGAGTTTCCTTCAAAGGATTTATTAATAATAAGACGCCCGGACTATGTTGGAAATGCTCAGTGGGATTTCCTTAGTGTTAAGAGAAAATCAAAACCTGTAAGTGCTAAAATTTTAGATGAAGCATGGCTTAGTAAGTGGAGGAACCACCATGTACAATTTTGGCCGGGTGATGCATTACTCGTCGATATTGTGACAAAAAGAATTGTTAAAAGTACTAACGGTATGGTCATCTTCAAGGATGAAATTATTAAAGTGTTAAATGTAATTCATCAGGGAAATGTTGAGCAAGCTGTGATGGATTTATCAAATGAATAAGTCTATTTATTCAAGTGCCATTGCAGATGCATTATTTGTACTATTGCCTTTTTTAGTGCTTTTTGTCATAAAATTCATGCAAAACAATATTAGTGATATGTTAAAATTACCTGACTATTCTCTTGCAACATCAATCATGTACTGCCAATTACTTGGAAAAACATTGTTAATTAGTGAATCAAAAAAGAAAGATGGCAACTTCCAATTATTTCAGGTGATTGTTTTTGTTTTATCAATCCTTTCAATTGTGTTTTATGCAAGTTTTCAGCTAGTGCTGAAAATACCACTAAGTGCATATGTTATCCAACTGGCGTTTTTTATTATCTCCATACTATTTTATATACCACTACTAACGCTTATCAATAAAATGTCAGAACGATAGTTCATACCTCATATAAAAGCCTTCCCAATGAAGGCATTTATATAGAATGATCATAGGTTAACGCACAACACCATCACGCATCTTGATTACTTTCCCTGCCATGTTGCCGTTATTATGCGTGTTAAATGTCCTATCGCCAATATCGTATACAATGCCAGTAATCGTGATCTTCTGTCCTTTCCTGATTTTCAGGATATCGTCATCCTGACCCGCATAGTAAGACAACAGCACAGCCCCACCGCAGTAGTTTGTATCAGGCGTCTGGAAGATGATGGCGTAAGTTTTATGGTCTCTCTGCGCACCTAGGTATTTCATCGTGTCGTAAGCTTCCTGAGCTTCCAGAACAGTGGCATTGCTGATGCTGACTTTCTTACCAATCCAGTTCTTCTTTCCGGCCATAGCATTTGCTTCATAATCGCGACAGATAGCACCCAGACCGCTGACGGTGTTAACAGGAAGGTTATCTGCTGTTGTTGTAGTACCTTTACTACCGGAAGGACTTAACGCATTGCCCAGAGAAGATAAGGACGAGTTGATCGATTGCCCTACTTTCCCTGTTGCATCGTTTAACTGTTGACAACCTGCGAGCGTAAAAGCGGCAGATGCTAACAAAGCGGTGATCGTTTTATTCATTTCAAGTAGCCTGAAAAGGATTATAAAAAACTCACTGAACTGATATTTTCATTCAGAACAGTGAGTGGTGGTGTTTTTCCCTGATGTTGGCAAAGCCATTAACGTGCGGTCGGACGAACCCAACTGACTTTATCTTTGGTTTTAAATTTCAGAATCAGTAAGGGGCCAAGCATTAACGCGAGCAAAGTTATCACCATTACTGGGGTGGATTTGGTGAGATAGGCCATGACAAATCCCGCAGGAATGCCAATAATCGTTCCACCAACTACCAGCCCCTTCATAGTCTGCTGGCTGACATAACCTTTTACTCTTTCCGCACCACATCCCCTGCACACTGATACATGCCCCTGGACTTCTGTACCGCAAAATGGACATTCTGACATGCTCTTTTCCTCGCCAGATTAACTCTAAGTAATTGATATAATTGATCTGAACAAAGGGCCTGTCATATCGTTTTTATCGATCAAAAACATAACTTATAATAGTTAAAGGCTATCAAAATTAATATATCGATCGATTTAGACAATTAATCACCGATCGATAGAGAGTTATTAATCGTTATCACCTATTAAAAAGGTTAATATCGATCGATATTACAGATCAATAAGTTAATGAAATGTGTGATTAATTGACTGCTTTTGCACTCCGAAAGCGGGCATCGGCTGAATCAGCCTGTTGCTGAACCGATACTTATCTCAGAACATTTACCTTTGGTAAGTAAATGAAACCTCTGTATAGCAAGCTGCCTGGCCCTGTGGCACACTTAAACCGTCCTGATGCATATGGAAGCTGCTCAATGTCTGATAATCTCCCACTCTGCGTTTTTACCGAAGGCCACATCACCCTTCCTGACCACTATCAGGATCGCACCGTAAATGTCTTTACCCTGCCCGGTGAGAACACGCCAGCCTTTAACATCTCCCGCGATTCGATGAATGATGGCGAGACGCTGTCAGGTTATATTGACCGGCAGTTAACGCTGATGCAGAAGCATCTGAAAGACTGGAAGCAAACTAAACGGGTGCCTGCTGTGCTCGGCAATAACCTCTTGCAGGGTGAATGTGTGCATGCAAGCTATCTGCGTGACGGTAAACGGGTCTTCCAGCAACAGGCGGTATTTAACACGTCTGCAAACCATATTCTGGTGTTCACTGTGTTTTGCACCGCGATACTGACGGACGGAGACAGTCAACAGTTCCATGCGCTGCTTGCCAGCTTTTCTTTTAACACCTGACAATTAAGGAACGTTGTTATGTTCGAAGCGGCACGCGTGGGTGATGATATCGGCCATTCTCATGCGCTGGCAGGGATGATTGCCGGAACGATTGTCGGTGGACTGATTGCCGCAGCAGGGGGTATCGCCGCCGGGGCATTGATGATTGCCGGTATCGGTGCATCATGCCTGGGCATTGGTGTGCTTCTGGTCGGAGCCAGCCTGGCGGTGGGGTATTTTACGGGCGAACTGGCAACGAAGGCCAGGGACAGCATTGCGGATGCCGGGGCCGCCAGTATGGAGAAGGAAGGCATTATCGCCACCGGCTCTCACAACGTGTTCATTAATGGCAGACCTGCCGCCCTTGCCACCGACAGCATGGTGGAATGCGCTAAAGATGCTGGCTCACAGCAGATGGCCGAAGGCTCCTCACGCGTGTACATCAATGGCCTGCCTGCTGCCCGTCTCGGCGATCAGACCACCTGTGGTGGAAAGGTCATGACCGGTTCCGCAGATGTGATTATCGGCGGTGAGCCGCAACAGACACTGCCAATACAGTCAGAAGTCCCGGAATGGCTCTATAAAGCCTCTGACCTGACGCTGTTATTTGCCGGACTGCTTGGTGGAGCGGGCGGAGCGGCAGGCAAAGTCGGTGCGCTGGGAAGACTGTTCAGTAAAATCCCGGGTATCAACAAACTGGCCCGCGTCGCCTGCCGCGCTGGCGTGCTGATGACCAGCGCCGCCGCCGTGGGCATCATCGCCCGCCCGGTTGATATCGTCAGTGGGCAGAAATTCCTGTCCGGTGATAACGATCTGGACTTTGTATTACCGTCCCGTCTGCCGGTTGTCTGGCAGCGTTACTGGCGCAGTGGCAATCCCGGCGACAGCGTACTGGGCCGTGGCTGGTCACTTTTCTGGGAAACGCGACTGGAAAAATACCAGGACGGGCTGGTGTGGCGTGCACCGTCCGGCGATTACGTGTCATTTCCTCTCGTGCCGAAAGGGAAGCGTACCTTCTGCGAAACAGAAAAACGCTGGCTGGAACACCATCAGGATGATACCTGGTCAGTGTATGACATCGGTGGCGAACGCTGGCATTACTCATCCCTGCGGGACGATTCCCCTTCCCTGCCGCTGCGACTCACCGAACCCTGTGGTAACGATATTCTTTTTGGCTGGAACGACGACCACATGCTGCATGCGCTCACCGACAGCGCCGGACAGCGCGTGGTCTGCCGTTATCAGACCGTCAGCGGACAGGTTCGCCTTGCCGGAGCCTGGCTGGACGATGAGATTTGTCTGGTCAGCTACGATTATGATGACAAGGCCCGGCTGATTAGCGTCACCGGACGTGGCGGTCAGTTACGCCGCCGTTTCAGCTGGTATGACGACGGGGACGGTACGGATTTACTGCGCAGCCATGAGGACAGCAACGGTCTGCTGAACGAGTATCTCTGGCAGAGCCTTGACGGACTGCCCCGCGTGCTGGCTTACCGCAACAGCGCGGGTGAGCAGCTTACTTTTGATTACGATTTTGAAAACGGCACCCGCCGCGCTACCCGCGAAGATGGCGCACAGGCACACTGGCTGCTTGACGACGATGACAATGTTGCACGTTTCACAGATTATGACGGTCGCCAGACCGGCTTCGTCTGTCGTGATGGCGAGTTGTGCGACATTATTCTACCCGATGGAGCCATGCGGCGCAGTCAGTGGGACCGTTATGGCCGCCTCACGTCAGAAACTGACCCGGCAGGACGCACCACTGAGTACTACTGGTTCAGAAACACTGATCGCATCGCGCGCACGGTTTTCCCGGATTCAACAGCCACTCAGTCTGTGTATGACCTGAACGGTCGCCTGCTGTCGGAAACCGATGCACTGAATCACACCACCACGTATCACTACCCTGACGACGAAGAAACGCTATCGGATCGCATCACCGATGCGAGGGGCGGTGACGTGATGCTGGAATGGAACCGTCAGGGATTGCTGACGCAACGCACTGACTGCTCCGGCAGCGTGACCCGCTTTACGTATGACCGGTTCGGTCAGCTTATCACCAGTGAGGACGCAGAAGGCAACCTCACACGCCGCGAATGGAACGATGCAGGCCAGCTTACCGCCGTAATTCGGGCAGATGGCAGTAATGAAACGTTACGATGGAACGAGCACGGGCAACTTGCGGCCTGGCGAGACCCGCTGGAAAGTGAGGTTCGCTGGCAGTATTCCGCGCTTGGACTGCCAGAAAGCGTTACCGACCGCACGGGACGAACCCGCCGCTGGCACCATGACCCGAGAGGCAATTTGCTGCGTCTAGAAAACGGCAACGGTGGCGAGTACCGTTTTACTTATGACCCGACAGGCCATCTACTGAGCGAAACCCGCCCGGACGACACCTGCCGGCAGATGCAATGGAACACGCGTGGACTGCTCACCACGCTTATGGAAAGCGGCAGGCCTGACGACGATGGCGGCATCCCGCGACGCGCTCAGCAGTTCAGCTATGACAGCAGCGGCCTGCTGACCACACGTACTACCCGCGATGCTCAGTACCATTACCAGCGTAAAAACAGCGGGCAGCTTACCGGCCTGACTCGCAAGCCAACCGCCGATGGCATGGCGCTGGGAATTGAAGAAGATGAAATTCAGTTTACCTTTGACGCGGCAGGAAACCTGCTCGCTGAAAAGGGAGTCAACGGTGAACTACATTCTGCGTATGACGTTCTGGGTAATCTCACTGCGCTGACCCTGCCCGGCGGCCAGCAGATAAGCTGGCTGCATTACGGTTCCGGCCACGTCAGCGCCATCCGCTTCGGTCAGCAAATCATCTCCGAATTTACACGCGACCGCCTTCACAGGGAGGTGGCCCGCACTCAGGGAACCCGTGAACAGACCCGCCAGTATGACAGTCTGGGCAGACGTACCCGGCAACGCAGCTTCACACCCGACCTGCCGGAACAGACAATCTTCGAACGCGCCTTCAACTACACCGGGCGGGGAGAACTGTCAGACGTCAGTGACACCCTCCGTGGCAACACAATTTATGGCTATGATGAGGAAGGTCGTCTTCTCAGGCACTACGAAGCCCGTCCGGGTCACAGCACCCGAACGTTCCGCTACGACGCTGCGGATAACCTGCTGCCGGATAATGACCTCCCTGCCCTGCCACACGCGGATAACCGTCTCACGCACTGGCAGAACCTGTTTATGAAATACGACTGGTGGGGTAACCTGGTCTTTCGCCGAAGTGGCCTGTATCAGCAGCACTACCAGTACGACGCAGAAAACCGGTTGATACAGGCAGACGGCACCGGCCCGGAAGGCCGGTTTACGGCACGCTACCACTATGACGTGCTGGGGAGACGCACCCGCAAAACGATTACCACACAACACGGCACCACGGAAATCCGCTTCCTCTGGCAGCGCTTACGACTGTTGCAGGAACAGCAGCAGAACGGACAGTGCCAGACATATATTTACGACCCGAACGAAACATACAGCCCGCTGGCGCGTATTGACCACTTGTGTGACGAAAATAGCGGAGATATTCTCTGGTTCAGTACAGATCTGAACGGTGCACCGCTGGATATTACTGATGAACAGGGACAGCTTCGGTGGAGCGGTCATTACGGGAGCTTTGGTGAGGTTACCCGGCAGACGGAAGGTTTCCACCGATTCACGCAACAAACTGCCCTTGCTCATCAGCCTCTGCGCTATGCCGGGCAGTACGCTGACAATGAAACGGGACTGCACTATAATCTGTTCCGGTATTACGATCCGCAGGTTGGGCGGTTTACGGTACAGGACCCGATAGGATTGCTGGGAGGCTGGAATCTTTATCAGTATGCACCTAATCCTCTGGGTTGGATTGATCCGTTAGGGTTAGCTAATAGGCCAAATAATGGTGAATATCATATTTTTCATGATTATTCACTTGATCCTCAATATCGATATTCCAGTGATGCAGTCCAGTTCAACAGGGCTAATGTAGATTTCGTTCAAAAAATGGAGGCGAATCCGGAATTTCGACAAGATATGCTTAACAGATATCCAAAACTGAATGACTGGCTTAAAGATGGGGATATGAGCAGAAGCCCTTCGGGATTAACATGGCATCACCATGAAGATATAAACAGACTAACTCTGGTCGACAGAGCAGATCATAGATCTAATCATGCTTTATATCATCCAACTGGTAAAGGTGGACGTGATATTTGGGGTGGTGGAAAACCTGGACGACAAGGAAAACTTGATGGTCCTACTGGTAGAAAAATTTGTAGCTAAGACCTAAATATAAAGAGGATACTATGTCGATTAAAGGTAATCATATTAAATTGAACGATATAATTGACATCATGGTCAAAACTCGTTGCGAAGATGATAACTTTTGCATTTATGGTGCAGATGGAGAGTTATTCGGAGACAAAGAATATTTGGCTTCCGGTTATCCACAGGTAGATGAAAATGATAATGAAGTCTATCCGCAAGATGCATCTAGCAGAGGTTTATCATATATTTATTCTGGTGAGCAATTTGCTGATGTAATCTTATCAGTAATTGAACAAAAACCTTCTGCCAGTAACCAGGATTTTATTGATGCTCTAAACTATTATCTTGAAAATGATGATTTTTTAGACTTCTGAAATTTATCCAGACAGCCTGCGCGTAATCATGTATTGTAGCAGGCTGTATTAAAATTTTCACTGCTCTTTGTTCAGCCTCATCAGTACTAGAAACTAACTGAGGATTTAGACAGACGTTAGTCTCGCGAAGCCAATCAATTGCAATCCAAATAGCAAATATTTCGTTATCTTAGTGAAGCCATCATTCTACTTTAATTCTTTTATCGAGGGTGATTTTGTTAAAATATATGATTTAACGAATGACAGACGATCACCATTAAATATGAAATCAGGATTAATAAAGTAAGAGTTCTGAACAGTTGTTTCAGCAATAAAACTTTTGTTAACAAGCTCTTTCATTCCTCGGTAATACGTTGACTCCGAAATCTTCACTATGTCTTGATCTACAAGTTCATAAGCAAGGAAAACTCTGTCCGTATCTTTGAACTCCTGAACCGTTCTATACAAAATTTCAAACACCTTAGTTCCGGCTCCGGTAAGTTCAGTTAACGCTTTTACTCCGTTTATGTATAGTTTTAAAAATTGTGTTTTATCCACTTCCTGCCATTGAAAGAAGCCAGCACCTGCTAACTGTTCTCCGGTATTTTCATTAATAACTAGCAATCTATCTTTACCAGTTGTGATCCTTCGTGATCCACTCTTCGTATTATTACTGGTGTTTTGCAAGAATGGATTTCTTTTGTATCTTGGCAATCCTCTTCTTGATTTTCTTAACTTTGAATCTTCTTTTTCTTTTATTACTGAAATATTAAAATCATTCATTTTTTCTACCTTTTTTATTTTTATTCGGATGGTTAGTTATGTATTGCAAACATAATAAAATATGTCAAGTGTCAAAATCAAATTTATTTCTGACAATTCAAGTTCTTTTTATCGATACTTTAAATGCTAACAATAGCAATGTTTTTGACAGTTCATTTTCGATCTGTCAGGAAACAATAAATAATGACAGATTACATTACTGATCCTGACAGTTTAATCTGCAAGACCTGACAGTAACGATCCTTATTTAAAGCGGCCTGAGAGCAGTTTTCTTCTTCATTATTAATATAGAGTGAAGCGAGAGATGTTCTTTATTGATTTTATAAAGTGAAAAACAAGATGGTTTTCTTTTGTTTTAAGTAACCCAACACGGCTGTTGCGCCGTTTCATTGGGGTTCATATTCATTACCTCTCTTTTCAGAACACAAAACCCTGGACTCTGCTTATTTGCCTTTTAGGGGCAACCAGCAGACCAGGGACTGATGGTTTGTTATTTAATTAGTTTTTCTATGCAGCACATTCTCTTGCTCATATACTGCTTTAAAATCAAAACCCTTTGATAAAGAAAGCTGTCTTGTTTTTGCTTCCTGCTGTCAGCAAAACCGCTATGCGCTCACGCGCACTGACGACTTAAATAGCATGGATTTTTTGTTGAAACCATTTTCTTCATCGCGTGAAGACTTTTCTTCATTTCTGACTATAAAAATGAACTAAATCACTTTATCAGGTGAAGAAAAACGTTCTCACAATTTAAATAAAAAGGGCGAGAGCCAGGTTTTAGCGATTGAGCGCATTAGCTCAATCAAGACCAGCCATTTATCCAAGGTTTTAATTTTTGCGTAGTGCGAGCAAGCGAGCATGTAGCTCAGTAAAACTATTATTTTACTCATACAACCCATACAGGCATTGCTGGTTGCCCCTAAAAGGCAAAGAAGCAAATGCTCTGTTGTTGTCTTCTGTTACTGGATAAAAGAAGATCTTCAACTACCATGACCCCCACAGGCACGACCTCATGTTGTGTAGGGGTTTAATAAAAAAATTAAGGAAAACGTTTTCCTGATAAATAAAAACTGGCGGGATGTCCAGTTTAAGTAAACTTATTCCAGTCGGAACCTCATTGTGGCGATATTAAGATCACACAGGATTCCTGTTGTCCTCTTAGATCTTATATTTCTTATACTTCTTAAGATAAAAATATTCATATAAAACAACGCATTAAAAATTAATCTTCTTCATGTTTGTTGATTTTTCTTCGGGTTTGTAGATCTTTCTTCGGGTTTGTTCTTTTTCTCTTCGGGTTTGTTGTATTTCTCTTCATTCCTGATCATTAAAATGAAGAAAACACTTCAAAATATATTTGACATTTCAAAAACCATAGTTATATATGTATATTATAATAACAAAAAAGGAACTATGATGAATAACAACACCTATGATAAGAACCCATTTATATTGCAAAACGGCATTGAGATCCAGACGAAAGATAAAAGAAGAACAGTAGCTCGTGGAGAAAAATTTGAATCACCAGAGGGAGAACGATACGAAAGTGTCATTCACTCTATACAGGAAGTTGATAAAGAGAAGTTCGTTAAGCTTTTCATTTCCAAAATCCGTGTTCTCTTTGATCTGTCTCTGACAGGTAATAAGCTATTTTACATATTTCTCTTTTCCATTTCAGACGCGATTGGTAAAGATCAGATTTATATGAATTTTGAAACAGCAAAAGATATAGCAAGTCAGTGTGATTTCAACTTATCCAATCCTGTTTTTTATCGTGGAATAAAAGAACTTATAGAGAAGCAGATCATAGCGCCAAGCAAATCAAAGTACATTTACTATATCAATCCTGCGGTGGTGTTTAATGGAGACAGAGCCAGATTTATCGAAGAAATAAAAATAAAAAATGGAGATAAAAATGCTAAAAAATGAAATAAACGAAATACTAAACATTCATACCGACGAAGACGGTATAGCCAACGTCATAACAAAATCACTTATTCGTTATCACTCGGTTAATGGCATCAGCCATGACCAGTTTCAGAATAATTATCTAAACTACTTGAGAATGATTTTCTCCGGTCGTCAGTTTCACTTTTTAGACAAAGAAAAACTACTGTCATGTAAAGACCAGATCCTTAGCACTGTCATGGTAGCAGTTCGAGAAGACCTTACAGGCAAAACCGGAACGGAGGAGCTTTACCTGTCCAGTATGTTGCAACCAGCAGCGCTGGAAGCGGTTCTGGTAGAGCTTTTTGATAATTGGCAGATTCTAAGTATAATCAGCCAATAACAAACTACAAAGCGGTATACTACACTCCTGACGATTGTTGAGGCTGACCGATCGCTTTAAGCGAAGCGGAAGTTGGATCGGCAGGACGTATGATGCTCTGAGTTTGCACAATTTACTTTTGCTTATGAGTGATTCCAATCGACCAAAAATTTAATGAATAACCATATGCTTTGTGCTAGTCTAGAAAATATTCGATTTTTACATATACATGTCAGAGACTGATTTTCATTAATTAAAATTTTCTGTAGAAATTCATTGAAATGAAAATAAGGACTACAAATGGCAAAAACCATATCAGTTTTTAATAACAAAGGTGGCGTTGGTAAAACAACTATAATTTGGAATCTTGCTGTATCACTAGCAGATAAAGGAAAAAGTGTTTTATTAATAGACTTTGACCCTCAATGTAATCTCTCGATTGCATGTATTGGAGATGAAGAGTTTTCTGAGTTGTTAGTAGCTTCTGATGATTTCCCTTTTGGTAAAACAGTTAAAGCATTTGCATTACCTTACATACAACAAAATACTATAGGTGAAGTATATACAACTGAGCCAAAGACTAAGACAGATGCAGGTATCTTACATATTGTTCCTGGCGATTTTTGGCTCAACACCTTTTCCGATATTTTAAACGTAGGTACTGATGTTATAAGTGGTGCAGGCTTATATCGTTTTATCTTGCCAGAATTGATCACTAAGAAAGCATCAGAAGAAAATGAAATCGATTATGATTATGTCCTAATAGATTTACCCCCTTCATTTAATACTCTTGTCAGATCATCATTGTACTGTTCGGATTACTTCTTAGTTCCATGCACACCTGATTTATTCTCTTCATATTGTGTAGGGCTTATTGGAGAGATGTTGCCATCATTCATACGTGATTGGGAACAGGGTAAGGAAAGGTATCTAACTGGTAATCCTCGCGATAATGTTGTGTCCCACAAAGGAATGCCTAAATTTGGTGGCTGGATATTCAATGGTTTCGACACAAGAAAGCAGAATGGTATCAAACAAGAGGTTGGTGCCGATGCTGTCCATCATCGCTCAATAAGAAGAGCTATTGAAGAAAATATGATCCCTCAGCTTTCACGAATTTCATCTTACGAAGCTGTTCCAGATTTTTCTGATTATGAGCCAGTTGGAAAGATTGAGGATCTCAACGTTATGGCTCCTGATAGTATTATCCAAAATATACCTATTCGCTATCTGTCTCGGGTCAGACCAACGAATGCTCTTCGTGGCAGAGGGCAATGGGCAGTTAATCAAATAGATCTTATGAATGAAATGGCTGATGAATATGATAACTTGGCTGATCACATAATAAATAATTTTTAATAGTGAAAAAGTGCGCCCTTTATAAGGTGCACTTCGAAGTGACGTATCTAATGTTTTCTAAAAACCACACTAAAATGGCTAGGGAAGTAGATACAATAGTACTTTTGGGTATAGAAAGCGTGAGAAAGGCCATCTCGGGCTGTTCCACATTATTGCCTAGCCCACGGCATATCCCAAATGATCTTTACTTTAATCTCTACTGCGTTAACATGCGATTCCTTGATCGCATATTTATTTAAATAATCCTGCAAAGTTATTTTGTCAGACGCTTTTTTCTGTTTGTTTGTCCGTTTCCAGATCCCTGTATCCGTAACCCATTTATCCAAACCCCGTCTCACTGCATGTCTTAGTTCCTCTTCATAAAACTCATCTAAAACATTTACTTCAATTTTAAAACATAAGCTTCTTATATAAAATGTTTTCATCTTTGTTTCTCCCATTGTTTATTTCAGGCAAACGCCAGCCATATGGCGTTTACTCACCATTTTTAAATTCTGCTGTTATATTATTAACGCTCTGAAATGATTTTGTTTTTTCTATACGCCAGATAACTTTTCAGTGATTCCTGACCAAATCGATCAAGATCACGATAGATTATGATTATATTGTAAAACTTGCTCTTTTTATCGTCGAAATCGGCAATCCAGTGCGGAGTGTATAAGTACTCTGCTAGTATATCCAAATAACCCCAGTCCAGTTTATCCATTTCTCTTGTTGCTTTTTTAATTAATGTACTCATAGATACCTCTTTTATTTTTATGTTAATTTAAATTATGCTGCTTTATTGCGTGAAGAATTAATCAGGTTTTCAATCCAGTCATTCACTTCACTTTCAACAAAGGCGATTGTCTTCTCACTTATTTTTACTGGAAGTGGAAACGCTTTTTTATTTATCAACCGGTAAATCGTTGTCCTGCTTACGCCTGTTCTTTTTATTACTTCTGGCAAGCGAATTAATGTTGTGCAGTTTTTGTTCATTATATTTTTCTCCTGTGCTGTGTTGATGAGGAGAAGTTTACGGTTTTGAAGTGTTTAAAAATTGTGACGTGACAAAAAAGATTTTCCGTGGAATGGGGGGATTAGTGTGTTTACAAGGGATGGTTTTTTTGGCCGATCCCTTGATTTTTTTAATCAATAGTGGTAGATGAGTCGCCTCTGGCTGCTGCCTGTTGTACAGCTATATCATGCAGGATTTCGTTGATAGTTTTGTGTGTGTGTCCTGTTTTTTTATACATAAATGCCGTAAACAGGTTATCAAATTCATCCAGTAGCGCTCTTTCAGCCATCGGCCTGTCGGTTTCCCGGATTTGGACATAGTCACGAGGATTTTCTACTCCCCAGGGATACAAGAGTTGCTCTATGTCCTTATCGCTATACTTGAAGCCATTGCGCTTCGCAAAATACATCAGGTCAAGCATTGGGATCACGTTGAAGTTGATCAGCTTTTGGATCATAACTTCACCAAAACCATAGGAAGGGAGCTTTGGTGATTCTACTTCCATCACCTTTCGCCATTGTGGCAGCAAATGAGTGATTGAACCTATGATCTGGTTATCCGTTGAGGCTCCTAAATCGATTTGCAGGTAGATCTGTTCCCTGGCCTTCTTTATCCGGCGTTCCCACATGTTTTTAAGCGCAGGATTAATCTCACGACCAGTGTTGGCTGATTTTTCAGCCCCTTTTGTTAAACTTTCCAGATTAAATCGAGTAAATGACATTTCAAGCATGTCTGTTTGTTCTGGTGCCAGGCTATTGTGCTTGTCGGATTGCACACCCGCCACTTTTTTGATATTGCGTATCAACAAATTTACCCGCTTAACTGTAAGCGGTTTTACATGAAAATCATCAAGTAAATCCTCTGACTCAATGAAATTGACATTTTTGATAAGTATCGGGTTACCACCAAAAATCAGCTTTTCCTGACTCTTGTTCACATCTGGCAGCAACCACTCAGCATCCGGGGACTCAGCCGCTTCCTGATATCGTTCATGCATTTCACGCCTAAGAACGAATTCATAGTACAGTTCCCAGAGGGTCAGGTCTTTCAGCGCCAGATAGTTGCCCGGTTTAAACCACCTGGTCAACTCTACCTTTTGTTTTTGGGTTATCTTTGGCATCAACGATCTCATGATCAACAGACAGGCAACCACTATATGCAACATCAACATTTCAGCCAACGGTCAAAGGCTAATGCTTTCATATGGGGGATGATGGTAAGGAGCTATACCGTGCTAAATAAGTACGCCAGAGAAAAATGGGAATATTTTATGAAAGATAATTTCGTAACCCATTGATTTAATGGTGCCGATAATAGGAGTCGAACCTACGACCCTCGCATTACGAATGCGAGCCGACTTTAAAATGAGTACAATTATGAGTACAAAAAATTATCTTAAATAAATAATACATAAAAATCAATAACATAACACAAAAATCACTGTTTAACGTCTAAAAATCGCCCTTATTGCCTTATGAGGTTTTATTGAATCTCATAAACATCGCAAATACCCTTAAATCCACGCCGTTGCGTGGATTTTTCATTTCATAAGATCCCAATTCATCTCGTAACATCGCATTCAAATATGAGTACATGGATGAGTACAACATTCTTCCATCTCATTTTACGTGGGTCCAATAACGGCATAAGAAATAAACAAGGCCCCGCTATGCTCACTGATACGCACTGCCGCACTGCCAGGCCGCTATCGGCTCAATGAAATTAATGGCCTTCACTTTGAAGTGAAACCCAATGGCAAAAAGGCATGGCGTTATCGGTGTAAACTCAACGGTAAATACAGCATGTTTGCGCTGGGTGAATACCCGACGGTCAAACTTGCAGAAGCCCGCGAGAAATGCGAGCAAGCGCGTAAGCAAGTCGCAGATGGAGTTAGCCTGACACTCGGCTCGTCAGTTAGATAAGACCCGCAAGGACAACGAGGCATCCAATACCTTTGAGCTTATTGCTAAAGAATGGTTACAGATGAAAGACTGGGCCGAAATCACCGAAACGCGGCGACTGGATATGCTTGAACGTGTGGTTTTCCCCGCAATCGGTAAGCTCCCTGTCAGGGAAATAACCCCGCACCACATTCTAAAAATACTTCAGGAAACGGCTAAACGAGGAGCACCGACTGTTGCCGCTGAAGCCCGTCGCACCATTTCATCAGTTTTTGAGTTGGCAGTCGCGACGCTTAAAGCTGATAGCGATCCCGTATGGCCTGTGCGCAAGGCCCTTCCGGCTAATAAGACACAGCACAAACAGGCACTAAATCCTCAGCAAATCGGGAAGCTATTAAGCTGTTTTGATAACAGACGTGGCTCGTATCAGGTTAACTATTGCATGTGGCTTATGTGGTGGACGCTGGCGCGACCAGCCGAAGCCACCGAGGTTGAATGGGCAGAATTCGATCTTGGTAATGCACTGTGGACCATTCCGGCTGCGCGCATGAAAGCTCGCAGAGAACATGTTATTCCCCTTCTCTCACAAGCGGTCAACATGCTCAGAACACTACAGGGATTAACCGGGCATCAACAGCATATCTTCCCGGGGCGAGATAACCCGCGTGGCCCGATGACACCGCACTCACTGCGCCAGCTACTGAAAAACCTCGGCTGGAGCGGAACGTATAGCCCACATGCAACACGAACCACAGGCAGTACCCGTTTGAACGAAATGGGTTATCGACCTGATGCTATTGAGGCACAATAAATCGCCACAGGTTTAACAGACACCTCAGAGTCATTTAAGATGGCTTAAAGAGAGGTGCCCATGAGTGGTAAGCGTTATCCCGAAGAGTTTAAAATTGAAGCAGTCAAACAGGTTGTCGATAGTGGTCATTCTGTTTCCAGCGTTGCAACACGTCTCGATATCACCACTCACAGCCTTTACGCCTGGATAAAGAAGTATGTTCCGGACTCATCCACTAATAAAGAACCGTCAGATGCTCAGGCCGGGATCCGCCGTCTCCAGAAAGAACTGAAGCAGGTTACCGACGAACGGGACATATTAAAAAAACCACGACGTACTTCGCAAAGCTGTCCGACTGAGGTACGTCTTTATCCGTGACAACACCGGTAGCTGGCCTGTTCGCCTGCTCTGTCGGTTGCTGGATGTTCATCCAAGTGGCTTTTACGCTTGGCTTCAGCAACTGCATTCACAACGCTATCAGGTAGACCTGAGACTGACAGGACAGATCAAACAGTTCTGGCTGGAATCGGGATGCGTCTGTGTTTATCGCAAGATCCACCTGGATGTGCGGGACAGCGGGCAACATTGCGGAGTCAACAAAGTCTGGCGACTTATGAAACCTGCCGGGATAAAAGCTCAGGTCGGATACCGAAGCCCGCAGGCACGTAAAAGCGAGGCCAGTATCGTGTCGCCCAACAGGCTCCAGCGACAGTTCAATCCGGGTACTCCGGATGAGCGTTGCGTAACGGACATAACCTATATCAGGACTCACGAAGGCTGGCTGTATCTTGCCGTGGTTGTTGATCTGTTCTCACGCAAAATTATCGGCTGGTCAATGCAACCCCGGATGACAAAGGACATTGTCCTGAACGCATTGCTGATGGCTGTATGGCGGCGTAATCCCCAAAAACAGGTGCTGGTTCGCTCGGGTCAGGGCAGTCAGTACACAATCGTTCCTGAAATCACACGGCCTGGAAAGCAGCATGAGCCATCGCGGTAATTGCCATGATAATGCGGTTGCAGAAAGCTTTTTCCAGTTGCTGAAGCGTGAACGGATAAAGAAAAAGATCTACGGAACGCGGGAAGAAGCCCGCAGCAATATTTTTGAATACTACGAAATGTTTTATAACAGTAAGCGTCGGCATGGTTCTGGCGATCAGATGTCGCCGGCAGAATATGAAAACCAGTATTACCAACGACTCGAAAGTGTCTAGATTATCCGTGGCGATTCAATTTTGTAACCCCATCCACTGTTTATTACTTTAGGACATAATAACCTCTGTTTGTAGGGTGCAGGGGTCCCGTTTATTCCGGCCCCTGATGTTATAAGGATGTCATTACTGATTATGACGTCTGAAGCATTCTGGCCGTTTGCTGTAAGCGCTGGTACTTTTCATAGCGACGCTGATGGGTTGCGCGGTACGTTTCGCTTACCAAATAAGACTGATCTTTATGAGTAAATTGTTTCATCGCACTTACGACGGATGGTGCAATATTTGCTGCCACGGCCCCCAGAATGGCAGAACCAAGCAGAACGGGTTCGCTGCACGTGGTTGAGATGACCGGTAATTCGCATGCATCTGCCAGAATCTGACGCACCAGTGGATGACGTCCAGCCCCGCCGCTAATGACGATGCTGTCCGTTTTTATGCCCTGTGCTTCTTGTGTATCGACGATCTGGCGCAGGCCATAGCCGATACCACAAAGGCCGGCGACATAAAGCGCAACCAGACTATCCAGATCGCGTTCCATCCCCAGTCCGGCAATGATGGCGCGGGCATGTGGGTCGGCGAACGGCGCGCGATTTCCCAGAAATTCAGGCACAACATAAATGCCTTCAGCCAGCTCAACGGCAGCAGAAGTCGTCACAGATTTCTCCTGCGCCAGATTGGCGAGAAATACCGGTAATGATATGCCTGCTTTCGCGGCCATTTCCGTTGCTTTAGCCCCTATAGGGTGCATCGCCACTAGTTGATCTATTGCTGCCCCCGCAGAGCTTTGACCACCTTCATTCAGCCAGTAACCGGGAACCATTGCAGAGTAGTAAGGCCCCCACACGCCTGGTACGGCAACCGCCTCCCGGGTGCTGGTCATGGTGCAGGAAGAGGTACCGAAGACATAGGCCAGATTGCTTAATGCCCCGCCAGCAACGCCGACCGTACCGATCCCTCCCGCATGCGCATCAATCATGCCAATGGCAACCGGAGTACCGACCAACAGTCCCATTTCACGGGCCGCGTCTTCAGTCAGACCATCACCACAAGGCATACCTGGCGCGGACATTTTTTGGCCGATACGTCTGAAATCTTCATCAGCCAAATCGCCCAGTCCAATCGTACGGAAGTAGTCAGGGTCCCATCGGTTTTCATGGGCAAGCCATGTCCATTTGCAGGTGACGGTACAAATGGAGCGCGTCAGATCGCCTGTAGCGCGCCAGGTCAGATAGTCTGCCAGGTCGAAAAATTGCCAGGCGTTATCGTAAACCTCGCGGCGATTTTCTTTCAGCCAGAGAATTTTGGGTGTTTCCATCTCCGGTGAAATTTTCCCCCCCACATATTTCAGTACAGAATGTTGGGTGGCATTGATTCTTTCTGCCTGCCGGGTCGCCCGGTGATCCATCCATACGATGACATTTTGATCGGCATTACCGTCAGCACTGGTGGCGAGTGGGCGGCCATTTTCACCGACCACAACCAGAGAGCAGGTCGCATCAAAACCCAGTCCTGCCACGTTTTCAGCGCGTATTCCGGTCGTTTCAAGGGATTGTCTGACGCAATGGCAAATCGCCTGCCAGATTTCTGTGCTGGACTGCTCCACGCGGTTGCCTGAACGGCGAAAGACATTAATTTTCTGAACAGCATGCGTCAGTAGCCTGCCCTCCAAATCGAAGATGCCTGCACGAACGCTACCTGAACCGACATCGATGCCAATAACCGCTTTATTCTCGTTATTCATACTTTCTTCACCTGAAAAAATTGTTGCTGTTTGCCGGCTATGCCTGGCTCAGAGGTCGACACTGTTTGGCAGAATGACTAAATCGCGTACGGTGACTCCTTTAGAGCGTGTCACCATAAACAATACGGATTCTGCAACTTCAGTTGGTTGCATCAGGCTGCCATTAGCTAGTGCTTCGTCCATTTTGGCTTTCGGCCAGTCATCAAGCAGAGCCGTTACCACAGGACCCGGCAGCACCGCCCCGACACGAACGCCGTACTGTGCAACCTGACGACGCGTGGTGTGCACAAACGCCTGCACGGCAAATTTAGATGCGGCATAAATAGGTTCCCAGATAACAGGAACAACGCCGGCAATAGAACTGGTAAAGATGATGTCACCAGATTTTTGTTTGATCATTTCAGGCAGGACTGCGCGGACGCAACGGAAAGCAGCATTAATGTTCAGACAGAGCACCCGATCCCAGACATCAGGATCGCCTTCCGCTACGGGTCCGCCAACATAGGCCCCTGCATTGGCATGGAAAATATCCAGACGCCCAGTCAGGTTAATAATGTCGGAAAGCATATTGTCAATCTGCTCCGGTTTCATTAAATCAACCTGCAGGGCAAATGCGTTGTCGCCCAGTTCAGTAACCAGCTTGCTCAGCTTTTCGCCGTCGCGATCGATGAGAACAACTTTTGCACCTGCGGCCAGCAATGTTTTTGCACAGGCCAGACCGATGCCGGAAGCTGCACCGGTAATGGCAGCCACCTTACCTTCAAGGGAAGTAGTAATGGATGAATTTGATGAGGTCATTTTATAATCCTTTTATATGTCAAAAATCAGGTTTCTGTACGCCCATTAAGGGTGCAAAAACCGGGGGCGTACTGTTTTTTACTCGCTCAACCGATGAAGCTGTGGTATCACTTTAAAAAAAAGTGGGCAAGAGTCTTCAAAAAAATGGGGTTGGATTTGTGACACGAACAGAAAAAATCAAGAAAACGACTATCTATGATCTGGCGAAACTTACCGGCGTATCGGCTAGTGCCGTGAGCGCAATTTTGAACGGGAGCTGGGAAAAACGGCGGATCAGTAAATCACTGGCGGACAGGGTAAAAAAAATTGCCGAAGAGCAGGGCTATGCGCTGAATCGGCAGGCAAGCCTGCTTCGTAGCCAAAAATCCAACGTTATTGGTATGCTGGTTCCCAGGTACGATAACCGCTACTTTGGTTCGATAGCCGAGCGCTTTGAAGAAATGGCACGAGAGCGCAATATGCTGCCGATTATTACCTGTACTCGCAGGGATCCAGAACTGGAGCTGGAAGCAGCCCGGGTTATGCTTTCGTGGCAGGTGGACTGGATTGTGGCTACCGGGGCGACCTTTCCGGACAAAATCACCGGGCTTTGTCAGCAGGCAGGAGTGCCTGTAATTAATCTCGACTTACCCGGGACACTGGCTCCGTCGATTATCTCTGATAATTATACTGGCGCAAAAAAATTAACTGAAACCATTCTGGCTCAGAGTACTGCCCGTTACGGTACAACATCACCCCTGTACTTTATTGGGGGGCGTAAAAAAGATCATAATACTGCTGAGCGTCTCAGGGGGTTTATTGATGCTCATGCAGCCCATGGACTCTGCGTGCCGGAAGAAAACCTGCTGGTAAGAGGCTATTCTCTCGGCAACATTGCCCTGACCCTGGAAGATGCTTTTGATAATAGTGAAATTCACCTGCCGGGTATCTTTATTAATTCAACTATCTCTCTCGAAGGCGTGGTAGGTTGGCTGGCGCAGCGTGGACTGATTAACAAAAAACAACCGCCATTGGGCTGTTTTGACTGGGATCCGTTTGTATCACTGCTTGGGCATAATATTTCTATGATTCGTCAGGATGTACCGGCAATGCTGGATGCTGTTTTTAAAATCATTGATACCGGAGAAGTATCTTCAGGAACGATTGAAATCCCCCCACTATTGGTGAAAGGGTGATTTTAACGAAGGAAATAGGAATAAGTTATTGGTAAGAGTTACCAATGGCGAAAGTCAAATAATTTCCGAGAAGTAAATCTCATATCTATCGTGCACAACCTCATTGATAATGCGAATAAAAAAATAAACAAAGGCGTTATTAACTTAAATATAAAATTATTAAACAACACTCTATTCATACGTGTTAGCGATACAAGTCAGGGTTTTGATATAAAGAAATTAGATTTACTTTTCTGGCCTTTTAATCAGGGAGTAAAGGAAGATACACTGCAGGGATTGGAACTGGGCCTGACCATCATAAAGCTATATTAAATCGTTACATGGCAATATCAGGATAAGATCAGTTATTGAAAAAGGATCAACATGTTTAGTCATCCTTCCTGTAAAAGGTTTACCTGATTACTGAAAATTACACCGTCTGATATAGGCGGTGAAGATAATTTTAATTCACTCTTCTTGCAGGAAATGTTTAGTTGACGCCTTGTCTTTTGCATCATTAACCTCTGACAGATTTCTGTCCAGAATTGTCTCCAGCGCCTCTTCGTTTTTTTCTCCGCGCATATTCAGGTAGATTTCTTAGGCCATTGCCATTAAAATACTTGTTCCTGAAACTTTACGTATGAGGTCACGGTTAAACCCCTCAGTGTCAAACTTACTGCTCTCACCCTGATGTTTCTTTACCATCAGACCGAATCCGACAAGCTCATTGACCATTGACGAGAAATTTATCTCACAGTGTGTCGCCTCGTTCTGAACTTCCATTTCGACCAGTTCCTGTACTCCAATGTTTTAAATAAATAAAAATGCAAGATAAAATCTTGCGCGAGGTGTGATGAAAGAGAAACTCTAAAAGTGGCTTGTTGAATATGTGTCTTAAGTGGAATTTAAATAACCTCATACAGGTACTGGCAACATGCTCAAAGCGCATAGTGCGCGTCTGTAACAACTTATCTTGCACGGGATGCCTGAGAAGGTATTTTTATGCACAGACACAGCACGTCGTATTTTACGCAAACACATGAAAATTGATAAATATGAAATGGTTACCCGCCTCCGTGTTTTTTGCGACATTCACCGTACATGCTGAGCCAGAAATACGCTTCACGAAAGCCGGGCATGATTGCGGTATTTATCCACGTTTGCTGATGACTCGCTCAATTCAATAATCACGCATGCGTAATAACGCAACAAACAGCAAAACCGCACGAAACAGCACAGATGTATGCAATATGAAAATTAACAGTTCTAACTTCAATTCGTCAAAAATATTCAATATTACGCGGGAACGTTTACTGGCCGATCAGTGTAAACACAGGCGCCCCGGAAACGGCGTTGCCCCTTACATCCCGCCGTGTGTACTGGCGGGGTGCGTGGAGCGCCGCAAACGGCGCGACTGCGCGGCGCGGCCAGGACGGCTGCTGCAAGCGAAAGGTGTTGCGTCAGGATGGAAACCCGCTGCCCCGGAACGGGCCCGGGCAGAGACGGCGAGACGGCTCTGTGCGGAGCATGACAGCCGACAGCACGCCCGCATAACCGGCTATTCCGGTCACGCACCACGACAAAAAAACTGGAATGAATGGCGGTAAAAGCACCACGGAAGAATACCGTTATCAGAGGCGGTGCGGTGATCGCGCCGTCAGGCGCGCGCCCTGCCGTTCCGCCGCCGAAGGCGCAGGTTTTGGCAGGCTGACAGGCGGGCCGCAACCGCCTGAACGTTACTGATTAACCTTTGCCGCTCTGCAAAATAAAGTGGCCGCTAATATATACGGCACACTGACAGGTCATGTAATGGCAGATTTCATCTATGATCTCTTCCGTCCTGAGTTCTCTCTGACCACAGAAACGGCTGCGCTCGTTTATCAGGGCTTTGTACTGGCAAAGGATGCCGCGGTTCTGCGGTGACAGTTTCATTTTTCTTCTTATCTGTTCAGTGCCATTCTCGCCTGAGCAACAGCCTGCAAAATCGTACTGGGGTCGTCTTCTCCTCCGGTCTGGACTAAACGCCCTGCTGCTTCGGCCAGCGTCTGAAGGCTTCGTGCATCAAAGCTGACTTCGCGTACCTGATGCATCATCGCCCGAATATTACTGAGATGCTCCCATACGGTCTGTCCGTTGATACCGTGCTCAATGTAGTTTTCATCCAGTGAGATGCGTCTGAGCACCTCGACAGACTCTTGTTCGGTAATGCCCATTTCTTCGCTGCAGACTTCCACATCTTCGATTGTCCACACCAGAACGGTCAGGGTGCACCCAGGGATATAGTTTTCCAGCAGCCAGGCGCAGACTTCATTTACGTTGCCATGCATGTTTTTTTCTCCTGTAAGGGACGGTCTCACCGCCCCTGATCAATCAGTCCAGTGCGCGGAACAGCGCGCCGCCCTCGGTGTGCGTATCTGCATACGCCATCAGTTGCTCGTAACGTTCACAAAAGTGGGCGCAGAGTTCTTCCTGATCATGGTGGCTGTGCATCCAGCTACGGTGATTAAGCACCAGTGCAGTCAGAATGATGCCCGCCACCTCCGCTGAAACGATCATATCCGTCCAGTTTTCAGGGTTACGGAAACGGTACTCATCGCCAGGCGACTGCATGAATCCTCCGCCATTGGGTAACTGCACAAACTCCCAGAAACCGCCGTTGTAACCTTCCAGAAAGCGTTCTGCCTAGTGATAAACGTTGAGTTCTGAGCGCAAAAAGTCGCTGGAAAACAGCATGGGTAAAAAGCGCATTCGTGCGTCCCCGTCGACGAAACGGGCTTGATTCATTTCCTGCATACAAACGCCTCGCTTAAGGGGATGACAGATACGGCCTGTGCCGTGCCTGAATGACAGCCCGACGAAAAGCGGAGTGATCAGGAGCGACGACGAGGCCGCAGCGCAATCGAGCGGAGCCGTGATTATGCACGCGATGACGCGAAGACTGAGCGGAAGCGCGACGGGAGTAAGCCCCGTGGAGGGAGTGCGAACGGGGGAGGAGGCGAGCGAAGCGATCTCTTGATCACGCAGTGGTCGGGCTAAAGTGAAGGCACGGCAACGGCCGCAGACCGCACGGACCGGGTTTTCTGCCTTCTCCCGCGAGAGGCGGAATAAAGCGGCGCACAGCAACATCCTTGTTCTCTGTTGTCCACAGCCCGGGTGCATATCCGGCACCTAACCCTGTGGATAAACGCCCACCGGCGGCAGCATAAGCGACATTAAAAGGAGTGATCAGAAAACAACCACTTCGACATCTTAATTCAGGTGACTGCGCATCAGCGCGGCCCGCCGGTGAAGGTCGATGAGCTGTAAATCAATGTCCTCAATCAGCACCGCCGCCATTTTCTGCGCCGGCGAGGCACTGCGATAGGCCTGATGTGTTAACGCCAGTTCCGATGAGGGAATACTCACATAGTCTGCATAGGCACTGCTGCCATTCATTATCCCCTCCGGAAAGCGCACCATTGAATAGACCTCATCGCCTGGGCTGAACAGAGAGACGTTATTGCCGGCCGCTGCAACGACTCCGGATACATCAGTTCCCAGGATGAGCGGGAATGTTGGGTTTGGTCGCCTTTCAAGTGGATTAAGGCTGGCGGCGTGCACTTGAACAAGTACTTCGTCACTTCCAACAAGCTAAAAGCGAACGTTACTGGACCAATTTCAGTTGCTTTTATGAACCCTGATAACAATCAGTAATGTACCAGGCCGCCGTCTACCGCATATTGGCTGCCGGTAACATAAGATGCGTCATCGGACAGGAGAAAAAGGGCAACTGCAGCGGCCTCTGCTGCTGTTCCTGAGCGGCCCAAAGGAACCTGTTTTACCACAAAATCTTCAAACTGCTGACGCGACTCTTCTGGCAAAAAGTGCCTGAAGTTGGTTTCAATCGGACCTGGCACCAACGTGTTGGCGCGTATACCGCGTTCAGCCAGAGCAGAAGCCCAGCTTTTGACCATAGCGATAACAGCGCCTTTCGTCGATGCATACAGGCTTGTCATCGCCGCACCTTCATATACAGATGAGGATGACGTCACCAGAACGGATGCGCCTGAATTAAGTGATTTGGAGAGCGCTGCCAGCTGTAGCATTGGGCCGCGCACATTAGCGTTCATCATGCGATTAAATGAATCTGCTGTTACAGATCCCGGAGAGCTTAGTTCCGCGAAACCAGCATTAAGCCATAATCCATCAAGTTTACTCCAGCCATCAATAGCTTCCTGCAGCACATTTATGTCAGTTTCGCTTGCAGCATCGCTTTTCAGAACAAGCGATGCCACAGGAAGGATACTGCGTGCGCGTTCCAGCCTTTCTTCATTAAGCCCCGTAATAGCTACATGCCCACCTTCAGAGACAATTCGCTGAGCGCCTGCCAGCCCCATGCCGCTTGTCCCACCCGTGATCAATATACGTTTACCCTGAAACCTTCCCATGCTTACTCCCTTTATTTGGCTGTGGAATCAGCATTTACCTTGCGTAAAAAAACTATTCGTCATCTTTTTTATTATGCAACGATGGCATTGCTGTTTAAATGTCCTCTCGTGGCATAAAGCAGACTGATGTCATCCTAATCTCCCATATGAGCGAGGAGCGGACAAGAGACTTTCATGAATAGTTACGATAACTGCTCATGTATTTCAGAAAATGCTCG
Source organism: Pantoea sp. SJZ147 (assembly GCF_007828605.1). Lineage (NCBI taxonomy): Bacteria > Pseudomonadati > Pseudomonadota > Gammaproteobacteria > Enterobacterales > Erwiniaceae > Pantoea > Pantoea sp. SJZ147. Next base: position 520,416 of record NZ_VIVB01000001.1, read on the forward strand.
GCTGCTTCGAAAGAGAAAATATTGATATCAGAGGCATCACCACAGGTGCTCCGATAATGGCGGATGAGAAAGACCCGCCGCTTACCGTTGCCGGCGACAACCCCGCTCCAGCTTTTTCTGGAGACGGCGGATCCCGGCCTGAGCATCTGACGGTTCTTTATTAGTGGATGAGTCCGGAACGTACTTCTTTATCCAGGCGTAAAGTCTGTAGGTGATGATATCGAGACGTGTTGCAACGCTGGAAACAGAATAACCACGATCGACGACCTGTTTGACTGCTTCAATTTTAAACTCTTCGGGATAACGCTTACCGATCATGGGCACCTCTCTTTAAGTCATCTTAAATGACTCTGAGGTGTCTGCGATTCATATCTCCCTTTCCTCTCAAGTCGTAAAATGCTAAGAACACAACAGGGATTAACCGGGCATGGCAGCACCAAGGTCCAATGACATCGCACTCCCTGCGTCAGCTACTTAAAAGCATTGGCTGGAGTGGTATTTAGCCCACATGCTACCAGAACCAGAGGCAGTACTCGTTTAAACGTGATGGGCTATCGATCAGATGCTATCGAGGCCCAACTTGCACATGCTGACACCAACAATGTCCGCCGCACTTACAACCATGCGGCCTATATTGATGAACGTAAAGTGATGATGCAGGAATGGGCTGATATGTTGGATAAAAGTTTACACAACGTCCCCCTTTGATTAAGGATCGCGTTGCACCGCCCCCATTGAACTCACAGCTCAAACCGAATCTTACGATTGAACCGGACTGGCCTGCGCCGGTAAGAATATTTAGGCCGCAAATACCATTTAACGGATAAACATAGATCGTCAGACAGAGACATGATGGCTACTGAGATTCCCCTGCTCATATCGGTGAATCATCATTAGGTTTTCCCTTACGAACTGAATACTCACTGACCCAGACCATAAAGCACTGGCTTGACAGACTGAACCACAGATATGAACGAGAGTCCGTACAGTTGCGGAACGGCAGTTATATGCCTGGTGAAGCCGTAAGGAAAACGCAAGGCTCTAATATGAATATTAAATTCCCTGAAGCGTATTAAGCGGACCTTAATTTTTCCAGCCCCTAAGTGCCCTGTTCTTATGGAAGTTTGCGCCGGAACCCCATATGATTGATTAAGAATGTTCAAGTAAAGGAAACTCTGATGCAACTTATAAAAACTGAATACTCCCTCAGTTCCGGGTATCCGATTGTCAGGCGCACGCTGGAGGACAAAAAGAATTTGGTGAAACAGCCTGGTTTCGGTCCTGAGTCCTGCTGTGCAGTAGTCCAGTACAGGCTACGGGGTAATATTCGTTATGCGTTCGGAAACAGTCGGATGCAGATAAGCATGCCACCAGGAATCTATACCCATAATTGGGTCAGGCTGCATGGCGAAATGGCGGCTCTCGTTGCCGCGATAAACCGCATCGAGCGCTATTCCACCGATGATGTAATACCAATCACGGCTGCCTATATTGAATTGCGGCCCTGTGAGGCCAACTGCATGCAGGCACTGCGTAATATTCTGCCTGAGGATGCTTGCGTTTATTACTCTTTTGACCACCCCACTCAGGTTGACGAATGGAAATTACGTGCTAATGAGCTTTGTAGCGTTTGAAACTTTTCACCACAACATTTTCCCAGGCAAATTAGAAGTGATATCCCCCAAAATTTAGGTGATGTGGTGAATGAATGGAAACGCAGAAACTCCCTTTAAAAGTTACCCAGCTGGTTGCTATCAGCTTAAATTGCACTGTGTTCATGTCCGTTACGAGCCAAGAGCGAACGTGGAGATCGACAGTCTCAGTTGATTTAAGGGAAGCACTTTAGTGGTTGTTGTCAAAGCTACGTTTTAAAGGTTTAAATATTGCATTACAAATATTATGGATTCTACAAATGAAAAAACGATTGTTACTGCTTATATTACTCATTACTTCCCAATCGTGGGCTAGTCAGCCCTCCCCAAATGAGCAAGCTAAACAAATGGCTGAAGCAGTATGCCTATACCAATACAATGTCATTAATTCTCACTTTACTTTGGGTTTTTCTGAGGAAAAAGCAATTCAAGCATCGTCTAAAATACTAACTAATTATTTAAAGAGCCATAAATAAAATGCTGGGGATTTTTTTCTCTCATCGATTCGTAGAAGCACAATTGCACAGTTACGGGAGTTAGAAGGAAATAAAGATGCAGTACAGCGACTACACTCTCCCCCACCAGATTTTAAAGATAATTTTTTATCCTCTTGTAATGGAATGAAAAAAAAGCAGTTGGAAGCTATGCATGTTTTTGGTTAAATTCAACATACATACATACATACATACATACTGATGTGATTACTTTGGGGCCATCGCAATTATTATCTTTTATCCTCGCTCATAGCTGCCAGAGCCCTACTAAAGCAGCAGGCTCTTGCTAAAAGTGAAAAATGCTAAACGCATGATATGTTACTCTTTTGGGTGCTGGGCATAAAAATAATTAATAGTAACTTTTAGGCGAATCTGAGTGGATATCGGTGTCTTAGACTTGCCGCTTGTAGGTTTGTTTTGTGCTTGTGCCTTGACCTTCCCCCTGTAAACCGATCCATTCTATTTCAGAGTGCTTCCGACATACTGTTATGTACTCGGAATTGATTGCCATACGTAAAGCCCGACTCACCGAACACCAGATCATTGCCGTTCTGAAGTCCGTCGAAACCGGACGTACCGTTAAGGATGTCTGCCGCGAAGCGGAAATAACTGAGGATTCGTATTACAACTGAAAAGCGAAGTTTGGCTATATGAAAGCCTCTGATATCGAAAAGATGAAAGCTCTTGAGGAAAAAAACGCCGCTTCAAAGAGATGTTTGCCGACCTGAGTCTGGAAGATTGAGCGTTAAAAAACTCATCGAAAAAAACGTTAAAAACAATGATACAGCGTGAGCACGTCGGTTACCTGACCGCACAATTAATGGTGTTTATCCCCTTTCAACCCTCTTCATCACGAATCTCATCCCGCGCCGCATGACGGGTGGCTCTGGCGACCGTCCCTCCATCCATAAGGATTCCCTGCAACAGCAGATTATAAACCGGTGCCTGGGGACGATTCAGGCGGTTCTGCAGTAGCTGAATCGCCTCGTAGCCCAGTTCACGACAGGGCACGGCAAAGCCAGTGATGGATGTGTCTGGCGGCCCGGCTAACCGGCTCGCCAGATCGGTAGTCATCAACGACATATCCTCGGGAATACGCAACGATCGGGCACGCAACACATTTTGTACCCCGGTGATAATGCCTTTACCTACCGGCAAGATAACATCTGGCCATGCTTCACGTGGATGACCATCCAGCCAGCGATTAAGCGCGTCCTCTGTCTCACCAGAGGAATAGGCTTCGATCACAATCAGGTCTTTCTGCGGACTAAAGGGGATATGAAAATGGCGGTAAGCATCTTTAATGCCTTCCAGGCGCAAAAACAGCGTCTCACGACTCAGACAGGTCACGGTCAGCACGCGACGATGGCCCTGTTCAAACAGATGCTGCATAGCCCCAAAACCAATCGCATGGTGATCGGGTGAAACCGCATCCAGCTTCATGTCTTTGTCTCGGGAATTAATTAACACGCAGGGCTTATTGAGTGTCGCTGCCAGATTAAAAATCGCCTGGTCGTCAGTCCCGATGATGATGATAGCGTCGTTACTTTTTGCACCCGCCTTTTCAAGAAACAGCTTCACATCGGCACGCTGTTCCTCAAGCGGATAGTAGCTGATATGAACGTCGTGCGTTGCACAGGCTTCTGCGATGCCGCGCGTCACTTCGAGATAAAAATGATCGCCACGCGGCGTAAAGGTGCGCGCTGGGGCAAACACAATAAGGCTGTTGATCAACAGGCGGCTGCTTACCATTTCATGCAATACGCCAAGACGACGCGCACAACTGACGATAGCCTCACGTGCCTTATCACTGGTGTAAGACTTACCGCTCAGCACGCGCGAGACCGTACTGACGGAATAGCCCGTTTCTGCTGAAATTTCGTCCATTCTGAGCTTGCCAGCCATAATGTGATCCCCATCCCAATCATTTTTTGCAATTTTTTGCAGCTATAGTGGATTGATAATACGGTGATTTTACATTCCGTTCACAAACATCCGCCTCGCTCTGCGAACATTCTCACAAAAACAGTTTGTCCCCACTCCAGCGCTTTTTTATGGTCTTCCGCAGGCACCACAACCCAGCGAACCAATGGAGAATAAGCATGCTAAAAATTGCAATAGTGGGCATGGGCAACATTGCCAATTTACATATTCAGGCATTTTTGCAATTTCCTGAACGCGGCAAAATTGTCGCTGTTGTTGATGTTTATCCTGACAAAGCCCGCGATAAATTACAGCGTTATGGCCTGCAGGATGTGCGCGTTTACAGCGATCATCATGAGATGCTGGCAGAAGGCGCAGATATTGATGTCGTTGATGTCTGCACCCCGCCCTATGTGCACGCAGAAAACACCATTGCGGCGCTGCAGGCAGGAAAACATGTGTTATGCGAAAAGCCAATGGCGGCATCACTCGAAGAGTGCGATGCCATGATTGCGGCGCAAAAGGCCAGCGGAAAGGTCCTTTCCGTGGTGGCACAGAACCGTTTTACCGATGCCTTCTGGCGCTTAAAAGCCGCTGTTGATTCGGGGCTGGCAGGGAAAATCTGTCACGCACAGGTCGATTCATTATGGTGGCGGGGCCACTCTTATTACGACCTCTGGTGGCGTGGCACCTGGGAGAAAGAAGGCGGCGGCTGCACGCTTAATCATGCGGTGCACCATATCGATGCCATGCAGTGGATGCTCGGTGCCCCCAGTGAAGTGGTTGCCATGATGGGCAACGTGGCCCACGACAATGCCGAAGTCGAGGATCTCAGCGCCGCTATTTTCCGCTTTCCGAATGGAACACTTGCGCAGCTAACGGCCTCGGTTGTGCATCACGGAGAAGATCAAAAAATCATTCTTCAGGGTGAAAAAGCGCGCCTCTCTGCGCCCTGGAAAACCGTGGCTAACCAGGCCGCTGAGAATGGCTTTCCGGAAAAAGATAACAATATTGCTCTGGAAAGCGAGCTGGAGCGCTTATATGCCGATGTGCCACCTCTGAACTGGACGCTGCATGCCGGGCAGGTGAATGACTTTTTCTGCGCCATTGAGCAACAGTGTGCGCCATTAATCGATGGCGAGCAGGGTAAACGGTCGCTGGAATTAATTACCGCCATCTATAAATCGGCCATCACCAAAAGTACGGTCTCGCTACCTATTCCTGAGGATGACGCCTTCTATTGCACCGGCGGGCTGATTGCCAGTGCGCCCCATTTCTACGAAAAGCAGGCCTCGGTGGATAACTTCGCTGATGTCGACGACATCCCGTTGGGTAAAAATTTTGCGTGAGGAAACAACCATGAATAAAAAGGATGGCATGAATTACGCGCCGAAAGGCAAGCCGCAGCACGTAGTCAATCCAGGCGAGTTTATCTTTGCCGCCACCGGGCTCGATCATGGGCATATTTATGCCATGTGCAATGGCCTGACCGAAGCCGGTGCAACCCTGAAGTGGGTTTACGATGCCGATGCGGCCAAGGTCGATAAATTCGTCCAGCAGTTTCCGCACGTACAGATTGCCGATTCACTCGATACGATCCTGGCCGATCGGCAGGTGCAACTGGTGGCAGCGGCGGCGATCCCGTCACAGCGCTGCGCGCTGGGGCTGAAAGTGATGGAGGCGGATAAAGACTACTTTACCGACAAGGCCCCACTTACCACCCTGGAACAGTTGGAAGATGCCAGAGCGACATGTGCTAAAACCGGCCGTAAATATGCGGTTTATTACAGTGAGCGTCTGCACGTGGAAAGTGCGGTATTCGCCGGGCAACTGGTTGAACAAGGCGCAATTGGCCAGGTCGTACAGACACTGGGTACGGGTCCACATCGGGAAGGCACGGGTCGACCAGACTGGTTCTATCAGCGTCGTTATTTTGGCGGCATCCTGTGTGATATCGGCAGCCACCAGATAGAGCAGTTCCTCTATTACACCGGCAACCGCGATGCCACGGTGGTCGCCAGTCAGGTCCGCAATTTCAGTCATCCTCGCCACCCGCAGTTTGAAGATTTTGGTGAGGCAATGCTGGCGGGCGAAAACGGCGCAACGGGTTATTTTCGCTGTGACTGGTTTACACCTGATGGCTTATCAACGTGGGGTGACGGACGCATGACGTTACTTGGCACCGAAGGATACATCGAAATCCGCAAATACACCGATCTGACGCGCGATGAGCAGGACGTAGTGTACCTGGTCAATAATGACGGCGAATTTCGTTACAGCGTTTCTGGCACCGTGGGGTTTCCGTTTTTCGGCCAGTTAATTAATGACTGTCTGCATCGCACTGAACAGGCTATGACGCAAGAGCATGCGTTTAAAGCCGCCGAATTATGCATTAAAGCACAGATGTTAGCTAACGCGGGATAACCTACCGCTGACCGACTTTATTTCCACTTCTGTCTATAACAGAGACGGCAGCATCGCGCACCTCTGCCGTTATAAAACGCCTACCAGAACAGGAATTTTATCGATGGTTAAACCCACTCAACGTCGCGTAGGTTATGGCGTAGCAATCGGCTACGGCTTAGCGGATTTATTTGGCGGAGGCGCTTTTGCCGTTATCGGTGCCTGGCTATTATTTTTTTACACCACTTATTGCGGATTATCGGTATTTGAAGCGGGATCTATATTTGCCATTGCCCGCGTCATCGATTCTGTTTTAAGCCCGATAATGGGTTACATCACCGATAATTTCGGCAATACATGGGCGGGCCGTAAATTTGGCCGCCGCCGCTTCTTTTTATTAATGTCGTCACCCTTGATGCTGCTGTATGGCGCACTGTGGGTGACGGATATGAGTTACTGGTATTATCTCGGTACGTACCTCACTATTGAATTACTCTCTGCAATGGTGCTGGTCCCGTGGGAAACCCTGTCATCTGAGATGACCAACCGCTTCAGCGAGCGTACGCGTCTGTCCGGCGTGCGCCTGATGTTCTCTTCGCTCGGGAGTTTCCTGGCTGTCTCCGTGCCGGGGCTGATCATGACCTACACCGGCAAAGATAACGCCATCACTTACACGCTGACGGGGATCATTTTTTCGGTCATTTATTGTGTTGCCGTCTTTATTACCTGGCTCACGACCTGGGAAGCGAAAGATATACAGACCGGGCAGCCTGATGAGATCCACCCGGTCAGGAAAGGTCATTTCCTGGCGCATTTTAAATATTTGTTTGTGGACCTGATTTCATCATTCAAAATCAGAGCCTTTCGCCAGCATCTGATGATTTATATCTGCTCATTTACCGCAATGGATGTCTTCCTGGCCGTTTTTACCTACTTCGTGATTTACGGTCTGAAACAGGACGCCTCACTGGCCTCTCTGTTACTGAGCAACATGATGTTTATGTCTATCCCGGGTACGTTTGTATTTATGATGCTGTTAGGCCGGTTAAATATGACGCCCTCAACCGCACTGAGGATTTCTTATCTCAGTATTCTGGTGATCTTATTCTTTCTGTTTGCCGTTTATCTCTGGCACTGGCAGGTACCGGCCCTTCTGTTCAGCGCGATATTTCTCTTTATGGGCATCGCCCGTGCCGGGTTGTTCTACATTCCCTGGAACATCTACAGTTTTATTCCTGATATTGATGAGATGGTCACCTGTAAGCGTCGGGAGGGAATCTTTGCCGGCGTAATGGTGTTAACCCGTAAAAGCTCCGTCGCCATTGCCATCTTTATGATTGGGGTCGTCCTGCAGGAAAGCGGTTTTACGAAAGGAAATGGCGCCCAACCCGAGAGTGCGATTAATGCCATTGTGGTATTGATGGTGTTTGTGTCTGGCACACTACTGACCATCAGTTTCTGGCTGACCTATAAGTTCAAGCTGACCCAGAGCAGTCACAGGTTGCTGATCAAAGAAGTCGCACGTCGTAAGCTTGGCGGCGCACCTAAAGACTGCGATGCAGAAACGCGCAAAGTGATCAAATCGCTGACCGGGTATGAATATGACGAAGTCTGGGGCGTCACACCGGCGAAAAAAACTAACGATACCGCCGTGAATTCACCCCTGTAGGCGGAGGGTGACGGATGCGTAACCCGCCTGCCAGTGGGTTACGCATCCGTTAGCCGTTAAAGCGGCGATCGGAATAGTGCGACGCCAGTAAAGACAAAGTTGAAATTCAGTAAGCCATCCAGGGGTTAACAATCTGGCTTACGAGCGAACAATTCTTCTCTGTCTTCTGGCCGTAGGCTTAAGCTGTGCCCGGCATTAAGAAAATAACGCCTGTTCTGCGGGCGCGGATCTTTCGATAACTCACCCCAGCCCAGCCTTAACGTCGGATAACGGGCTCGGCGCGCCCACCTCGTCGCTTTTCCTTTGCACCCTTTTTACACCGCATCAGATTTTTTTTACGCCACTTTTACACGCCGGGCGCTTAAATCTACAGCACCGGGCGCAGATGCGTCCATGTACAAGGAAGCCGTTGATGAAATGCGTGAATGCGTCCTCTTTCCTGCCGGTTTGTGGTGATGCCGTGGTGGCGGATCTTGCCGAGCAGCAGCGCCTTCGCCTGATGTCTCCCCGTAAATGGTTCAGAGAGACGATGGAGGTTAATACCGATCCGGCCATGCTCAACCCGCGGCTGATTGCCCAGTGGCTGGGTGCGGCGATCCCTGATGCGCGCTTTCTGACGCTGGCCCTGAACAGCAGTCTCTGTTTTGGGCTTTATCGCCATGCTCGCCAGATTGGCTTTGCGCGCGTGGTCACCGATATGGCCGAAACCTGGATAATACAGGACCTGTTTATCTCGCCGGAATATCGCTATGTCGGGCTGGGCTCCTGGCTGCTGCACTGTTGTCTGACGCATCCCGGTGCCAGTGGCTGCCAGCGCATTATTGCCCTGAGTGACAGCGCCCCGGCTTTTCTGGAACGTAACGGGTTTATTTGTCATGACGCGCTGCCGGGCATTTATCTCAGGACGGTTTCACCTGATGGCCTGGGTGATTCGGTGCGTGCTGATCGCACCCAACACCATTAAGCGAACAGGACGCCTTGCCATGTGCGGCCTGCTGCAGTTTTTCATCCGACCTCCACACGACGACTGTTGGACATCGGGCACGGCGACTGATGCCCTGCCCGCCCATAAGGAAAACACCATGTCAGGTTTTATCCTGGTATCACACAATCATTCACAACGTTCCACCCTGTCCGCCATTTATGAAGGTCTTCTTTCCCGCAACGGCGGACTCTGGATCAGCTGGGATGGCGAGACGGCGGTTCTGCCTCTTGATGCGCCGAGGCCGCTGAGTGCTCAGCAGAAAGGCGCTTATGCAACCCTGACCTTTCCTCTGTCAAAGGACGAGGTGAATGAAGGTTATCACCAGTATGTTCATAAAGGGATGTGGCCGGTTTTCCACCAGCGCCCGGACCTGGCCCGCTTCTCTGCTGACGGCTATCGGGAATATAAAAAAATTAACGAAGCCTATGCACAGGTCATCAGTGAAAACGCCATGCCCGACGACGCCATCTGGATACAGGATTACCACCTGTTAGGCTGCGCCCACTACCTTCGAGAGGCCGGACTGACCAACCCGGTGGGCTTTTTCCTGCATCAACCTTTTCCCTCGGGCAAGATGTTTGAGGCGATTCCCGACTGGCGCTGGCTCACAGAATCGCTGCTGTGCTGTGACCTGATTGGCTTTCAGACCGTTCAGGACATGAACAACTTTATCGTCTGGCTGGAGAGCGAATGTCGTACCGAGCGCCTGAGCGCTGACAGCATTCGCGTGCAGGGACGGATTGTGAAGCTCGGCGTCTTTCCTGTCGGGATTGATCTTGATGATGTGCGCTGTCTGCGTGACAGCAACAGCTGTGCCTTTATGGAAATGCAGTGCCGTGAAAGCTTAGCGGAAAACACCGTACTGAGCGGCGGCCATCTTGATGAAAGCGCCGGACTGCCTTACCGCATCAGCGCGATAGAAGTGCTGCTGCGCAAACATGCGGTTTATCAAAAAAATATTACCCTGCTACAGCTGGCACCGCACGCTGCGGGCTACGCGGACCGGGCACCGGGCATCGCGCACACGTTAGAAACCCTTTGCGGCGAATTTAACGGCGTACACGGCATGATGAACTGGTATCCCGTTAACTGTCTGACTCATGCCTACAGCCGTGAGGAACAGGCGGGCATTTATCGCGCCTCACGCGTAGCGCTGGTCACGCCGCTGATGTCGGGAATGAGTTTAATGGCAAAAATGTATGTGGCGTTGCAGGACCCGGATAACCCAGGCGTGCTGATTCTGTCGCAGTTTGCTGGCGCGGCAGAGCAAATGGACGGTGCGCTCATCGTCAATCCTTACGATCCGGATGCTATGGCCGATGCCATTCACAGCGCCCTGCAGATGCCATTGCGTGAACGGCGACATCTGCATGCGCGCCTGATGAAGGGCTTGCATCTGCATGACAGCCATCACTGGGCACAGGCGTTTTTGTCGATGCTGAACGGCATGCCGGTGATCCCCGGCCCGGTCATGTCAGCCGTGCCCAACTTGCGCCTGGGCAGCAGCCGGGTTCGCTACTGAGGTTGTCGCCCTCCGCAGCGCCATTATGCAGGGTTGCGGCGGTGATGCCAGATCACCACCGCCGCAACCCTGCGCAGGACAGGGCCTTTTCATCCGGCCCTGTCGCCCGATAACGGCCTAAGGCAGATAGAACATGGGCTGTAACGGTTCGCTGACCGGGCTGTTATCCGCATTCGTCACCATCACATCGTGCATGGATGCCCACCAGCGCTGGCACACCGCCGTCTGCGCCACCGCCTGCCAGCGCGCCTCTGATTCGATCTCCACGCTGGCAAAAAGCAGGTGGCGCGTCGTATCCAGCCAGATGGCATAGTGATGCGCACCGTGCGCTTTAAGCGTCTGTTCCAGCTCAGGCCAGATAGGCGAATGACGGCGCAGATACTCCTCGTGGCAGTCCGGATGCACCTGCATCACAAACGCCTTACGCAACATCACTGCGCACCGCCTGAAGCGCCGCCGGCCAGGGCTTGACATTAAAGCGTTCACCCAGCGCGATTAACTGCGCCGTCGTGATGCTCTGACGTATGCCGCCCATCGACAGGGCTTTCACGACCACCTCAGACGACTTCTCGGCGGTATCGATCAGGCCGAAGGTGTCATCCAGCGTCGGCCCTGCGCCAAAGATCCCGTGGAACGGCCACATGACCAGGCTGTGGGTGGCCATTTCGTCAGCGGTCGCCTGACCGATGTCATCCGTGCCGGGCACCATCCAGGGCAGAACCCCGACGCCATCCGGAAACACCACCAGGCATTCGGTACTGCCTTCCCACAGCAGGCGAGTGAAGCGCGCGGCGTCGAGGTTGACGACATAGCTCAGCGCCATAAAGTTTGTGGCATGGCAGTGCATAATCACCCTGTCGGCCCCTTGCGTAACGCGTTTGCGTACAGCGTGCGACTGGAAATGGGACGCCAGTTCTGATGTCGGCATGCCACCGTTACTCAGCCCCCAATGGATGCGATACGACAAGCCTTTGTCATCCACCTGCAACAGGACCAGGCTGTCCGCGGCATCAAGCTGAACGTTGCGAAAGAACTTGCCCGAGCCCGTGACCAGAAACCAGTCGTTGGCCAGGTCCGGGACAGGCTGACTTAACTCTACACAGCGCGGCTGCACGTAAAAATCGGCAGCAAAAGGTGCTACCTCTTCCGGTAACAGGCGCAGGCTGACATTGCCGCCATTACGCTCATCCCAGCCTTTCAGCCACATATCACTGGTGACTTTCACCATCCCCTGCACAAACCCAGCGTTCAAAATAGTTTGCATAGCCTTTTCCTTAGCGTTGACGCAATGTGTGGTGTTCATAGTGACGAACCTCGCTCAGCCAGCTGGCATCAGCCGGCACATCATGGCGCAGGCACCAGGCTTCCCAGACCGCCTGCCACGGCAGAGATTTTTGCTCTTCGAGCAGTGCCAGACGCGCGGTGTAATCCCCTTCACGTTCCAGCGCTCTGAGCTGATCGCTCGGTTCCAGCAGGGCACGCAGCAAGGCTTTTTTGGTATTGCGTGTGCCAATCACCCAGGCGGCAATGCGGTTGATTGAGGCGTCAAAAAAGTCGAGACCGATATGCACTTTATCGAACAGCTTCTGGCGTGCGATTTCATGGGCAATGGCCTGGGTTTCATCATCCAACAGGACCACATGATCGCTGTCCCAGCGCACAGGACGGCTGACGTGCAGCAGCAGCCGCGGGACAAACAGCATCGCTGTCGAGATTTTGTCGGAGATCACTTCGGTAGGATGGAAATGGCCCGCATCCAGTGTCAGCGCAATCTGGCGACTGGCGGCGAAGCCCAGGCAGAATTCGTTGGAGCCTACCGTATAGCTCTCTGCGCCGATGCCAAACAGCTTGCTTTCAACCGCATCGATATGGTGTTGCGGATTGTATTTTTCGCTGATAATCGCATCCAGTGAGCTGGCCAGACGCTGGCGCGGTGCCGCACGATCGACCGTGAGATCTTTCATCCCATCCGGTACCCAAATATTCATAACGGAAGGCGTGCCAAGCTGCTCACCAAAGTAAGCCGAAATGCGGCGGCTGGCTTTGCAGTGATCGATCCAGAACTGACGGATGCCCGCATCGGCGTGCGCCAGCGTGAAACCCTCCGCACTGTGCGCATGGGAAAAACAGGTCGGGTTAAAATCCAGCCCGAGGTTGTTTTGCTTTGCCCATTCGACCCAGTGACGGAAATGCTGCGGTTCAATTGCATCGCGCTCAACCGGCTGATCACTTTCCAGGTAGATAGCATGCAGATTGACTCTTTTCGGGCCGGGAATTAACGACATGGCTTTATCCAGATCGGCACGCAGCTCAACCGCATTGCGCGCCCGACCGGGATAATTGCCGGTTGCCTGGATACCGCCCGTCAGCTGGCCGTTGGGATTTTCAAATCCACGCACGTCGTCGCCTTGCCAGCAGTGCATGGAGACCGGGATCTCATCCAGTTGCGTCATTACCTGGTCGACATCGACGCCAATAGCAGCGTAACGGTGTTTAGCCAGCTCAAAAGCCTGTTCAATCAGCTTTGTCATAAGCACATTCCTTAGCGGGTTGGCACAGCGCGGCGAAGCGAGCCTGATGGGCTGCAAAGGCGCTGTGATTCTGCGGAGTAAAAGTTTCTAACGGGAAATTACGGCTGATACAGCGGCGGAGTTCAGCGACATCGCGCAGTTCTCCCAGTGCAATCAGCTGGCAGCCGACATTGCCGAGCGTGGAGGCCTCAACCGGCCCCGCCAGCACCGGCAACTGGCAGGCATCGGCGCACAGCTGGTTCAGCAGCGGGTTCTGGCTACCGCCGCCGACAACATGCAACTGGCGCAATGGCGTGCCGCGCAACTGGCTGAGCTCCTCCATCGTCTGGCGGTAGAGCAGCGCCAGGCTGTCAAAAATCGTGCGGGCCAGTGCGGCGTCGGTATGCGGAACCGGCATTGCCTGTTCTGCACAGGCATGTTGAATGGCCTGCACCATATTTTCAGGATTGATGAATCGGGCATCGTTGGGATTGATCAACGCCTGGCAGGCTGGTTGACGGGCGGCGGCGTCAATCAACGCGCACAAATCGTGGATGCCGCGTTCCGAGCAGACGCGCTGCAGCAGCCATAATCCCATAATGTTTTTCAGTACCCGGTAGCCTTCTGCACCGCCCTCATTGGTGACGTTAGCATTCATCGCCGCGTCACTCACACAGGGTTGCAGGCTTTCAATCCCCATCAGCGACCAGGTACCCGAACTGAGGTAGGCGGTGTTGTCCGCCAGGAGCGGCGTCGCCAGAACGGCGCTGGCCGTATCGTGGGTGGCCACGGCGATGACCGGAATCGGTTTGCCGCTCGCGCTGATAAAGTGACCGACCCTGTTGCCCGGAGGCTGGGGTTTACCGAACCACGCGGGATCGATGCCCGCCCAGGCCAGCAGGTCAGAATCCCACTCACCGCTGTGGATGTTCAGCAACTGCGTCGTGGTGGCATTGGTGTATTCCCAGTTCATCACGCCCGTCAGGCGATAATGCAGATAGTCCGGGATCATCAGCGCATGTTTGACCCGCGCCTGCCAGTCCGGCTGTTGCAGATGCAGAGCGCGCAGCTGATATAAGGTATTAAAAGGCAGGAACTGAATACCGGTACGTTGATAAATGGCCTGCTGCCCCAGGTCCTCGATGGCCTGTTTCATCAGGCCTTCGGTGCGCGGGTCCCGGTAGCTCACCGCCTCACCGACGCGTGCTCCTTCGGCATCCAGTAACACCAGATCCACGCCCCAGGTATCAATGCCGATGCTGTCGGGCACAATGCCCTCTTCATCCAGTTGCGCCAGTCCAGCCCGGATCTCATGCTCCAGCCTGTCCAGATCCCAGCAGTCATAGCCAGCCTGGCAAACGCGTTGATTGGTAAAGCGGCGCACTTCGCGCAGCCTGATCTGCTGGCTGGCGGCCGTCCACTGTGCAAGCATCACGCGCCCGCTCGATGCGCCTAAATCAATCGCCACACTATTACGCATGCTCATCGCCTGTTCTTCCTGAAATGACATGGCGACAGGATACGCAGCGCACCCTGCTGTCACCTTAGCGGCACTGCCAGCCGGTTAGCGGCACTGGCAGGGTGACAAAGGTGTTCGTGAGGAAGCTCACAGAACTCCTTAACGGCAGAGTTGTGAGCTTTCCCGCATTTTTATCAATCACTTAAGCGATCTTGAAAATTTCACGCATTTCCTGCGCTGCGCGGTTCAAAATTCAAGGTAAGCTGCACATCGCCTGCGTAGACTCGGTTGCAGTTTTGTTAAACGAGGGCGAATCATGACTGTTCTGCATAGTGCTGATTTCTTTCCGGCTGGCGATTACGCCATTGCCATTGAGCCGCGTGTGCCCCAGCAGGCATTTCCTGAACATCACCATGATTTTCACGAAATTGTGCTGGTCGAACAGGGTTCAGGCATTCATGTGTTCAATGGTCAGGCGCAGACATTAAGCGCCGGTTGCGTCTGCTTTGTGCGCGATCACGATCGTCATCTGTATGAGAAAACCGACAACCTGTGCCTGACGAACGTGCTGTATCGCAGTCCGGTGGCGTTTCGTTTTCTGTCGGGCTTACAGGCGTTGCTGCCCCTGGAGGATGACCGTGGGTGCGCATCTCACTGGCGGATTAATCAAAAAGCGATGGCGCAGGCCCTGCTCCTGGTGGAACAGATGACGCCGCAGGCGGTGTGGTCGCTGGAGCGTCAGGCGCATCAGGAAAGGCAGTTTTTACAGTTACTCGTACTGCTGCGTGAAGCGGCGCACAACCCCAACGCGCAGGATCAGGAAGCCAGACTGCACCGGTTGCTAGACTGGTTGAATGATCACTACAGTGAGGAGATTAGCTGGGAAGCACTGGCCGAGCGCTTCTCGCTGTCACTGCGTACACTGCATCGCCAGATGAAGCAGCAAACCGGTAGCACGCCACAGCGATATCTTAACCGGCTGCGTTTATTGCAGGCTCGCCACCTGCTGCGTCACAGCGATATGCGCATAACGGACATCGCCTATCAGTGTGGATTCGGTGACAGTAACCATTTTTCTACCCTGTTCAGACGGGAATTTGGCTGCGCGCCCCGAACGGAGCGCCAGCCTATGTGGTAAGCGGAGCATTAACTATGTCACTGATCCTGTCACGTAAGGACTACTTCCCGGCCAGCAACTTGCCCATTGCTGTGGCTGAACGTATGCCACAGCCCTCCTTTCCGCCGCACCAGCATACTTTCAGCGAGATCGTTATCGTCTGGCGCGGCAATGGCCTGCATATCCTTAACGATCGCCCGTGGCTGATTACCTGCGGCGATGTTTTTTATATTTGCGACAGCGACTGCCATAGCTATGACAGCGTGCACGATCTGGCCCTTGATAACATTCTGTATTGCCGGGACCGTTTTCATCTTGCGCTTGACTGGGGCCAGCTGTTACCGCCCCAACAAGAAACCATGCCCAGTGGCTGGCGGCTCACGACTCGTGGTATGACGCTGGCACGGGGCGTCATTAGCCAGCTGGAGCGCGAGAGCCGCAAAAGTGATGCGCTCTCCGTGCAACTGTCCGAGGCGCTTTTTTTGCAGCTGGCGCTGATTTTACGTCGCCATGGTTATGCTCCCGAACGTGCCGGCTCCCTGCCTGAAGGCGAGCAACTGGATCGGCTGATGTCGGCACTGTTAGTGGACATCAGTCGCCCCTTGAATCTGGCAGACTTTTGCGAGCAGCATCAGCTGAGTGAACGCTCGCTTAAGCAGCTGTTCCGCCAGCAAACCGGCATGACGATTGGCCACTATTTACGCCAGTTACAGCTGTGTCAGGCCAAACATTTATTGCGCACCCAGTCCGGTTTAATCAGCGAGATTGCGGCGCAGTGTGGGTTTGACGACAGTAACTATTTTTCTGTGGTATTTACGCGAGAAACCGGCCTGACGCCCAGTGCCTGGCGGCAGCGCTTTCTGCCACAACGCCTGCGCACCGATAATGAAAAAGCCTGACGTCACAGCGCCAGGCCTGATTTCTTTTGTTTCAGGAAGCCATGCCAAGCCCGACGATGTTGGCCGCGATAATGATAACCACACAGCCAATCGATAACACCCGAACCGGACGGCGTCCCACGTCCTTCCACTCTTTCAGCACCAGCCCTACCACGCCGCCACACAGCACATACAGACTCATGTGCAGCATCCAGCTGACGAAGTCATACTGCGGCGGGATTTTGGCGTGCCCCCAGGCATAGAAGAAAAACTGCAAATACCACATGGTTCCACCCAGAATGGCGAAGGCGATATTGGCGAACAGTAGCGGTTTCGCGATGGAAAAGTCCTGCCGCACTGACAGCTCTGGCTTCAGCGCCAGGCGCATAAAACAGTACGCCAGGTTAATCACCGCCCCGCCGCCCATGATGACCACATAGCTGGGTAACGCCACGTAAAGAGGATTAATGCCCAGGCTGGCGGCCGCCTCATGCAGGGGTTTCGCCGCATCCATTGCGAACGACATCCCGGCTGAAAAAATGCCGCAGATGACGGCCAGTACAAGGCCTTTCTTCAGGTTGAACTCTTCTGCGTTAATCCCTAGCGCCCGCTCTTTCAGTAACCCCGCACGCGTGACGATGGCCACGCCCACCAACGCCACCAGCACGCCGAGCAGTGTCATGCGGCCGCCGGGCGAGTTGAACAGCTCGACGAACCGGCCCTGCAGCAGCGGCGTCATCAAGGTGCCGACAACAAGCGTAATCCCAATCGCGATCCCGATGCCCATCGACATGCCCAGATAGCGCATGGTGAGCCCATAGTTAATATTGCCCACGCCCCACATAGCACCGAACAGAAACACCGGCAGCAACTGCGAGGCGCTGAAGCTGGTGTAATAAGCCCAGAAGTGTGGCAGCAGTACCGCACTGACCGCCCATGGCAAGATCAGCCACGACATCACACCGCCCACCGACCACATGGTTTCCCATGACCACTTTTTCACCTGCTTAAACGGAGCATAAAAACAGGCGGCACTGGCGGCCCCCACCAGATGCCAGAAAATACCTGCAATAATGGCGCTGTTCATTGTTATTCCTTTTTCAGGTTGAGGCCAAAAGGAAACCGATGTTTCCCGATTAGCAGCAGTCTAGAGGGAGCTGCTTTCTCTCAGCCTTTGAATGGCTGCCGGGAAAATAAAGTGGCTGGCAAAATTCAGTGAGTCGTCAACATAAGGATCACAAATTCGCATTTGCCGATCTTTCGCAGGCTGTTAATTATAAGTTATTTATTATTCGGGTAATTTTCCTTTTTTGTTAAGTGGAGCAGCAAAACCATCACGACATTGCCGGAATGTCCTTTAACGTGGCATTCACATCAAGTGACGCAGCTTCTGACTGCCTCGCAGCGTGAACGGCAGACGCGAGCACATGCGCGGGCCAGAGAATGAACAACGGTATGGGTAGTCAGGAGGGAGAAATCAGGTGTGCGGTGGTCAGCGCGGTTTATTCGCGGGCTGTCTGTCGCGACAGGACAGGGTTTTCTCTCGTCATCGCATCAAACAGGTTTATGGCACCGCGGACAGCCACAGCAGATAGTGCGTCCCGGTGTTGAACGCGGTCTTCACAGGTAAGTTCTGCACGTCAGGTTTACAGGATTAAACAGCGCGAGGTTTCGGATAGATGGCATCGGGTATTTTTTTACCCGATGCCATGAAAAGCAGAGAAAGCCATTGCTGACATGCACATTTTATTCTGTTCACCGTGCGTCATCTTAACGAAGTTGCACGTCTTACGCGTCCGTTGAAAAATCGCGCCTGCGTGTCATCCCAGCCCTGAGCGAAGGAGAAAACATCATTAAAAAAGCGTTTCGCTAATACATATTTCCTCGACCCGAATAATATTCGCCACAGGAAACCCGGCCATATCGTCGCGGAATGCCTGGCTACGCATATATTGCTCATTCAGATGTTGAACATGACATCCCTCCGGTAAGGTGACCACAGCCATCACCTGATTTTGCTGGTCATTTCCCCCCAGAAACACATTGTCCACCTCTATGCCAAATTTCAGCAAACTGACCCTGTGTTTTGGCCAGCACTGTCTGAAATACTCCACAGCGCTCGCTTTATCCTTCAGTGTATAAATTCTTAACTGCTTCATGAAATCACGCCTCGCTGTCATGACCGGGAAATGAGGAGCCATAGTAAAAAACGGCGTTGGCAAAATTTATGCAAAAAAGCACATTCACGCTTTGCTTACATTTTTCTGTGACGGGTTTCGGGCGCTGAAACCTCAACCAGCGTGACGTTGGATAACGGCGGTGCCTGCGTCTGGTAGCGGGTCGGCATGGCGTCGTTCCCCTGCTGTTTCTTAATATGATTAAATCGTGTGCGATACATGTTTAAAGGCGCGAAAATAACACAGACGCATCCGGGGCTGTCAGGGCCGCAGGGGTGACAGAAACGCGCTAAGCTGGATAGCACCTGAACAGGGTGCCTGAGATAAAGACATTTAAGCCGAAAGGATAAGGAAGAAGATGAACGAGGTGACCCGAGTACCAGATGGTACTTTGTATGATGCAAACCATGATGAACGCATTCTTCAACGCCGGGGGCTCGCTAAGATGCTTTGTTATGACTATAACCTGAGTCGGCCTGATAATAATGAAACACGCCTTGCGCTGCTCACCCGGCTGCTTAAAAAGTGTGGCAGCAATCCCGTTATCGAACCCCCTTTTTACTGCGACTATGGCGTTAACATTACGATTGGCGACAATTTTTACGCTAACCATAATCTTATTATTCTTGATGGGGCTGACGTGGTGATCGGTGATAACGTCTTTCTCGCACCCAACGTCGGTATTTATACCGCAGGCCATCCTCTGGATGCCGAACGCCGAAATCAGGGACTGGAATACGCGAGCCCTGTGACCATCGGCAATAATGTCTGGATTGGTGCGGGTGTCAGCATTATTCCGGGCATAACAATAGGTAACAACGTTGTCATCGGGGCGGGAAGCGTAGTGGTCAAGGATATTCCGTCAGGCGTTCTGGCTGTGGGTAATCCTTGCCGCGTCGTGCGTGAAATAACCGAAAAAGATCACGCCCGCACCTCATTTTGAAAAGAGGAGCTTGTAACCTGCTGCTGCGCAGTAGAATGCTCAGCCATCAGGCTGGACGCTTTCCGCCTTTTCAGCGTGACGCGAGTCGATTCATTTGACTCAGCTGCGCGCCCAACCCTGGGCGCTGGCTCTGCATTTACCTTACATGCAGAGCCGCTAAGTCAGTCAATGATGAGCGCTGTCAGGGCATTCCGTTGAGACGCCATTCAGCCCCTCAGTCTCGTGAGAAAACGATTTGAAATGCTGCTGGTCGTCAATTTTCACAACATACAGTGAATCAAAATCTGCCGAGGGCCAGTCAGGGATCTGCCCGGCATCACCTCCCGTTTTTTCAACCAGCGTTCGGGCTGCCGTGACCAAATTTTTATGTTCCCAGGCGATAAATGTCAGCGGAACCTGTTTTTCTGAAAGCAGGTCAGAGACCAGTTTACCCGGTTTGTCAGCGTGAAAACGAAGTATCACAGGCTTCGAAATCTGGACCGCCAGGGGAATAATGGTGGAAAGTGGGCGCAGTGAACTTCCTGTTTTATCCTCTTTAGGTGCAGAAGCATAAAGCGCATCCGGGTTTCCATAGCGGCTAAGCAACACAGCAGGAAGCTTCAGGGCGCGGTTCAGTCCTTTGCAGGTCAGTTGCCCACTGGTGTTATCGGGTTTCTCCCCATGACGGAAGAAAACATACGTGCTGTCCGCGTCGGCACTCAATGGAATCATGATGGTCAGTCCAAACAGCAGCACAAAAATTTTCTTCATCCGTATTTCCTGTCAGCGTTAAAAACAGATCTCATAGCTTATTTTATGCTCATCTATGATGGCAACGCGTAAATGACAGATATTTAGTGAATTGCAGAATCTGGACCTTAAAAGCTTCTTTTACTGGCGATGCAACAATTTGCTCTTTGGTTTACGCTCTTTGAATTCCAGGCAAATGTAGGCCTGTTCATTTCATCAGGGCCGTCTCCCTTCCTGAAAGCGTAACGCGCCACACCCAGCTGAAACCACATGCTTAACTTCTGCAATGACTTTCACCTCTGACGCTGGAAAAGTCTGGCCATCACTAAATGTAGGTCTTGCTTTTCTTCCACTAACCCTGATGGTTACATTAGGCAGCTTTAGTGCCGGAAAGCTCAATAGCCTGTTCGGCCCTTTTAGGCTGATAGCCGGATGTTATGGGCTCTACGCTGCAGGATTCGCAGGACTCATGATACTAAATGAAAATGCATACTACTGGCAGATCGCGCTTTGCTTTCCGCTTCTCAGCCTTGCTGCCGGCATCATTACGCCAGTCGCTACAGCAGCGGTCATGAATGCTGTTGTCAAAGAACAATCGGGACTTGCTGCCGGTGTACTCAATGCCAGCCGGCAAGCTGGTTCTGCGCTGGGCGTCGCCATCTTTGGTGGTCTCCTTGGTGATATAAAAACCCTCGCAGAGAATCCAGATACAGCTATTTATATCGGTATCGCTTTCTCACTTCTTGGCGGCCTGGTATGGATCATTTGCATGGACAGACATTCTGCCTCTGTAAAAACTTAAAAAATCTGATTATTGAGATAATGTCCGCTTTATATGAGAAACGGACATTGACTTATATAACGTCCTACTCAGAACACCACTATGTATCAATAATCAATTAAATAAATTCTGCTAAATAAACCGGAACTACGGCTTCATAAAAATATTCTTTCGAGTAAGCAGCAACGTCCCGCTTGATTAAGGATAGCGTTGCATCGACCCGTTGAACTCTCAGCACGAGGCGGACTTTAGAAGGGGAACGGTTCGCTTTGAGCGAGAAGCGAAAGATAACTATTCCCTGCGTATAGCCACGATAATGTCCTTTTACAGGTCTATAGAAGCCATGGCGATTCAGTTATTAAGGGTTGTGCGTCTTTTCTATAGATATTTAACTGGCGTCTACAAAGTAGCCTTTTACAACGGATTGATTTTAATGCAGTAAGTGTTTCCCTTATACAGATACTGCATCAGTGAGACGCCACCCGCACTCTTTAACTCAAAGGTGTTGCCAAAAATTCCGGGCGCTGTTCGGCCAGCAATGTAAACCCGGTTACTTCCGGATACAGCTCACGGCTGAGGGTATCTGGCAACATCAATTCTGTAAAACTCCAGGCCACTGCGATGCTGATACCGGCCACGGACAGTATGTCAGGATGACTTTCTCGCAGCTCGTTCTCCAGCGTCTGCCATGCACCATGAAGTTGTTGAGTTACCCGATTCAACCAGGGCTGATACTGTTTTTCTTCCGGCCTGAGACGCTGTTCGTACACAATCTGCACCGCTTTTTCGCAGGCTGCCAGGGCGAAGCCGGTAAGATGCAGATCCCGGAGTTCTTCCACTCCGGACTTTGCTGTGGGTGCAGGCGAATGACCGCAATATCTCTCAAGGTAATGAATGATTAGTGTGGAGTCGATCAGCACCTGATTATCATCTGTGATAAGCGTTGGAACTTTGACAGCCGGATTAATTTTCGTTAAGACATCAAAATCGCCGAATACCGAAAGCGGCCGATGCTCGAATTGAATACCCAATACTTTCATGTAAATAGCAACCCGTCTGACATAGGGTGAATCCAGCATTCCGATCAGGATCATGGCTCTACCTCATATTATGTTGATTAACAAAATCAATTAACTGTGCGGCGACAGGCAAGGGAGCATCTTCCATTAAAAAGTGTCCGGCCTGTTCATAGATATGCAGCGAGGAAGAGACGATGTCGCGCTGCAAACGCCTTCCATACTCAACGGGTTGCCATTCATCTTCGGCGCCCCATAAAACCTGCACAGGCAGCCGGAGTTGCGGCAATTTTTCTGCAAAGTCACTGGTGTAACAGGCATTATAGTGCGCAACCTGATGCTGGTAAAATGAAGGTTGCCCTACCACACCACAAAGCGGTGCGAGATAACTTTCCAGCCGCTGCTCTGTCATCAGATGCTTATTAAAAACAGCCATCTTTAACTGGCGAGACATCGCGCGGTAATGCTCAGTGGCGGGGATCAGCGCATAATCCGCATAGTTATCCCGCATATCTTTCCATGTGGGTGAAGGCCAGGAGTCGTAGCTGGGAATATCGGCAATCGTAAGCGTCTTCAAAAGGGATGGGTTATCGAACGCCAGTCTGAGTGAAATGGCCCCGCCGATATCGTGTCCAAAAAGATGTGTTTCTTTGAGCTGCCAGTGTTCAAGCAGTTTCAGCAGAAAACCGACTTGAGCGGCAACCGAGGTATCAGCCGTCAAAGGGCGCTCTGATGCGCCAAACCCAGGCAGGTCATACAGATGAACATGAAAACCCGCATCGACAAATACCGGCACCAGTGACTGCCAGATCACTGAGTGTGCGGGCGTGCCATGAACCAGCACCAGAGGTGTTCCTGAACCATGGACCCCGGTCGCAATGCGACAACCCTGGATCAGAACGTGGTCATTCATTAATGCGTTATTAGCGGACATCAGCTTTTTCCGTTGTGTTTGTTTCAGTCAGGCTATCCGTTGACTGCATATGACACCAGTGACATTCTTTCCCGCTGTAAACCCACTTTTGTCATATAAAAATGAATAAACGACTCTCCGTTGACTCACTCAGAGTGTTCCGGACCGTGCTGCAAACGGGCAACATGAGTAAGGCCGCATTACTTCTCAACCTGAGCCAGTCCGCTGTAAGCTGGAAGCTCAGACGGCTTGAGGATCAACTTAAATGCCAGCTACTTACGCGCATCGCCGGAAAAGCCGTTGCGACAGAAAAGGGCAGCGTTCTGCTGCAACATGCGGAAAAAATACTCACTGAACACGATCTCGCCGTGGCCTATTTTTCGCCTTCGTCGCTACGTGGCAAGCTGCGAATAGGGGTTACTGAACACATCTCAATGACTGAAATATGCGAGGTGATTTCAACCTTCACTCATCACCACCCAGAGGTGGATATACAACTAGTGGTGGAGCAAAGTCATCTCCTGCGTCAGCATTTTGCTGAAGGCGGTCTGGAGATCATTTTACATCAGGATTTCACGGGCACGGCATCGACGGAAGATAAGGTATTGTGGAGTGAAAAATTAAACTGGTACGCAACGCCTGCCTGGCGGCATGAATCGGATAAGCGCCTGAAGCTTATTACCTGGGGACCGGATTGCTATTACCGAAACCTGGCTGAGGAGAAACTTCGGCAGGCAAAAATTCCATTTACTGTGATGCTGGAGTGTCCTTCAGTGGCTGGTATGCTTGCGGCGATAACCTCGGGACTGGGGATAGGAATACTCAATCAATACAGCGTTGAGAAAACAATTTGTAATGCGCATGAACTTGAGACATGGATGCCTCTGCCGTCGGTTGATTGCCTGCTACGCCTGAATAAACACCGCGTTAATCCAGCAAGCGAGGCCTTCTCCGAGATGCTGACCAGGCTGATACATAAACATTGATAGTGAATTGGCTGCAATTAATTGATGAAAATAACGTGTTGTTAGTCATGTCCGCTCCTGGCACAAAGCGGACATGATGTTCACATCCCCATTACGACGGATTGCGCTGAATGCTAAGTTCATAAACGACGCAGGGCACATCATAATGCTGTTCTGTTGCTTTGTACGTCATGCCTAATCGCTGCATCACTCGCTGAGAGGGCGCATTTTCAGGGTCGGCAACAGCCACTAAATATGTTGCGCCCATCTGCTCTGCTGCGAAATCAATAATCGCTTTAGCCGCTTCTGTTGCATAGCCTTTGCCATTGTGTTCCGGGACAAGCCGCCAGCCAATCTCTAAGGGTGCACCCTCAACGTTTGCCAGGTACTGGAGGCATGCTGCTCCAACAATGGCACCGGACGCCTTCTCTTTGATAGCCCACCACGAAAATCCATATTTCTGCCATCGGGCCTGAACACGCCTGATATTTTCCCACGTCTCTTCTGGTGTTTTAACAATACCGTTGCTGATATACCGCATCACGCTGGCATCGTTTTCCATTACCCTTAAGCCTTCGTAGTGTGAGTCATCATAGGGTTCAAGCCTTAAACGCGCAGTTTCTAAATTCATCTGACACTCCTTTTACCTGAAGGCATTGCTTTCGCTGAACTTCTCCACATAAACCACCATAGCACGATGTAAGCTGCCTCCGCTTCTGGCACCAGGTGAACATCTGAGAATCTGTATCCGCGATGAACCCGTTGCGGTGCTGATATTACAGCAGATTACGGCCCTTTTAGCGCGGAGGGTCGGCTGTCAGGTCGGCACCGGCGTCGGGCTCTGAAAAAAGAATGCCTGGTAGCACTTGTGTCAAAAAATCATAAGGACAAGTGCTCCCCTCTATGCGAATACGTATCATAATCCCTTCGTAACTGTGAATAACCAGCTTTGCCGCGCTTTCCGGCGTCATCCCTGGCGAAAGCGTCTGGGCATCATTAAACACGGTAATCAGATCGCGCTCCCAACAGGCAAAAATTGTCCGCAGCTTTTGCCGAATCTTTTCACTGTGTACGGCCCCCGTCTGTCCAATAATCCCTGCCAGACAGCCCGCGACCTCAGGTTCACGCTCAATATACACGCTGTGCCCGTTTAGCCAGTTGATGAGACGCAGGCGGGGATGCAGGGAGCGGTTCAGTAACGTCTCTGCCCGGAGTGCGTCAAACGTCTCGATATAAGCGTCAAGTGCGGCGCAGGCAAACTCTTCCTTACTCGGAAAGAGATTATAAAACGATCCTTTAGGCATACCTGCCTCACTCAGAATCGTTGTTATCCCTCCCCCTTCGTAACCTTCTCTCATGAAAACCCGTATACCGGCACTCAAAAGACGTTTGCGCGTATCATTCTTTGCCATAATAATTAGACCGTTCTACTTATTTTTTCAGACTATAAGGGATAAGGATAAACAATGCCACCGGTAAAGACCGCCAGCAGACACGCGTTGGGACTGATTATGGTGTTTCTTTCGGCCATCATGTGGAGTTCCGCAGGCTTCTTCGTGAGGATGCTCGATATGAACACGTGGGCGATGGTTGCATGGCGCTCGCTGTTTGCTTTTCTGTCGCTGGTTCTTCTGCTCATGGGGAGCGGCTATCTGCGCCGCTTTTCATTCCGTCATGATGTGGGCTTAAAAGGCCTGATAACCGCCACTGTTATGGCGATTTCCATGTTTTGCTACGTCGCAGCGCTGAAACTCACCAGCGTCGCAGGCGTGATGACCGTTTATGCAACAATTCCCTTTTTTGCGATGGGGCTGGGCTGGCTGATACAGAAGAAGGAAATTACAAAACGTGCGCTTATTTCCGCAGCAGTGAGCCTCACAGGGGTGATTGTTATGGCGGCCTCTGCCTCAGGGAAAGGCGATATGGCGGGTAACACACTGGCTCTGGTGATGACCGCCGGGTTTGCCGCCAGCATAGTGATGTCAGGAAAGTGGCCAGAAATGAACCTGCCGGCTGTTACGGCTCTCGCATGTGCCCTCTGTGGTGTCTTCTGTTTTGCGATGATGCCACAAGACCTTCCCTTTCCCGGTTTGCATGACATCTTATGGTTGTTCGCTTTTGCGCTGGCGACGCAAAGTATGAGCTATCTGCTGTTCATGGCAGGAAGCCGATATGTTAACCCCGCTGAGGCCAGCCTGATTGCACAAACAGATATCCTCCTGGGGCCTTTATGGGTCTGGATATTCTTCAGTGAATTACCGACCAGCAATACACTCCTGGGTGGGGGAATCACCTTTGTTGCGGTAACGGGTTATCTGGCAGCGGAGTATTACCTGAAAAGAAAATCAGCCCGGAATAACTGAGGGCTTGCACCGCTCAAAAGCAAACCCGATGCTGAACACATCACAGCATTGACAACCTCCGCGACTGGCCCAGAACGCGCTGCGTGCAGGCTGAACAATGATGCCTGCTATAAGCCAACAGCGGATATCTGCTGTTTTCCGGCGGCACACAGAGGATGGGCGTTCAGTGATTATGAATGCCTGCCTTATGCATCCCTTTTCCTCCCTGCAACGCTTTCACCTGGACGTCAGCTCGTATTCAGTTGCCGACACAGGCTGCCACCATGAAACAGATGAAACTGTCGGCGTAAGCAGATGAGTTTTGATGGAAACCTCCCCGCCTTGCGCAAAGGCATAGTGGTCGAGGTAAAACGTGTCGACAGCGACGTCATGGGCCATGCGGTACAACCGCACAAATTACACATTTACAAATTTAAATGTATAAATATAATGCCGCCTTTATTTCTTCTCACAGGATAGTTGTTATGACGTCTCTTTTCGCGCCCCTGACGCTGGGTGATCTCACATTACGTAACCGCATTGCGCTCCCTCCCCTGACCCGTTGCCGCAGCGAGCAGCCGGGCAACGTCCCCGGTACGATGATGGTGGACTACTATCGCCAGCGTGCCAGTGCCGGTTTTATGGTGACCGAAGGGACACAAATTGAGCCTCGCGGACAGGGTTATGCCTGGACGCCGGGCATCCACAGCGAAGCACAAATCGCGGGATGGCGAAACGTCACCGATGCCGTTCATGCCGAGGGCGGAACCCTCTTTTGCCAGCTCTGGCACGTGGGACGTGTCTCGCACAATGAACTGCAGCCCGGGAAACAGCCGCCTGTTGCCCCTTCAGCTGTTGCCGCCAGCGGCGTACGGGTATTTATCGAAACCGGGCCTGGTGCCGGAGTCCTCACGGACCCCAGCCTGCCGCGCGCGTTGACGACCTCTGAAGTGAAAGAGATTGTGGCGATGTACCGTACGGCGGCGGAGAATGCCAAAAAAGCCGGTTTCGACGGTGTCGAACTGCATGCGGCCAACGGTTATCTGATCAATCAGTTTATTTCTGAACACACCAACTTCCGCACCGATGAATATGGTGGTTCGCTGGACAACCGCCTGCGCTTCCTGCGCGAAATCATCGAGGCGGTGAGTTCAGTGTTTGGCAGTCACCGAGTCGGGGTACGTTTCGCGCCGCTGTTCTCAAGCACAGAGGAAGAGCGCGTTTATCTGGGGCTGGTTGAAAGCGATCCCCATGCCACTTACCTTCGTGCTGCCGAGATGCTGAACGCGCTCGAAACAGGCTATCTGTCTATCGCCGAAGCGGACTGGGACAACAGCCCGGAACTGCCCGAACGTTTTCGTATTGCGCTGCGCGAAACCTTCCGTTCACCCATTATGTATTCCGGTCGTTACACCAAGGAAAAAGCCGAACGCATGCTGGAAAAGGGATGGGGCGACCTGTTTGGTTTCGGACGTACATTTATCGCTAACCCGGATTTACCGACACGTTTTAAAATGGGCTATCCGCTGAACGAGGTGGATGCTGGCTCGCTGTATGGCGGAAGCGAGAAAGGCTATACTGACTATCCTTTTTATCCTGCTTGAGGTTCGAAGACGGCATGACACCCGAAAATGCCATTAAATTACTGGCCAATCCAACGCGGGTTGCGGTGCTCAAATGGCTTAAAAACCCTGACGAAGCCTTTGCTGACTATGCTCAGCTCTATCCCTTCGATCAGTACGGTGTCTGTGCCAGTCTCATTCAGGACAAGGCGGGCCTCTCACAGCCCGCGACATCCTTGTGTCTGAAAGCGCTGCATGATGCTGGTCTGCTTGAGGCCAGTAAGGTGGGAAAATGGACCTACTATCGCCGGCGCGAACAGGCGGTGTACGAGATGAATGAGGCAATCATCAAGTCTCTCCAGCAGCTATAGGCCGTTACTCCGAGAGGATGGCCTCTTTTAAAGCCGGGCATCAGCCATCACAATCACCAGCAAAGGCTACTGTCTGCTTCTGGCACCAGACAGACAGTAGCCTGATCACTGTCCAGCATGCGCAACATGCGAGCCATGCTCATTTTACCAGGTCGATCTGACGTGTAGTCCTTGCGACCTCGCCTGAGGTCGGTTTTCAGGCCGCGAAAGTCAGTAAACTCACCCAATCTACGGCTTTTTCAGCCCTGTTAAACAGGGTGAGTCCAGACTTTTTATAGTAGAGATTTCAGCACTCTACCCACACCGAACCGGCGTCGGCTGAACGTACACAGTTTTCCACCCATCTGACGCCCGCCAGGCCCGCATGCACATCGGGATACCAGAAATTGTTCAGGAAGGCATCGTCACCGCGATCGGTGGCATCCATCGCCAGCGCAAAACGTCTGTAGAGATTCGACCAGGCTTCGAAAAGTCCTTCCGGATGTCCCCCGCCTATGCGGTCATCTTCACGGGCAACTGGATGAAGATAGTCCATGCCTCTCTCCAGAATGCGTACCGGCTCACCCTGAACTTCGAAGCGGAGCTGGTTCGGCTGCTCATCCCACCACTCAATACTGGCTCTGGAACCGACGATTCGGACTTTCTGTCCATGCATTGAGCCGCAGTTAACGGCCGAGGCCCACAGACTTCCTACCGCACCATTCTCGTATTCCATCAGAACAAACGCGTTGTCTTCAAGAGGAGCACGGCTTTTCACAAAACTCTGGCGTGAGCAAAGCAGCCGCCTGATTTTCATGGCAGGTGCCATGGTTTCAGCGATACATAATGGATGGGTCGCCAGGTCACCCAAAACGTAACTGGGCCCGACAAAGCGTGGGTTCACGCGCCAACTGGTACTGGCGTTATTCTGTTCAACCGATTCGTTGTGAAAACCGTGTGCAAACTGCATGTTGATGATGCGGATGTCACCCAGTAATCCCTCCGCAATCATTTCCCTGGCCTGATGGATAAGCTGATGACCGGTATAACCATAAGTCACGCCGACGATCTTCTTTTTCTCCCGGCTCAGTGTCGACAGATGCTCCGCCTCTTCGACCGTAAAACACAGCGGCTTCTCACAGATCACATGCAGACCGGCCTCAAGGGCTGCGCAGCAGACGGCAAAGTGGGTGTTGTTCGGTGTGGCGATCGAGACGGCCTGAATACCATCATCGCGTTTTGCTTCTGATGCAAACAGGGTTTGATAGTCGGCATAGCACCGGTCCGGGCTAAGGCCCAGTGCTTCACCAAACGCGCGTCCCCGTGCAGCATCAATATCAAAGGCCCCGGCAACCAAAGTGAAGGTGTTATCGCGTAGCGCCGATGAGCGGTGGATGTAACCGATTTGGCTGGTTCCGCCACCGCCTACCATGCCCCACCGCAGTGATTTTTCGAGCGGTTTAATACCGTTAATCATGATTTTCTCCTCAGAAACCGACTGAATGCAGATACTGCAGACTTGCCGTGACGTCACGCAGGCTGGTATCCGCATCACGCGGGTCCCTTTCCTGTTCAATGGTTATCCAGCCCTGATAATGCCGCTGGCGCAGAAAGGCGTGGACTTGTGGATAGTCGATGGCACCGCGGCCAAGTGGGCACATAACGCCCTGCGCACAGGCGGTGAAAAAATCCAGGCCTTCGTTGATGGCACGACGCCAGACAACCTCGTTGACGTCCTTGAAGTGAAGATAATCAATGCGGTCCCAGTAACGATCCAGCGCAGCAACCGGGTCCATGCCCGCGTAATACAGATGGCCGGTATCCAGGCACAACCCGGCTACTGTATGGGGAATATCCTGAACCAGCTTTTCCAGCTCATCGGCAAACTCAATGCAACCACCCGCATGGGGATGAATGACCGGCCTGACACCATATTCTTTCCAGGCAATCTCACTCAGAACGGTGATGTGTCTGACCATTCTCTGCCAGTCACTATCCTTAAGCCGTGGGGCTTTTTCTGACTGGCCGGCGGTGGCGGCACGTTCAGGATCACCGAAGTCAATAATCACAAGATAAGGTGCAGGTTTATCCTGAGCGACAGGCTCGCCTTTTTGGTAAAGGGCACTCAGGTTGTGACAGATTTTGTGAGTCAGCGCGATCATTGCCGGGAAGTTCTCTTCACTCACCAAATCGTCGAAAAGGGTGCCCGCCACGACGGTCAGCTGAAACCCGTCAAGCGCCGATTTCAGCGCATCTGGCTGGACTGGCAAATATCCCCACGGCCCCAGTTCCAGGCTTTTGTAACCCGCAAGCCGGGCCTCTTTGAGGACATTCTGCCAGGGGGGAAGAAAGGGATTCTTCGGATCGTCCACGCCCCAGCTACAGGGCGCAGTTGCGATGGACATGGTCATGATTTTTCTCCTGATGCGGCAACACTGATGAACACAGACAGGCCAGACGCAAGCGCCTGACTCACTGCGCGCAGTATTGCGCCGGTTTTTTATTACCGGCAATCATTCGGAGTGAGTTATTTGATAGCGATCATGATTTTTTTATATCATTATTTTGATAGTTTTAAATCAAATCCAGACAGCACAAGCCTTTGCCTGATGGCCAGGGGATTTAGATATTTTCCGGGGTGATGAGATCGAAAGGCAGTGTCACGTAGACAGGATTGCGATCGGTTTCCTGATGCCTGCTGATAAAAAGTGAGACGATCGTTTCAGCCACTGCATCGATACGGTGACGTAGCATGATTTCGACATGGGCTTCGATGAGCGCCATCTCATCACCGATAAACGGGCCATGACAGAGTATTTTTATATCCTGCCGCTTACTCTCGACGATGGCCTTAATTACGCCCTCAATGCCACCGCATGGCGCATAGATCATCGTAATCATGGGATTATTTTTTAGCAGCTGAGAGGCAGCTGAATAGCCCCCATTGATACTTTCGAGCGTCTGTAAAGGCTCCAGAACCACGACATCTTTTCTGTTTTCACGCAGATACGAACGGAAGCTTATTTCACAGCTTTCCTGACAGTTAAAACGGTGGTCACCAAGCAGAACGCCAATCACACTGTCTTTTTCAGCCATGCGTTCGGTAAACCATCCCGCCGTGCGCCCTGCTTTAAGGTTATCCAGCCCTATATAGCCAGCCTGGCCGCAGGGAGACAGATCGGAAAACAACGTGAAAATTTGCACACCTGAAGCGGAAAGCTGCTTAATGGTATGCCGTATAAGAGGATGATCGAGCGCAACAACGCCAATAATATCAACGCGTTTTGCCAGTGACTCAAGAGAGGATACTACTTTCTCAATATCATGAATATCCGCCCACAGAAACGCCGGTTCCGTCGTCAGTTTTCCCTGTGCACAGCGACTGATTTCGTCTGAAAGCACCTGATAAAAAGAATAATCATTGGGAAGGAGGATGAAGCCGATGCGCACAGCACTTTTGACCGCCGTGGCTTCATGGGTCATCACCTTGCGGAGGTCTTCCCGGTAGCCGAGCGCATCAGCAGCACGCAGAACCCGATCCCGGGTTTCCTGCCTGACCGAGGCTCTGTTGTTTAACACACGATCAACCGTAGCGACGCCGACACCCGCCGCTCTGGCCACAGCTGACATAGATATTTTTTTCATTGCGCCGCCTAAAATGATAGATTTCTATCATTTTAAACACAGAAACCGTGCAGCGGCAAAATACTTGATCGCATTCTGCTGTCTCATCAGGTTTTTTATGAGATTGCTCTCTCAAAAACCTGCGCCCGAAACCCTGAGCTTTTCATCTTCATCTCCATCACGTCGCCTCTGATCAATTCATAAAAGGCTGCCGGGCCTTGTTCAGCACGATGCGCCAGAGACCTGCAATCTGTACCTTGCTGTCAGTTCACTTCTGGCACAAAGCGGAGATGTGCATCAGGTCAATGCTTGCCGTTGTTCTGTCGCAGATAACGGGGTTGCTGACGCCGCGGCGTGTATCCAGCAGGGCGCACCCTCCGTGCTGAACAAGCCCTCACACGGAGATAACCCGGTTAGCGCAAACGCTTTCAGGATGGGCTAGCGCAACACGTTGCTTTCAAGTGCGGTCAGGATGGTGGCTTCCATTTTTTCCGGGATAGCGATCGGTGCAAAACGCTTGAGCGGTTTGCCATCGCGTCCAATCAGAAACTTAGTGAAGTTCCATTTGATCCGCCCGCCCAGCACGCCGGGCAATTCAGCTTTCAGGTAACGAAACACCGGATGCGTTGCGGCCCCGTTGACCTCCACTTTCTCAAACATCGGGAAGCTCACACCATAATTGATGTGACAAGTCTGGGCGATGTCATCGGCACCGCCGGGTTCCTGCTTACCAAACTGGTTGCAGGGAAAACCCAGTATCATCAGTCCCTGGTCGGCGTACTTCCGGTAGAGCGCTTCCAGGCCGGCGTATTGTGGCGTGAAGCCACAGTGGCTGGCGGTATTAACCACCAGCACCAGCTTGCCTGCGTAATCACCCATAGAAATGCGTTCGCCACGCAGGCTGATGGCATGAAGTTGATAAAAAGGGGTCATCGCGTCATCCTCAAAGTAAAACCCGGTCTGTGGCGGCATTGCCAGGCATCGCACAGGGCCAGATAGTGTGGCGCAGGGCCAGCAGGCTTACATCCCGTTCAGCGCTCACGACTTTGCCGCAGAACGTCGTTCCATGATGTTTTTCGCATAAAGTTCTATACCGATGTGATGTTCATGACTGACTTGCGCAATGAATGTCTGCAGGCATTCTGGCGTTGAGTGAAGCGTGTTCGCAACAAGGTCATCGAAATCGTGCGGGGTAAAGCGGTCATAGCCCTTTAACGTTGAACGCTGAAGCAGCGTATGTGCCGTAATTTCGAGAACGGCGCGTCGGTAATCATCGGACAGCAGGACATCAAGATCGTCCTGGCTAATCTCAAAGGCAAATTCATAGGTGATAAAACCGGAATCGACAGGGAGGGAGTAGATCAACGTATCCCCTTTCTGTTCGACATAGGGTTCATATCCGTCACCCATGAGGTGGACTGACTGCATATCACGCTCCTTCTTTTTCCAGCCATTCAAGAGTACAAATTCACCAAACGCGCTGGTTGCCGCTGCGGGCGAATGTCCGCCATTCGCCCAAAGCCACTGACATCACGCGCCTGTTCAATGAGGCGATGATGCAGACATGGCCCGCTTAGCCGCCATGACCAGACAGATCAGCCCTGACAGAAACGGAGCCGGTTGCCAAAGGGATCATGCACTTCCATCACGCGCCCCCAGTCCTGCTCAACAATGTCCGGCCGACCGTAGCCGTACTTTTTCTCATGCAGCTCATCCCGGAATACCTGAATATTCTGCACAGGAATAAATACCGTTGCGCCAGGGCTGGCATCGCCATGATGCTCAGAGAGGTGCAACTGTAAGCCGTTTCTGACTATCCCCATATACAAGGGCAAACCGGGTTCGAAACGGTGTTCGAATTCGGCACTGAAAGACAGAAAATCCAGATAGAATTCTCGCGCCTTGCGCTCATCAAAAATTCTTAATATCGGGATGGTTTTACTGAAAGAAACGGCCGAAGGCGGGATTTGCGCGGGCAATGTGGCGGATGCCGTATTCCAGTCTCTGAAACCCAACTGATGTGCCACTGTTTCCAGGGCGGCTGAGTGAGAAAGCGTGAGGTCACGCTGCGCCAGAGAAGATTTGAGTTTTGTCGCCATTTGTTTGGCTTGTTCGATAGATAACATGGGTTCTCCTGTCGTCAAGGCTCGATGGCGCTCGCATTACCCTGCCCCGACTCTCAAGAGTTGTTAGCTATTTGATATCAGGAAACACCATGCTTTCACCTTATCCTTGCGGACGCGAGCGGCAGGCAGCATTGGCCCTGGGTGACAGTATAGCGCAACGGTGTAAGACGCAAGTTCGGGTCCTTCTGTAAAGTGTGCAGCATCTGGCGTGCCATTAACGGTTTGCCTTAGCCGCGCGAGGGTTGCCATCAATAAGAAACCGGCGCACTGCCCGCGTTTGCAGACAGCCGCGCTGCGGCAACGAGCAGCTGAAGCGATCACATGGCCAGGCCAGGCCAGGCAAACGATAAAGACTGGCTGGCGCAGCGCGTTTATAACCGCTGCGCCAGCGCTGCCTTAACGAGAGGTGGACAGGGTTTGCAGGACTTTCAGCTCGGCCACCGCTTCCTGCATGGCATCCATGCCCGCAGTTAAGGTGCGCAGACTATCCAGCTGCTTTGCCATACCTGCCCGTTCATGCCGGGTGCGATCACTCATCACCGCAATAGCATCGGCAGCGTGAATGCTGCGGTCAGCCATATCCGTGGCGGTTTGTACGGTGCTTGTCGCAACGTCGCGAATGCGTGAAATCGTACTCACCGCATCGTTGATATTGCTTGCCGTGGCTTCCGCCTGCTCTTTGGAGGACTGCGCCAGACGACGCACTTCTCCGGCAACCACGGCAAATCCCCTGCCCGCTTCGCCCGCCCGTGCGGCTTCCACCGCCGCATTGAGCGCCAGAATATTGGTCTGGAAAGCGATATTGCTGATGCCATGCGTAATAACGTTGATGCCATTGGAGATCGCTTCCAGATCGTCCAGCCCCTCGCCCAGGCGACTCTGCGCCTGCTGGCTCTCTTTGGCGATATCGCTGATGGCGCGGATGCTGCTTTCGGCCATCGTCAGTGCTTCGCCCTGGCTCTGGGTTGCCGCCTCAAGCACCGGCAGCGCCTGCACGATAGGCGCTAACTCCTGCTGATAGTTCACCACGCGGGCCAGCACGCCCGACTGCACTCGGTTGAGCGCCTCCCAGCGACGCAACGCGCGCTGAGCGTAATGCGCGGCATAGCTTGCATATTCCACTGGAAATTGCGCCATGGCATTGACGCTGTGATTAAAGAACACCAGCGCAGAGAGCGTCTGGTTGATCGGCACGCCAAGAATCTCACCAAAGCTGGAGAAGCCTGCGGCAGGAATCCCTTTAAAGAAATGCGCATCGTGCAGCTTATCGGCATTGCCTGCGCGACGCAGTATGCAGTCGTTCATCAGAACAGCCGCCGGTTTGCCGTGACGCTGGGTAAACGCCTGCCAGTCACGCTGCGTGGCCTGTTTAAAATCGGTCTCGCGCATTAAATAAAGCCGATCGCCAAACTCCAGATCGCAGAAAAACTGCACACTCTGGCTGTCCATCTTCGCCACTGAGCGAATAAAAAACACCTCGCCCACCTTAACGGCAAATGTCAGCCCTTTCAGCTTCTCGGTTAGCTGCTGTTCGTTGCAGCCAAGATGTTCGGCCAGTGCCTGGGTGAAAGGCTGCTGCTGCCCCTGCGGGTTGAACACCGAGGTCAGCGTACGCTTAACGGGATCGGCTTCCGCAATGAGCCAGCTTTTATTCAGCGGCTCAAAGTTCTGACTCTTGAAGGGCGAAAAAGATTTACCCGCTGCCATCTGGCAGAAAACGATAACGGCTTTGCCCTGCAGCACCCGACCACCCACGCCAATCCATGTGCCGTCAAAGGTTGCGCGTCCGCCTGCGGAGCCACCAATCGCCAGGCACGGAAAACGGCCGGTGTTATACCAGGCCTGCATCAAAAATCCTTCCGATGCTGACAGGCCGTCACAGTAAATCATGGCAAAGGTGCGGTCAGCAGAGAGCGGCATACGCAACTTCAGCGCGGCCAGTTCATGTTGAATGGCGCTGATGCGATCGCTTGCCGTGTGGGTGTCATGAAGATGCAGATCGACGATGTGCGTTTCATGCTCCGCAATCAGATTGCGCGGTAGCCAAAGCCAACTGCCTTCCTGCCCTTCACCTTTGCAGTAAGTGGTCTGCTTACCGCTGGCGCTGAGTGCGCCATTCGAGGAGAGCGTAATGACGGTCAAATCCGCCGATGTAAAACGTTGCCATACCTGACTGACCTTCTGAAAATCTGCCTCTGGCGGCACAAACGTCAGCAAAATACCCGCAGCACGATTGCTGAGGCCTGCTGCAGAGAGCGATGTTGGTAAGCTTTCACAGTTGAAAATCCCGTCGGCGGGCTGAGCGGCCCCTGCAAAACGGGAACCGGTTAAGCTTCTGGTCATTGTCTTGATGACAGACATAGTGTTATTTCCGTTGTTATTAAAAGGAATGCACGTACTGGTGTTGTAAAAAAAAGAGGGCTACATGCCGATCCGTTCGCGATCGGTATTCGTGAGCCCTCCTCGGCACTAAAAATGAGCCGAGCAAGCGTTATCGACTCATGCGGCCATAGCTTCAGCGATTGCTGTGATTATTATTTTCGATGGGTGTAAACGGGGGCGCTGGGAAGGATGTCTGCTGACAGTCAGAAGCAGACAGCGGCTGAAGAAATGCTCTGACAGGCTTTACATGCAGGGATTGAGAGGAGGCTCGGAAAGGCAGTCGCCATTTCATCTTTTAATTGCGACTGTTGGTTGTCAGCGGTGTGCGTTTTAACCGGATTAATCCCGCTTAAAGTAATGTTTTTGCGGTTGCTAAAGCCTCTTCTTTTGAGGGGACCATCAATAAAGGATAGCCCCAAAACTTTTCATATATCACGGCGAAAGGTCTGGCTGCAGTCCTTTTGACAATGTTTGGCTCAATCATTATGGAGGCTTTAACAAAGGTTCTTAATTCATTTTTGTGAGCTTTCATCCAGCGTGTTGTGAGCTTCATCTCATCGGCGGAATGTTCATGTTTGCTTTCAGTAAAACCTTCATCGTTAAGCAATACGAAGGGTGTCTTACGCGCCAGTAACGCTTCGAACTCACTAAACGGAGACGCAACCGGGTCCTTGCCCGAAGCATTCATGTTTATCCATACAATAGGAAAATGAGCATCATCAATTCGCATAGCAATAATCCTGTCAATCAGTTAATTAAATTTTTCAGAGCTGATGTCGCGCCGATAAACAGCCACGTCAGTGACGTGGCGCGCAGCACAGAAAGAAACCAAAACTCTTATTTAATAAAATTATCTAAATACCCCTTAGACTGCATTGCGAATGTTGGTCATAATGTTGTTTAAATCCGCCAAAAACGCTTCGCTCAACCTTAAGGCTGAATGTATGTCCCTGGGACCGTCGCTAAATTCTGTTGTTATGCCTGATATTGACAGCATTCCGCGCGCCGTTTTTGCCATGAGCGCATCCATGGTTTCACGCGGCTGGGAAAATAAAACACACCAACATCGTAAGTCGCAATTACTCTATTCCGTCCGGGGCGTGCTCAATTGTGAGGTAGACGAGGGAATGTGGATTGTTCCACCGCAATGTGCCGTGTGGATACCGGGCAACATGCCACATTCTGCACGTGGTTCTGGAAATACAGAATGCTATTGCCTGTTTATTGAACCTGAAGCGATGCCTGGGCTGCCGAAAACCTGCTGCACACTCTCAGTGAACCCACTCATGCGTGAATTATTGCTTAAAGCAGCGAGTTTACCGAGGCTCTATGCGACAGAAGGGCCTGAAAGCCGTTTGATAGCAACCCTACTTGATGAATTATCTATAGCGCCTGTAGAAGACCTGCATCTGCCAATGCCACGTGATCGAAGGCTGCGCCAGCTTGCTGAAATGATGCTGGCCGATCCCATTAACAAATCCTCTTTAAGCGAATGGGCTCATCGCATTGGTATGAGTGAAAGAAGCATGAGCCGGCTGATGCTGCAGGAAGTCGGCATGAGTTATGGCCGTTGGCGTCGGCAGCTACATGTCATTCTTTCACTTCAGCGCCTAACCCGCGGTGAAAGCGTTCAGACCGTGGCGCTGGAACTTGGCTATGAGAACGCCAGCGGATTTATCACCATGTTCCGAAAAGCAGTCGGCAAGCCGCCAGCACGCTACCTTTTTGAAAGAACAGAGAAATTTGCAGCAGGCGTTATGCCTGGCAAAATTTATCTGGATTAAACGCACATCATCCCTTGCTCGTTGAGTTCGCCCAGAGAACAGACGTTCCCCCCGACAGATTGTTCCGCCGGGGGGTTGTTGTTTATCACACTTCATTCATACCCAGTGGTATGGCGCCCTGGCGAAAAAACGCCGGCTTTTAACCGCCGTTGACGCTAAGAAACATTCAGGTGTTTCTCTGATTTCGTTGTAGCGATATTGCCGGTGAAGGCGACATCAACCACATCATTTCTGACGTTAAGTCTGGATTCCCCGCTGCTGAAAAGAAAAACTCGTCACTTTTGGCTGAAATGAAAAATTTTATGTCTGGGTTTCGCTATCGAAAAAATCATTCTCGCTATTAAATGAGAATGATTTTTATTTGTGTTGGATGTTTTACGACTGAAACGTTATGAATCCGCGTGCTGAACAGCGACAACGGCTGCGTTCCCACCGATGCGCAGCCTGAGTGGCGTTGCCTGACAACAGGGTCACGGAAGGCGCAGATGCCGCTGTTCGGGGCCGGTTTACCGTCATGGAAAGCAGACTTCTTTTTTTAAAAAGTGGCGCGCGCGGGCCTGGCGCTTATTCGTTTCAGTCAAATGTATTTTATTCAAACCCTACGAGTGCATACAGACATGAAAGTACGAAGAGTCCTTGTTCCACGTTACTGTGCGGTCATCATTAGCGCATTAATGAGTTCACTGTCATTTCCCGCCCTGTCAGCAGACAGCGACAGGGCTTCACCTAAGCAGGATACACTTACGGTAACAAGCGATGGGCAGAGTAACGCTGCAGAAAATGCCTGGGGGCCAGTAGGTTCCGTGGTGGCAAAACGAAGTGCGACAGCCACTAAAACAGATACGCCACTCCGTAAAACCCCCCAGTCAATTACCGTTGTCACGCGTGAAGAAATGGATTTGCTCGGCCCACAGACACTGAAAGATGCTTTTCGTTATTCAGCCGATGTGATGGTTGACAGTCGCGGTTCAGTAAGCGGGTTTAATTCAGTTAATATCCGGGGATTCAGCCAGGTCGGCGATAATATTTATCTTGATGGACTCAAACTGCAGAGTGACAGTTTCACTTCATTCCAGGTCGATCCTTATATGCTGGAACGCGCTGAATTGCTGCGTGGTCCTGCCTCCGT
Organism: Pantoea sp. SJZ147; assembly: GCF_007828605.1. Classification (NCBI taxonomy): domain Bacteria; kingdom Pseudomonadati; phylum Pseudomonadota; class Gammaproteobacteria; order Enterobacterales; family Erwiniaceae; genus Pantoea; species Pantoea sp. SJZ147. Next base: position 559,851 of record NZ_VIVB01000001.1, read on the forward strand.
TCTGTATGGCCTGAGTGACCCCAGCGGCATTATTGCATTGGTCAGCAAACGTCCCACACCGGAAACCCTTCGCGAAGTGCAGTTTAAAGCAGGCAACCATAATCTTTTCCAGACCGGTTTTGATTTTGGCGGCGCGGTTGATGACGACAATAAGTTAACTTACCGACTGACAGGCGTGGCCAGCGATCAGGATCAGCAACAGACGGGTGAAAAAGCCAAGCGTTATTCTATCGCGCCGTCCTTCACATGGCGTCCCAGCGACAAAACCCAGTTTACTTTTTTAAGCAGTTTTCTCGATGAACCTGAAACAGGATGGTTTGGCTACCTGCCTAAAGAAGGAACGGTAACCAGTGGCGCGGGTGGAAAATTACCCACCAGTTTTAACGATGGTGAACCGGGCTATAATAAAATTTCCCGTAAACAGAAGTTAGTCGGCTATGCCTTCGAGCATCAACTCAATGACAGTTGGACAATACGACAGAACCTGCGCTACGGAACGGTAGATATGGATTACCGAACAATCTTTGGAAGCCAGATTTCCCCGTTTGATCCGTCGCAACTGACCCGAGGTGCGCTTAAGGCTAAAGAGCATTTGTCGACCTTCGCTGTTGATACTCAGGCGCAACATACGTTTTCCACTTATGCGGTAGACCACTCGTTGCTTATGGGCGTGGATTACCGGCGCACGCGTAATGATGTATGGCAGGCGCTGGGTATAGCGTCCAGTCTGAATCTGGTCAATCCTGTATATGGTAATACGGCGGTGCAGTATTTCGGTTACCGGGATCAGGTCGATCATCTGCAACAGACGGGCCTGTACTTGCAGGATCAGGCGGAATGGAATCACTGGGTATTCACACTGGGTGGGCGTTATGACTGGTCTGAAGTAGACAGCGTCAATCGTCTTACTAACAATACCGCCGCCGGACAGGATGATAATGAATTTACATGGCGTGGAGGCCTGAATTACCTGTTTGATAATGGTATTTCACCTTACATTAGCTACAGTGAATCCTTCCTGCCAACCGCGGGATCAGACTATACAGGTAAAATGTTCCAGGCATCTCGCGCCAAACAATATGAAGCCGGGATAAAATATATTCCTGACAATCAATTGATTTCCGCAACCTTGTCGGTATTTCAGTTAACAAAAGATAAAAATCTGAGTTCAGATCCTGAGCATATTTTATATTCAATACAAAATGGCGAGCAACGCTCCCGAGGTATTGAGCTTGAGACAAAAGCAGCGCTGACAGAAAATGTCGATATTATCGGCAGCTATTCCTACACGGATGCAGAATATACCAAAGATACGTTGTATCAAGGTAATCGTCCTGCTGAAATTCCAAAAAATATGGCGGCATTATGGGGAAACTATACTTTCCATGAAACGTCTCTTAGCGGATTGACGGTAGGATTAGGCAGTCGGTATATCGGGTCTACGGAAGGTGATAACGCAAACTCCTTTAAAGTGAAGCCCTATACGATCTGGAATGCCGTCATACAGTATGATTTGGGCAGATTCAGTATGCCGGGGTCAACCATAGGGCTGAACGTTAACAATCTCTTTGATAAGAATTACGTCGCAGGATGTTACGCCACAACAGCATGTTTTTACGGCGCGGAGCGACAGATTACCGCAACCGCTACGCTCAGGTTCTAGAGCGCACGTCCTGGAGTACATTTTTTCCGCCATCACACAGGGTTAATATTGTCCGCTTGTCGCTCATGGCGGACAGTTTTCCTGGCTCAGTCTGTTTTTGCAGAAGCGGACGTTAATCAATAAGCGTCCATGTTATATGGACGCAATAGATGAGATCTGTCAGCAAAAGCGTGAGGCTATGCGGAACGCGCTGGAAGCTGGCGATAAATATCAATGAATTCCTGGACCATTTCCCGGACTAACATCGAATTCATAATATGATCCTGCGCATGAACCAGGACCAGATTTACCTGAACTTTGCCGCATCCCTCGTCCATACCAATAAGCATTGTTTGTACGTCGTGAGCCCGCTTAGATGCGGCAAAAGATTCATTCATTTGCGCTTCGACCTCATGCCAGTCACCCTTTTTTGCAGCGCTAAGGGCCTGCATGGCACAGCTACGGGACTCACCTGCATTGATGATGAGTTCCATTACCGTTGATTCCATATCCATTTGCTACCTCAATTCTGTTATTGCTGATGATTACCGTTCGTTATTCAAAAAGAGCCAGTGCATCATTGAGGATTTTCTCTCCGCGCATCATGCCGTAATCCATGCTATTGATTACCGCTATTTTTTTTCCCGCTGATATGGCTTTAGCCTGAAACTCCTCAAATTTATACTTGATCTGTGGTCCCAGAAGACAACAGTCATACAGAGCCAGAGTCCGATCAAAATCTTCCATCGAAACCGCAACGATATCGACTTCGATGTTGTTCTTTTCTGCAGCCTGTTTCATTTTTTTCATCACCATGCTGGTAGACATACCGGCAGCACAACATAAAAAGATACGTTTCAAGTTAACTCCCTATTTTTTACAATCGAGATTTTCACTGAACCAGTGAAATAATCCCCAGAATATGTTCAATTCAATAGTGCAACTGACCTGCAATTCGTTTTTATCACGGGAATGATCCGGCATTACCCGTAGTTATTTTTTGTCCTTCAAATGGGTATCCAAAAAATTAATGATGATCTTGGTTATCTCAGGCTGATACCACATCAAACCAGCATGGTCGGCCCCCGCGACGATATAACGCGTTGAATCACGTCCATGTGCAATAAGCGCCTCATGCAAAATACCTGTCTGGCCTGGCGACACCACATTGTCGGCATCGCCGTGCATCAGTAAAAATGGCGGAGTTTTGTCGGAGATATAGGTTATAGGATTTGCCGCTTTAGCCTTGCCTGGGTTAGAAAGAATGGACCCTCCGCCCTGCCACGGAATGCCGTTGACCAGCATTGCTTCCGGAATAGCGGGAGACTTGTGCGCCTCTATAATTTCATCAGAAAAATCTTTCCCGACCGTGGTGAGATCAGATAAGCCATACAGATCAATCGCTGCCTGCACATCGCTGCTTTGCCCGGAATATTCGGTCGTATCGAACGTCTTGATGCCGTTAGTGGTGGCGACCATTGCAGCCAGATAGCCGCCGGCTGACTCACCCATCACGGCTATCCGGGAAGGGTCAATACCCAGTTTGTCAGCATTGGTGCGTAAGAACCTGACGGCCGTTTTAGCATCTTCAAGCAGGCCTGGAAAGACCATTGTCGGGACTACCCGGTAGTTTATGCTGGCCACCACATAACCCGCCCGTGAAATATCGACACGTTGGCCAATGAACTTTGATTTTGGTGCATCAATAAATCCCCCACCGGTGATAAATACCACTGCAGGAAGCGGTTTTGGGGAATAAGGCTTAAGGACGTCCATTGACAGTTGCAGAGGCCTGCCCATGGTATTCTGTGTAAATGAGTAAGTAATATCAGGGATCATTTCAACAGCCAGTGCATTTGGCGTTAATTTGATATTTTTACTTTCTGCTACCTGACCGGCTGCGGAAACAGATAAGGTAAAGAATGCGGTCAATGCCACAATAGATTTTCTATACATTTTTTACTCCTGAATAGCGTTAAAGACAGACACCGTCAGAACCAGACTTCCATGCGATAGCCCACTCGCCATTCAGATGCTTTTGGCAACAGGGTCACTTCACGATCTCCCCCGGCGTAGGTCAATGTCAGACTGGCAAGTGGTGCGATATAAGGGAGCACGTCCAGTTGTAGAGCCGGACCTACTGAAATTTTGTAGGCATTGCCATTAGCACCGGCGACCCCATTCTTGTTTCTGGTATTGTTTACAATAAATTCATAGAGCATTGAAATGTTCTGATGATGAAGGTTTTGTTTTACCGTTACGCCACCAAAAATCCCCGTTTCATTTTCGTAGCCATAAATCATATCGCCACCAGAATAAGCCAGGTCGGGTATAACCGTGGTTCGGTCTGCAGACTTATCACGTTTGGTATATTCATATATAAAAGCGGGATTTACGGTAAAATCTTCAAATTGTGAAATGCTTCCATCGACAGTAAATCTGACAGATGAATCCCCTTTCTCACTGAGTACACTTATTCGGCTGGTATTCAGGTATTGCGCTATAACGCCTTTACCATACTGAATTTGTAGTGAGGATTGACCTTTAATCAGGCCAAGGTAGTTTGGCATCGTGTATTTAGCTGAGAAACTTGTAGCCTGCTGTACACCGGTACCAAGTGGGTTATCCAGTTCTTTGACATAAGTAATGCCCCACTCTGTTAATCCGAGCCGATAAGTGAGGTCGAAAATCCGGCGTGAACCTTCTGCGGCCATCGGCGCGCCAGAGCTTGACCAGTCAATCTGAGCGGTCCCTACAGCAAAATCAAAATTTTTACTGCTATAACCTATTCCTGAATCAATGTGAACTTCTTTAGTATTATAGGCAAACACATTGATCCGCTCGTCCAGATAGCGGCGGCCCGCCCAGATATTCGACTCATCTGGCAGGAAATTCAGTCCACCAAATCTCCCATAGTTTTGTGCAGTTTCAAGAGCTTTATCTCCGTACCCTACAACCTGATAAGTGTAATCAGCCCACTGTTCAGGCGCGCCGATCCCTGTCCATTTCTTGGTAACGGCAAGAGACGTATAATAATCGTGCCAAAAGCTGTTACCGAGATCCCCCATTTTTCCTCGCGGGTCCTGATTCGGGCCAGTGGGATCTGCATGAAGCGTCATATTTTTGGGTCTGTTGTATTCGCTCTGAAAATCGCCGGCAACCATTCCATAGCCATTTAATTGAAACGAGCCATCCTCAGAAATATTTGCAGAATAGCTTTCATTTATACAACTACAAAACAGCAATAAATAAAGCGTTATTTTATTTAAACACATTATTATAGCTCCACTGGTAATGGTAGGGTAATTTTTTTAATAAGAAAAGAAATCACAACCATTATATTTGACCGCCAGAGTAGAGTTATAACCAGGCTTGTGTTTTTGTATGTCGAATTTTGCATTTAATATTAAATTTAAAAAAAGCCAGACAAAAATGCCTGACTTTTCCGAACAGGAAAAGAGGGTTAGTTAAAACTATTGCGATATTCCTTGATACTCATGCCGTATTTATTTTTGAATATTTTATAGCAGTGAGTGGCATTTTCATAGCCGGACATGTTGATTGCGTCAATTATTGAATAATTTGTGTTTTTTAGTAAATGCGTTAGGATATCCAACCTTTTTTCAATAAGGAGTTCACTAAAGTTCTTTCCGGTGAAGTCTTTGAGTAATTTGCTTACTTTATAATTCGGCTGATTCAACCTGCGAGAAATGTCGTTAAGTGTCGCAACTTTATAATTCTCATCAATATATCTGAGGACAGATGTTGATATCGAATTATTATAAGTTCCATTAATGTGATAGTCACTGCACTCAATATTTGCAAGTAATTCGGTCAGCAACAAACCCACTAAAAAATTAACGCGCACCTCTCTAAGTTTATTTGCGCTATAAATCTCAGTAATGATGATGTGCATAATGTTCTGGATAGAATCTATCTCACCCACTTTGAAATGAATATGTTCCCCATAACGACGCTTACCATTTATTGACGCGAGAATGAAATCCGATATCAGGTTATCTTCATCAAACAACGACATTAATTTGCCAAAAAACTCCGTTTTGATGATGAAGTTGATGATGATGTCGTTATGGCCGGCAGAATCAATTTCGTGTTTAGCAAACTGGTTGAGGAGCATAATTTCCCCTTCCTGTAATGTCATGGGCAGGCCATTGACATTTTGACGCATACTTCCTTGATAGATATAGATGAGTTCTATAAAATCATGTGAATGCAAGGACACTTTTGTGAAACGAGTCTGTTTTTCAATATAAATATAGTTATCTTTAAAAAACCTACGCTCCATGCGGTTCTTAAACTTATGACTCAGCTGATAGTTAGCACGTAAAATCTCAAGTTCTCTCTCTGTATATGCTAACAGACTGTCATGTATTTCAGGATTGAGCATAAAACACCTACATGGAGCTTATAATTAATGAAGCGTTCAGGTCAGTAACACGCTAACCTCACCAGCATTTCGTATATCAAAGTATTGATTAACACCATCGGAATACTGAGGCTCATGGATGTTACCCGTGACATTATACTCTTCTGAGATAACCAGGACGCATTTTTTTAAATTAAATGGAATATTGATCACTATTTCAATACCTTTTGTAAGACGTTGCCATTTGCAAGAAATGTATCCTCTGACAGTGTGATGTGTACAGTCAACGAACTGTAATGAATCCAAAAATGCAGGTTGTATTCTTACAGAATCACTACCTCTTGCATTATCCTCAATGATAATGCCTCCTGGCCCTTGAGTCATCCAGCTAGTATAAGAACTGAACATCGCATGATTGCATGAGCCATTCTTGTTATCACCAAAAAATTCTTTCAGGGTAGTATCCTCGTCATGAAGCATACTTTTGAATCCCCCACAGGCGTGAAGCCATTTCATGATTACTTCATTTTCATCATAATGGCGGAGAACTTCATACAGGAAGCTTTGACCAAAAATCCCGCAGGTTACCAGGTAATTATTATCGCGAATAGCATTAGCCAGTTCACTGGCTAACTTTTTGGGGTTATCACTTAATTCCATATAGAGTGCAAAAACATAGCTTGTCTGACTTTTATCTGCAAAGCTGTCATCAGCATTTCGAAAATCAGCAATAATACGATCCCTGATTTTAACTATTTGTTTCGCATAAAATTCAGACTTACCGTTCAGTTTAAGAATAGTGCTGAATTTATGGAGTAACTTTACATGCAGATAATAGATACATGCGGTCGTGAAATTGCGTGCGGGAGAACCTGACTTATAGTCAACGGCACCAGAATTTCGGCTCCCCCAATCCCCGAGGCAGCAGTTGAGAAGCCCTTCATACCCGACACTGTTAAGGTGTTCAAGCTGACGCTCCAGGAATGGAAAAAACGCACGTGCGAGATCCAGCGTTCCATAGTGCTGGTAATGAATGTTAAGCAAAAAGGGAACAACAAGCTGCCATCCCAAAGGGCCGGCTGTTTCCCCGGTTCCGTTTGTTTTAATTCCCACATACGGTGCCGTTTCGGGAAAACCACCATTTTTCCGCGTGTCGTTGATAAAGTCTGAAAGGGTTTTTTCGTACATCTTTGCAGAATTAAACTGATAAACCTGAGATTTTGCCAGAGCAACGATGTCCCCACCATACGCGAACCGCTCCCGCGCGCAATCACTGAACACGGAGTGAATATTGTTTAGTTTGGTATTACGCGCAATCTCATACAGCCGGTTTAAATACAAGTCTGAGCAAAGAAAATCGCCGGCGCTTTCGAGTTTGCTGTATGCCTTGTGCGCCATAATGCAGAGTAACTGATCCAGATTCATTCCACTCACTTTCACATAGCGAAAAGAATGATAGGTATACTTGTTAACCAGATGATTGATGCCACTTCGACAAATGAGCTGGTCGATTTGCTCTGCACGACCGGGGGATGACTCTCCACCATTTATAATAATGCCGGGTGCTACCTCTTTTCCAATGAAGCCAGCCAGCGTTGACCCGGTATTCAACGTGTAATCATCGTCGAGACACTCAGCATATGTCAGAGTGATAACTTGTCCTTCGGAGGCGCTCACCGAAAGGTCAATAAGCCCTGAAAGGGTTTCCCCAAAATCTACGATGAATTCTGATTCATTCAGAACATGGATTTCTTTAAAGTCCAGACACTTAATTTTTTCTATCTTGGGGATATAACTGGACACCATCTGCCCTTGTGGCCCTTTCGCCAGGAGGACGTTATTCCATCTGGGTGATACCAGTTCTGTGGTATTGCGACCACTGAACAATCGGGAGTCTAAGGTTTCGCCCAGGTAGATATTGTTGGTAAAATATGCGCCTTCAGTGCATTCCCATGTCTCATCCGTCGATAGACGTACTGACAGTCCCTCACCCTGTATAAAAATATCAGCGATTGCCTGAGTCCCCCCTGAACATAAAATGTCACGAAGATTATACTTCCCGAATAGTTTCATTTCGGAGGGAGCATACCATCCATTGCCCAGTTCAATGATTAAAGTATTGCTACCCGTTTTTAAGTAATCCTTTATCTCATAAGTATCGTAATAGATGGTTTTCGAGTAATTAGTCCAGTCGGTATTAAGCTCATTCCTTGATACTTTATCCCCATTTATATATAGGTTATAGAATCCAAGTCCAGCAATGTTTATTACAGCCCTGTCGATTGCATTTTGGATAGGGAAACATTTCCTGATAACCGTGTTTCGCGTACTACTATCTTCTGGTTTATCTTTGTTGTTCTGAAAAGGTTGTGCTATCCAGTTGCCGTGGAAGTTACCCAGATTACCCGTAATGAATGAATTAGTCAGTGAAACCATACTACCAGCACTGTTACATGAATTAATCTTCACAGTATATGTGCCGTGTTCACTCAACTCAAAGCCAGTTAAAAGCAGATCTGTGCTATCGCCAACCCCAGTAAGTTCATGTACCACGGAATCGTCTTTTAAAATTGTTACATGGTACGATGCTTGTATATGCTTAACGCTCCAGTGACATGCAACAGGGAGTCTGTCGACAACAATTCGACTGGTCTGATAATTAATTTGCAACATTTAACCCACCGTGGCGTAGTGTATTTCTCATGGTCAACTTCCAGATTTTGATTATCTAACTCGCACAGATTTCATCCGTTTCTTCTTTACAGGCTAACGCATCAGCTATCTTGAAGAAGAAGTACCAGGCTGAGAATCTTACAAACAACCCAATAAACTGGAATGCCGCTATTTTCCAGCTACCCTGCATGAATCCTGAGATTATGATAGGCATCCCCGCAGGCGTGCTGACGCCAGCGACCCTCGGCAATATTCCAATTACAGTTAGATAATATGCGATGCCCAACATAATCCCGTTGATAAGGATGTAGGGAATAGCTAAAGCAAAGTTCATGACCAAAGGTACACCGTAGGCCATGGGTTCACCAATTGTGAATACCGCGGGAGGAAGGGCTATTTTACCTAAAGTTTTATATCGACTACTCTTTGCAAAAAAAGCCAACATAATCGCTAATGGTAATAAATCACCCGCAACACCATAGGTCATAAAGAATGCAAACCCGGTGATATTAGGTAATTCAATGCCTGCAGCATACGCAGCCAGCTGCTGTGCATCCATAGCAAACCATATAGGCGCTACAATGCCTAGTGTTATGGCGTGCCCGTGAAGACCAAAGAACCAGAGTAACTGAGCAAGCACTGCAACAAAAATAATAGATCCAATGCCTGATCCAAGAGATGTGAGTGGCGACTGGATGAGTTTATAGATGATTTGATGGATGCTACCATAACCATTAATCGTTATAATCGCAGATATAACAGTAAATGTTGTCAGGATTACAATACCAGGAATGAGCGATGAAAAGGATTTTGATATAAAATCCGGGACATTCTCTGGCATTTTAATAATTAATCCCTTTCGGGTAATGCCTGTAAAAATACGGGTTGATACAATGGCAACCAAAATCCCCGTAAACAACCCCATGGCACCTAACCATTGGCTTGGAATTAAATATGATTGCCCCAGTGGACCGATCTCTCCAGGGTTATAGGGTGTAAGTATAAAGAATGAAATCATTGAAAGCAGACCGGCCATGAAGCTATCAACATTAAGATTTTTAGCCAGCGTGTAAGCCACCGAAAATGAAACAATGACTGCCAGAAAGTTGTTGGTGAAATTGATAGGTATATCAAAAAACCTTACTAGTTCGTAGCGAACAAGAAAATCCTGGTAAGGCTGGAAAGGGAATACCTTAAGAAGCGTGGCGACGGAACTCATGATGGTTGCTGGTAACACGAGCATCATGCCGCTCATCACTGATTTCAGGTAGATATTTTGACCAACGCTTTGCATTAAACTTAATAGTTTTTCTTGCATGGCAGCTGTATTTATTGGCATGTGATATTCCATCAGTGTCTATTTTTAAGTGCGTTCAAAAACTTAAATGAGATTAAACTGTCCGGCCATCATAGTAATGGCATATTAAATTGCGAGGCATGTCGGCTGTTGTCATTTAGAATGACCTTTTTTGCGAAACGGAATATTTAGTGACACAAATCACAATACTATATTTATGACTTGAATTTCTGGCCACATTTTAAGTATGGCCTGAGAAATACGTTGGAATTCCCCCTTCTGAACTCAAATATATGCGGCAGCGGGAAGAGGAATATCTGCGGCTAAAGAGTCTGGTGCCCCGGTAAGGCGATACTGCAGGATGTGCTGGCAAAAAAGAGCTGACGCTGGCACGACTGCGGGATTGGGTCAGGGATTTACAGGCCCGATACGGTGCCAGCGAAAGACAAATTTGAGTCCTAATGGGGATGTGAACACAATGTCTGCTTAGTGCAGAAGCGGACTTAGCAGACATAACTGGCGAACCCACCGTCATGGTAACTACCGGGATTTAAGCGTTTGTTTCCAAAATCCGCAGGCTGAATTGACCCTGAGTTCATCTATCAGAGGAGTTTGTAGAAATAAGGTTGCATGACATGGGCGTTATATAGAGGAAGTTAAGCAGGACAACAGGACAGCTTGCAACGGTGCATGGAGCCGTGAAGAAAATATGCTTTATCACGTAATACTGGACAAGTCCGCAGCATCTGCATGCGCTAATCTTAGCCTTTACCATGAACTAACTCACTGATTCAAAAAATGGAAATGAACCACTCAGAGGGGGCAAGTAAACGTCTGCCGCCATTCTTTGATATGGTCAATCAGAGTACGGAGCTTTGGCGCAATATTGCGGCGCTGGGGAAAATACAGATAGAAGCCTGGAAATTGTGGAAGATACTCATCCAGCACTGACACAAGCTGACCGCCTTTTATATATGGCCTGAATGTTTCTTGAGTAGCCATAGTGATGCCGCCACCAGCCAGAGCCAGTCTTAACATCAGACGCAGGTCATTAGTCGTAATATGCGGTTCAATCGCCAGATCGAAGGCTCTCCCGTTTTCTTCAAATGGCCAGCGATAGGGCTCAACATCCGGGGATGAGCGCCAGCCGATACACTGATGATGAACCAGCTCACGAGGATGATAAGGGCGACTATTGGCTGCAAGATAGGAAGGGGAAGCAACCACCATTTCACGTTGATCACCCGTAAGCGGAACAGCAATCATGTCTTTTTCAATCACTTCTCCGAGCCTGACACCCGCATCGTAGCCTGCAGCCACAATATCAAACTCTTTATCAGTGACAACAATATCAAGCTTCACACTGGTGTTAGCTGCCGCGAAGGAAGCGATTAACGGGCCTGAAAGAAATTCTTCCGCTATCGAGGTCACCGCGATTCTGAGAAGTCCTCTTGGCTTACTGTCAGGAGCAATATTGTCGAATGCAGCTTCGAGACTGGTTAAAGGCAATGAAAGAGATACACGCAACTGTTCTCCCGCTTCCGTCAGATGAACCGAGCGAGTCGTCCGCATGACAAGCATTGTGCCGAAAGCATCCTCGAGCCTTCTTATTCCCTGACTGACCGCCGAACGGGTCACGCCCAGCCGTGCTGCAGCTTTACTGAAATTATGCTCTTCAGCAACCGCAATAAAAACAGGTAAAAGATTGAGATCAATTTTCATTGTTTAGTACTGCTAACCACTGAGTCCAGTGAAAGCAGGATACTGCAACTTATCGTAAAGTTCTATTCTCTCTACGAAATCAATGACAGGAGAACATCATGGACAAAGTTATATTAATCACTGGTGCATCAAGTGGCATCGGGGAAGGTATTGCCAGAGAACTTGGAACTGCAGGTGCGAAGGTATTACTAGGAGCACGTAGAGTGGAACGTATCGATGCCATTGCAGCAGACATTCGCAGCGCGGGCGGTATTGCTGATGCGCGGGCTTTGGATGTTACCGATCGACAATCCATGTCTGACTTCGTCCAGACAGCACTGGACAACTGGGGCCGTATTGATGTCCTTATTAACAATGCAGGCATTATGCCGCTTTCACCCCTTGCCGCTGGCAATCAGGATGAATGGGAACGAACAATAGACGTTAATATTAAGGGCGTGCTTTGGGGTATTGGCGCTGTGCTACCCGTGATGGAAGCACAGAAATCGGGTCAGATAATTAATATCGGCTCTATTGGTGCCTTTACTGTCGTACCAACAGCTGCCGTCTATTGTGCATCCAAGTTTGCGGTGCGGGCTATTTCTGAAGGGTTACGACAGGAAAGTCCTAACATACGTGTAACCTGCTTAAATCCCGGCGTTGTAGAAAGTGAACTCGCGTCAACAATTACCCATGAGGAAACCATGGCGCTGATGGATGCCTACCGTTCTGTCGCACTTAAACCCGCTAACATTGCCCATGCTGTAAAGCATGTCATTGAGGCGCCTGAAACCGTTAATACATCTGAAATAACCATAAGACCTACAGCGTCTGCAAACTAGCGTTTCGGCATGGCTTCATGGTCACTTGAAGCAACGACTAAATTCCGCTTTTCGCGCATAGCAGACATTAACCTGACATCAGTCCGCTTTGCGCTGTGAGTTCAACCGATGGATGCAACACACTGGCTAAACCGCTCTGCGGGTGATTCATAGTCTAGCGTTTTTCTCGGCCTTTCGTTGAGCTGTC